>NZ_JBRREO010000001.1:0-910766 GCF_056760355.1 Stenotrophomonas sp. STEN013 | reverse complement strand
ATACGATAGCAATGCAGCAAACCGAATCCCACGCCATATCTGGCGAAAAGCCCCGCAGGCCTTACGTTCTGGAGGGGATAAGGCTATGTGTCGCCCCGATGATGGACTGGACCGATCGTCATTGCCGTGCTTTCCACCGGCTGCTGGCGCCGGGTGCACGGCTGTATACCGAGATGGTGCATGCCAATGCGGTGATCCATGGGGATCGCGAGCGTCTGCTGGGCTTCGATGGCAGCGAACAGCCGCTGGCGCTGCAGCTGGGAGGCAGCGAACCGGCGCTGCTGGCGCAGGCCGCGCGCATTGCCGCCGACTGGGGCTATGACGAGGTCAACCTCAACTGCGGCTGCCCGTCGGACCGGGTGCAGGCCGGGCGGTTTGGCGCCTGCCTGATGCGCGAACCGGAGCTGGTGGCCGATTGCGTTGCGGCGATGGTCGCGGCGGTGGAGATTCCCATCACGGTGAAGTGCCGGCTGGGCGTGGACGAGGACAACGACTACGCGGTGTTCGCCGCCTTCGTCGACCGGCAGGTCGCCGCCGGCGCGGCGATGGTCGTAGTGCACGCGCGCAACGCCTGGCTCAAGGGCCTGTCGCCGAAGGAGAACCGCGAGATTCCGCCGCTGCGCTACGAGTGGGCGTACCGGCTCAAGCAGGAGCGTCCGGCGTTGCCGGTGGTGCTCAACGGCGGCATCGCCACGGTCGAGGCCGCGCAGGCGCAGCTGGCGCAGGTCGATGGGGTGATGCTGGGGCGCGCGGCCTATCACGAGCCCTATGTGCTGCACGCGCTGGAGGCGGCGCAGACCGGCATGGCCTTGCGTCCGCGGGAAGAGCTGCTCACCGCCTTCCGTCCGTATATCGAGGCCCAGCTCGAGCGAGGACTGGCGCTCAAGCACATCACCCGCCACCTGCTCGGGCTGTTCCACGGCCAGCCCGGTGGCCGCGGTTTCCGCCAGGTGCTGAGCGAAGACGCACACCGTCCGGGCGCGGACTGGGCGCTGATCGAACAAGCGTTGCAGGTGACCCGCGAACAGGCCGCCCGCGCCGCATGACCTTGGAAGTGGTGTTGGTGCGGTCATCTAGCTGAACGGGGCCGGTGGAGGCGGGGACGAGTTCAGATCGGATTCACCCCTAAAAATCAATTATTTGCCTCGATTTCGTGAGCTCCCTGGAAGTTTTTCTGGACCCGCGATTCACGATTTTTGAACGTTCCGTCGCAGTCCGATAGGATCACCGCATGCTTCCGGCCAGCCGTCATGTTTTCCCCCTCGTCGTTGCTGCAGCCCTGGCTGCCGCCGGTGCGGTCGTGGCGCCGGCCGCGGCACAGGAACAGCGCCCGGAGGCGCGCGGCGCCAACAACGAGGCCGGATTGGCCCGCAACGCCCCCCGGATGCAGGCCAATGGCCGCTCGCTGTCCGACGCGGTGCGTCGTGTGCAGCGCGAAACCGGTGGCCGCATTCTCGGTGCCGAGCGCGTGCCCTACGATGGCCGCGATATCAATCGCGTCAAATACATGGATGACCGCGGCCGGGTGCGTTATATGGACGATCCCTCGCCGCCGGTCCCGCGCGGTTCGCGCCGGGCCGATCCGCCACCACGCGGCGATAACTCCTGAACAGCGATAATCGCCCGCGTTCCGCATCAAAATGCTGGCCCACAGCCGGCCCAAGTTACTAGGGAGAGTTCATGCGTATCCTTCTGGTCGAAGACGAAGCCCCGCTGCGGGAGACCCTGGCAGCCCGCCTCAAGCGCGAAGGCTTCGCGGTGGATGCGGCGCAGGATGGCGAGGAAGGCCTGTACATGGGCCGCGAAGTCCCGTTCGACGTGGGCATCATCGATCTCGGCCTGCCCAAGATGTCGGGCATGGAGCTGATCAAGGCGCTGCGTGACGAGGGCAAGAAGTTTCCGGTGCTGATCCTGACCGCGCGGTCGAGCTGGCAGGACAAGGTCGAGGGCCTGAAGCAGGGCGCCGACGACTACCTGGTCAAGCCGTTCCATGTCGAAGAGCTGCTGGCGCGTGTCAACGCGTTGCTGCGCCGCGCCGCCGGCTGGTCCAAGCCGACCCTGGAATGTGGCCCGGTGGCCCTGGATCTGGCGGCACAGACCGTCAGTGTCAGCGGCAGCAATGTCGATCTGACCAGCTACGAATACAAGGTGCTCGAGTACCTGATGATGCATGCCGGCGAGCTGGTGTCGAAGGCGGACCTGACCGAGCACATCTACCAGCAGGATTTCGATCGCGATTCGAACGTGCTGGAAGTGTTCATCGGCCGTCTGCGCAAGAAGCTCGATCCGGACGGCGAACTCAAGCCGATCGAAACCGTGCGTGGTCGCGGTTACCGGTTCGCGATTCCGCGTAACGAAGGCTGAGCCCCGTCAGGGGCGGTGCGATATGACGGGCCGTCAGTGGCTGTTGAAGCGTTGGCGGCCTCGTTCTTTGCAGGCGCGCCAGCTGCTGGCCGCGTCGGTGGGGCTGATCGCGTTCTTGGCGTTGGCCGGCTACGCGCTGGATGCGGCCTTCGCCGACACTGCGCGGGCCAATCTGCGGGAGCGCCTGAAAAACTATGCCACCGCCTATGCCGGTGGCATCGACTTCACCCGCGACGGCTCGCTGTATATCCGCGAGCAGCCGCCGGATCCGCGCTTCGATGTGCCCGGCAGCGGCCTGTACCTGCAGGTGGTGATGCCCGGCGACCATGGCAATTCCATGTCCGCCGAAGGGCCGATCCTGCCGGAAGTCAGTGGCCATCTGCTTGATCCCCGGCAGGAGGTGTTTGAAGGGCCGCTGCCGATGACCCAGATCGACGGCACGCCCGGCGAGGTCTATCGCTACGGGCTGGGGCTGGTCTGGGGCGGTGACGGCGCGCCGGAAGCCGAGTTTCCCTACACCATCTATGTGCTGGAAGATTCGCGCGCGCTGGGTGCGCAGCTGCGGGTGTTCCGCGGCGCGGTGTGGTTCTGGCTCGGTGTCACCGGCCTGATCCTGCTGCTGCTGCAGACCCTGGTGCTGCAGTGGAGCCTGCGCCCGCTCAAGCGCGTGATCAACGAGTTGACCAAGGTGCAGCGCGGCGAGCGCGCCCGCATGAGTGAACGGCATCCGCGTGAGCTGGAGCCGCTGACCGAAAGCATCAACGCCTTCATTGAAAGCGAGCGCGAGAACCTGGACCGCCAGCGCAATACGCTGGCCGATCTGGCGCACAGCCTGAAGACACCGATCGCGGTGCTGCGCACGCAGCTGGACAGTGGTGCCGACGACGCCGCGCTGCGCGAGGAGCTGGACGTGCAGCTGCAGCGCATGAACAACCTGGTGTCCTATCAGCTGGCCCGGGCGGCCTCTTCGGGCCACAAGCTGTTTTCCGCGCCGGTGCCGATCGAGGCCACCGCCGAAGACATCGTGCCGGGACTGGAGAAGATCTATGCCAGCAAGGGCGTGCTGTGCGAGTTCGATATCGCCCCGGGCGTGAATTTCTACGGCGAGCCGGGCGATCTGCAGGAGTTGCTCGGCAACCTGCTGGAGAACGCGTTCAAGTGGGCGCGCCGCAGCGTGCTGCTGACTGCCAAACCGATCCCCGCCGCGCCGGGACGCCGCGCCGGCCTGCAGCTGGCGGTGGACGATGATGGCCCGGGTATCGCCGAGGAGAATATCGCCAAGGTGCTGCAGCGCGGAGTACGCGGTGACGAGCGGGTACAGGGCCATGGCATCGGCCTGTCGATCGTGCAGGACCTGATCAAGGACTATCGCGGCGAACTGCAAGTCAAGCGTTCGGCCGAGCTGGGCGGGGCCCGTTTCGAAGTGACGCTGCCGCCGGGGCTGTGAGGTTCAGGCGCCGTCGAGGGCGGCGAGCACGTCGGCAAACGGCGACGGGCCATAGAAGCGGCGCAGGTGTGCGGCCACAGCCGGCATCGCCTGCTCCAGCAGTTGCGGTGCGGAGAAGTGGTACTCGCTGACGACCGCAAAGAACTCCTCCGGGGCCTCGGCCGCATACGGATCCAGAGCGGTGTCCTCGCCGTTGTCCACCTGCCGGCAGAAACGGTCATAGCACTGCTGGAAATCGCGCGCCCACTGCTTCTGCCACTCCCGCGGCAGCGGCGGCGTGCCGTCCATCGCGCCATCGAGCAGGTCGATCTTGTGCGCCATCTCGTGCACGGCCACGCAGAACCCGGCCTGCGGATCGGCGATATCGGCCTGCACATCGGCCC
Source organism: Stenotrophomonas sp. STEN013 (assembly GCF_056760355.1). Lineage (NCBI taxonomy): Bacteria > Pseudomonadati > Pseudomonadota > Gammaproteobacteria > Lysobacterales > Lysobacteraceae > Stenotrophomonas > Stenotrophomonas sp. STEN013. The sequence continues at coordinate 906,572 of NZ_JBRREO010000001.1, read as the reverse complement.
AGGACAGGATCAGCGGACCGCTGTCCCACGCCTCGCCGATCAGTTCGTCATCCCATTCGTGCAGGATGCCGGCCGCGTCCAGATGGCTGCGGCGCACCCGGAACGCATCGGGATAGACCACCAGTTCGGACCAGCCGTGCAGGCCTTCGGCACCGAACTCGATCAGTGGCACGCAGCACAGCGTGGCCAGCAGCAGGCGCTGGGCCGGATCCAGTTCCAGCCCGGCGACCGCGGTGATGGTTTTCCGCTGCAGGAACCGCGCGACCAGCTCGCGCAGGCGGCGCTCGCGTTGCGGGACAAGCGGCCGCACCCACGGGCAAGCCTCGCGGACCTGCAGCCAAAGCGCGTCATCAACCGGAGGTGGCGGGCGTTGCCACCAGCGCCCGAATCCAGGGATCAGCGGAACATGCCCGGCAGCAGGCGGTGCCACTTCGGTGCGCGCAGGCGGGGGATGATTTCCTCATCGCTGCCACCGCCGGCCGGCGGTGTGGTGCGCTTTGTCGCCGGCGCTGGCGCGCCGCTGGCCAGATTCACCGATGCCGCTGGCACTGCAACCCGCTCCACTTCGCTGGGAGCGTAGGTGCAGCCGGTGTTGCTGGAGCCATTGAGCGCTTCGGAGGCCTGCGCTGCAACCGGCGTCAACAACAGGATCAGGCAATGTGCGAGGTGGCGCATCGACAACATCCAGAGCGGGCGAGCTCCCGATTCTAGCCTGCTTTTTTGCCTGAATTGGTCCGTGTGCTGGGCGCCCTGCCGGGCATCCCGCATAATTTCGTCGATTGTTTTGAGGAATAGCTGCCGTGGATGACCGCGAACTGCTGGCCAAGCTGGGGGCCGGGCCCCTTTCCGGCGATGCGCTGGCCCGCGAGCTGGGGCAGACCCGGGCCGCAGTCTGGAAGCGTATCCAGGGCCTGCGCGCGGCGGGCGTGGCGATTGACGGCCGCGCGGGCGACGGCTACCGGCTTGAACGTCCGGTGGAGCTGCTGTCGGCCGCGGCGATCCGCGCGGCGTTGGCGCCGGACGTGGTGAATCTGCTGGCGGATCTGCATGTGGGCTGGACCGTGGCCTCGACCAACAGCGAATTGCTGCAACGCAGCGCGCCTGGGCGCGGGGTGGAGGTGCTGCTGGCCGAGCGCCAGACCGGTGGCCGTGGACGGCGCGGCCGGCATTGGGCCTCGCCCTTGGCCGCCCATGTGTACCTGTCGCTGTCGCGCGCGTTTCCCGGAGGCCTGTCGCGGATGGGCGGGTTGAGCCTGGCGATGGGCGTGGCCACGGTGGAGGCGCTGCATGCCCTGGGGTTCACCGGTGCCGGCCTGAAGTGGCCCAACGATGTGATGGTGGACGGACGCAAGCTCGGCGGCCTGCTGGTGGAGGGCGGTGGCGAGTTTGCCGGTCCGGCGCGCGCGGTGATCGGACTGGGCTTGAACGTGCATATGCCCCCGGCCGTGGCCGCGGATATCGGACAGCCGTGGATCGATCTGCAAACGCTCGGCCCCGCGGCGGTCTCGCGCAATGCGGTGGTCGCCGCGCTGCTGTCGCGACTGCTGCCGGCGCTGGAATTGTTCGAACAGCAGGGTCTGGCGCCGTTCCTGCCGCGTTATGCGGCGATGGACGTGCTGGCCGGACGTGTGGTGCGGATCGAGGAGGCCGGCGTGCTGCATGAGGGGCACGCCTGCGGACTGGCCGAGGATGGCGCGCTGCGGGTGCGCATCGACGGGCGGGAAACCTGCTTCCATGCCGGCGAAGTCAGCGTGAGGGCGGCATGAGCGACTGGTTGTTCGATCTGGGCAATTCGCGGTTCAAGTTCGCGCCGCTGGTGGAGGGCGGCGTGGGTCCGGTACAGGCCTGGGCGCACGGTGCCGAGGCGATGACCGCCTCCGCGCTGCAGGCGCTGCCACGGGGCGATACCGCGTGGGTCGCCAGCGTGGCGGCCAGCACGCTGACGGCCGAGGTGATGACGGTGCTGGACGCCCGCTTCGCGCGGGTACAGGTGGCGCGCACGCAGGTCGAATGTGCCGGTGTGCGCATTGCCTATGCGCGTCCGGAAAAGTTCGGCGTGGACCGTTTTCTCGCCCTGTTGGCCGCCGCGCGTGCGCGCCAGCCGGTACTGGTGGTGGGGGTTGGAACCGCACTGACGATCGATCTCATGGATGGCGATGGGCTGCACCGCGGTGGCCGGATCGGTGCCTCGCCGACGGTGATGCGGCAGGCCCTGCATGCCCGTGCGGCGCAGTTGCCGGCCAGTGGCGGTGACTACGCCGAGTTCGCCAGCGATACGGCCGACGCCCTGGCATCGGGCTGTGACGGGGCTGCCGTGGCGCTGGTGGAGCGCAGCCTGCGCCTTGGCGCGGAGCTGCTCGGCGTGCCGCCGCAGTTGCTGGTGCATGGCGGCGGGGCGGCGCCGTTGCTGCCATTGCTGCCGCCAGCCGAGTACCGCCCGGCACTGGTGCTGGACGGACTGGCACGCTGGGCCGTGCATCAGCCCGTGCTGGAACGTTAGGATCGGCCCATGTTGATGCGCTTCCTGATTGTCGTACTGGCCATCCTCAACGTGGGGGTCGCGCTGTGGTGGATGACGCCGCGGTCAGCGACCGCGCCACTGCCTGCCGATAACGAGCCGGGCGTGGCCTCGCTCGAGCTGCTGCCCACGCCGGCGGTACCCCCGGCTGCCGCGCCTGTTGCGGAGGTCGCGCCCAGCCCGTCCGAGCCCGCGCCGGTTGCCGCCGCGAACGCAGTACCGGCGGCGGTTGCCCCGCCCGCTGTTGCCGCTTCTGCACCCGCACCGGCCACGCCTGAAGCCCGGGCACCGGCGCAATGTCTGAGTCTGGGGCCGTTCACCGCCCAGGCCCAGGCGCAGGGGGCGCTGTCCAGGCTGGGGGAGGTGGCCGAACGCGCGCGACTACGTGAGGTGCCGGGCAAGGCGGCATCCGGTTATCGCGTGCTGATCCCGGCAGCGGCCACCCGCGATGAGGCCCAGGCCACCGTCAAGCGCATCGTCGAGGCCGGCTTCAGTGACTACTTCATCATCGCCCAAGGGGATGATGCCAATGCGGTGGCGCTGGGCCAGTACCGCAATCGCGAAGGCGCCGAGCGCCGCCAGGCGGCGCTGACGGCAGCGGGGTTTCCGGCCAGGCTGGTCGCCAATGGCAGTGAAATGCCGCCCAGCTGGTGGATAGATGCGGCCGTGGCGGCAGGCTCCAGCCCCGCGGTGCTGGCGCAGCGCAGCGGCGCGGCGCAACAACAATCGCTGGATTGCACCCGGCTACGCTAGAATGGCGCCCCGCCGGTCCAGTGATCCGGCGGGTTTGCGCGCTGTGATGGCGTAAACTGTCCGCGCGGCTGCAATGGCTCGCCGGACGCACAATCTTGCCGCTTTAGCTCAGTTGGTAGAGCAACTGTCTTGTAAACAGTAGGTCATCCGTTCGATTCGGATAAGCGGCACCACCCTTCCCTTCCGTTTGCCTCCTGCTGCGCTGCCGCGAGGCGTTCGTGCGGCTGCTCGCTAGACTGCGCTGATTTGCAATGGAGGTATCGGTATGGCCGTTTTTCGTCCCGTGTCGCTGATCGGGGTACCCACGGATGTGGGGGCCGGCCATCGCGGAGCCCGTCTGGGGCCCGAGGCGCTGCGCATTGCAGGCTTGCCGGAGGCCCTGGTCGCGCGCGGTGTGGAGGTGCGTGATTTGGGTAATCTGCAGGGCCCGCGCAATCCCTGGAGCGGGCCGGTGCACGGCTACCGGCATCTGGATGAAGTTGTGGCCTGGAACAGGGCGCTGATGGAGGCGACCTACGCCGAACTGGCCGATGGACGCCTGCCGATCATGCTCGGTGGCGATCATTGCCTGGGCATCGGCTCGATCACCGCGGTGGCACGCTGGTGCCGCGAGCAGGGCAAACAGCTGCGCGTGCTGTGGCTGGATGCGCATTCGGATTTCAACACCTCCGAGGTCACGCCCTCGGGCAACATCCACGGCATGCCGGTGGCCTGCCTGTGCGGACTGGGGCCGGATGCGTTGACCCGGCTGGGAGGGAATGCGCCGGCGCTCTCGCCGCAGCAGGTGCGACAGATCGGCATCCGTTCGGTGGATGCCGAGGAAAAGCGCCTGATCAAGCAGCACCACGTCGATGTCTATGACATGCGCTATATCGATGAGACCGGGATGAAGCGCACCCTGCAGCAGGCATTGGCCGGCATCGACGACAATACCCACCTGCATGTCAGTTTCGATGTGGATTTCCTGGATCCGAGCATCGCGCCCGGCGTGGGCACCACGGTGCCCGGTGGTCCCAACTATCGTGAAGCACAGCTGGTGATGGAAATGATCGCCGACACCGGTCTGATGGGATCGCTGGACATCGTCGAGCTCAATCCCTTGCTGGATCACCACAACAAGACCGCCGAGCTGGCGGTGGATCTGGTGGAAAGCCTGTTCGGAAAGTCCACGCTGATGCGGGGCTGAGCCTGAACGTACCGGGCCGCTGTTCACGCCCACTGCACAGCGCACTCGCCAGATTCACCTCCACCTGCGGGCAGGTCGGCTGCGGATGTCCGCCGCCGGCTCCCGCCAGATGCAAAGGAGAAGTCGGATGAAGCGAGTGCTGATGTTGGCCCTGCTGGGGCTGTTTTCGGTCGGAATGCTCAGTGGCTGCAACACCGTTGCCGGTGCCGGCAAGGATATGCAGAAGGCGGGAGAGAAGGTGGAAGACAAGGCCGGCGATTGCAGTGACGGCAAGTGCTGACGGCAGTGCTTTGCGGCAAGACTTGGGTGTCTACTCACAACAGGAGAAAAACATGAAGCGTCTGGTTGCTCTGGTGCTGGTGTCGATGTTCTCGGTGGCGATGCTGTCGGCCTGCAACACGGTTGCCGGTGCCGGCAAGGATGTGCAGAAGGCCGGTGAGAAGGTCGAGGATGCTGCCAAGGGTCATTGATCGGGCAGGTACCTGTTCGAGTTCAAGCAACAAGGCCGGCACTGCCGGCCTTGTTGCGTTATACGAGGTCAGACGTTGAAGCTGAAGCATCGTTCACCGACATCAGCATGGGCCAACGAAGCGTGGACCTGATGCCAACATCGTCGCTGCCATGGTGGTCCCACGCGAACCAACCGCGTATCCCCCGAAAGGAGCAACGTAATGAATAAAGACATCATTTCCGGCAAGTGGACCCAGCTCAAGGGCAAGGTGCAGGCCAAGTGGGGCGACATCACCGATGACGACATGAAGGTGGCCGAAGGCAACGCCGAATATCTGAGCGGGCGCCTGCAGGAACGTTATGGCTGGGCCAAGGATCGCGCTGAGAGCGAGGTGCGTGATTTCGAAAAGGCCCTGCACAAGGAATATCCGGATTACCACTGAGCGCCTTCGCGCAGGTGATTGAAGAAGGGCCGCAGCGATGCGGCCCTTCCTGTAAGGGCACGCAGGGCAGGTGTGGGGGTGCGTTGATCGGTACTGGACCTCCGGAAGGAATTACCGGCGATGGGATGCCGGTGCGGCCGCTCGCGGCACGTACGAAGTCCCGCATCAGGCGGGGCGGCTCGCCTCCCGGTCCGCCGCGGACAGGAGCCCCACAGGGCGCGATGCCGCACAACACGCGGGCGCACAGGCCGTGTATGGCCGGCTGCCGGGGCCCGTCGAACACGCGGATGGAGGCGGCGACGGGGATCGGCGGGGTTACACTGGCCGGGTTCATTCCTCTGTCACCCTTGCGTTCATGACTACCCGCGTCCTTACCGGCATCAAGCCCTCCGGCACCCCGCACATCGGCAATTACCTGGGGGCGATCCGCCCGGCCATCGCCGCCAGCCGCGCTGCCGACACGGAAAGCTTCTTCTTCCTGGCCGACCTGCACAGCCTGATCAACACCCAGGAGCCACTGCGCGTGCAGCGCTCCACCTTGGAGATCGCCGCCAGCTGGCTGGCCGCGGGGCTGGACCCGGACAAGGTGTGGTTCTACCGGCAGAGCGATATTCCGGAAATCACCGAGCTGACCTGGTACCTGACCACGGTCGCCAGCAAGGGCCTGCTCAATCGCGCCCACGCCTACAAGGCGGCGGTGGACAGGAACCGCGAGGAAGGCGTCGACGAGGACGCCGGTGTCACCGCCGGCCTGTACATGTACCCGGTGCTGATGGCCGCCGACATCCTGGTGTTCGGTGCCAACAAGGTGCCGGTCGGCCGCGACCAGATCCAGCACATCGAGATGGCGCGCGACTTCGGCCAGCGCTTCAACCATGTCTACGGCAAGGACTACTTCGTGCTGCCCGAGGCGGTGATCGACGAGGCGGTGGCCACCTTGCCGGGCCTGGACGGCCGTAAGATGAGCAAGAGCTACGACAACGTGATTCCGCTGTTCGCCCCGCGCGAGGAGCTGAAGAAACTTGTGTTCTCGGTGCTGACCGATTCGCGTGCGCCGGGCGAGCCCAAGAGCACCGAGGGCTCGGCGCTGTTCCAGATGTACCAGGCCTTCGCCAGCGCCGAGCAGACCGCCGTGTTCGCCCAGGCGTTCGCAGACGGCATCGCCTGGGGCGAGGCCAAGGCGCAGGTGTTCGAACGCATGGACGCCGAGCTGGCGCCGCTGCGCGAGCGCTACAACGCGCTGATGGCCGAGCCGGCCAAGATCGAGGCGCTGCTGCGCCAGCGCGGCCAGCAGCTGCGCGAGCAGTTCGCCATTCCGCTGCTCAAGCAGCTGCGCGAAGCGGTGGGCCTGCGCGACCTGTCCACCATCGGCCAGACGGCGAAAGCCGAAGCGGTGGCCAAGGTGGCGCTGCCGTTGTTCAAGCAGTACCGCGAGAAGGACGGCCGCTTCTACTTCAAGCTGCTCGATGGCGACGGCCAGCTGCTGATCCAGAGCGAAGGCTTCGACTCGCCGCGCGATGCCGGCCAGCTGATCGCCGTGCTCAAGCAGGCCGAGCAGGGCGATGCGCTGCAGAGCGAGCTGTTCAAGGTCGAAGGCGAAGTGGAGCCGGTGCTGGCCGCGCTGGCCGCGCTGCGCGAGGCCGCCGCCAAGGATTGACCCGTTACCTGGAAGGAGCACGTCGATGGCCTGGTTGTCGTTGTTGTTGTTCTTTCCCTGGTTCTGTGTGGTGGGCGCGCTGTATTGGTGGTTTCCGCGCCAGCCGCGGCATCGCGCCCGCAGGCTGTTCGATGCCGTGATGCTGGGGCTGGCCTTGCTGGTCAGCACCGGCTTCATGCTGTGGGGTTACCGGGTGGGCGCGGCGGAAGGGGCCGCGGGCCTGTGGAAGCAGATCCTGGCGGTGCTGTACGCCTATGGCGGCTTCCTGGCGGTGATGGTGCTGGCGCTGCTGCTGCGCCCGCGGGTGCTCATGTACTGAATCCGGCGGCTGCGACCAAGGTGCAGTGGAAGCGGCCGGCAACGGCTGGCAGGATCGAAGATCGCCTTCCCGGAGCTGCCCGATGTCCGTCGACCCTGGCATCCACACCATCGACACCGCGTTCCAGCGCGATCATTTCGATGCGGCCTATCTGCTTGTGCACGGGGGACGCGGCGCGTTCATCGATTGCGGCACCACGCATTCGCTGCCGAGCCTGCTGGCCGCGGTGCACGGGGCCGGGCTGCAGCCGGCCGATATCGACTGGCTGATCCTCACCCATGTGCATCTGGACCACGCCGGCGGTGCCGGCGCGCTGCTGCAGCACCTGCCCAACGCGCAGCTGGTGGTGCACCCGCGCGGCGCGGCGCACATGATCGATCCGGCGCGGCTGATTGCCGGTGCCACCGCGGTCTATGGCCAGGCGGAAGTGGCGCGCAGCTACGGGCCGATCGTGCCGGTGCCGGCCGCGCGCGTGGTGGTAGCCGAGGATGGCCACCGCGTGTCGCTGGCCGGGCGTGAGCTGCTGTGCGTGGACACCCCCGGCCATGCCCGCCATCACCACTGCATCTGGGATGCGGCCAGCGGCAGCTGGTTCACCGGCGACACCTTCGGCCTGTCCTATCGCGAACTGGACATTGACGCCGGGCCGTTCATCATTCCGACCTCCTCGCCGGTGCAGTTCGAGCCGCAGGCGCTGCATGCCTCGATCGAGCGGCTGATGGCGCGCGCGCCGGTGGCGATGTACCTGACCCACTACGGCCGCGTCGAGCAGCCGGCGCGACTGGCGGCCGAGCTGCACGCGCAGATCGACGCGATGGTGGCTATCGCCCGCCACTGCGATGGTCACGCCGATCGCCACCGGCTGCTGGTACAGGCGCTGGGCGCGCTGTATGTGGCGCGGCTGCGCCTGCACGGCAGCACCCTGGACGAGGTGCAGGTGTTGCAGGTGCTCGGGCTGGATATCGAGCTCAATGCCCAGGGGCTGGAATGCTGGCTGGACCGCGGCCGCCGCTGAGGGCTGGAGTGCAGTGCAGTGCACGGCTGTGGCGATCAACGATCTGCGCGGTGGCGTGGCCCCCTCATTAAACAGACACCGCACGCGATAGAATCGCCGCTCTGTCGAACGCTGGTGTCCGCTGTGAATCCGATGCGCATTCTGCTGTTGTCGTCGTGCCTGTTTGCCGGCGGCATCGCCCATGCGGCCAACGACCTTCCCGGCGGCGGCATCGATGCTGCAGCGTTGTCCCGGCACGTGCGGGTGTTGGCCTCGGACGAATTCGAGGGCCGCGCGCCGGCCAGCGCCGGCGAACAGCGCACGGTGGACTATCTGGTCGAGCAATTCCGTGCGTCGGGTCTGCAGCCGGGCGGCGAAAACGGGGGCTGGGTGCAGAACGTGCCGCTGGTGCGCGCGCAGGTCGACGGGCCGGTCACCGCGCAACTGAGGCTCGGTGGCACGGCGCGGAAACTGGTCAACGGCGAGGACGTGACCCTGCAGAGCCTGCGCCCGCAGGCGGCCGTGGAGGTGCGCGATGCGCCGCTGGTGTTTGTCGGTTACGGCATCACTGCGCCCGAGCGCCAGTGGGACGACTACAAGGACCTGGACCTGCGCGGCAAGATCGCGGTGGTGCTGATCAACGACGCCGATTTCGAGGCCGATATGGCCGGGGCGTTCGATGGCCGCGCGGTCACCTACTACGGCCGCTGGACCTACAAGTTCGAGGAGGCCGCGCGCCGGGGCGCCGAAGGCGTGCTGATCGTGCACGAGACCGCTCCGGCGGCGTATCCGTGGGCGACGGTGAAGGCGTCGGGCACCTCGCCGCTGTTTGACATCCAGCGCAGCCAGGCCGAGGCGATGGCGCAGCACACCACGCTGCGTGGCTGGATGCAGCGCAACCTGGCCGAGCAGCTGTTCACCGCTGCCGGGCTGGATTTCGAGGCCGAGAAGCGCAAGGCGATGCGCGCCGATTTCCGGCCGGTGGCGCTGGGCGATGCGCGCCTGTCGGCCAGCTTCAAACTCAAGCGCGAGCCGGTGGTGACCCGCAACGTGGTGGCCAGGCTGGAAGGCGCGAGCCATCCGCACGAATCGGTGATCTTCTCCGCGCACTGGGATGCGTTCGGCATCGGCCAGCCCGACGCCAGCGGCCAGACCGTGCGCCATGGCGCGATCGACAACGCCACCGGCGTGGCCGCGCTGCTGGAGCTGGGGCGGGTGTTCGCCGCCGGCCCACGGCCGCAGCGCACGCTGTACTTCATCGCGCTGACCGCCGAGGAGAAAGGCCTGCTCGGGGCCAGCTACTACGCCGCCCATCCGCTGGCGCCGCTGGAAACCACCGCGGCGGTGTTGAACATCGAGATGTTCAGCCCGGACGGGGAAACCGCCGATATCGCCACCTGGGGCAATGGCCGCGTCTCGCTCGAGCAGGATATCGACCGCGTGGCCAAGGCGCGTGGCCGCCATTGGTCGCCCGATCCGAATCTGGAAGCCGGTTTCTTCTACCGTGCCGACCATTTCGCCTTCGCCCGCAAGGGCGTGCCGGCGATCACCGTGGGGGCGGGGCTGGACAAGCGCGACGGTGGCGTGGCGGCCGGCCGCGCGCTGCGCGATGCCTACTTCGCCAGCTGCTACCACCAGGCCTGCGATGCGTGGTCGCCGCAGTGGGATGCACGCGGGCTGGCCGCCGACACGCTGCTGGTCTACGACCTGGGGCTGGAACTGGCCAACAGCCGGCAGTGGCCGCAGTGGCAGCCGGGCGCGGAGTTCGAGGCCGCACGTGAGGCCAGCGACGCGGCGCGGCGCTGATCGCCCATCCCTGCGCCGCTGTTGCAACCCGGCGTTGCGGCAGCGGTAGCAGTGGGGGGCCGGTGGTGGCCTAAAATGGCGCGGTCCCCCGCCGGTTCTGCCCATGTCCGCTCCCGTTTCCGCACGGCCCGCCCCGCGCGGTGGTCTTGTCGTCCTCGCCCTGCTGCTGGTGTACGTGGTCTGGGGCTCGACCTATCTGGGCATCCATCTGGCCCTGGAAAGCGGCCTGCCGCCGTTGTCGGTGATCTCCGGTGCGCGCTTCGTGGTGGCTGGCAGCGTGCTCTATGCCTTGCTGCGCTGGCGCGGTGTGGCCGCCCCGACCCGGGCGCAATGGGCGACGCTGGCGGTGATGGGTGTGTGCCTGCTGTTCCTGGGCAACGGCATGGTGGTGATGGCAGAACGCGAAGTGTCCTCGGGCCTGGCGGCGGTGGCGGTGGCCTCGGTGCCGCTGTGGATGGCACTGTTTTCCACCTTGCGCGGCGAGAAGGCCACCGGCGGTGAATGGCTGGGCATCGCGATTGGTTTTGCCGGGGTGCTGTGGCTCAACGCCGGCAGCAGCCTGACCGCCACCCCGCACGGACTGGTGTTCCTGCTGATCGCCCCGCTGGGCTGGGCCGCCGGGTCGATCTGGTCGCGCGGACGCGACCTGCCATCGCCGTTCATGACCGCCGCCGGGCAGATGCTGTGCGGCGGCGTGATCCTGGTGGCCGGCGGCCTGCTGCGCGGCGAGCGGATGGACGCGCTGCCCACGCTGCAGGGCGTTCTGTCGGTGGGCTACCTGACCGTGTTCGGGTCGATCATCGCCTTCACCGCCTATGTCTGGCTGCTGCACAACGTGCGCCCGGTGCTGGCCAGCAGCTATGCCTACGTCAATCCGGTGATCGCCGTGGCGTTGGGCGCGTGGATCGCGCACGAGCGTTTCAGCGGCGCCGATATCGGTGCGATGGCGGTGATCCTGGCCGGCGTCGTGGTCATCACCCTGGCCCGGATCCGCCGCGCATGAACACCACCGGCGACCACCGCAACGGCCTGCTCGCTGTCACCCTGGCCTTTGTGATCTGGGGCCTGTTCCCGCTGTACTGGCATCTGCTCAAGGACGTGCCCTCGTTCCAGATCATCGCCCACCGCATTGTCTGGAGCGCGGTGCTGCTGGTGGGCGGTCTGGGTCTGGTGCGTGGCTGGGGCTGGCTGCGCGAGGTCAGGGCCACGCCACGGCGGTTCTGGCTGCTGGGCCTGTCGAGCCTGCTGATCGGTGCCAACTGGAGCCTGTACATCTGGGCGGTAAATGCCGGCCACGTGGTGGAAACCAGCCTGGGCTATTTCATCAACCCGCTGCTGAGCGTGGTGCTGGGCGTGGTGGTGCTGGGCGAACGGCTGGGCAAGCTGCAGTGGCTGGCGGTGGCGCTGGCCGCGCTGGGCGTGGCCTGGCTGACCTGGCAAAGCGGGCGGCCGCCGTGGATCGCGCTGGGTTTGTCGGTCACCTTCGGTCTGTACGGGTTGATCCGCAAGCTGGTGGCGGTCGAAGCGGTGGCCGGGCTGGGCGTGGAAAGCCTGTTCATGGTGCTGCCGGCGCTGGCTTACGTGCTGTGGGCCGAGAGCGGCCACGGCGGCGGCTTCCTCTCCGGCTGGGGCTGGGGCAACGATGCGCTGCTGGTGCTGGCCGGCGCGGTCAGCGCGATCCCGCTGATCGCCTTCGCCTACGGGGTGCGGCGGGTGCCGCTGACGGTGGTCGGGCTGCTGCAGTACATCGCCCCCACCCTGCAGTTCCTGGTCGGCGTGCTGGTGTTCCGTGAGGCGTTCGAGCACCGCCAGCTGGTCGGCTTCGGTCTGATCTGGGCGGGTCTGGCGGTGTTCGCGTTCGCCGGACTGCGGGCCGCGACCAGGGCCCGTTCGCGGGCGTGAGGCATCGCGGCCTGCGCCACCGCTGAAACGGAAACGGCGCCCCGCAGGGCGCCGCTCCGTCAACTCACAGCGCGGTGGATCAGAAACGCTGCTGGTACTTCATGTAGATGAAACGGCCGATGTCGAAGCCACCGTAGTAGGTGAAGCTGCTGTTCGGGCCGCTGTACATGATCGGGCCCGCGTGCTCGAACACGTTGTTCACGCCCAGCGACACAGTGCCGTCCCACGGCAGCGCATAACGGACCTGCAGGTCGTGAAAGGTGTTGGAACCGACCTGCTTGCTCGGCTGCATGTCCGTGTACGGCGACTGGAAGTCGGGCAGGTTGCACTCCGGGCCACCGTCCAGATCGTAGGAGCACTTCTCCTTCATGCTGGAGTAGTAGCGGGTGGTCCAGCTCACGCCCAGATCACCGTACTGCCAGTCGGCGGTGAGGTTCGAACGCACGCGGAAGTTGCCGCCCCAACCGGTGTACTGGTCGACCGGGGTGGTGGCTTCGTTGTCGCTCTTGCGCGACAGGTAGTCCACATAGGTGGTGTTCCAGCGCAGCGAGACCTGGCCGATCGCCAGTTCCGGCAGGCGGTAGCGGATGCCCACGTCGTAGCCGGCGGTTTCCTGGTAACCGGCGTTGTTCAACGAACGGTTCATGCCGCTGACCTGGCCCTTGTTGGTGCCCGAGGTGTAGCGGGTGAAGCGGCTGCAGGCCGAGGTGATGCCCTGCACGTAGCACTGGTTGAGGATGTCGGTGGCCGACTCGCCAACGATCACGTTGTCGATGCGGATCTTCCACCAGTCCAGGCTCAGGTCCAGGCCGGATACGAAGTCCGGGCTGTAGACCAGGCCCACGGTCCAGGTCTTGGCGGTTTCCGGCTTCAGCTCCGGGTTGGAGCCGGAGGTGAAGTCGGTCACGGCCTGTACGCCGGAGGTGGTGGCCAGTTCGCCGTCACCGGTCTTCTGGCGGAAGTCGTTGCCCAGGCCGGCCGCGGTGCAGCGGGCGGCGACCTCGGCATTGCGCGCGGCGGCGCCGAAGGCGCGGTCGCACGGATCGGTGATGCGGTCACGGGTGGTGACCGTGCCGCCGTACAGGTCGTCCACGGTCGGCGCACGGAAGCCGGTGCCGTAGGTGGCGCGTACCAGCAGCTCGTCGACCGGCTTCCACTTCAGGCCGAACTTGCCGTTGGTGGTGCCACCGAAGTTGTTGTAGTCCGAATAGCGACCGGCCACGTCCATCGACAGCTCGCGCACGAACGGCAGATCCGCCAGCAGCGGCACCTGCAGTTCCAGATAGACCTCGTCCAGCTTGTAGTCGCCGGCGGTCGGCTTGCCGCTGGTACCGGCGATCTGGCCGTTCTGCACCATCAGGTCCGGGGTGTAGCTGGCTTCCTCGCTGCGGTGTTCCACACCCATCGCCGCCATCACGTCACCGGCCGGCAGCGAGAACAGCGAACCGGAGATATTGGCGCTGAACACCTTCGTGGTGCTGCGGATATCGTCGACGAAGCTCTTGAACAGGTAGTCGCGCACGGCCGGGTCGCCGCTGAGCGAACCGGGGCTGTTGCTGCCCATCGGTGCCAGCGGATTCCACGGCACGCAGCCTTCGATCACGTTGCCGACGGTGCCGCAGCGGGCCACGCCATTGGCATCGATGAAGGAGGCGCCGACCGCGTTGTTGACGTTCGGCTGGTACATGCTCTGCAGCGTGCGGCGCTCGCCCTCGTTGCGGTTGAACATGTAGCCCACGTTCCAGTCCCAGAAGTGCGAACCGGTCTCGAAGCTGCCTTCCAGGCCCACGCTGGCACGCTTGGTGGTCAGGCTGTTGTTGGTCGCACGCGGGAACTCCTCGGTGCGGTGCGAGAACAGCACGTCCTTGCCCCAGTGGTTGAACGCGCTGTCCTTGGACAGGGCCGCACGCGCGCCGCTGTTGGCCTGCGCCTGGGATACCGAGTACGGGTAGCCGGCCAGCTGCTTGACCGAATCGCGCTCGCTGTAGAGCACGTCGGCGACCACGCGCAGGTCGTCGGTGATCTGGAAGCCGCCGTTGGCGAAGGCCGACTTGCGTTCCAGCGCCGAGAGCAGCGTCATGTTGGTCTTGGTGTTGGCATAGGTGGCGCGGTCGACCGGCTTGAAGTTCTCCTTCTTCGACGGATCGCCGCCCGGACCGACGCTGAGCACCTTGCCATCGACGGTGACCGAGCCCCATGCCGTGGTGCCGTTCAGACCATCGGTGGGGTGATAGGGGCCATTAGGATAGGCGGTGAACTCGCGCGCGCCGCCCAGCACCGGATCTTCCTTGGTGCTTTCGGCGCCGACGCTGAACCAGCCGCGGTCATAGGTCTTGCCGAACGTCGCGCTGTAGGCGCGCTTCTGGCCATCACCTTCGCCGTACTGGCCGACGTAGGCGCTGGCGGTGCCGCCATCGAAGTTCTTGCGGGTGATGACGTTGACCACGCCGGCGATGGCGTCAGAGCCGTACAGCGCCGAGGCGCCGTCGGTCAGCACTTCCACGCGTTCAACAATGGCCGAGGGAATCGAGCCGACGTCGGAGTAGCCGCCGGCGCTGACCCCCATGCGGCGACCGTCGATCAGCACCAGGCTGCGCTCGGGACCGAGGTTGCGCAGGCTGACGAACATGCCGCCGTAGTCGCGACCGGAGGACAGCGCCGAGGCGCGGCTCAGCGCCGGCGCGCCGGCGGCGGTGACGTCCTGCAGGATATCGGCGACGTTGACGTAGCCTTTCTTCTCGATTTCGGCGCGGGTCAGGGCGATGACCGGCTGGGCGGTCTCGACATTGGCCTGGCGGATACGCGAACCGGTGATCTCGATGCGGTCCAGGGTGACCGGGGCGTCGGTGGCGTCCTGCGCGAACGCAACCGGGGTGCAGCTGCTGGCCAATGCGAGGGCAATGGCGGTGTGCAGCGGTTTTGACTTCAGATACATCGCTTTCAGACTTCCTTTCTAACTACGAAAAAAAGCGCCCGCGAGGGGCGCCATGACAGATGCATCACCGTTGGGGGAGGGACGCAGCATCCGCTCACACAGATGCGCTGCCCGCCAGGACTTAGGCGGGCGCGCATCATGGACCAAACGGATAGATGCGTGAAGGGAGGGTTTCCGCCATGGCACTGTCAACGGGCCGGCCGAAGCGCGGGCAACGGCGGTTCCCGCGACGCTGCCCGCAGCCCTCAGGTCTCGCGCAGGGCGGTGGTGATAGGCAAGCGCGCCGCACGCAACGCCGGGAACAGGCCACCGACCAGGCCGATCCCCAGCGCCCATTTCAGCCCGCTCCACAGCAGCGGCGGTGAGACCTTGAACTGGAACACCACCTGGCTGAAGTTGTTGCCCAGCGTGGAAACGGTGAAGTTGTTGAACGCCAGCCACGCCACCGCCCCGCCCAGCAGGCCGCCCAGCAGCGCCAGCAGCATGGTCTCCAGCATCACCGCGGTGACCACCGGCACGCCGCGGAAGCCGATGGCGCGCAGCGTGGCGATCTCCCGCGCCCGCGTGGCCACCGCCGCATACATGGTGTTGAGCGCGCCAAATACCGCGCCCACCGCCATGATCGCGCCAATCACCGTACCCAGCACCTTGAGCAGTCCGTTGAGGCTTCCGCCCTGCTTTCGGTAGTAGTCGGCGGTGGTCTCCACATCCAGCTTCAGGCGCGGATCGGCCTCGACCGCGGCCTTGAAGGTCGCAAAGCCCTGCCTGCCCTCGGTACGCACCGTGATCGACTGCCAGGCGCTGCGGTTGTAGGTGGCGGCCAAGGTCTGCGCATCGGTCCACAGCTCGGACTCGTGTGCATCGCCGGATTCGAAGATGCCCACCACCGTCCAGGTCTGGTTGCCGAGGTTGAGCGTGCGGCCCACTTCCAGGTCGCGGAACTGCTTCTGCGCGCCGCGACCGGCCACGATCTCGCGCAGGCCGGCACCGAACTGGCGCCCTTCGACGATGCGTACCTTGTCATGCACTGCCCAGGCCTGTTCGCCGACACCGCGGAACTGCGCGTTCACGTCGGTACCGTCGCTGCGCGAGATGACGTTGACCACCTGCGACAGCTCCGGCGATACCAGCGGGCGGCCGTTGTCGCCGCGCGCGACACCGGGCAGGGTTTCCAGCAGAGGCACCTGCTCGCGGGTGATGACCGAGTTGGTTTCGGCCTGCGAGCCGCCGCGCAGCACGATGGCGGTGGTGTCATTGCCGGTGGCTTGCAGTGTGGCCTGGAAGCCCTGGCCCATCGCCAGCATCGCCACCAGCACGCCGACCACGCCGGCAATGCCGATGACGATCACCGAGGAAGCGCCCCAGCGCTGCGGCAGGCTGGCCAGGCCGATTCGGGTGGCGGCCAGGGCCAGCCGGCCGCTGCGGGTGAGCAGCAGCCACCCTGCGAGCACGATCGCCACGCCGGCCACGCCCACCCAGGGCAGCGCGATCCAGATGCCCAGGCCGATGGCCAGCAGGACGATGACCAGCGCATTTGCAAGAAATTTCCTCATCTCGTTCTCCTCAGCGCCCGGCCAGTGCATCGACGATCTTCAGGCGCTTGGCGCGCAGCGCCGGCAACACGCCCACCACCAGCCCGATCAGCACGATCAGCAGCGCACCCATCGCCCAGGTCTGTCCCGGCACCACCGGCGGCAGCAGGCCCATGGTCTTGGGCGCCATGGCCGGCAGCGCCAGCGCCGCCAGTCCCAGACCGGTAGCGCCGCCGAGGCCGACCAGCAGCACCGACTCCACCATCACCAGCATCAACACGGTGCCGTCCTTGAAGCCGAGCGTCTTGAGCACCGCCAGCTCGGGAACGCGCTCGCGCACCGCTTGCGCCATGGTGTTGCCGGTGAGCAGCAGCAGGGTGAAGAACACCGCACCCATGATCGAGGTGACGATCATGCCGATGTCGGCGAACTGCTTGATGAAAGCCTGCTGGAACGCCGACTCGGTCTGGCTCTTGGTTTCATGGTCGGAGTTGGCCGAGAGCGCGTCGATGGCCTGAGCCACGCGCGAGGCGTGGTCGGGGTTGTCCAGCCGCACGGTGTACCAGCTGACCTGGTTTTTGATGTAGTCGTTGGATTCGTCGAAGTACTTCCAGTTCATCATCAGCTGGCGTTCTTCGTTGGCCGCGGTGGCGGTGTTCCTGGATTTGAATATGCCGACCAGCTGCAACGGCCAGTCGTTGCTGCCGCCGCGCGGAAAGATCGTGGCCTGCAGCGGAATGGTGTCGCCGATCTTCCAGCCGAACTGCTTGGCCAGGGAGTCTCCGACGATGGCGCCGGTGCGGGTGGTGCGGAACGCTTCGACCTGGTCCTTGGGGATATCGAATTCGGTCATCAGGTCGAAGTAGTTCGGTGCCACCGAGAAGTTGGGGAAGAAGTTCCTCTGGTCCTGGTAGATGCCGCCGAACCACATCGCATAGGTGACATCGTCGACGCCTTCCACCTGGCGGATCTGCGATTCCAGCCGGATCGGCAATGACTGGGTGATGGACAGGCGCGAGGCGACCACCAGCCGGTTGGCACCGGCCACGCTGCTGCCACCACTGGCGAAGGCCACGCGCACCGAATCGAGCATGCCGAACAGCAGGAACGCGGTGACGATGGACAGCAGCGTGAACAGGGTGCGCGTACGGCTGCGGAACAGCTGCGCCCAGATCAGGGAGAAGTACTTCATGGCGTACCTGCCTGTGCGCCACCGTGCGGGCGGCTGCGCCATAACGAAGACCGTTGGTGTTGTTTTTTCATGACCGGGCTCCTTCAGTGCACCGGGGCGTCGACCAGCTCGCCCTTGTCCAGATGCACGGTGTGGGTGGCGTACTCGGCGGCCTTGGGGTCATGGGTGACCATGATGATGGTCTTGCCATGTTCGCGGTTGAGCAGCTGCAGCAGCCCCAGCACTTCCTCCGCGCTCTGGCGGTCGAGATCGCCGGTGGGCTCGTCGCAGATCAGGAAGGTCGGGTCGGAGACGATGGCGCGGGCGATGGCCACGCGCTGCTGCTGGCCACCGGACAGTTCATTGGGGCGATGGTCGCGGCGATCGGCCAGGCCGACCAGGGTCAGCGCGATCTGCGCGCGGCGCTTGCGTTCGCTGGCGTTGAGGCCGGTCAGCAGCAATGGCAATTCCACGTTCTTCTGCGCGGTGAGCATGGGCATCAGGTTGTAGAACTGGAACACGAAGCCGACGTGGTGGCTGCGCCAGGTGGAGAGCTGGCCGCCGCTGAGCTGGTCGATACGCTGGTCTTCGATGTTGATCTCGCCGCCGCTGGGCGCATCCAGCCCGCCGATCAGGTTGAGCAGCGTGGTCTTGCCCGAACCGGACGGACCCATCAGCGCGACGAAGTCGCCCCGCGCGATATCCAGATCGATGCCCTGCAGCACCTGCACTTTCTCCGGGCCGCGCTGATAGGTCTTGGTGATGTTGCGCAAGGAAACGAGGGGGCTCATGGGTAGACCTCAGCAGTGACGGAAGGAATGTGGGCCTGCCACCTGGCAGGTGCAGGGCACGGCGGCGTGGAACGACGGCAAGGGCCGCCCCGCGCTGGAGCGCACAGGCGGTTCATACAAAACCTGCAGCACAATCAGCGCGTGATTCCCGGCACCGCAGCGGATACGCCCGGCCAGCGGGCAGGGCGCTTACTTGTCCGCGCCCGCCAGCGCCACCTTGTCGCCATCCTTCAAGGCATCCGGCGGATCGAGCACCACCGTCTGCCCCACGCCCAGACCCGCCAGCACCTGCTTGTCCTTGCCCAGCGTGGCGCCGGTCTGCACGGCCTGCGCCCGCACGGTGTTGTCGGCCTGCAGCACGAATGCCGTCGGTTTGCCGTCACGCTGCACGATGGCCGCGCCCGGTACCCGTACCCCCTTGGGGGCCGCGGTTCCAGCCGGCGCGGCCTTCTCCAGGAAGCTCACCCGCACGCCCATTTCCGGCACCACACGCGGGTCTTTCACCTTCAACGCTACGCGGACCTTCACCGTGGCCTTGCCGCGGTCGGCGGTGGGGATGATCGCGATCACCTCGCCGGGGATCTTCCAGTCCGGATAGGCGTTGAGCACGATCTCCACCGGCATCTTCGGCTGCACGCGGCCGATGAAGGCCTCGCCCACTTCCACTTCCACTTCCAGCGAATCCATATCGACGATGGTGCCGATGCCGGTGCGGGTGAAGCCGCCGCCGGCCGACAGCGGCGAGACGATTTCGCCGGGCTGCGCGGCCTTGGCGGTGACCACGCCGGAGAACGGCGCGCGCACGATGTTGTTGTCCACGCCCAGGTCGGCGATGGCCAGCGCGTCGCGCGCCACCTCGGCGTTGTGGCGGGCGGTGGCCAACTGCGCACGCAGACTGTCGCGGGCCGCCACGGCCTGGTCGTACTGCGAGCGTGACACCAGCTGCTGGCCGACCAGGGAGTGCAGGCGCGTGACTTCGGTCTCGCTCTGGCGCAGCTGTGCCTGCAGGCCGCCGATCTGGCTGCGTGCGGCTGACAGCTGTGCGGCACTGAGGCTGCGCTGCGCATTGGCATCGATCGGATCCAGCGTGGCCATCACCTGGCCTTCTTCCACGCGCATGCCTTCTTCGATCATCACCTCACGCACCTTGCCGGTGATCTTGGCCGAGACGGTGGCCATGCGCCGTGCGACCACGTAGCCGCTGGCATCGAGCACCGAGGCGGTGCCACTGCCGTTCTGCGCCATGGCAAGCACCAGCGCGGTGTCCACCGTCAGTGCCGGCTTGCGCCCCAACCACATGCCCGCGGCCAGGGCCAGCAGCAGCGCCAGACCCGCCACCACCCACCACCAGCGCCGTGATGGCGAGGGGCCGCGCGGCGGCGCGGAGCGGTCGATGCGGAGTTCCTTCAGCAGTTCAGCAGATGCATTCATGTGGGAGAAGACGGCGCGTGACGGGGAATGTGACGGAAGGTACCCCAAACCGGTGCGACGGGAAGGTCAGGGCTGGAGCCAAGCATAGGCAGCCGGCAGCGGCGGCACAGGTGACGGGTGTCACCTGCTTTGCCTGACCGCCGGGACTGCCGCCATCGGCGTGTCGCGCCTACCGTGGCGCCATTCCGCCTGGAGGTGATGGTGATGGAGCAGGGCAAGGAAGTGCTGGCCAGCCTGCGTGGTGTGTACAAACGCTACGGTGCGTTGGCGGCGCTGGATGGCGTGGACCTGGACCTGCATGCCGGACAGGTGCTGGCGCTGCTCGGGCCCAACGGCGCCGGCAAGAGCACCACCATCGGCCTGCTGCTGGGCCTGCTGCGCGCCGATGCCGGGCAGGTGCACTTGTTCGGTGACGATCCGCAGCAACTGGCGGCACGGCGCAATATCGGGGTGATGCTGCAGGACGCCCAGCTGCCGGAAACTCTGAGCGTGGCGGAACTGCTGCGGCTGTCGGCCAGCTACTACCCGATGCCGCGCACCGTGGACGAATGTGCGGCGCTGGCTGGTATCGAGGACCTGCTGCAACGTCGCTACGGAAGACTTTCCGGAGGCCAGCAGCGACGTGTGCAGTTCGCCGTCGCCATCTGTGGCCGGCCGCGCCTGCTGTTTCTGGACGAGCCCACCGTCGGCCTCGACCTGCCCGCGCGGCAGCGGCTGTGGGCCACGGTGCGCACCCTGGTGGACGAGGGTGCGGCGGTGGTGCTGACCACCCACTATCTGGAAGAGGCAGAGCAACTGGCCGACCGCATCTGCGTGATGCGGCGTGGGCAGGTGGTCAGCGACGGCAGCGTCGCGGCCCTGCGGGCCCGCGTGCTGGTCCGCACGGTGCGTTGCCAGTCGCAGCTGGATGCCGCGCAGGTCGCACGCTGGCCGGGCGTGCGCCAGGCCCAGCGCGAGGGCGACCGCCTGCATCTGGCCTGCGACCAGGTGGAGGCGGTGGTACGGCGCCTGCTTGCTGCCGATCCGGACCTGTCCGCGCTGGAGGTCAAACCGGCCGGACTGGAAGAGGCGTTTTACGATCTCACCCACCCCCACGCACAGGCGGCCTGATGAACACCTCCTCTTCGATCCTGGCCGGTACGCGTACCGTGCCCGCCATGTCCGGCCGGCGCCTGCTCGGTGCCTATCTGCAGGAGGCGCGCGCCGAATGCCTGCGCTACCTGCGCAGCCCCGGCTTCGTGCTGCCCTCGCTGCTGTTCCCCGCCACTTTCTACCTGATGTTCGCGGTGATGCTGGGTTTCGGCCATTCCGCTGACGGGCCGCGCTTCCTGCTGGGCACCTATTCCACCTTCGGGGTGATGGCGCCCGGCCTGTTCTGCTTTGGCGTATCGCTGGCGCTGGAGCGCGGCAACGGCCTGCTCAGGCTCAAACGTGCGCTGCCGATGCCACCGGCCGCCTACCTCGTCGGCAAGATGGTGATGGCGATGCTGATGGCGCTGATGATCGGGGTGCTGTTGCAGGTGCTGGCGGTGCTGGTCGCGGGCGTGGCGTTGTCGGCATCCCAGGTGCTGCGCCTGACCGTGACCTGTGTGCTGGGCGCGTTGCCATTCTGCGCGTTGGGTCTGTTGATTGGCACGCGGGTGAAGGGCGATGCCGCGCCGGCGCTGGTGAACCTGCTGTACCTGCCGATGGCCTTGCTGTCGGGGCTGTGGTTCCCGCTGTCGATGCTGCCGCCGCTGCTGCGCACGCTGGCGCCGATCTGGCCCAGTCATCACCTGAACCTGATCGCCCAGTCCTCGCTCGGCTTCGATACGGGTAGCACCTGGCCGCATGTGGCATGGCTGGCGGTGTTCACTGTCGCGGTGACGCTGCTGGCGGCGTGGCGTCTGCACCGTCATGGCTGATGGCATCATGGCCCGCACTGCAACCGGAGCCGTCCGCTGATGTCCCGTCTTCTCCCCGCCTGGCTTGCGCCGGCCCCGGATTCGGTGGTGGCCGACAACCTCAGGCTCGGAAAATGGCCCTGGATCGACGCGGTCCATCTGTTCTGGACGGTGTGGGTGTTCATCACGCCGATGTTCGGCGGCGGTTACACCGTGCGCTGGGCGCTGATCACGCTGTGGTCCTATCCGCTGTTCCTTCTGTTGTACGCGATGGCATTGCTGGCGCCACGACGCCGCGCGCCATTGTTCGCGCTGGTAATGATCGTGTTGTCGATGGTACTGCTGCGCGTCTATCCGTCCGGTCTGAGCTACTTCATTTTCGGCTGCGTGATGCTGCGGGCCAACCGCGCCATCGGCACCGGTCGCTACCTGATCGAAGTGCTGCTGTTGAACGTGGTGTTCGTGGCGCTGGCCTCGTGGATCGGCTACCCGTGGCAGACCGTTGCCTGGGTGCCGGTGCTGGCGGTCATCATCGGCATCATCGTCAACGTGGAGCGCGCCAGCAGCGAGAAGGACGCCGCGCTGCGGCTCTCGCATGAAGAGGTGCGCCGCCTGGCCGCTACCGCCGAGCGCGAGCGCATCGGTCGGGATCTGCATGACCTGCTCGGCCATACCCTGTCATTGATTACGTTGAAAATGGAGCTGTCGCGCAAGTTGTTCGAGCGTGACCCGCAGCGATCGCAGCGCGAGCTGGCCGAGGCCGAGCAGATCGCCCGGGATGCGCTGGCACAGGTGCGCAGTGCGGTCACCGGATTCCGCGCCGCCGATCTGGCCGCCGAACTGGCGTCGGCGCATCTGCTGCTGGAGTCCTCGCATGTGCATCTGCGCTATTCGCCACCGCCGCCGATGCCGGCCTGGATCGAGGCGGGGCTGTCGATGATCCTGCGCGAAGCGGCCACCAATATCGCCCGGCATGCCCAGGCCAATGCGGCGCAGATCGCCATCCACAGCGAGCCCGGCGCGGTGTGGATGGAGGTCGTCGATGATGGCCGAGGCGGTGTGGCGGCCAATGGCAACGGCCTGGCCGGCATGCGTGAGCGGGTACTGGCGCTGGGGGGCGAGCTGCGGATCGATTCGCCCAAGGGGCAGGGAACACGGTTGAAGGTGCGCATTCCCGTCACTGCCACGACGCCGTCGTTGCCGCTGGCAGATGCTGCACCGTTGCCGCCTGACGCAGCCGCGGCCGGGGAGGTCCGCGCATGATCCGCATCCTGCTGGCCGAGGACCAGGCGATGGTGCGCGGCGCGTTGTCGGCGCTGCTCAACCTGGAGACGGATATCGAAGTGATTGGCACCGCGGCCGATGGCGAGATCGCCTGGCGGGAGCTGCAGCGGCTCACGCCCGATGTGCTGGTCACCGATATCGAGATGCCGGGACTGACCGGGCTGGAACTGGCCCAGCGCGTGCAGCGCCACGGGCTGCCGGTGAAGGTGGTGATCGTCACCACCTTCGCGCGAAGTGGCTTCCTGCGCCGCGCGCTGGATGCCGGCGTGCAGGGCTATCTGCTCAAGGATGCTCCGGCCGAGAAGCTGGCCGAGGCCCTGCGCCAGGTGCAGCGCGGTGGCCGCGCGATCGATCCGCAGCTCGCGGTCGAAGCGTGGTCCGAAGCCGATCCGCTCAATGACCGCGAGCGCCAGGTGTTGCGACTGGCCGGCGAAGGCCGCTCGGCCAACGAGATCGCCGAACAGCTCGGCCTGTCGCACGGCACGGTGCGCAACTACCTGTCCGAATGCATCGGCAAGCTCGGCGTGGCCAACCGCATCGAGGCGTATCGCCTCGCGCGGCAGAAAGGCTGGCTGTAGCCGTTACGGACGCTCGCGGCGTGGGCCGCGGGCCATCGCCTGGAACACGCCGTCGCGGCGTACCCAGGCGTGGTACAGCGCCGCCGACAGGTGCACCAGCACCGTGGCGAACAGCAGGTAGGCCAGGAGCCCGTGCGCTGCCCGCAACGGCGCATACAGCCCGGGCGAGTGCGGCACGATCGCCGGCAGATGCACGCTGCCGAACATCACGACCGGATAGCCGCCGGCCGACAGCATCGCCCAGCCGATCAGCGGCATCGCCAGCATCAGCGCATACAGCACCCAGTGCGATGCCTCCGCGGCGAACTTCTGGATGGCAGGCAGATCGGCTGGCAGCGGCGGCGCGCGGTGGCTCAGGCGGTTGCCCAGGCGCACCAGTGCCAGCAGCAGGATGGCGATCCCGAGCGGGCGATGCAGGTCGATCAGCGCCGGCCGCAAGGTCAGCGAGGCGACCATGATCACGCCGACAAACAGCATCGTCAGGATCAGCACTGCCATGCTCCAGTGCAGCAGGCGGGCGAGCAGGTTGAAGTGCGAAGGATCAGGTTTCATGGGTGAGCCGCTCATCGGGTTACTCCCTGGCCGGTGGCTTGGATGGCTTTGCCGCTGGCGATTTCGCGTTCGCGCCGGTCGAATGATTTGGCATACACCGCCGAGCGCGCCGCCAGGATCGGGTCATCGGACGCTTCCACGCCGGTGGGCAGGATCAGGGGATCGAAGTTCAGATCGCGGCAGGCGCCGTCGGCCTGCGGCTGCCACTGCAGCAGTGTCAGCGTGCCCACCGTCACCTGCTGGCGGTTTTCCGGCCAGGGTTGGGAGGGATCGTCGATCGCATCACCGGGCTCGGGCAGGCTCACCTGCATGTCCCAGCGCACCGGGCCGGCGGCCAGGCGCTGGCCCAGTTCCTCGGCCAGATAGTCCAGCGGAGCCTGCGCGCGCTGGGCTTTGTCCATTTCCACAAACGGCGCCTGGGGCCGCATCGACCAGCGCACCGGCTGGGCGTCGCCGGCGGCGTTGATGAAGCGGAAGCTGTGGATGCCGTTGTAAGCGGTGTTGGCCCAGCTGCTGGACCACGGCGCCGACTTGGCCCAGGCCTGGAATCGCCGCGCCTGCGGGTACTTGTCCAGGAAGACGGCCATCTTGGCCGGGTCGGGCTTGCCGGTGGCCGGATCCGGGATCTGGGCGCGGGTCTGCTCCAGAAACGCCGCCGCCGAGGGCACGGCGAAGAACGGGAAGCTGTTCATCGCCATCCGCCACTCCTGGCCGTCGTCGCTGCGCAGTTGCAGCGCCATGCTGCGCACGCGGGCCGCGGCATCGGCGCCATGCGGATCGCCGCCGCCAATCGACATCCGCCCCAGCACCGGCACCGCCGTCTGCGAGAACACCCGGGCTTTGGACAACGCAGCGCCCTCGGCCGTGCCCTGGAAGGTGCCCGTCACACAGATGCCCTTGCTGTGGGCACGGCGGAAACCGG
Organism: Stenotrophomonas sp. STEN013; assembly: GCF_056760355.1. Taxonomy (NCBI): domain Bacteria; kingdom Pseudomonadati; phylum Pseudomonadota; class Gammaproteobacteria; order Lysobacterales; family Lysobacteraceae; genus Stenotrophomonas; species Stenotrophomonas sp. STEN013. Next base: position 881,465 of record NZ_JBRREO010000001.1, on the reverse strand, counting down.
GATGCCGCGCGCCGGTGGCCTCGATCGTGTTGATGAACGTGGACGCGGTCAGGCGCTGGCTGCTGCCGATCCAGCCGGCCGACCAGGCAAAGGCGACCGCGCCGAGCCCGGCGATGCCCGCGATACCGGCCAGCGGCAGCCAGCGGTGTCGGCGCGTTACAGGGGGGGGAGAGTCGGCAGTCATGGGCGTTTCCTGGGTGTGTTGACAGGTAGGACGTGCGGGCGCGCTGTCTATTCCATCGGACTGCGAAAAATATTCCGGAAAGGTTTTGCCCGGTCCGGGAATAATCCTCCGACATTAGCGTCATACCTGTAACTCTGCTGCCTGACTGTGATGGATACCTTCGACGACGAACGCCTGCGCGCGCTGTTGCCCCGCTTGCGCCGGTTTGCCCGCTCACTGGCGGCCGATCCGGCCAGTGCGGACGATCTGGTGCAGGCCACGCTGGAGCGCGCACTGCGCCGCTGGCATACCCGGCGCGAGGACGATGCGCTGCAGGCCTGGCTGTTCTCCATCCTCTATCGCCAGTTCATGGACGAACGCCGGCGAGCGGCGCGCTGGCAGCGGGTGGTGGCCTTGTTCGCACCGCAGCAGGCCGGCACCTCGCCATCGGCAGAGCGCGTACACGATGGACGTGCGCAGCTGGCCGCCTTTGCCCGGCTGCCGGTCGAACAGCGGGCGTTGCTGATGCTGGTCAGTGTTGAAGGCTTCAGCTATCGCGAAGCGGCCGAGGCGCTGGGCATTCCGATCGGCACGGTGATGTCACGGCTGTCGCGGGCGCGCGACCGGCTGCGTGCGCTGGATGAAGGCACCGCCGATACCACTCCGGCACTGCGGGTACTGAAATGAACACACTGCCTCCCGACGACGAAGCACTGCACGCCTACGTGGATGGGCGCCTGGACGCCGACCGTGTCCGCACCCTGGAGCACTGGCTGCAAAACCACCCGGAGCAGGCCGCGCGCATCGCCGGCTGGAAACGCGATGCCGCCTCGCTGCGTGCGACCTGGGCCGGTCTGGAGCCATTGCCGGCCGATACCCCCCTGGCGCCGCCGCAGATCCGCCGCCAGCTGCAGCGGCAACGACGCGCGCGGATGGGGCTGGTCGCCAGTTGTGTGCTCGCCCTCGGTCTTGGCACGACGCTGGGCTGGCAGGCGCGCGAGCTGCGCATGGCCGGTGAGCGCCTGCCGATGGCCGATGCCGTCGCTGCCTACCGTCTGTTTGCCGACACGGATGTGCCGCTGGAGTCCGGGGCCGGTCGTGACAGTCCGCTGCAGGGCTGGCTGCAGGCCAACTTCGGCGCGGCCGGCGCGGCGCCGGACCTGCAGTCGCAGGGGTTCCAGCTGCAGGGCGGACGCATGCTGTCCACCCCGGAAGGCGCGGCGGCCATGCTGGTCTACCAGGATGCCGACGGGGCCCGCATCGGCCTGTATCTGCGGCCGCGCAGCGACCGCTTCAGCCAGGGCGAGCGCCGCGATGGGCGCCTGCTGGCGCAGTACTGGGCGGAGGGAAATACCGCCTTCGCGCTGGTCGGGCCGGCCACCCAGGCACGGATGCGCGAGTTGCGACCGTTGTTGCACACCGCGGGCTGACGCCCGTCAGGACATCAGCCCGCAGCGGTGATGCTCAGCGGCCGTAACGGGTCTTGAGCATCGCCCAGGCCGAGCGCAGCGCCAGCGCTTCGCCCCCGGCCGGACGGCCCGCGCGCGCGCTGTCGTTCCACGCGTACACGTCCAGATGCGCCCAGGTCTGGCCGGCTTCGATGAAGCGTTCCAGATACAGCGCGGCGGTGACCGAGCCGGCCATGCGCGAACCGGCATTGGCCATGTCGGCGATACCGCTGTTGAGGTAGCGCAGGTACGGGCGCCACAACGGCATGCGCCAGACCGGATCGCGGGTGGCGTCGCCGGCGTCGAGCCACTGCTGGGCCAGGGTGTCATCGTTGGCGAACAGCGCCGGCAGGTCCGGGCCCAGCGCGATCCGCGCCGCGCCGGTGAGCGTGGCGAAATCGATGATCGCCTCGGGCTGCTGCTCGCTGGCATAGGTCAGCGCATCGCACAGCACCAGCCGGCCCTCGGCGTCGGTGTTGTCGATCTCCACGGTGATGCCCTTGCGGGTGGTGATGACCTCGCCGGGACGGAACGCGTCCGGGCCGACCGCGTTCTCCACCGCGGCGATCAGCAGGGTCAGCCGCACTGGCAGTTCCTGTGCCATCACCAGCCCGGCCAGCGCCAGCGCGTGGGCGGCGCCGCCCATGTCCTTCTTCATGTTGCGCATGCCATCAGCCGGCTTCAGGTCCAGGCCGCCGGTGTCGAAACACACGCCCTTGCCGACCAGCGCCAGATGCGGCGCATCGGCCTTGCCCCAGCGCAGTGCGATCAGTCGCGGTGCACGGTGCGAGGCGCGGCCGACCGCATGGATGGTCGGGAAATTCTGTTCCAGCAGTTCGTCGCCGGCGATCACTTCCAGTTCGCCGCCATGGGCGTTCACCAGCGCACGTGCGGCATCTTCCAGCTGCTGCGGGCCCATGTCCTCGGTGGGCGTATTGACCCAGTCGCGCACGCGCAGGCAGGCGGTGATGACATCGGCCACTTCGCTGGACGGGGAGGCCAGCAGTTGCGCCGGTGCGCGTGCCGGCTTGCGGTAGCGGGCGAAGCGGTAGCTGCCCAGGCCCCAGCCCAGCTGCAGGTTGCTGGCACTGGCCATATCCAGTTCGCCGGCCACCTTCCAGACACTGCCGGCCGGGAGCGCGAACGGGGCGTGCGCATAGCTGTAGGCATCGGCGCGATCACCCACGCCCAGCACCGCACCGGCCAGGCCGTCGGTGCCGGGTAGCAGCGCGACCGAGCCGGGCGCGGCGCTGAACTGCTGGCTCTTCAGCCAGGCCTGCAGGGCGGCCGGCTGCTGCGCGTTCCACGCGGCAAAACCGTTGTGGTCGAGCACGTACAGGGGGAGCGCGTGCGAAGAATCCGTGGTGAAACCATTGAGCGTGGACATGCAATACCTCTACTGCGTCTGGTGGCGGCCGCCGGTTCAGGCCAGGTGGCTGGATGCGTTGGCATCGAGCCAGTCGGCCAGTCCGGTCAGGGTGTCGAACTGCAGATCGGGCTGCAGCTCCGGATGGGTCCATGTATGTGCGTCGCGATTGATCCAGCAACCGCGCAGGCCCGCGCGGATGGCGCCGGCCACGTCCATCTCGGCGTGATCGCCGACGTGCAGCACCTGTGCCGGCGCCACGCCGAGGCGCTCGCAGGCGGCATGGAAGATGCCCGGGTCCGGCTTGGCCGCGCCGAACTCGCGCGAACCCAGCTGGAAGGCGAACAGCTCGCCGATGCCGATGCGCTGCAGATCGGCGTTGCCGTTGCTGACCGCCGCCACCGGCACGCGCGTGGCGATACGGCGCAGCGCGGCCAGTGCATCGGGATAGAACTCGACCTGGTTGCGCGCGGCGTAGAAGGCCTCATAGGCCGGCTCCAGCAGCGCCGGGTTGGCGCCGCTGTTGTCCAGCGCTTCGGCCAGTGTCAGCCGCCGCAACGCGCTCAGGTCATGGTGCAGATGGGGGTTGTCGACGAAGGTGCGCTCGCGCAGTTCGCGCATCGCTTCCACCGGGTACAGGGTGGCCGTCGCCGGGCTGTGCTCGCGCATCCAGTCGTGCAGCACCTGGTCGATCCGCGCGCCGATGGGCGCGAACGGCCAGAGGGTGTCGTCCAGATCGAGGGTGATGGCTAGGACAGGGAAGTTCACCGCGCCATTTTACGTCAAGCCATCGGCGCAGGCCTGCGATGCACTATTCCAGCAGCCTGGCCCAGCCCTGCATGCCGTCCAGCCGGGTCAGCACCAGTTTCACGCAGACCAGCAGCGGCACCGCCAGCAACAGCCCGACCATCCCCCACAGCCAGCCGAACAGCATCAGCGCCAGGATCAGCATCAGCGGCGAGATCGCCATGCTGCGGCCGAGCACCACCGGCGTCACCAGCTGGCCCTCCAGCGTGTGCAAGGCCAGGTAGCACAGCGCCGGCAGGAACGCGGTGAGCGGATCGCGGAACTGCACAAAGCCCATCAGCAGCATCAACGCGATGCCGAGCAGCGGCCCCACGTAGGGCGCGAAATTCAGCAGTGCCGCCACCGTGCCCCACAGCAACGCTTCGGGCAGCGCGATGCCCAGCAGCATCAGCGCGCCGGCCAGGGCCAGCCCCAGCAGCACGTTGATCACGCTGATGGTCAGCACGTAGCGCGAGATCTCGCGCTCGATCGAGCGCAGGATGTCGGCGGTGAAACGCTTCTGTTGGCGGGTGGGCAGCAGCGCCAGCACATGCCGTTGCAGGCTGTCGCCATAGATCATGAAAAACAGCGTCAGCAGCACCACCGCCAGCGCCGAGGCTGCCAGCTTGGGCGTGCGCACCAGCGCCTTGTAGGGGTCATCGAGCTGGGTACGGATCACCTGCACCTTGCGGCTGCCCTCGCCGGCGGCGGCGCGGGCAAAGCTCTCGGCCGCCTGGTTGGCCTGCTGCACCGGTTTGACCAGCGCCTGCACCTGGCGCGAGATCTGCCGCATCTGCTGCGGCGCCTCTTGCACCCAGTCGCTGGCCGGCCCGGCCAGCTGCACCGCCAGCGCGCCACTGCCGGCCAGCCCACCCAGCAACACCAGCACGGCGCCCAGAAACCGCGGGACATGCAGCCTCTGCAGCCCGCGGATGATCGGGTTTCCCACCAGTGCGAAGAACATCGCCAGCAGCACCGGCAGGATCACGCTCTGCGCGGCCCACAGCGTGTAGCCGACGGCCAGGGTGGCCAGCACCACCAGCGCCGTCGGCGAACGCGGACGTGGCGCGGGGGCAGGCGGGTCCTCAGGTGCGGCAATTTCGGGCAACGACTCGGACATGCGGACGATGCTCAGAAAGAGGGAGGGGCGGTGTGCCGGCGCGGGAGCTCAGGACTCTGATACATCGGTGGCGGCTTCGGCCGCGCGTGGCTGCACGGGGTCGGCGGCTGCGGCACCGGTCGAAGCGGCGGTTTCGGCCGCCTGTCCGGCATCATCGGCCGCAGCGCTGGCCTGTTGCGCCGCCATGCCCGCGGCTGCGGCCGCAAATGAAGCCACCGAGGCCTGTGCCGAGGCCACCAGTCCGGAGACCGAGCCGATCATCTGCAGCCAGCGGCCACCGCTGAAGGCGCCACCGGGCTCCAGCTTGCCGGCCGCAAAGCCGCCTGCCAGGCCGGCGATGACGATGCGCCCGGGGGTCCAGGCGCGCCGCCAGACATGGTTGAGCAAATTCCACTGGCTGAGGGTTTCGGTGCTGCGGACCTGCACCACGGCTTCGGCGCGCCGCACGCGGCGCTGCAGGACTTCGAACTTCATGGCGTGTTGTCCCCGGGCACGGTCACGTGGGCATCGGGATCTTCATCGCCGGGCTCATCGAACAGGCCCATCCGCGACAGCTGCCGGCGGGTGGCATGCATGCCGGTGTGGTGGAAGAAGTACGACACCCTCCAGATCGCATAGCCGGCCATCGCCAGACTGGCGAGGGTGGGGACCAGCAGCGATATGAACAGTGACAGGCCCAGGTACTGCAGCAACGCGACCAGCGTGGCGGCCAGCAGCAGCCACGCCGAGGCGCCGAACACGATCGCCACCCCGCTCCAAGCCAGGGCACGGCCGAAGGCGCTGCGGGCCAGGGCCAAATCGGCCGAGGCCAGGCGCCGCAGCGAACGGAACGTGTGGGAGGCCGAATCCAGCGTCTGGCGACCGGCATTGCCGATCTGGCGGATGCTCTCTTCCAGTCCGGGGGCTGGCGCATCCGCTCCTGCCGGTTCACCCGGTGGCGGTGTGGCGTGTTCGCTCACGCCGGTCAGTCGTTGCTGCGGGCGAGCTTGGCGATGATCCAGCCGGCGGCGAAGGCCACGCCGAAGGAGGCCAGTGGCCGCTCGCGGATCAGCTCGGCGGCGCTGTCGATCAGATCCTTGCTCTTGTCCATCAGTGCGTCCATCTGTTCCTTGGCGGCGGCACCGCCCAGCTCGGCCGCGGCCAAGCCGGACAGGGCGCTGTCAGACAGCTCGGCCTTCATGTTGGCCTTGCCCAGGCGCAGTTCGTCAGTGGCGGCGCCGGCGGCGCCCTTGACCGCCGAGCCGGCGGCATTCGCGGCCGACTTCAGGTGCGCGCCGGCCTCGCCCAGATGCTCTTTCATGTTTTCGGTATTGGTGGGGCTCATCGTGATCTCCTGGTTTCAGCGGGAGCGCCGCGAGGCGGCGCGCGGGTTGCAGCGGGCGTCCAGAAATACCAGTCGCGGGGTGTAAGGCGCGTTACGGACGATGAACCATCATCGCATCAACAGCTGACCGCGCGTGTTGCCGCGCAGAATGCTCAGCGCCAGTTGCGGCGGGCGTGGTTGGAAACTGGCGCGCCAGCTGGCCAGATCGGTGAACTCCCCGCTGCTGGCGGCAAGAATCACATCGCCACTGGCCAGCCCCGATTGTGCGGCGCGGCTGCCCCGTGCCACGTTGCTGACCAGCACGCCGTTGAGGCCGGCCTGACGCAGTGATTCGGGCAGATCGGCGAAGGTCGCGCCGCTCAGACGCGGATCCAGCGTTTCGCCGCTGACCGCACGCGGCTGTTCCTTCAAGGTGGCTTTGAGTTGCAGCGCTCTGCTGTCGCGACGCACTTCCAGCTCCACCGTGCGGCCTACCGGCTGCAGGCCCTCGAAGTTGTGCAGCGCCTGCGCGTTGTCCACGCGCTGGCCGTTGATCGCGGTGATCACATCGCCGGCCTTCAGCCCGGCGGCCATCGCCGCCGAGGCGGGCAGCACCCGCGTCACCAGTGCGCCGCGTGCTTCGGCCAGTCCCAGGCCCTGCGCGATCTGCGGGCTCAGGTTCTGCGTTTCCACGCCCAGCGTGCCGCGCACCACCACGCCCTTGGTGATCAGCTGCTCGACCACGTCGCGCGCCAGGTTGGAGGGAATGGCCAGGCCCAGGCCGATGTTGCCGGCCATGCTGCCCTGCGGGTTGAAGCTGGCGGTGTTGATGCCGATCAGCTGGCCGGACAGGTTGACCAGCGCACCGCCGGAGTTGCCCGGGTTGATCGAGGCATCGGTCTGGATGAAGTTCTGGTAGCCCAGCCCGCGGATGCCACTGCGGCCCACCGCCGAGACGATGCCGCTGGTCACCGTCTGGCTGAAGCCGAACGGGTTGCCGATGGCGACCACGAAGTCGCCCACGCGCAGCTGGTCGCTGTTGCCCAGGCGGATCTCGGTGAGCTTCTCGGCCGGGATGCGGATCAACGCGATGTCGGTGTCGGCATCGGAGCCGAGGAACTCGGCCTTGACCGTACGTCCGTCGGCCAGGGTCACCTGCACATCGTCGGCGTTTTCGATCACATGGTGGTTGGTCAGCACATAGCCCTTGGCCGCATCGATGATCACGCCCGAGCCGAGCGACTCGTTGATGCGCTCGGCCGGCACCTGCGGGAACAGGCGGCGGAAGAACGGATCGTTGAAGTAGGGGTTGCGCACCCGTACCACCTGCTTGGTATTGACGCTGACCACGGCCGGCATCACCTGCTCCAGCATCGGCGCCAGCGAGGGCAGCGGCTGCCCGGCCACCGAGGCCGGCAACGCGGCCGTGGCCGGCAGCGCGCTGGCCAGCGGCGCTGCATCGGCACGGTTGTCCAGGTGGGCGTTGATCGCCGTGGCGGTAAAGCCACCGAAGGCGGCGGCCAGGGCCAGAGGCAGCAAAGTGGGGATCGGTCGCATAAGTGCGGTAGCTCCGTGCACAGGCGCCAGGGGGCGCGTCGGGATGGGGCGGAATTCACTGAACGCGAGTGTGGCCGCCGATGGCTAAATCGACAATGAAATATTCCGCACCGCCGCAATCCCAAGGCCGGCAAGCGCTTCGCCGATTGCAAGGGGCTGGCGGCAGATTTTTCGTTTGACATCACCTTGCCGCTGGGTAAGCTTGGCCTCGCCATCAGCCACAATATATTGGGTTGATGTGAAACGCGCCCCCAAGCAGTAGGGTTATGCTCGGGGCGAGCACCCCAGCGGAAGGCGTGCAATGACAGCGAAAACGATGCAGATAACCGGTAGTCCCCGGAGTCCCCTCATCTCGCCAGCAGGCGCGTAACCACGCGGCTGTGCGTCGTCGTCGTTGCCGCCCGGCCCGCCGGGGAAGAGCCAAATCGCGCCCCATGGCGCCTTGAAGAGAATTTCCATAATCATGAGCACGGTGCGTCTTGAAGTGGTCAGCAATCAAACCAAATCGGACCTGATCCCTCTGCAGCCTGCCTCGCAGGACATCTGGGAAAAGAAGTACCGCCTCACGACCAAGGCGGGTGAAGCGCTGGATGCCGATATCGACGGTACCTACCAGCGCGTGGCCCGTGCCCTGGCCGATGCCGAAGCCAGTGAAGAGAAGCGCGCCTACTGGTACGAGCGTTTCGTCTGGGCGCTGCGCCGCGGTGCCATCCCGGCCGGCCGCATCACCTCCAATGCCGGCGCGCAGGAACACAAGCCGGCCACCAGCACGATCAACTGCACCGTGTCGGGCACCATCACCGACTCGATGGACGGCATCCTGGAGAAGGTCCACGAAGCGGGCCTGACCCTGAAAGCCGGCTGCGGCATCGGCTACGAGTTCTCCACGCTGCGCCCGCGCGGCGCATTCGTCGCCGGCGCCGGCGCCTACACCTCCGGTCCGATGTCCTTCATGGATATCTACGACAAGATGTGCTTCACCGTGTCCAGTGCCGGTGGCCGTCGTGGCGCGCAGATGGGCACGTTTGATGTGTCGCACCCGGACGTGAAGGATTTCATCCGCGCCAAGCGCGAGGACGGGCGCCTGCGCCAGTTCAACCTGTCGCTGCTGATCACCGACGGTTTCATGGAGGCGGTCAAGACCGATGCCGACTGGCCGCTGGTGTTCCCGTTCAACACCAAGGAACACGGCGACATCGACCTGGCCAAGGCCGAGGACGTGGTCTGGCGCGACTGGCCGACCCACGAGAACTACATCGTCCGCGACGATGGCCTGGTCGCCTGCAAGGTCTACGGCCACATCCGTGCCCGCCACCTGTGGGACATGATCATGGTCTCCACCTACGACTACGCCGAGCCGGGTTTCATCCTGATCGACCGCGTCAACGAGATGAACAACAACTGGTGGTGCGAGAACATCCGCGCCACCAACCCGTGTGGCGAACAGCCGCTGCCGCCGTACGGCGCCTGCCTGCTGGGCTCGGTCAACCTGACCAAGTTCGTGCGCGATCCGTTCACCGACAAGGCCAGCTTCGACTGGGACGAGTACAAGGAAGTGGTGCGCGTGTTCACCCGCATGCTCGACAACGTGGTCGAGGTCAACGGCCTGCCGCTGGAGCAGCAGCGCAACGAGATCATGCGCAAGCGCCGCCACGGCATGGGCTTCCTCGGCCTGGGCAGCACCATGACCATGCTCCAGATGAAGTACGGCTCCAAGGAATCGTGCGAATTCACCGAAGCCATCGCCCGCGACATGGCCGTGGCCGGCTGGGAAACCGGTCTGGAACTGGCCCGCGAGAAGGGCGCCGCGCCGATCATGGACGAGCAGTTCACCGTTACCGCCGCGATGCTGCGCCAGCGCCCGGAAATGAAGAAGGACGGCTGGAAGGTCGGCCAGACCATCGCCGGCAAGGTGCTGCACGCCAAGTACAGCCGCTACATGCAGCGCATCGCCACGGTTGCCCCGGAACTGGTCAAGGAACTGGCCGAAACCGGCGCGCGCTTCACCCACCACAGCTCCATCGCCCCGACCGGCACGATTTCGCTGAGCCTTGCCAACAACGCCTCCAACGGCATCGAGCCCTCGTTCGCGCACCACTACAGCCGCAACGTGATCCGCGAGGGCAAGAAGTCCAAGGAGAAGGTGGACGTGTTCTCCTTCGAGCTGCTGGCCTACCGCGCGCTGGTCAACGCCAAGGCCATGCCGTTTGCCGAAGACGCCGACGCGCAGCTGCCGGAGTACTTCATCAGCGCCGACGACATCTCGCCCAAGGAACACGTGGACGTGCAGGCCGCCGCGCAGAAGTGGGTGGACAGCTCGATCTCCAAGACCGCCAACGTCCCCACCGATTACCCGTACGAGCAGTTCAAGGACATCTACCGTTACGCCCACGAGCAGGGGCTGAAGGGCTGCACCACGTTCCGCTTCAACCCGGCCGCCTTCCAGGGCGTGCTGGTCAAGGAAGCGGACCTGGAAAACACCACCTACCGCTTCGAGCTGGAAGACGGCTCCACGGTGGAGGTCAAGGGCAACGAACAGATCGAGTACGACGGCGAAATGCACACCGCCGCCAACCTGTTCGATGCCTTGAAAGAAGGGTATTACGGCAAGTTCTGAGTAATGTCCCGGCCGTCCCGCCGCTGCGGCGGGGCGGTGACGCGATGGTCGCCGCCATCGGGTTGTACCGCGTGAGTTCCACGTTGCATCGGCTTCGAGATAGCATCGCCCACGTTACAGACCCGACGCCCTGAGGAGGGCTTTATGAGCAATGGTAATGGTGTGACGGCGACCGTTTCCCAGGTTGTCGAGACTGTGAAAGAAACCACCGCCCATCTGGGAGACAGCCTGGCGGTCACCGCCAGCGACGCCGTTGTCGCAGTCAAGGCCCGCGCCCGCAAAGCCGAGGCCGGCGCCAAGCAGCAGGTCGCCAAGGTGAAGAAGGCCGTGGCCAAGGCCGAGAAGGTCGTCGCCAAGAAGGCGGCCGCTGCCAGCAAGGAAGTGAAGAAGACCGTCTCCTCGGTACGCAAGAAGCTGGAAACGGCCAAGGTCAACGCCCAGGCCGAAGCGGCCGCGCTGAAGAAGCAGGGCGCCGGCAAGCGCGCCGCGGCCAAGAAGGCCCTGGCCAAGGTCGAGAAGACCGCGGCCAGCAAGGCGGCCTCGGCGAAGAAGACGGTGAAAACCGCCGAGAAGAAGGTCGCCAAGGCCGTGACCAGGAAAGCCGCTGCCACCAAAAAGGCAGTGAAGGCCACCGAGAAGAAGGTGGCCAAGGCCGTGGTCAAGAAGACCGCCGCCGCCAGGAAGGCGGTGAAGAGCGTCGAGAAGAAGGCGGTCAAGAAGGTCGTCGCTGCCAAGAAGGCAGTGAAGAAGGTCGAGAAAAAGGCGGTCAAGAAAGTCGCCGCCGCCAGGAAGGCGGTAAAGACTGCCGAGAAAAAGGCCGTCAAGAAGGTCGCCACCGCCAAGAAAGCGGTGAGGAAAGTTGAAAAGAAGGTCGTCAAGCAGGCCGCGGCCGCCAAAAAGACCGCTGCCAAAAAGGCCGCGACCGTGAAGAAGGCGGTCAAGAAGGCCGTTCGCAAGTAAGTCGCACCGCGCGCCCCGTCCTCACCGCGAGGACGGGGTTGCTGCCGCATACCCCGCACCACCACGCATATCCAGGACACGCACCATGGCCGTCAAAATCGACAAGAAAATCAAGGGTTACTCCGTCGTCACTCCGGACGACAAAGCCCGGGAAGCAGCGGCCAGCGCCCCGGTTGCCGTGGTCCAGGACGCCTCGCCGCTGGACAACATCGTGCACATGCACGAGCGCATCGAGCGCCCGGAAGTGCTGATCGGCAGCACCTACAAGATCAAATCGCCGCTGGTGGAGCACGCCTTCTACGTGACCATCAACGACATCGTGCTCAACGCCGATACCCAGCACGAGCTGCGCCGTCCGTTCGAGATCTTCATCAACTCCAAGTCGATGGAGCATTTCCAGTGGATCGTGGCGCTGACCCGCATCATGTCGGCCGTGTTCCGCAAGGGCGGCGACGTCACCTTCATCGTCGATGAGATGAAGGCCGTGTTCGACCCGAAGGGCGGCTACTTCAAGGCCGGTGGCGTGTACATGCCGTCGCTGGTGGCCGAGCTGGGCTTCATCGTCGAAGAGCACATGAAGTCGATCGGCCTGCTGCACGATCCGGAAATGAGCGCGCACCAGCGCGCCATGATTGCCGAGAAGCGCAAGCAGTTCGAGGAACACTCAAAAAAAAACGCTGAAGCCGTAACCGTCGCGGTTGCCGCCGTGGAAGCGGGCGAGGACGCCAGTGCCGACAACGGCAGTTTCCCGGCCGCGGCGACCATGTGCCACAAGTGCAGCACCAAGGCGCTGGTGGTGATGGATGGGTGTCAGACCTGCTTGAATTGCGGGTATTCAAAGTGCGGGTAACTTATGGCGCTTGTTGATATAGAAGAGCTTGTCGAACGCGTTCGAGGCGAAAGAGGAAGGGCGTTTATTCGTGAAGCTGTGCTTTGCTACAAGGCTGGTGCGTATCGCTCATGCGTAGTCGCAACTTGGATCGCTCTTATATACGATTTTATCGAAAAGTTTAGAGAGCTAGCTCTTTCTGGGGATGAGTCTGCTAAGAAGCTTGTGCTGGAGTTCGATCGAATTCAAGGCGCGCGAGACACTGCTGCTGCTTTGAAATTCGAAAGAGAAGTGCTTGATGTTGCTCGTGACGATTTCGAGCTTATTTCATCTCAAGAGCTGGTTGATCTTAAGCGTCTATTCGAAGATCGAAATCGATTCGGCCACCCGAACATAAACCAGGATTCGGATGAGCTAGATGCAACCCCCGAGCTGGCAAGGATGCATTTAAGAAATGCTGTCGAGCACGTTATGCATCGTGCGCCGGTCCAGGGCAAGGTGGCTCTAAGCGCAATTCAGGCTGCCGTCGATTCCCCGCTTTTCCCTGTGAAAATTAGTGAAGCTGCTATTGCACTTAGTGGGACGCCTCTCGTTCGCGCTAAAAAGGTCGTCGTTCGCGAATTTTTCTTAGGGTGCACAACTTCTCTAATTCGAGAGAAACTTCCTGCTGGTACTTTCGAAAGGCGGTGCGCTGCTGCCTCGGCTACCCGAAAGATGCATGCGGAAGTTGTAGGCGAAGTTGTTGAATCAAAAATTAGCTCTGTCTTTGAAAAGACGTCAGACGAATATCTGGATCGCCTTATTGTACTTCTGAATAAGGAGCCGGATTTTGAAAGGTACGTCAGTGCTGCGCTTCAGATCAGGCTCAAATCTTTCATTAAAGGGCTGGACGATACTAAGTTGGCGGTTTTGAATTTCATTGCTACCGATAGCTTGTTGCTTGAGGTTGCCTTGGAACGTCTTTCTAGGGTCACCGCGTCCCAGATGCGTGATTTTGTCCAGCGTGCTGCAGCTGAGCCTGCGCAAGCCGTTGTTGAGCGTGCTATCGAGCTTGTGGAGCAATCAAAGAGTTGGGATTCATCAAATGCGGTGCTCTCCGTTATTGGGGAGCGAATGCTGACCGTTCTGAGTAAGGAAAATGCGCGAAGAATTTTGGCGGCAAATTCCAATGGTGAGGTCAAGTGGAGCTTTAGCTACCCTGAGATAATTAAGAAATTAGTGGCTATGGGATTGCTTACCAAAGAAGAGGTTGAGAAGGTGGCATTGCTTGCAGGAGATGGCCCCTTGATCTCGCTCTTCGATTGACGAGAACAGTAACTTAGCCCTGTTCAAAAAAAACAGGGGTCAGCCAAAAACAGGGGTCAGAGTCGATTATTCGATCTGGCCCTTTTTCTTTGGGGTGGATCAAGGTCAAAGGCTTCCGTCTGCTGCGCAGCCGGGTAACTTTTGATGCGGCAAAAGTCACCAAAACCGCTTTCGCCGGACGCGTGCCGATGCGTTGAAGCCGCATCGGTTCCCTGCGCTCCTCGCGGATCGGGGCGGCGCGGAACTCGCTGCGCTCAGACACCCGCGCCTTCTTCCCCCGATCCACTGCGGTGCTCGGCACGCTTTGACGGCTCGGGTGGATCAAATGCGGTAAGCCAACAACGCGTAGCCCGGGTAAGCGACGCGCACCCGGGGCGTTCCCTGATGGCAACGTGCGGCTTTCCCGGGTGCGGCCCGGGCCTTACCCGGGCTACGGTGGGTCGCGTGATAGGGCACGGAGTAGCTTGGGATGGTGCGATACCGACGGAACCGGGTTGCGGGCGCACCTATTTCTTCACGGAGCCGCATCGGTCAGCTGTGCTCCTCGCGGATCGGGGCGGCGCGGAACTCGCTGTGCTCAGACACCCGCGCCTTCTTCCCCCGATCCACTGCGGTGCTCGGCACGCTTTGACGGCTCGGGTGGATCAAAAGCTGAAATCAAAAGCTAAAAACAGGGGTCAGAGTCGATTGTTGGTTCTGATCCTTTTGTTTTGGCGGTGGATCAAGGTCAAAGGCTTCCACACGCTGCGCGTGCGGGTTCCTTTTGTCTTGGCAAAAGGAACCAAAACCAGGAAAACAGGGGTCAGAGTGGATTATTCGCTCTGGCCTTTTTGTTATGGAGATGGGTCAAGGTCAAAGGCTTCCACACGCTGCGCGTGCGGGTTCCTTTTGTCTTGGCAAAAGGAACCAAAACCGCTTCCGCCGGACGCATGCCGATGCGATGGAGCTGCATCGGTTCCCTGCGCTCCTCGCGGATCGGGGCGGCGCGGAACTCGCTGCGCTCAGACACCCGCGCCTTCTTCCCCCGATCCACTGCGGTGCTCGGCACGCTTTGACGGCTCGGGTAGATCAAATGCTGTAAGCAACAGCAACAGCAACAGCAACAGCAACAGCAACAGCGTGGCAATGCGGCCGTCGCGGTTGACGTTCATCCCCGTAGAGCATGGCCAATGACTGGCGCGAATACCCGAAGGGCGACGCGCAGGAGCGCGTCGTTTTTCGCCGGTACATGGATGTGCCGTCGAAAAATGCGCCGGGCAGTGGCGGACCCGCGCATCGCGCGGGCATGCGTCCCGGGTGTGCTTTCTTTTGGTTACTTTTCTTTGCACAGGCAAAGAAAAGTGACTCGCACACCGCAGGTGCACGAAAGCTTTTCTGCCTTGGCTTTTCAAGATCAGAGGGGGAGCAGGGGGCGGAGTGGATTATTCGCTCTGGCCCTGGGTTTCCGTTCTGTCCGTCTTAGACAGGTGCCGCTTCACTGGGCTTTGGTGCGACCAAGCAAGGCATAAAGCCCGATCGCGCCGAAGGTGGCGCAGCCGATGCCGCCGAGCGCGAACTCGCCGAACTTCAAGGTGAACTCGCCGGTGCCGAGGATCAGGGTGATGGCCGCCACGATCAGGTTCTTGGTGTCGGAAAAATCCACCTTGTTGTCGACCCAGATCTTGGCGCCGGCAATGGCGATCAGACCGAACACCACGATCGACACCCCGCCCATCACCGGCAGCGGGATGGCCTGGATCAGGGCGCCGAACTTCGGTGAGAAGCCCAGCGCGATGGCGATCAGCGCCGCGACCAGGAACACCGCGGTGGAGTAGATGCGGGTGGCGGCCATCACGCCGATGTTCTCGGCGTAGGTGGTCACGCCCGTGCCGCCGCCGGCAGCGGAAACCAGGGTCGCCACGCCGTCACCGATGAAGGCGCGGCCCATGTACTGGTCCAGGTTCCTGCCGGTCATGGCGGTCACCGCCTTGATATGGCCCAGGTTCTCGGCCACCAGGATGATCACCACCGGCACGATCAGCAGCATGGCGCGGGTGCTGAAAACCGGCGCATGCATAGACGGCAGGCCAAACCACGGGGCGGCGGCGATGCCGCTGACATCGACGGGTTTGCCCATGCCCAGGCCGTTGGTCAGACCGGCATAGATGCCGCTGGCCACGATCAGGCCGATCAGGATCAGCAGGCGCTGCAGCATGCCGCGGGTGAACACCGCCACCAGCGCGACCGACAGGAAGGTCACCGCCTGCATCCACGCATCGAAGTTGTTGGCGGCCATGGTCTTGATGGGAATCGAGGCCAGGTTCAGGCCGATCACGGCCACTACGGCGCCAGTGACGACCGGCGGCATGAAGCGTTCGATCCATCTCGTGCCCACCGCGTGGACCAGCACGCCAATGGCGATGTAGACCAGGCCACAGGCCATGATGCCGCCCAACGCCAGCCCGATATTGGCGTTGGCCCCCTGGCTGGCCACATAGCCGGTGGCCACGTTCACCACGCCGATGAAGGCGAACGACGAGCCCAGGTAGCTGGGGACCTTGCCGCCGGTGATGAGGAAGAAAATCAGGGTGCCGACACCACTCATCAGCACGGCCAGGTTGGGGTCAAACCCCATCAGGATGGGCGCGAGCACCGTCGAGCCAAACATGGCGATCACGTGCTGGATGCCCATTAGCCCCGTTTGTGCCCAGGGCAGGCGCTCGTCGGGTCCGATGACGCCGCCGTTCTGCAGCGCGGGGGGGGACTTTTCGGTCCATGAGAACATGCCCATCTGGTTTGCATCCGGAGAACTGCTGGGCTGATTGTAGAGGCCGGGCGTGCCCACGGAAATCGGAAGAAAACCCCGCTGTCAGAGTCAATTATTCGCTCTGGCCCGCTGGTTTTGGCGATGGCTCGAGGTCAAAGGCTTTCGCCTGCTCCGCGGCCGGGTGCATTTGACCGGCCATTCGGCCGTTGAGGATCGGCTGACGCGGCAGAAGTCACCTGCCGGGCGTGGCGATGAACGGCGACGCCGGCTCGAAGGATGAGCGCCGCAGGTCCGAATCAAACCGCTTCCGCTGGATGCATGTCGATGTGATGAAGCGGCACCGGTTCCCTGGGCTGCGCGGATCGCGAAAGTGCGCAGGTTGCGGTGATGTCATCAATGGCGGCGTCTGTCATCACTGTCTGCATATGGGCGGTCGGCGAGGATCGGGTTTCCCTCAAGTGGAGAAACGTGGATGACCACACCCGAAGAGCTTCAGGAAAAACTCTGGAAAACCTTGGCCTCCGACCGTACCGTGCTGCTGGGTGTGCCGGGCAGTTACCACGGCGCGCCCAGGCCGATGACCGCCCTGGTGGAGGGAGAGCATGGCCCGGTATGGTTCTTCGCCGGCCGGCCCAATACGCTGGCGGACCTGGCCCGGACGGGGACGGCGGCGCAGGTGCTCGTGGTGGCCAAGGGGCATGAACTGTTTGCGACCATCAATGGCACGTTGAGCGTGCACAACGATCCGGCCATGATCGAGCGCCTGTGGAACCCGTTTATTGCCGCGTGGTTCGAGGGCAAGGATGATCCCACGCTGGTACTGCTGCGCTTTGATCCCGCTGATGCCGAGGTCTGGAAGAACGAGAACAACCTTCTGGCCGGGATCAAGATGATGCTGGGTGTGGACCCGAAGAAGGACTACGCCGACAACCAGGCGCACATCAATCTGCGCTGAGCGGTGCCCGCGTATCGAAGGGGATTGAACGCCGCGCCCTGTCCGATCCATGGAAATGGCTGCCACACGGCAGCCATTTCGCATGGGCAAGACAGGGGACGTAAAACCGGCGCACCGTCGTTGTTTTCAATGGATCTTCTGTACGGGCGATGGTTGCAAAGGTCGGGCTGTTGCCCGGCCTTTGTATTCTGGAGACGGCGATAGGGCCTTTATGCCGGAAGCCGGGCTGCATGGCCGTTTTGCACGGGCTGTGTCACACGCCGTTGGCCGGCATCCCGGGTTCAGGTCGTGAGGCCTGCCTGCTCCCGCTCTGGAAAATGGTATCCGTGCCGCATTTGCCCCCTTGCGATATCCGTATGATCCCAGCCGGTGGGGCGTCGCCTTCTGGAAGAATATTCAAGGAGGAATACAGATGGTTGAATCACGATCTACTCATCTTCCCAGTTCCCCGATCCATCCCGACAACGCGTTGTACCAGCGGCTCCTGTCCGGAGTGGAGGGTTTGCAGCGATGGACGCCGGACCACTGTGTCAATCTGGCTGCCGCCCTGTATGCGGAGGTGCGCAGTCGGCACCCGCACATGCGCGCGCAGGATATTGGCCAGGTTGTTGCGGGACAGGCGGAGGGGGCTCGCGCGGTCCTGTTCGCCATGCCGGTGGCTGGATATCACCGGCATGATCCGGACCCTGCTGCACTGCGGTTCGGTGTGTCTGTCGAGGCGCGCCTGCAATCGGCCCAGGTGACATTGGCCCCTTTTGGACGACAGCTAACGATCGGTGCGGATGGATTCCTGACCGACTCCGGGATCGTCCACACGCCGATTGCCAAGATCGAGCAGGGCGCGATGCCGCAGGTAAATGGCATTGTCCTGCATCGAACAGAATCGAGTACGGCCGCCGGAACGATAGACACATGGCGGACCCGGGCGGACGGAACGGGCGCCCACTTTCTGATCGACCTCGATGGCACGATCCACCAGACCGTCAGTATCGAGCGTCAGGCATGGCATGTGGGCGCGATACGGTCGCGTGGCGAAGTTGAAGGAACCCTTACGCCGGAAGATCAGCGTGAGCTCGAGGTGGCAAGGGGAGCGGTCCCGGAGTGGCGCGCCGCGGCGGTACGGGCGGTCAGTCGGGTCGAATCCAGCCGCCCGTATCCAGAGCGCTATCCAGTCAATGGCGACAGTGTGGGTATCGAGGTGGTGGGCAGATACCGTGCAGCCACCAGTACGTGGGATTCGCCCACCGCGGCGCAGACAGCATCAATCCGCAAACTGGTTTCCACCTTGCAGCACAACTTCGGGCTTACCGACCATGACGTGTATCAGCATGATGTCATCTCGCGCAAAACCCCTGGCGAAGGTGCGGGCTTGTATCCGCCTGCTGCTCCTGCTGCCGATGTTGGTGGGGTGCCACCTGCAGGACCGGCCCGATAGCAGCGGGCCGGAAATCACCGTGCTTGAGATTCTCAAGCCGGTCTATCAGCCCCTGGAAAGCGCGCGCCGGTCGTCCGCGGAGGCGGCCACTTGCCAGGCCTGGTCGCTCGACGCCCGGCAGGCGACGACCCTTTTCCGCCTGAGCAAACCGCTGCGGGAGGGCGAGTTGCACGATTACGACTGGCTGCCCTGTTCAATCAAGGGGCGGGTGCAGGCCGAAGGCCGGATCTGGGATTTCGAGATCAATGCCGCAGGTACCAGCACGTGGCGCGGCAGCCATGAGACGCGTCTGCTCGGCTGCGCGCAGGCCGCGTGCGAGTCGCTGGTGATCCTTATGCCCCAGGGCGGGCAGTGAACAAAGGGCCGGGGTCACTTCTGTCTGGCGTGGCCAGGCAACGGCTTCCACGGACTGTGCGTGCGGGCTACGTTTCACGCAGCAAACGTAGTCACTGGAGCGGAGCGATCAACGGCGAAGCCGGCCCGAAGGGGCGTAATTCAGGTGCGAATCAAGCCACTTCCACCGGGCGCATGCCGATGCGATGAAGCCGCATCGGTTCCCTGCGCTCCTCGCGGGTCGGGGCGGCGCGGAACTCGCGGCGCTCAGTGCCGCACCTTTCTCCCTCGATCCACTACGGTGCTCGGCAGGCCTTGAGAGTTCGGGTGGATCAAGTGCGGCAGACAACAGCAACAACAGTCGCTGGCGACCAGGGACGAACTGGCATCGGCACGGTTGGCCGCGGTAGCCGAGTCTTCAGTCGCCCTTTGCCATTCGATTTTCTGCTTCTGCTTACTGCAGTGGGCCTTCATTCCCCTAACGCATGGCTGATGGCGGGCGCGGGTAACCGCAGCGCGATGCGCAGAAGCGTGTCGATTTTCACCAAACTAGTGACGTGCCTTCGAACGAAACATGCGCCTGAGCGTGACGGACTCGCGCAAGGCGCGGTCGTGCATCCGTGATGTGTTTGACCCGTCATCGGTTGTTGGAACGGCTCCTGTTACGGCTGTTTTTTTGCGAAAGCAAAGAATGGCCCTTCAGCCGCCGAATGGTTGGTCACAGCAGCGTATAAGCGCAGGTGCACGAAAGCTTTTCTCTCTTGCTATGCAGTCCGCACCATTTACATGGGGCTCTGCGCTTTCTTCCTTGCATTTCGAATTTCTGAAATCGGCGGTGCATCCACTTTCTGCGGCATGCCGAGCCCTGTATTTGGCGGCCCGGGTGCGACGGTCAACATGATTTGGGCAGCGGTCTTTCGTCAGCGGAACGTCAAATGGAGGCAGACCATTAAAGATTCGGCGCGTACGGCCGTTACCGGCAGCGCCTTATGGCCGATCTCTTTCTTTCCGGATTTCATATTC
This sequence comes from Stenotrophomonas sp. STEN013, assembly GCF_056760355.1. NCBI lineage: Bacteria > Pseudomonadati > Pseudomonadota > Gammaproteobacteria > Lysobacterales > Lysobacteraceae > Stenotrophomonas > Stenotrophomonas sp. STEN013. Next base: position 861,519 of record NZ_JBRREO010000001.1, on the reverse strand, counting down.
ATGTTCAAACCCACTGTCCTCGCCCTGGCCGTTGCGTTCTCTGCCAGCCTGGTTGTCCCCGCCGCCGCCGCGGCCGCCTTTGACGACGTGAGCGTCGGTGCCGGCGTGTCCACGCTGGGCTATGGCGTGGACCTGAATTCGCAGTTCACCGAGCGCTTCTCCGCCACCGTGGGCTACAACGCCTTCACCATCGACGGCGACGAGAACACCGATGACGTCCGCTACCAGGGTGATCTGAAATTCAACAACGCCACCGTCAAGCTCAACTGGCATCCGCTGTCGGGCGGCTTCCACGTCTCGGCCGGTCTGGTGGTCGGTGATATCCGCGCGGCTGTCACCGGCACCCCGCGTGCCGGCGGGGTCTACGAGTTCAACGGCGTGCAGTACACCGCCGCCGATGTGGGCCAGCTGCGTGGCCGCGTGGAAATCAAGGACAGCGTGGCGCCGTATGTGGGCGTGGGCTACCGTTCGCGCGGTGAAGGCCTGGGCTTCTACGCCGACCTGGGCGTGATCTCGGCCAAGACCAGCGTCAGCCTGGCCGCCACCGGGCTGGCCGCCGATCCGCAGTTCAAGGCCGACCTGGAGCAGGAGCGCCGCGAGCTGGAAGACAAGATCGATCTGAGCGTGTACCCGGTGCTGGGTCTGGGCCTGGTCTACCGTTTCTGACCGCCGCACGCCTGCGCGGGCCGGTACCAGGGCCAGGCGGATGCCTGGCCCTTTTTTTGTGTGGCGGCGATTGCTGGCGCGGCCACCGCGCCGCAACCGGCGCGTAGGTGGCCGACGGTATCTGTAACTGTGATCTGCATCGATGGGCGCCGATGTCCTGCATTGCCTATGATCGGCAGTCCATCAAGACACAGGAGTGCAATGTGCGACAGACAGGGAAATGGGTGGGGCTGATGGTGGCCATGGTGGCGGGCCTGTCGGCCTGTTCCGAGCCGGAGCAGCCGGCGCTGGCAACGGCCCCGCTGACGCTGGCACCCGCGCCGGTGGCGGAAGAGACTGCCGCCACGGGCCCCGCAGTGGCCACGGACACCGCCACGGCGGGCGCGCGGCGTGCCTGCATGATCGCCGGCACCATCACCGTCCTCGGCGAGTCGATCCGCTCGCGCGATTGCATGCAGATCGCCGGCACCAGCACCGAGCAGGACCTGGCCCGGGCCTGCGAAGGGCTGGCCGATGGCCTGAAGCAGGCCGGCAGCGCACCGGCCGAGGTGACCTATATGGAGGCCTGCCCGTCGCCCTCGCAGGGCGTGTGCCGGAACATCTTCGGTGGCAGGTTCGACGGCCACTACTACGAGCGCACCGCCGACAGTCTGGAAGGTTTGCCGCAGAGCTGCAGCATGGGCGGCGGCACCTGGGTGGCCGGATGAATATGGCCGTTTGAACCGGGCCGGTTGATTCTGGCGGAACCAGCAGGGCCGGCCGCGGGTTTGCGCGCCGGCCTTTTTCTTTCGGTGGCATGTTCGCCGGGCAGCGGCTGGAGGCGGCATGCGGCGGCATGTCAGCCTGGCCGACTGCGCGGTCGCGCCGCTGCTGCTCTCCGCCGCCTGGGCCGATCCGATCAGCAACCGTTATCCGTTGTTGCGCGGTCGCTGGCGCGCCCGTCTTTCGCCCGCGCGATGGAGGAGGCACGACTGCCGGCACCTGTTGCCGCCGGGCTTGTCGGAGCGCGACTGCGCGCGTGCTTTACGCCGGCAGCGAAGGCGGGCGGCGCGCGGCGTCCTGTCCGGTGGTCGCCGGCAGTTTCCCGGCGCCGGTCTTGATCCAGCGTCCGTCCTGGCGCGCCTCCACCTCGAAGCGGGCCCAGTGCTGGAACTGCGCCGGACTGGCCTCGCCCTGCTGGCCGCAACCGGCGCCGGCGACGATGCGATACGAAAGACGGGGGGTGGGGGTGCCTGCCGCCGGCAGCGCGAGCACCTGGCGCACGCTCCACGTGCGGCCCAGCCGGCCATTGCTGTAGCAGCGCCCGGCCTGGATCCGCGCCGGGTGCAGCGACACGCGCTCGGCATGCTGCTTGGCCAGTTCCAGCAGCTCGGTGAGGTTCTCGTCGGTGATGTCGACAAAGGAGTTGAGCTGGCCGATGGCGGCGTGGAAATCCTCCTGGGTCAGATCGAAATTGCGCTGGGCCGGGCTCACGCTGGGCAGGGGCTGCCGGCGGCGGTGCAGATGGGCCGGATAGCGGCGCCAGGCGAAGCAGGCGTTGAACAGCACCGCCGCCAGCAGGATCGCGCCGACATTGATCGCCACCGGCGTGAGCAGATAGTGGTAGCCCAGCGCATGCACGTCGCTGCCGCCGATCACCGCCGCCAGGGCGGTGGCGCCACCGGGTGGATGGATGCAGCGCAGGTAGTGCATTGCCGCCACCGCCAGTCCGACCGCGAGTGCGCCGGTCCATACCTGGCCGGGAAACAGCTGCTGGCAGCTGACGCCGATGAACGCGGGGACCAGGTGCCCGGCCAGCACCGGCCACGGCTGCGACAGCGCGCCGTGCGGTACCGCGAATACCAGCACCGCGGTGGCACCCATCGAGGCCAACAGCAGGGTGCTGCCCGGATGGCCGTCAAAGCCGTGCGGAAAGCTCCAGTGGGTGAGCTGGTAGACCGCCAGCAGGCCCAGCAGCGCGCCCAGCGCGGAGATCCACTTTTCGCCGTGACGGGTCTGGTTGCGTTCAATACCCAGCCAGCTGCGAAGCGGCGGGAGCGGTGTGGGAGAGGATTTCATCGGCGCAAAGCGGTAGCAGGTGTCGCCCCTATTTTCAGGTCACAGGGGCTGGCCGCACTACACGCAATGCGGCGATTCGGGCGTCGGCTCATGGCGATTTCTTCGCTCGATATGCCTGCGGTGGCCATGTATGGACAGCTGCATCCTGCCGGCGTGACTTATGCCATCACCGGTGCGCACCTAGACTGTGCGCCTGCGCCGCACCGCGGCTTTACCGGATGACCCCATGAAAACCCACGGTTACGCCGCTTTCGATCCCACCTCGCCGCTGGCGCCTTTCACCTTCGAACGCCGTGCGCTGCGCAGCAACGATGTGGCGATGGAGATCCTGTACTGCGGCGTCTGCCATTCGGACCTGCACACCGCCCGCAACGACTGGGGCTGGAGCTATTACCCGATCGTGCCGGGGCATGAAATCGTCGGCCGGGTGATCGAGGTCGGTGCCGAGGTCAGTCGCTACAAGGTGGGCGATCATGTCGCGGTCGGCTGCATGGTCGACAGCTGCCTGGCCTGCGACCAGTGCGACAGCGGCCAGGAGCAGCTGTGCCGCAACGGCATGACCGGCACCTATGCCGGCGCCGACCGCATCAGCGGCGAGCCCACCCAGGGCGGTTACGCCAAGCATCTGGTGGTGCGCGAGGAATTCTGCCTGCGCATGCCGCAAGGGCTGGACCTGGCGCGCGCCGCGCCGCTGCTGTGCGCCGGTATCACCACCTGGTCGCCGCTGCGCAGCTGGAACGTGGGCCCGGGCAGCCGTGTTGGCGTGATCGGCCTGGGCGGTCTGGGCCATATGGCGGTGAAGCTGGCGGTCGGTCTGGGCGCCGAGGTCACCGTACTCAGCCGCAGCCCGTCCAAACAGGCCGATGCGCTGGAACTGGGCGCCGGCCGTCTGCTGGTCTCCAGTGACGAGGCGGCGATGGCCGCGGCCGCGGCCTCGTTCGATCTGATCATCGACACGGTGCCGGTCAAGCACGAGCTGGACCCCTACCTGCCGCTGCTGGATATGGACGGCACGCTGGTGATCGTGGGCCAGGTCGGGCCGATGGGCCAGATCAACTCCGTGCCACTGCTGCTGGGCCGCCGCTGCATCGCCGGTTCCCTGATCGGTGGCATCCGCGAGACCCAGGAGATGCTGGATTTCTGCGCGGAGAAGAACATCCTGCCGGACTGCGAAATGATCCGTATGGACCAGATCAATGAGGCCTATGAGCGCATGGAGAAATCCGATGTGCGCTACCGCTTCGTCATCGATATGGCCTCGCTGCCGCAGTGACGGGAATCCATCGTGGCGGCGCACGTGCGCCGCTGCGGGCGAGGGCGTAAGGTACGCGCCCTGCAAGCCGCCTCCCGTGCGGCGTGGTTCTGGATGATGGTGATGGATCAATTCGACCGTGAGCACCTGTGGCATCCCTACAGTGCGCTGGGCGGCCCGGTGCCGGTGCTCAAGGTCACCCGTGCCGATGGCGTGTTGTTGCAACTGGAAGACGGTACCCGCCTGATCGACGGCATGGCCTCGTGGTGGTGCGCGGTGCATGGCTACAACCACCCGGTGTTGAACCAGGCCGTCATCGGGCAGCTGGGAAAGATGGCGCACGTGATGTTCGGCGGGCTCACCCATGAGCCGGCGATCGCGCTGGGCAAGGCGCTGCTGGAGATCGTGCCGGCGGGGCTGGAGGCGATCTTCTACGCCGACTCCGGTTCGGTGTCGGTGGAGGTGGCGCTGAAGATGGCGGTGCAGTACCAGGCCGCACGCGGCAAACCCTGCAAGAACAACATCGCCACCACCTGCTCCGGTTATCACGGTGACACCTGGAACGCGATGTCGGTGTGCGACCCGGTCACCGGCATGCATGGCCTGTTCGGTGCGTCGCTGCCGGCGCGCTGCTTTGTGCCGGCGCCACGTACGGGGTTTGACGAACCGTGGGATGAGCGTGATAGCGCGCCGGTCGCGCAACTGTTCGCCGAGCGCGCTGACACGCTGGCGGCGTTCATCATCGAGCCCATCGTGCAGGGCGCCGGTGGCATGCGCTTCTATCATCCGCAGTACCTGCGCGAGCTGCGGCGGTTGTGCGACGCGTATGACGTGCTGCTGGTCTGCGACGAGATCGCCACCGGCTTTGGCCGCAGCGGGCGGCTGTTCGCCTGCGAGCATGCCGGTATCAGTCCGGACATCCTGTGCATCGGCAAGGCGTTGACCGGCGGTTACATGACCCTGGCCGCGACGCTGTGCACGCGTGCGGTGGCCGAGGGCATCGCCAGCGGCGAGCCCGGCGTGTTCATGCACGGCCCCACCTTCATGGCCAACCCGCTGGCCTGCGCGGTGGCGGCCGCCTCGATCCGGCTGCTGCGGTCGCAGGACTGGCAGGGCACGGTGGCCGCGATCGAACACCGCCTGCACGAGGGGCTGGCGCCGGCACGCGCACTGCCGCAGGTGGCCGATGTGCGGGTGCTCGGTGCGATTGGGGTGATCGAGCTGAAGGCGCCGCTGCGGCTGGAACGCATCCAGCAGCGCATGCTGGAGGCGGGCATCTGGATCCGCCCGTTTGGACGGCTGGTGTATGTGATGCCGCCGTATGTGATTGAACCGGCGCAGCTGCAACAGCTGTGCGAGGGCATGGTGGCGCTGGTGGCCAGCCTGCAGGACGAGGATATGCGCGCATGAACGGCAAGGTGGTATTCGTCAGTGGCATCGATACCGAGATCGGCAAGACCGTGGTCACCGGCTGGCTGGCGCGGCAGTGGCTCGAGCAAGGGGACAACGTCATCACCCAGAAGCTGGTGCAGACCGGTTGCGTCGGTGCGTCCGACGACATCCTGATGCACCGCCGCATCATGGGCTGTGATCTGTTCGAGGAAGACCGCGATGGCACGACGATGCCGGTGCTGTACGCCTATCCTGCCTCGCCGCACCTCGCCGCGCGGCTGGAACAGCGTGAGCTGGATCTTGCCGCGATCGAACAGGCCACCGCGCGTTTGTGCGCGCGCTATGACACGGTGCTGGTGGAAGGTGCCGGTGGCCTGATGGTCCCGCTGACCGCGCAGCTGCTGACGATCGACTATGTGGTCCAGCGCGGCTGGCCGGTACTGCTGGTGACCTCCGGGCGGCTGGGCAGCATCAACCACACGCTGCTGTCGCTGGAGGCCATTGCCGCGCGCGGCATCACGCTGCACGGGGTGGCATGGAACTGCCGCGACGACAGCGGCGATGAAGTGATCGCCGCGGACAGCCGCAGTTTCATCCGTGCGCATGTGGCGCGCCATTTTCCGCAGGCGCAATGGTACGAGGCGCCGCGGCTGGAGCTGGCCTGACGGCCGCGGCGCCCCGGGGACGCGCTTGCCATTGGCGGCAGCGCTGGGTATATGAATGGATCATGTCTGCGGAAGGAGCCCTCTGATGACGTTCGCATTTCCCGCGTTCCACGAACACATCCTGCCCGGTGCACACACTGTCGAAGCCGTGGAAGCGGCCATGCGCAAGGCCGGCTGGCAGGATATCCGCCGCCACGGCAGCACCGTGATCGCCAAGGTCGGGCTGAATCTGTTCTCGTTTGGTGAAACCGTGGCCATCACCCTGGCACCGGGCCATGCGGTATTCCGCAGCACCTGCATCCTGGCCACGCAATGCCTGGACTGGGGCAAGAACCGGCGCAATATCGACACCCTGCTGGCGGCACTGCGCGGCTGATTGCACCGGTACCCGGGGCCGGCGGCCCTGCGCCGGCTCTGCTCGTTCCGTCTTAGAATCGGCCCTCAGACGATTCGGGAGGCGGTATGAGCATTCTGGGCTTCATCAAGAAAGAGCTGATCGAGATCATCGAGTGGACCGATGACTCGCGTGACACGCTGTCCTACCGCTGGCCGGACGAGGATCGCCAGATCAAGAACGGCGCGCAGCTGATCGTGCGCGAGTCGCAGATGGTGCAGTTTGTCGCCGCCGGCCAGTACGCCGACCTGTTCGGTCCCGGCAAGCACACGCTGAGCACGGCGAACATCCCGGTGCTGTCCACCCTCCTGGGCTGGAAGTACGGCTTCGAGTCGCCGTTCAAGTGCGATGTCTATTACCTCAATACGCGCCTGTTCACCGGCAACAAGTGGGGCACCGCCAACCCGGTGATGATGCGCGACGCCGATTTCGGCGTGGTGCGTCTGCGCGCGTTCGGCACCTACGATTTCCGCATCGTCGATCCGCCGAAGTTCCTCAAGGAGGTGGCGGGTACCGACCAGAATTTCCGTCTGGACGAATTCGCCGACACCATGCGTTCGCGCATCGTCAGCGTGTTCACCGAGGCGCTGGCCAGGGCCGGTGTGCCGGCGCTGGATGTGTCGCAGCGCTATTCCGAACTAGGCGAGGCGCTGCTGCCGATCATCAACCCGGCCATGTCCGGCAAGTACGGCATCGAGATCACCAGCTTCGTGCTGGAGAACGTGTCGGTGCCGCCGGAAGTGGAACAGGCCATCGACAAGCGCTCGAGCATGGGCGTGATCGGCAACCTCAACGACTACGTCAAATACCAGATGGGCCACGGCATGGGCGAGGGCGGCGAAGGGGCGGCCGCCGCCGCGGTGCCGGCGCAGATGGCGATGGGCTTCGGCATGGCGCAGGAAATGATGCGCGGCATGCAGGGCACCGCACCGGCCGCCGCAGGTGCGGCGGTGCCGCCGCCATTGCCGGCCGCCAGCATGGATGCACCGGTGTTGGACGTACTCACCCCCGAGCAGGCCGCGCAGGCCTTGTCGGTGTCGGTGGAGGACGTGATGGCCGCCATCGCCACCGGTGAGCTGAAAGCGCGAAAGATCGGCACGGCCACCCGCATCGCCCGTTCGGCACTGGAAGAGTTCCTGCGCGGCGGATGAACAACGCAACGGTTGGCAAACATCCCTGTCCCGAATGCGGCGGGGATCTGCAATGGAATGCCGGCAAGCAGGCGCTGGCCTGTCCGTACTGCGGCACCGTGGTACCGCTGGCGCAGGCCGCCGACGGTGTGGGCGATGGCAGTGCCGGTGTGGTCGAACAGGACCTGATGCAGGCGCTGGCGCGGCTGCAGGCGGCCGAGCGCACGCAGCCTCCACCGCTGCCGGCGGAGCAGGCACGCCCGGGCGGTGTGCTGGGCCTGCTGCAGAGCATGGCTGCCACGCCTGCCGCGCAACGCGGCTATGGCGCGCAGTCACGCGAGGTGCAGTGCCAGAGCTGCCATGCGATTTCGGTATTTGTCGCCGGCAAGGTGGCCGACCGCTGCGAGTTCTGCGGCTCGCCCTCGATCATCGATCACCAGTCGTTGGGCGATGCGATCACCCCGCAGAGCCTGCTGCCGTTCAAGATCAGCGACGGGCAGGTCCGTGATGGCATCCGCAAGTGGTACGGCACGCGCTGGTTCGCACCGAGCCGGCTCAAGCGTGCGGCGTTGACCGATACGCTCAAGGGCGTGTACCTGCCGTACTGGACGTTCGATGCGCAGGTGTCCGCGCGCTGGACGGCCGAGGCCGGCTACCACTATTACGTGACGGTGAGTTACCGCGACTCCAACGGCAATACCCGGACCCGACAGGAGCGACGCACGCGCTGGGAACCGGCGGCGGGCTCGCTGCGGCATTTCTTCGATGACGAGCTGGTGCCGGGTACGGTCGGGGTGCATATGGCGCTGCTGCACAAGATCGGCAGCTTTCCGACCACCACCGATCTGAAGGCCTATTCGCCCGAGTTCGTGCGTGGCTGGATGGTGGAGCGTTACCAGGTCGATCTGCGCCAGGCCGCGCAACAGAACGTGGCGCAGATGCAGGCGCAGACAGAAGCGCTTTGCGCCGAGCAGGTACCCGGTGATACACACCGCAATCTGCAGGTACAGGCCGATTACAGTGCCCGCACCTTCAAACACATCCTGGTGCCGGTGTGGCTGGTCAGCTACACCTATGGCGCGCGCAGCTACCAGGTACTGGCCAACGGCTACACCGGCGAGATTGCCGGTGAGCGTCCTTACAGTGCGTGGAAGATCTTCTTCGCGGCGGTGACCGCTGCGCTGGCGGTGATGGCATTGCTGTATGTGCTGGGAAATCTCTAGGCCTGCCGGTTGCCGGGATGAGGCTGGCTGCGGCAGCGACCGGACGTGGTCCCGGTGCCGCCGCGGGCGTCTGGTGGTCGCCCCCTTTAAAACCGCTGGAGCGGCCCCCATCTGATGGGCTTGTGGTAACAGCAACAAGGGAGGCTTATGCAAGCCGACATGACTGGATGGATCCAGTGCAGGAAATGCAACGCGGTGTACGAGCCCGCGATCAAGGTGCTTGAGCGGGTGTGTCCGCAGTGCCTGTCGATCAAAACCGTACGTCTGGACGTGGCCACGCTGCTCCAGCATCACGCAATCGCCTGACACCAGGCACAACCGGTGGGCCAGGCATTGCCTGGCCTTTTTTCTGCAGCGGCCACGTACCCTCCGGTACCGGTGCAACGCCGCAGGCCAGCCTTCAGTCCGGCGATGTTCCGGCTTTGCCTATGCTGGCGGTTGAATCCTGCGCCGTCCGGGTGGAATGCCGCAACGCCCTTGCCTTTGCACGTTTTGCGCGTTGCGGTGCGGCAGACGCGCGGCGGTGATTGATCTGGATCATGACCACGCACAGACGGCCTCGGGAGAATGGCCGCGCTCCCGGTAAGGCAGGTCGCATGAAGAAACTCACGAAGCTGGTGTTGGTGGTGGTGTCGGGGATGGCGGTTGCCTACGGTGTCGCCCGCTCCACGCCACACTGGTTCGCACCGCGGCAGGTGGCCGAGGTCGATATCCACGATCGCGCGCTGATCCAGCGCGGTGAATACCTCTCGCGCGTGGCCGATTGCGCCGCCTGCCACACCGCTCCCGGCGGCAAGGCGTTTGCCGGCGGGCTGGGCATGCAGACGCCGATGGGCACCCTTTATTCGACCAACATCACCCCGGACAAGGCCACCGGTATCGGGGGCTACGACTACGCCGATTTCGAACGGGCGGTGCGCCGTGGTATCCGCGCCGATGGCCAGCCGCTGTATCCGGCGATGCCGTATGTGTCCTACACGATCAGCTCCGATGAGGAGATCAAGGCGCTGTATGCCTACTTCATGTCCAGCGTGGCGCCGGTGGTGCATGCCAACGCCGCAACCACGATTCCATGGCCGGCAAGCATGCGCTGGCCGCTGTCGTGGTGGCAGCTGATGTTCGCCCGTCCGCGCGAGCACCGGGTGGATCCGGCACTGGATGCCAGCGCGCAGCGCGGCGCCTATCTGGTGGAAGGCTTCGCCCATTGCGGCGCCTGCCATACCCCGCGTGGGCTGGCGTTCCAGGAAAAGGCGCTGGCCGATGATGGTGGCCGCCAGTTCCTGTCCGGTTCGGTGCTGGAAGGCTGGTATGCCAAGAGCCTGCGCGATGAGGATATCGGGCTGGCGACGTGGAGCGAGGCCGAGATCGTCGAGTTCCTGCGCAGCGGACGTACCGACCGCACCGCGGCGTTCGGTGGCATGGCCGATGTGGTCCAGCACAGCACCCAGCACATGAGTGCTGAAGATCTGCAGGCGATGGCGCACTACCTCAAGCAGCTGCCGGCGCGTGCCGAACGTGCGCCGCAGTGGACGCCGCGCGCCGACACCACCACCGCGCAGCTGCGCGCTGGCGACTACCGCCAGCCCGGTGCGCTGGGCTATTCGGAGCACTGCCAGGCCTGTCACCGCGCCGACGGCAAGGGCGCGCCACGCATCTATCCGGCGCTGGCCGGCAATTCGATCGTGTTCTCCGACGATCCCAGTTCGCTGATCCAGGTGACCCTGGCCGGTGGCCGTACACCGCAGACCGCGCATGACCGCATGGCGTTCACCATGCCCGGTTTCGCCCATGTGCCCAACGTCGAGCTGGCCGACATCCTGAGCTTCATCCGCAACAGCTGGGGCAACCATGCCAGCGAGGTGACGGCCAACGACATCGCCCGCATGCGGCGGGTGATCGCGCACAAGCCCGTGCACTACGTGCCCGAGGAGGCCGCGCAATGAACAAGTCATGGATGGCGGCCACTGCCGCCCTGCTGCTGGCCGGTGCCGCCGGCGCCTGGGTCTGGCACGCCTACACGCACCCGGATCTGGATGCGCCGGAGCCGGTGCCGATGGAGGTGCTGGACAAGGACGGCAAACTGCTGGGCCATCATCTGGCGCCCAGCGCGCAGGAGATCGCCGGGCTGTCCAACGCCGCGCAGGTGATGCTGGGCCGGCGTCTGCTCAATGAAACCGCGCGGCTGCTGCCGGACAACGTCGGCAACGGCCTGAACTGCAACTCCTGCCATATGGCCAACGGCCGCGAGCCGCTGCGCAACCACTACCTCAATACCGGCGGCAACTACCCGCGCTACATGCCGCGGCCGGGCAAGGCCATCGATCTGGCCGAGCGCATCAACGGCTGCTTCGTGCGCTCGATGAACGGCAGGAAGCTGGCGGTGGAATCGGCCGAGATGCAGGGCATGCTCGCCTACATGCACTGGCTGGGCAGCGGCATGGCCAAGGGCGCGAAGGTGTCGGGCAAGACCGAAGGACCGATCGACATGTCGCTGCGGCCCGATCCGGTACGGGGCGAGCAGATCTACGCCGCGCAATGCGCCTCCTGCCATGGCAACAACGGCGAGGGCATGAAGGACGCCTCCGGCGACTACCTCTTCCCGCCGCTGTGGGGCGAGGAGTCGTTCAACATCGGCGCCGGCATGGCGCGATTGAGCAAGGCGGCGGCGTTCGTCAAGCACAACATGCCGCTGGCGGTGACCTACGAGCCGCCGTTCGGACAGACGGTACTGCCCGACCAGGATGCGATCGATGTGGCCGAGTATTTCATCAGGCAGCCGCGGCCGGATTTTGCCGGCAAGGTCAACGACTGGCCGCGCGACAACAAACCCAAAGACGCCCGGTACTGATCGTGCCGTTGGCAACCAGGAGTACAGGAATGCAGATTGTTTCCCGCGGAATCCTCGCCATGGCCATCGCGGCCGGCTGCGCGCCGCTGGCGGCGCTGGCGCAGGACAGCGGCCCGGACACGACGCTGTCCACGCAGATCTTCGCCAACGCCAGCCAGCTGGACCGCGATGGTGTGGAGACCGCCGATGAGGGATTGGCGATCGACCTGAAGCGCACCTTCGTGACGCTGGACCACCGTTTCAATGCGCGCTGGTCGGCGCAGATCACCACCGATGTGCAGTGGAACCGCAACAGCGATCCGACCGATGTGTGGCTGCGCCATGCCTACCTGCAGCGCGGTTTCGGCAATGGCAGCTGGCTGCGGCTGGGTAATGCGCCCACGCCGTGGATCGCGCAGGAGTCCGCGCGCGAAGGGTTCCGGTATGTGGACGCCGGATTGATCGCACGCACCAAGATGGGCGCGCCGGCCGACTACGGGGTGCATGGCCAGTACCGCCACGGGCCGCTGGTGTATGCGGCCTCGGTGGTGACCGGTGGCGGCTTCCAGAAGCCGCGGCTGGGCAACCGCGCCGATGTGGAGGCACGGGTGGGCTGGACGCCGCTCAAGGGCGTGGAATTGGCCGCCGGTGGCTATCGCGGCACGCGCGCGCAGGATGCCGGCAGCAAGCCGCATGTGCACACCGCGCAGCGCTGGAACGCGATGGCCAGCTGGGTGGGCGAGCGCAGCCGCGTCGGCGCGCAGTACTTCCGTGCCGAAGACTGGACCCGCATCACCAAGCCCGGCAGCGATGACCAGCGCGGCTGGTCGGCGTGGAGCAGCTACCAGTTCACCCCGCAGTACGGCGTGTTCGCCCGCTATGACGAAACCCGTATGAGCCTGGATATCGATCCGATCACGCGCGAGCGCTATCACCAGCTGGGCGTGGAGTGGAAGCCGAACAAGCACCTGCGGCTGGCCGCGGTTGGCAAGCGCGTGGAGCAGGCTTCGAAGCAGAAGGCGATGGAAAGCCACGAAGTGGGCGTGTGGGCGCAGCTCGCATTCTGAGCCCGATCAGCGTTGGTGAAACGCGAAAGGCCAGCGTTGTGACGCTGGCCTTTGCTTTCCGGACCAGGCCGTGGGCTTACTCGCCCTGGTACTGCTTCTCTTCCACCAGCGCCGAGCCCGCGACGCGGTTGATCTCGTTCTTGACCGCCACGCGCTCGCCATTGGTGCCATAGACACCGCGGGCCAGGGCGATGAACTCGGCGCCGAAGTCCTGCGCCGCTTCTTTGTCGCGCAGCCGGTCCTGGATCTCCCACATGCGCTCGTTGATCGCCTTGAGCTGGTCCTTCAGCGGCGACAGCTCGGTGCGCGCGCGCTGCTGTTCCAGCCACAGCGGCCACAGGCCATCCAGTTCGGTACGCACGTTGGCCAGCTTGGCCGCATCGGTGATGCGCTCGGCCTTGATTTCCAGGATGGTGATCTTGTCGATCAGTTCGCCGATCGATACCGGGGTCAGGAGGGTCTGCACGTTGCCGCTGCCACTTCAGAAGATGGGGGCCATGATACCGCCCGCCGCCGTCGCGTCGCCCGGGGAAAGGTTGCCGATGTTCCGGTAGTGGTCGCGCCTGCGTGTGGCCGCGCACAATGCGGGCCCGCCCCTGCCGTGGAGTTGCCGATGTTGTCACCGCGTTCCGTCGCCGTCGCCGTGCTGTTGGGCGGTCTGGCCTGCCTCGCCACTGCTGCCGCGAGCGATGCGCCCGCACTGCAGGGCGCGTGGCAGCTGCAATCGGGTGAATCCGTCAACAAAGAGGGTGCGGTGGTGGACTACGCCAGCCAGAAGCTCGCCAGCACCAAGCTGCTGGCCGACGGCCGCTTCGCCTTCACCACCACCAGCGACGGAAAGTTCTGGGCTGGCGGTTCGGGTACCTATACCACCGAGGGCGCGCGCTACGTGGAAACCCCGCTGATGGCGTCCTATCCGCTGGAGAGCGGCGGCCGCTACGAGTTCCGTTACACGCTGGAGGGCGATGTGTGGACGCTGGAACGCTGGGACGGTGAGCGTCGGGTCGAGCGCGAGGTATGGCGGCGCGTGGCGCGCTGAGGTGCACGGGGGGCATGCCTTCGAGCCGGGCGGAAGAGGGGCTCCGGCGCCGGTTCAGCCCTGATCCACCGGGGCCGGTCAGTCCTGCTGTGCCGGCGGGAAGCCGGCCGCGTCCAGCGCCTCGATGAAATCGGTCGCCGGGTGGCTGGACTGGATCTGCACGGTCTTGCCTGCCAGATCGATGTCGATGGTGGCAGCCGGGTCCACGTCCTTGACGGTCGCGGTCACGCTGCGGGCGCAGCCGCCGCAGGTCATGCTGTCGATATGCAGTTTCATCGGGAATCTCCACTGGGTGGGGGCATGGTGGGGCTTGCCAGTGTGGCAAGGTCAAGCACCGGATAAGGCTTGACCCTGCCATCGTGGGAAGCTTTAAGGTGCCCTCAACAGTAGGCAGGTGGAGATGAGCCGATGATGAGCAAGGTCGATCCGGGCACCCCGCATCCGGCACAACATTCGGAAGAATTGTTGATCGAAGGCATGACCTGTGCCTCGTGCGTGGGCCGGGTGGAGCGGGTGCTGAGCGCGCTGCCCGGCGTGCAGTCGGCCAGCGTCAACCTCGCTACCGAACGCGCCAGCGTGCGGACCGACGGCAGTGTCGGGCGGCAGGCGCTGGTGCAGGCCATCCGCAAGGCCGGCTACGAGGTCAGCGCGCCGGCCCCGGTGGAGCTGATGATCGAGGGCATGACCTGCGCTTCGTGCGTGGGCCGGGTGGAGCGCGCGCTGCAGGCGGTCCCCGGCGTGCAGTCGGCCAGCGTCAATCTGGCCACCGAGCGCGCGCGGGTGCAGGGCGATGCGCCGGTCCAGGCGCTGCTGGCCGCCATCGCCAAGGCCGGCTACAGCGCCCATGTGCTGGACCTGGCCGGCAGCGGCGAGGATGCCCAGGCGCAGCGTCACGCCGAGGAGCTGCGCGTGCTCAAACGCGATCTGTGGCTGGCCGCGGCGCTGACCCTGCCGGTGTTCGCGCTGGAGATGGGCGGGCATCTGCTGCCGGCGTTCCATCATGTCATTGCCACCACGCTGGGCACGCAGAACAGCTGGCTGCTGCAGTGCGCGCTGACCACGCTGGTGTTGCTGTTGCCGGGTCGCCGCTTCTATCTCAAGGGCATCCCGGCGCTGCTGCGCGCCGCACCGGACATGAATTCGCTGGTTGCGGTCGGCACGCTGGCTGCGTACGGCTTCTCGCTGGTGGCGACCTTCGCCCCGCGCTTGCTGCCGGCCGGCACGGTCAACGTCTACTACGAAGCCGCGGCGGTGATCGTGACGCTGATCCTGCTCGGGCGCATGCTCGAAGCCAAGGCCAAGGGCCGCACTTCCGAGGCGATCAAGCGCCTGCTCAAGCTGCAGGCCAGGACCGCACTCGTGCGCCGCGACGGCGGTGTGGTCGAACTGCCGCTGGAGCAGATTGCCACTGGCGATGTGATCGACGTGCGTCCGGGTGAGCGGATCGCCGTGGATGGGCAGGTGATCGACGGCGACAGCTACGTCGACGAGTCGATGATCAGCGGCGAGCCGGTGCCGGTGCAGAAGGCGCCGGGTAGCACCGTCATCGGCGGCACCGTCAACCAGACCGGCACGCTGGGCGTGCGCGCCACCGCGGTGGGCGGGGCCACGGTACTGGCGCAGATCATCCGCCTGGTGGAACAGGCACAGAGCGCCAAGCTGCCGATCCAGACCCTGGTGGACCGCATCACCCTGTGGTTCGTGCCGATCGTGATGGCGCTGGCGGCGCTGACCTTCGCGGTGTGGCTGTTGCTCGGCCCGGAGCCGGCGCTGACCTTCGGCCTGGTCAACGCGGTGGCGGTGCTGATCATCGCCTGTCCCTGTGCGATGGGCCTGGCCACACCAACCTCGATCATGGTCGGCACCGGCCGTGGCGCCGAGCTGGGTGTGCTGTTCCGCAAGGGCGAGGCGCTGCAGCTGCTCAAGCAGGCGCAGGTGGTGGCGGTGGACAAGACCGGCACGCTGACCGAAGGCCGCCCGGTCCTGACCGACCTGCAGCTGGCCGACGGCTTTGACCGCGCCGGTGTGCTGGCCAAGGTGGCGGCGGTGGAGGACCGCTCCGAGCACCCGATCGCCCGCGCCATCGTCAGCGCCGCGCGGCAGGACGGGCTGACGCTGCCTGCGATCAGCGCCTTCGAATCGGTGACCGGTTTCGGCGTGCGGGCCGAGGTGGACGGCGTGCGCGTGGAAGTCGGCGCGGACCGCTTCATGCACAAGCTCGGCCTGGACGTGGCGCTGTTCGCCGATGCCGCGCGGCGGCTGGGCGAGGAGGGCAAGACCCCGCTGTACGCGGCCATCGATGGCGTGCTGGCGGCGATCATCGCCGTGTCCGACCCGATCAAGCACGACACCCGCGCCGCCATTGCCGCGCTGCACGCGCTGGGCTTGAAGGTGGTGATGATCACCGGCGACAACCGCCGTACCGGCGAGGCCATCGCCCGCCAGCTGGGCATCGACAAGGTGGTTGCCGAAGTGCTGCCCGAAGGCAAGGTCGAGGCGGTGCAGCGGCTGAAGGCCACGCATGGCCATCTGGCCTATGTCGGTGACGGTATCAACGATGCGCCGGCACTGGCCGCGGCCGATGTCGGCATGGCGATCGGCACCGGTACCGACGTGGCGATCGAGGCGGCCGATGTGGTGCTGATGTCCGGCAGCCTGCAGGGCGTGCCCAACGCGATCGCCCTGAGCAAGGCGACGATGGGCAATATCGGCCAGAACCTGTTCTGGGCGTTCGCCTACAACACCGCGCTGATTCCGGTGGCCGCCGGCGTGCTGTATCCACTGTGGGGCGTGCTGCTCTCGCCGGTGTTCGCCGCCGGCGCGATGGCGCTGTCGTCGGTGTTCGTGCTGGGCAATGCGTTGCGCCTGAAGCGCTTCCAGCCGCCGCAGGGTTGACGGAGACGATGATGGAAGTGGGCATGAACATCGGCCAGGCCGCCAGGGCCACCGGCATCTCGGCCAAGATGATCCGCTACTACGAGGACACCGGCCTGATCGGGCCGGTGGCGCGTACCGATGCCGGCTACCGCCTCTACAGCCCGCGCGACATCCACACGCTGGGCTTCATCAAGCGTTCGCGCGACATGGGCTTCAGCGTGGAGCGTATCGGCGAACTGCTGGCGCTGTGGAAGGACCACTCGCGCCACAGCGCTGACGTCAAACGCATGGCCAGCGAACACATCCAGGTGCTGCGCGAGCGCATCGACCAGTTGCAGGAGATGGTGCAGACGGTGCAGGCGCTGGTGGATTGCTGCGCCGGCGATGGTCGCCCGGATTGCCCGATCCTGCGCGACATCGAAACCGGCGTGCCGCTACACGGTCCGGCGACGCCGACAACCTTCGGCCAGGCCGCTGCGGGCAAGCGCAAGCACACGTAGATCGCCGTGCTCGCTTGAATCCGGCCAATTGCGCTACACGCGCCACGCGTGCCAGAAAATGCCTGAATAAACGCCTAAAAACAGCGCTTCTCGCGCATGCCGATTTCAGGATGCGTTGGGGTGGCTAACGGAAAACTTACAACCGGACGCAAGCAGTCGCGCTGGCTGCTGTGCCATCTAGTTAGTAATCCAGAGGTTGTACCCATGAAGAATTCGCTGATTGCCCTGGCGCTGCTTGCCGCCGCTCCGTTCGCCGCCTCGGCCGCCGACGGCCTGTCCTACAACTATGCACAGGCTGATTACGTCAAGACCGACGCGGACGCCGGCAAGGCCGACGGCTGGGGCGTGAAGGGTTCCTATGAATTCATTCCGCACGTCCATGCCTTCGGTGAATACAACCAGCAGAAGGCCGACCTTACCGACGCCAAGACCGACCAGTGGCGCGTCGGTGTCGGCTACAACCGCGAAATCGGCAACAGCACCGACTTCGTCGGCCGCGTGGCCTACAACAAGTTCGACCCGAAGCAGGGCCTGGACTTCAACGGCTACAGCGCCGAGGCCGGTATCCGCACCGCGTTCGGTGCCCACGCCGAGGTCTATGCGATGGCCGGCTACGAGGACTACACCAAGAAGCACGGCATCAACCCGGAAGGCGAGTTCTACGGCCGTCTCGGTGGCCAGGTGAAGTTGAACCAGAACTGGGGCATCAATGGCGACCTCAAGATGAACGGCGAAGGCGACAAGGAATGGTCGATCGGCCCGCGCTTCAGCTGGTAACCGGCTGAGCTGTTGCCCAGACAGAAAAGCCCGGCATTGCCGGGCTTTTTCTTTGTGCAACCGTGGGGCAACTGCCCGCCACGGTGCTGGTGACTCAGCGGTTGCCGCGCAGGCGCAGGGTCAGGCCCTTGAGGAAATTGCGCAGCATCTGGTCGCCGCATTCGCGGTAGTTCTTGTGGTCGGGCTGGCGGAACAGCGCCGACAGCTCCGGCTTGGACACCGGAAAACCGGCGCTCTCGAAGACATCGTGCATATCGACATCCTTCAGCTCGAAGGCCACGCGCAGCTTCTTGAGGACCACGTTGTTGGTGATGCGCTTTTCCGGCGGGCGGGCAGGCTGCGAGTCGTCGCGGCCGCGGAAGTGGTAGATCAGGCCATCGAGGAAGCGCGACAGCACGGCGTCCGGGCAGGCCACGAACAGCGGCTCGTCTTCCTTGCGCAGGAAATCATGCACCTGCGAAGGATCCACGCTGAAGGCGGGATCGGCCAGCAGGATCGTATCCACCACCATGCCGTCGCTGAGATCGAGCATGTAGCGGATGCTGCGCAGTACGTCGTTGTTGATCATTGCCACTCCGGAACCACCGCGGCGGAACTGCCTGCGGGGGCATAGTGTAACGCCGCACCCTGCGGCCCCGGCCTACAATTGGTGCCCGTTCAGACAGCCCGCCGCGCATGCGCCTCGTACCTGCCGTTCCTTACGCGTCCACCGCTCCGCCGGGGAAGCCACAGATGACGCTCCGCCGGGGCAGCCGGTGAGCCTGCGCGCGATCATCCACCTGTGCCTGCATGCGGCGGTGCCGGCGCTGCTGGCGTGGCTGTTCTGGCGCCCGCAGTTCGGCAAGGCGTGGCTGGTGATGCTGCTGGGCTGGGTGATCGACCTGGATCACCTGCTGGCCGATCCGGTCTACGTGCCGGACCGGTGCAGTGTCGGCTTCCATCCGCTGCATACCGCGCCGGCGATCGCGCTGTATGCCGGGCTGGTGGTGCCCCAACGCACGCGCCTGCTCGGCATCGGCCTGGTGCTGCACATCGCGCTCGATGCGATCGACTGCATGTGGATGCGCTGCAGCAGCTGAGCCGGTCCCGGGAGGCTTACCAGCCGCCGTACCAGGGGCCCGGGCCATAACCGTACGGCCCGATGCCTTCCCCCTTGCTGAGGTGGATGTTGAGGTCCACCCGACGGGTCTTGCCCTCGTCATTGGTGTAGTTCTTGCCCAGGTTCAGATCCACTGCGCTCCAGTGGCTGTTGCCGGTCTGCTTGGAATAGCCGATGCCGGTACTGATCGCGCCATGCACCTGCAGCTTGTCGTCGACAGCCTCGGCGACGGGCTGGTTTCTGGACAGGCTGCGACCGCTGTGATCGCCGTAGAACGTGCCTGGTGCATCGGACTGGTAGGCCGGATCACCGAGATACCGCAACGGCGCCTGCGGAACGCTCAGATCCAGCGCCCCCGGGGTGACCGCATCGTTCTGCGCCACCGCGGCAGCGGGCAGCAGCAACAGGGCAAGGATAAGGGAGGTTCGGATCATGGCGGGTACCGCTCCGGAGCACGCGGCATCGTCAGTGATGCCGCTGGTGCAAAACTAGCAGATATGGCTTGAATGATGCCTGTCGTTTCCGCCTGCCCGTGGCGCTCACTCCAGGCGCTGGAAGGAAAACAGCGCAGCCAGCCGGTGCCGGCGCCGCTCGATGGCCGCGCGGATCAGGCCGGCGCCGATCATCGAATAGGTGATGCCGTTGCCGCCATAGGCCAGGGCGAACTGCACCCGTGGCCCCCACTGCGGATGCGTGCCGAAGAACGGCAGCCCGTCGCCGGTTTCGGCGAATGTACCGGCCCAGGCGAAGGCCGGTACCAGCTGGAGGTGCGGAAACAGCGCAGTGACTTTGTCCGCCAGCGTGTGGGCCTTGCGGTCGACACGGGCGTCGCGGCGCGCGGGGATGTCCACCGCGTCATCTTCACCGCCGACCAGCAGACGGTGATCGGCGGTGCTGCGCAGATACAGGTAGGGCCGCGCGGTTTCCCACAGCATCGTTGCGCGCAGCGGCCCCAGCGCCGCGACCGGCAGCGGATCGGTGACGAAGGCGTAGCTGCTGCGGTTGCGCGCGACCCGCTGGTCCAGCCACGCCTCGCTGGCGTAGCCGGCGGCCATCACCACGTGTTTGCAGGTGATGGTGACGCCCTGCTGGGTCCGTGCCTGCACCTGGCGCGCGGAGGGCTCCAGCGCGGTGATGCAGGTGCGGTCATAGACCTGTCCGCCGCGACGTCGCAGCTCGGCCAGCAGGTGGTAGGTCATCCGGTACGGGTCCACGCTGGCGGCCAGCTCGCTGACAATGGCGCCCGGCGCGGCGAAACCATAGCGCTTCTGGATTCGCGCCGTATCCAGCCAGCGCACCGCAAAGCCGTGGCGGCGGCGCAGTTCGAACTCGTCGATCAGCGCGGGCACATCGCGCCTACGGCTGGCGTAGTACAGGCTGGAGCGGTGCTGGAAATCCGTGCCGCGCAGCCGCGCGGCGACCTGCTGCAATCCTGGGATGGCCTCGGCACAGGCCTGGTAGGCCAGCACCGCCTGTTCTTCGCCGTAGTGTTTGGCCAGTACCCGCAGCGGCGTATCGATTTCGTACTGCAACAGCGCCGTGCTGGCCGCGGTGGAGCCCCAGCCGATATCACGTTGCTCCACCACGGCCACATCATGGCCATGCAGCCCCAGCTCGTCGGCGATCAGGGCGCCGCTGATACCGCCGCCGATCACCAGCACATCGCAGCGCAGCGACTGCTCCAGCTGCGGGAAGGCCCGCATCAACCCGTTGCGGATCGCCCAGAACGGATAGCCGCTTTTAAGATCCATCGTCGTCGTGTTCCTCGCCTGTAGAGGTTCAGTGGTGCCGGTTCAGGCCGTGCGCTGGCCGGTGTGCGGGGTATGAATCAGCGGCTCGATATCGAAGCCCAGTTGGCGTGCCCGTGCCAGGTAGTGCTCGCGGATGGTCGCGTCCATATCCGGTTGCCGGGCCAGCAGCCACAGGTATTTGCGGTCCGGGCTGCCCACCATCGCCGTGGTGTAGTCCGGAGCCAGTGCGATCACCCAGTAGTCGCCTTTGGTGAAGGGAATCCAGCGCAGGCCTTCGGGCAGGAAGCTGACTTCCAGTTTGCTGTTGGAGGCATCCACCGGCGTGGCCCGGCCGATGGATTCTTCCAGCTCACCGTTGTGCAGGCAGCGGTTTTGCACCCTTACGCTGCCATCTTCATTGAGCGAGTAGTGCGCGCTGACATCGGTGGCGTCTTCCGGCTCATGCCGCATTGGCAGACGATCGATTTCATACCAGGTGCCCAGATAGCGCTGCAGCTCCAGCGAGGGCACGGTAGGCAGGGGCGAATGCTCGGTCATGGATAGCGTCTCCTTGGTAATGGCAAGTTCCGGGAGGCAACGCTATAGCCCGAGCGCGGTGAACGGGTTGTGCGCGCCGGCCGCGCGGATTGCCGGTTGCTCCAGGCAGACCGTGACCTGAATCACTTTTGCTCCGCCTGGCGTTACTCCGCTCACATAGCCCGCTGCTTGACCGTGGGCGCGCCACGCGCGCGCTGCAAACAGGTGACTGCGCTGTTCGACGGCGAAGTCCGCTGTTTGCGGGTGCCGGTCCGCGGCCGGACTCTCAGGGCTGCGAGCCCAGGGCAGCCTATGCCCACGATCAGCCCACTGTGGAAGCTCTCCCCGCATTCCCGGACGCAACCGCCCTCACCTGGCGCGGTTGCGTCCGCCGTGCTGCGTGTCGCGACGGTTCGCATGATCTAGATGTTGGCTGATCTATAGTCCGCAGCAGGCGCGGTGTTCCGCGCGATCCGGTGCTTTTGCCTTGCTTGCTCAATGCGTTCTACAGCCGCTGCGCGTCGTGCTGTTTGTCATTTTGATGGTGGGAACAGGGCTGTCGGTCGAGCCGGCACGCGCCGCGCCGCAAGCCGCGGCCAGCGCCGGGCCGACCCCGCAGCTGCGGATTGAACAGGCCAGCAAGCTGTTCGCCTCGACGCAGCACGCCATGGATGATGCCGACGCGCCGGAAACCCTCAAGACCCTGTCCGAGCAGGCCGCCCAGGCCCAGCGCGAGGCCGAGAGCAGCGTGCAGGCACTGGCGCCGGAGCTGGCCCAGCTGGACGCGCGTATCGAACAGCTCGGGCCGGCGCCGGAAGGGGGCGAAGTGGCCGATATCGCCCGGCAGCGCAAGGCGCTGGAGCGCCAGCGCGACCAGATCGATGCCGCTATCAAGCGGGGAAAACTGTTGGCCGAGGATGCGCGGCAACTGGGCGAGGCGATCGAGAAGATGCGGGCCCAGCAGTTCGGCGAACAGCTCGGGCGCAAGGTCGGCTCGCCGCTGTCGCCGGCATTGTGGCGCCAGTTCTTCGCGCAGCTGCCGGACGATGTGGGGCGCTTCCAGTCGCTGTACCGGCAGGCCGGCAACGGCATGCGCCAGGCCACGGCCCGGCATGGCTGGGCGGCACCGTTGGTTGGCGCGGCGGTGGCGCTGGTGCTGCTGTTTCCGCTGCGGCTGTGGCTGCGGCATCTAGGGCGCCGCTATGCCGCCTCCGAGCGGGCGCCGGCAGGGCGTCTGCGGCGTACCGGACTGGCGGTGTGGCTGCTGCTGGTAGGTACGCTGATGCCGTGGCTGGCGAGTCTGGCGATGGTGGCGGGGCTGCAGGAGATTTCAGCCATCGCACCGCGGCTGGAGCGCGTCGCCGAGCAGTTTTCACTGGCAACCCTGGTGGCCGCCTTCATCGGCGCACTGGCGGCCTGTCTGCTGGTGCCCAAGCGACCGTCGTGGCGGCTGCTGGATATCGATGACCTGGCCGCCTTGCGCCTGCGCCGCTTCGCGTGGGCGGCGGCAGGCTTGACCTGGCTGACGATGCTGCTGCGGGCGGTCAACGCCGCCGCGCGGACCTCGCAGGTGGGCACGGTGACGCTCGATGGCCTGATCGCGTTGACCTATGTGGTGCTGATCATGTCGATGCTGGTGACCCTGGCCGCGCTGCACCGGCGCCGGGCGGCAGAGGCGGCCAAGGTCGAGCAGGAGGATGCCGGCAGTGGCCGCGCGCCCAGTGCACCGCGCAGCGGCTGGCTGGTGGTGGCGCGGCTGGGCGGTTATCTGAGCATCGGCGCGGCGCTGGTGGCGACCTTGCTGGGCTATCTCAACTTCGCCATGTTCACCGCCCAGCAGATGGTATGGGGCACGGTCGTTGTGCTGGCGACCACCTTGCTGCTGCGCTTTG
Source organism: Stenotrophomonas sp. STEN013 (assembly GCF_056760355.1). Taxonomy (NCBI): domain Bacteria; kingdom Pseudomonadati; phylum Pseudomonadota; class Gammaproteobacteria; order Lysobacterales; family Lysobacteraceae; genus Stenotrophomonas; species Stenotrophomonas sp. STEN013. The sequence continues at coordinate 838,394 of NZ_JBRREO010000001.1, read as the reverse complement.
CCGATGATTTCGCGCTGTGGCTGCTGGCACCGGGCAGTGCGCTGGGACGCATGCTGCGTCTGTCCACCGGCCTGCCGCCCGGCCGTCTGGAGCAGGCCGGCGTGCTGCTGTCGGCGATCTTGCGGATTGCCGTGGTGATGCTGGGTATCACCGCGTTCATCGCTCCGTTCGGCAATGTCAGCGCCCTGTATGGCTGGCTGGAGACGCTGGCCGGTGGAATCCGGATCGGCGACAACCTGCTGCGGCCGTCCTCGGTGCTGTGGGCGATCGGGGTGCTGGTGCTGGCGCTGGCGCTGATGCAGGTGGTGCAGCGCTGGCTGGTGGATACCTATCTGCCCAAGACCGAACTGGATCTTGGTGCGCGCAACTCGATCAGCACCGTCGCCCGCTATCTGGGCATCGTGCTGGCGGTACTGTGGTCGCTGGCGACGCTGGGTATCGGCTTCGAGAAGCTCGCGTTGCTGGCCAGCGCGCTGTCGGTGGGTATCGGTTTCGGTCTGCAGGCGATCACCCAGAACTTCGTGTCCGGGCTGATCCTGCTGGCCGAGCGGCCGGTGAAGATCGGCGACTGGGTGAAGATCGGCGACCAGGAGGGGGACATCCGCCGCATCTCGGTGCGTTCGACCGAGATCCAGGTGGGTGACCGCTCCACGCTGATCGTGCCCAACTCCGAATTGATCACCAAGACCATCCGCAACATGACCACGGCCAATGCACTGGGGCGGATCCAGATCCAGTTCTCGGTGCCGCTGGGCACCGATATGGGCCGGTTGCGCGCGCTGCTGCTGGGCATCTATGCGGCCAACGAGACCGTGCTGGAGCATCCGGAACCGTCGGTGTTCATCGATTCGATCAGCGGTGGCCAGGTGGCGATCAACAGCTTTGCCTACGTGCCCTCCTCGCGCAATGTCTACGGCACCCGCAGTGAGCTGCTGTTCGAGCTGTTGCAGCAAGTGGCGGCGCAGGGCATCGCGCTGGTCACCCCCACCGATATCCATCTGGTACGCGATCCGTCGGCACCGGCGCCGACCTGAGGCGGCGCGGTGACCGCCGCAGATCAGGAACGGGGCCGCTGCGCCGGCGTGCGCACCAGCGCGTAGTCGTCCACCGCCAGGGTTTCGGCATGGCTGAGCCAGGCGCGGATTTCCAGATCGTCGATGGCGTGATCCAGTCCCAGCGGCATGCGGATGCGCCCGTTGCTGTCGGCCTGCACCCATTGCTGGGCGACCACCACCTTGCGCTGCGATGACACCGCCTCGACCCAGAACGCGCGTTGCGGGCGCTGCGCGGCATAGATCTCCAGCACATACCGGCCCGGTCCGGTGCGCTGCGGCTGGCGGCTGATCATGCGTGACTGGCGCACGCTCGGGCGCGGGCCCTGGAACGGTTGCAGCGGGGCATCCACGGCGATGCCGCGGCGCAACTGGCCGTCGCGGTACAGGCGCATGCCCTGGTCGCTGTCCACCAGCAGCGCGCACCAGTGGCCCTCGGCCGACCCGTCCTCGAACGCGGTGCAACGGTCCACGTAGGCCAGCCGGTGCTCGGGATCGGCTTCATCGAACTTGCGCGAGGTGTTCTCCAGATACACCGACTTCAACTCCCACTTGCGGTCGTACTCGAGCAGCACCGGTGGCTGCACGTTCTGCACGCCGACCTGCACGTGGTCGTCCTGCAGACGCAGCATGCGGTTCTGTTCACCCAGCCACAGCGAGCGGGCGAACGCGCGGTAGCGGGTGTAGCTGTCGCCATCGCCGTGCAAGGCCGCGACACTGGCGCTGGGCGCGCGCTGTGGCGCGACCAGCGAACGTCCGAAGCCGATCGCGTCGATCGCCGGATCGATCAGCTGCAGCAAGGTGGCGCCCGAATCCAACGTGGTGCCGGCATCGCTGTGCAGCTGGCGCGGGGCGATATCCGGGCCGAGGAACAACAGCAGGTTCTCGCGGGTCTGCTTCTCCAGCACATGGCTCAGGTGGTTGGGCATGGCCAGGTGGTCGGAGGCGACGATCACCAGCGTGTTCCCGGCAAAGGCGCTGGCGCGGATGCGATCGACCAGCCGCGAAATCAGCCGGTCGCTGCACTGGAGGGCATGGAGCAGGCCGATATCGCCCAGCGCGCTGCGGTAGCGCAGGTTCCTGCAGGCCACCGGCAGATGGCCGGCCGGGTGATGGGTGTCCATGGTCAGTGCGGTGAGCATGAACGGCTGGCCGTTGCGTGAGAGCTCCATGAAGCGCTCGAACGCGTGATCGAGCAGCACATCGTCATGCACGCCCCAGTTGGAGAAATGCTTTTGGGCGATATCCTGTTGCTGGAACCAGGCCAGGTCCCGCACCTCGTCGAAGCCGTGCGTGGACAGGAAATCGGCTTTGGCCGCGAACTGGCCGTTGGCGCCCCCCAGGTAATGGTTGCGGTACCCCTGCTGCTTGAGATAGTCGCCCAGACAGAACGCCTCGGGCAGGAAGCTGGCCATGCGGCCCATGCTGTTCTCATCACCCTGTGCGGTGGTCAGCGGCACCCCACACATTGAAGACACCAGCCCGGCGATGGTCCAGCCGCTGCCGTCGGCCGAGGCGATATTGCGCACGTCCAGCGCCTGGCGGGCGAGGCGCCGGAGGTTGGGCATCAGTCCGGGAAACACCGCCTCATCCAGATAGGTGCGCTCCAGGCTTTCGCCATAGATCCAGACGATATTCGGGGTGCGTGCCAAAGGCCGGGATGGCACCACGTATTCGGGCGCGACACTGCTGTAGTCGACCGGTTGCATCTGCTGGTAGATGCGTCGCGCATCCGTGTAGAGCGGGCTGCTTGCCATCGTGGCGATCACCAGCGCGATGAATCCGGTCAACACGGCCCCGCCGCCGCGCCTCCGATGGAAGCGTTTGATCCGCATCAACAGCAGCGGTGTCAGCGACAGCAGTACCAGGGCGAGGAAGCCGGCGATGTACGCGCCGAAATCTCCCACACCGGCACCTTCCATATCGCTGCGCAGGTGATAGAGCGTGGCGGAGTTGATGCCATCGCCACTGAGTCGATCGATCAGCCACCAGCTGCTCAAGGCCAGCAACAGCACGGACAGCAGTCCCGCCTTGAGGCGCAGTCCGGTGGGCGACAACAACAGCAGGACGACAAGTGTTGCCAGATAGAACCAGATGATCCAATGCATGCGGTCAGGTGGAGAGTGGAACAGGGCAACGGCCGCGGCCGCAGGCTCCCTGCCATCATGCGGTGTCATGCATGTGACGGAGGGATGTCAGCAGAGTGCCTGCGCGAACCTGACTGGAATGTTTTTTCCGGCGGAACAGTTTGCCGTGCCGCCGTGCCATGAGCGTGGCGGTGGCGGCGTCATTCCGGCTCAGCGATGTCCGCGTTCCTCGTGCGCACGGGCCCGCGTGCGCCGGTCGAACAGCAGGGCGCTGAGGATCAGCCCCAGACCGATCACCACCGCCACCAGGAACAGCAGGATCGCGAAGGCCGGATAGCCGAACAGCGTCACGCGCGTGGGAACCCGCATCAACAGCACCGAGGACAGCAGCAGCGCGGCGGTGATCAGGGCCGCGGCGATGCGGTTGGCGACCTTCTGGATGTTCTCCATCAGCCGCGATTCTTCCAGCCCGGTCACCTTCATCTGCAGCCGGTTCTCGGCGACCAGGCTGAGGATGTCGGTCAGGCGCCGCGGCCCGTTGCGCAGCAGCTGCTGCATCTCCATCGCCTCGCTGGCCAGATTGGCCACCGACAGCGACTTTTTCAGGCGCGCGCGCATCACATGCTGCAGCTGCTTTTCGACCACACCACGGGTATTCATCGCCGGCGCGAGCACGCGGCACACGCCTTCCAGATTCAGCAGTGCCTTGCCCAGCAGGGTCAGCTCCGGTGGGGTGCGCAGGTTGCTGGCGGTGGCGATGCGCACCACTTCCAGCACCACATGGCCTTCGGACATGGTGCCATTGGCGGCGTAGCGGGCGATCATCTGCCCGGTCTCGCGCAGGTAGCGCTCCTCGTCGTAATCCTCCAGCCGCGTACTGATGCTGATGATCTCATCGGCCACTTCCTCGCCACGGCCGTCGATGGCGGCAAACAGCAGTTTGAGCAGGCGCTCGCGCAGCCGCGGCGGCACATGCGCCACCATGCCCAGATCGAAGATGGCCAGTTGTCCCTCGGGGGTGACGCGCAGATTGCCCGGATGCGGATCGGCGTGGATCTCGCCATGGACGAAGATCTGGTCCAGGTAGCCGCGGATCAGCGCTGCGGCCAGCGGCTCCATCGACTGCTCGGTGCGCCGCACCTGTGGAATGGCATCCACCCGCACGCCCTGCACCAGCTCCATGGTCAGCACCCGGCGGCTGCACAGGTCCCACACCGGCTGTGGAACCGTCAGCTCCGGATAGGGCGCCAGATGCTGGCCGAAGCGGGCCAGATTGGCCGCTTCGGTTTCGTAGTCCAGCTCCATGCGCAACGTTTTGGCGAACTCGTCCAGCCAGTCGGAAAAGCGCACCTTGCGGCCGACCCGGGTGAGGTGGTCGGCGGCGGTGGCAAAGCTGCGCAACACCGACAGATCCGAACGCAGCTGCGCGGCCACGTCGGGCTTTTGCACTTTCACCGCCACCTGGCGGCCATCACGCAGTTCGGCGCGATGCACCTGGGCGATGGAAGCGCAGCCCAGCGGTTCCGGGTCGAACCAGACAAACAGCTTGGCCACCGGCGCGCCGAGGTCTTCCTCGATGATCGCGCGGATCTGTTCGGCCGGAATCGGCGCCACTTTTTCCTGCATGCGCTCCAACGCGGTCACATACTCGGCCGGAATCATGTCCGGTCGCGTGGACAGCACCTGCCCGAGTTTGACGAAGGTGGTGCCGAGCGCCTCCAGATCGGCCACGAACTGGGTGGGGTTGTCGGTGGCGGGAATCCGGTCCAGACGCGGCAGTTCGCCATCAAGCTGGAGGCCGGAAAACACCCCCGAGTTCCGGTAGCGCACCAGCAGGCGCACGATCTGCTGGCGTCGGCTCATGCCGCCGATAGTGGTCGCGGTGGTATCGCTGGATGGCTCGGTCAAGGAGGCGTTCCGGGCAGAAGGGAGGGCCAGTGTGGCCGGCGCCGGGTGGTAGAGGGGTGAACACGCACGGCCTCACGCGCGGCAGGCGCTGAATAGGTGAAAATCGCCGCCTGTCCCATTCCTACGGTGTGCCCATGGCTGGAGCCAGCCTGTTTGCCCTGCTCGACGATATCGCCACACTGCTTGATGACGTTTCCCTGTTGACCAAGGTGGCGGCCAAGAAGACCGCCGGCGTGCTGGGGGACGATCTGGCGCTCAACGCGCAGCAGGTGACCGGCGTGAGCGCCAACCGCGAGTTGCCGGTGGTGTGGGCCGTGGCCAGGGGCTCGCTGGTCAACAAGGCGATCCTGGTGCCGGCGGCGCTGGCCATCAGCGCCTGGCTGCCGTGGGCGATCACGCCCTTGATGATGATCGGTGGCGCCTTCCTGTGCTTTGAGGGCGTGGAGAAGCTGGCGCACAAGTTCCTGCACTCCAAGGACGAGGACGACGCGCACAAGGCCGAGCTGACCCGCGCGCTGGCCGACGAGAAGACCGACGTGGTGGCCTGGGAGAAGGACAAGATCAAGGGGGCGGTGCGCACCGACTTCATCCTCTCGGCCGAAATCATCGTGCTGTCGCTGGGAGTGGTGGCCACTGCCCCGTTCGGCCAGCAGGTGACCACGCTGGTGGTGATCGCGCTGGCGATGACCGTGTTCGTCTACGGCCTGGTGGCCGGCATCGTCAAACTCGATGATCTGGGCATGTGGCTGCTGGACAAGGGCCGCACGCTGGCCGCGTTCGGACGCGGGCTGCTGTATGCCACGCCGTGGCTGATGCGCGGCCTGTCCATCGCCGGTACCGCAGCGATGTTTCTGGTCGGCGGCGGCATCCTGGTGCATGCGATTCCGGCATTGCACCACTTCGTGACCGGGTTGGCGCCGGCGCATCTGCAATGGCTGGCCAACGCGCTGGGCAGCGTGGTGGTGGGCATCGGCGTCGGCGCGCTGGTGCTGGTGGCGGTGACCCTGTTCCAGCGGCTGCGCGGCGGCGGCAAGCCGGCGCACTGAGCACGAATGATGGCGTGATGGGTGCCGGTGCCGGTGCCGGCGCCGGCCCGCGCCCTGCGACACCGGTGGGCGCGATCAGCACCGACGTGTCCCCTGAACCACGGCTTCGCCAAACAGGACGAAGCCCGGCCTGGGACAGACCATGCACGGAACGGGGCTAGTGCAGCGGGTCCTGCAGCTCGCGCAGTTCCTGCTGGGCGCGGGCCAGTGATTGCCCGGACAGGGCCTCGAATCCGCGGTGCAGCCAATGGGAGGCGGGTACCCGGTGCAGCGCCCAGTGCGCAAGGACGCTGCCGGCCACTGCCGCGACCAGGCCTGCCCCCAGTGTGGCGAGGAACCAGCGCGGCGCCATCGCATACAGATCCAACCCCAGCCACTGCACGCACAGCCACTGCGTGGCCAGCAGCCACAGACAGGCCCACGGCAGCCCCAGCGCCAGCTCGGTGAGGGCGGTGAAGCGGCGCAGCTGCGCCAGCCGGGTGAGCTGCTGCAATACCGGTGCCTGGGTGTACTGCAGGCGCGCGGACAGCAACGCGCGGGTGATCGACACCCAGATCGCGGCGATGCCGTAGCCGTGCAAGACCAGTCCGGTCAGCAGCAGATGCGGCACCTGCCGATGCTCGATCCAGAAGCGGGCGGCCAGTGCGGTGACCACGATCCACACCGCCAGCCACAGCAGCTGCAACGCGCTGAATCCCCGCAGGCGTTTGCGCACGTCGCGGCGACGCGGCTCACGCCAGGCCTCCAGCGCCCGCGCTTCGATCTGGTCCAGACGCCGGGCCTGCTGCGCCCAGGCGGATTTGAGATCGTCCAGTTCCATGCGCGTGTCCTCAGCGGTCGGGGGATGGGTTGAGCCGCTGCCGCAGTTGCTGGCGCAAGCGGTGCAGGCGGGTGGCGATATTGCCCGGACTGAGGCCCAGCACCTCGCTGATCTGGCGGTGGCTGCAGTCGTCCAGGTGCAACAGCAGCAAGGCGCGGTCCAGGGCCGGCAGGCTGCGGATCAGTGCATTGAGTTGGGCCAGACTGGCCGCATCCTCGGCGCTGTCGGCCACCGCGGCGAGGTCGTCGATGCGCGCGGCATCGACATCGCGGTGGTGATGCAGGCGCAGGCGCTGGTGGCGCAATTGCGAGATCGCCACATTCAGCGCGATGCGGTACAGCCAGGTGCTGAATTGCGCGCGCTCCGGGGCGAAGGCGGGGAACGCGCGCCAGGCCTGGATGCTGATCTCCTGGAGCAGGTCCCTGCGCTCCTCGCTGTCATGGCAATAGGCGCGGGCGACCTTGAGCACGATGCCCTGATGCTGTGCCAGCAGCGCGGCGAAGCGCTGCTGCAGATCCTCGCTCGTCCCGGCCATCATGATGGTGTCCATGCCCTGATGATTCGCACCAGCGCAGGAAATATCACAGCCTTGTCCAACTTGCCGCTCAGTCGGCCAGGATCGCCAGGTTGCGGCCGCCGCGCTTGGCGGCATACAGGGCACGGTCGGCGCGCTGCAGCAGCGCATCGGCCGTTTCCCCAGCCACCGCGCTGGCGACGCCGGCACTGAAACGGACCTGCACGCGCTGGTCCTCATGCAGGAATGGCCGCTGGACCAGTGCGGTCTGCAGCTGTTGCACCGTTTCCAACGCCGCCCCGCGGCCCAGCTCGGGCAGCACCAGCACGAACTCGTCGCCGCCCAGCCGGGCGATATGATCGCGGCCGCGCAACCGATGCTGGATCACCGCCACCAGTTGCCGCAGCGCCTGATCGCCGCCGGCATGGCCGTGGGTCGCGTTGGTCTGGCCGAAGTGGTCCAGGTCCAGCATCGCCACGCTCAGCGGCGTGGTGCCGGCGCGCAGTTCCCCGCCCAGCACTTCTTCCAGGCCACGCCGGTTGAGTGCCCCGGTCAGGGGATCGGTCCGCAGCTGACTGCCGACTTCTTCCAGTTCACGTTCCAGTTGCAGCACCCGCTGCTCGGCGGCGACCGCCTCGGCCCGGGCATTGGCCAGGTGGTCGCGCGCGCGCAGCGCCTGCGCCTGCACGCGCGCGGTGTCCTGCAGCACGTCCTGCAGCAGCTGGCTCAGATCGGCGATGCTGCGTGCCTGGCGGACCGAGATGGCGTAACTGGCCAGACGGTCGTGGTAATCGCCGGTATCGGTGGCCATGCCGTCCACCTGCTGGACGAAATCGATCATCAACTCCTTCATCGCCGTCTTGGAGGCGTCGATGCCCTGCTTGAGCAGGCCCTGGCGATAGATCACCTCCCGCAGGTCGTTGCGGGTGTGCTCCAGCGAACTGCGATCCAGCGGGCCGCCCAGCAACTGGCGCACCGCGCTGATCTGCCCCTGCAACCAGCTGCCGCCCTCGAGCAGTTCGGCGATGTTTTCCAGCAGCAGATCGAACAGGTTCAGCAGCAGGTCGTGCTGTTCCTGCAGCCCTTCGCTGCGCACGCCGACCTGGTGGCACAGCTCGCGCAGCTGCTGCTCCACTGGCGCCAGCGACTGGCCCGGCTGCCAGTGGCGCAGTTCGGCGCCCATCCGTTCGGTGTGCTGCTGCAGTTCCGGCGCCTGTACCAGCAAGCCGGCCAGCACCGCATCCAGGGTGTTGCGCAGCAGGTCGCGCAGCTTGGCGGCATCGCCGTTCGCCGATGGCGTGGTGTCCAGTTCGACCGTGCGGATGTACTTGTCGATCAGTTGCCGCAGCAGGCGGCCATAGCGCTCCCAGTCGCGCTCGGCCTGGGCGCTGTGCAGGCGCTGGCCCATGTCGCCCAGCTCGCCGGGCAGCGTGGCCATGCCCTGGGCGAAGGCGTGCAGCAGCGCTTCGGGCTCGCGGGCGGCGGCGAACAGCAGCTGCAGCTGTGCCATGCCCTGGGCGCCCTCGGCCGGCCGTGGACTGTTCACCGCCGGTTCGGCGCTTGCCGCCTGCCGGCGTGACAGGATGCGTCCCAGCCCGGCGCCGCGGGGAAGGGGAGTCTCGGTGCTGTCGGCCATTGCGGGAGTCCGGGCAGGAAGCGGGCGCGCTGGCGCCGGGAAGGTGGTAAGCAACCCCCATTATCGGCAAGGTGGGCGCCTGCTTGAACGGCAAGCGATCACGGGAGGTAACTGATGCGGGTATTGCTGGCGGGCGCGACCGGACTGGTTGGTGCGCAGGTGCTGCGGCAGCTGCTGGACGATCCGCGCTGCAGCGGTGTGGTGGCGCCAACGCGGCGGCCGCTGCCGATGCGCCACGCGCGGCTGCTCAATCCGGTACACGACTTCGCCGCCTTGCCGTTGGAGGCGCCGTGGTGGCGGGTGGACGCGGCCATCTGTGCGCTGGGCTCGACGATTAAACAGGCCGGTTCGCGTGAAGTGTTCCGGCAGATCGACCACGGCTATCCGCTGCTGATCGCGCAGGCGGTCAAGCGCCAGGGCTGCGAGGTGTTCGCGTTGAACTCGGCCGCCGGGGCCAATGCGCGCTCGCCGCTGTTCTACAACCGGGTCAAGGGCGAGCTGGAGCGGGATCTGCGCGCGTTGGGGTTCAGCTCGCTGACGCTGGTGCGGCCGGGCCTGATCGGCGGGCAGCGCCGTGAGCGTCGCCCGGCGGAGCATCTGGCCGGCGTGGTGCTGGGCGCGTTGGCACCGGTGCTGCCGCGCGGCTGGCGGATCAATCCGGCCGCGCATATCGCCACCGCGCTGGTGCAGGCGGCGCTGCAGCCGCCACCGGGAGAGCAGGTGGTCGGCGCGGCGGCGCTGGCCTGAACCGATTACCCGGCGTGGCGCTTACGCCTGCAGCGACTGGCCGCCATCCACCGCCAGCACCTGGCCGGTGATCCAGCGGGCGGCCGGTGAGCACAGGAACACCGCCGCGCTGGCGACATCCCCGGCATCGCCGAAACCGCCGAACGGAATCTTCGCGCGGATCTGTTCGTACAGCGCCGGCTCGCTGCTGCGCCGGCGGTCCCACAGGCCGTCGGGGAACTCGATCGATCCCGGTGCGAGTGCATTGACGCGGATGCGTTCGCGCGCCAGTTCGGTGGCCAGCGACACGGTGTAGTAGTTCACTGCGGCCTTGGCGGTGGAATAGGCGGCCGCACGCGGGGTCGGCACCGAGGCGTTGATCGAGCTGATGTTGAGAATCGCCGGCATCGTGCTGCCCCGCAGGTATGGCAGCGCCGCGCGATTGGTCCGCACCGCGGCCATCAGGTCGATCTCGAAGCCGGCTTGCCAGCTGGCATCGTCATTGCCGTTGCCAAACCCGGAGGCGTTGTTGATGACGATATCGATGCCGCCCAGCGCCGCGGCCGCCGCTTCCACCCAGCTTTGGATCTGGGCCGGATCGGCCAGGTCGCAGGCCTGCACATGCACCGGTGCGCCCTCGCGCTGCAGTGTCTGTCGCGCGTGCTGCAGGCCCTCGGCGCCGCGCGCGCACAGCGACAGCCGCGCGCCGGCCCGGGCGAACGCCGCGGCGATGGCCAGACCGATGCCGCGGCTGCCGCCGGCCACCAGCACCCGGGCGCCGGCAAGGGAGGAATCGGACATCGGGGCATCTCCAGCGGAAAAGTGATTGCCATTATCGGCGCGCCGGCGCGGTTACTCCCAGGTGTTGGGGGTCTGTCCGCGCGCCGGATGCTTCATCGCCACCACGCAGAAGCGGTGGCCGGTCGGCGCCTCCATCACCCACCAGCGTTTGACGAAGCCGATGCGGCGCGCGCCCAGTGCTTCCAGCCGGTCGGCTTCGGCGTCGATGTCGTCGGCCTCGATATCCAGATGCACGCGCGAGGGGTGGCTGACCCGCTGCACTTCCACCTGCAGCTCACCGGGCGCATCGCGCAACCGCGTGTACTGCGCGCCGTCGCTGTCGGTCTCGGCCGGCAGCGCCTGCAGGCCCAGTGCGGCGCTCCAGAAGGCCGCGGCGGTATCACTGTCGGTGTCCTGGCAATCGATGATGAAACCGGCCAGACGGCTGCGGTGGCTCATGGCGATACTCCCGGTCGGGTGGCGACGCTCAGCGGGGCAGGTTGGACAGGAACAGCTCGACCTTGCCGCAGGCCGGGCAGGCATGCAGCTCGAACTCCTCGCGGTTGACGAACAGTTCGCCCAGATCGCCCAGCAGGAACGGCATGGCCTGCGAACCTTCGTGGAAGCGCTTGCGGCCGATGAACTCCATCCGCGAGCCCGGGCAGCGCAGGCACTGGATCAGGCGCGGCGGCTGCAGCCATGGCGCGCTGGCCTCGGGCCGGAATGGCCGTTCCGGCGCCGAGCCGTCGGCATGGGTGCCGCAGTTCCAGCACTGTTCGAAGTGACCTTCGTTGGCTTCCTTGCAGTTGCTGCAGATCCAGCTGTTCATCAGGCGTACCGTCGCAGGTGGAGGTGGATGTGCGCATCCTAGCGCCGTGACCGCAGACCGGGGTGACAGTGCGAAACGCGGTGCCCGCGCCATCGGCAACGCAAGGCCCGGTTCCTCCGCCCCAAAAAAAGCCCGCATTGCTGCGGGCTGAAGTCTTGCTGCAAACAAACTGCTCAGTGGGCCAGGGCCAGATCGTCGATCATCGCGCGCAGGAAGCGGGCGGCTTCGCCACCGGTGCAGGCGCGGTGGTCGAAGGTCACCGACAGCGGGATCACCTTGTGCGTTTCCACGCCGCCCATCACCGGGGTCAGCTGGAAGCGGGCGCGCCCGGCGGCAACGATCGCCACGCACGGTGGCACCACCACCGGGGTGGCATAGCGGCCGGCGAACATGCCGAAGTTGGACAGGCTGATGGTGTAGCCGCTGAGCTCGGACGGGGCGATGGAGCGGTCTTCCACCTGCTGGCGCAGGCGGTTGATGCCTTCGCGCACGCCGCGGGCGTCGAGCATGTCGGCATTGCGCAGCGCCGGCACGAACAGGCCGTCATCGGTGTCCACGGCGATGCCGATGTCGACCTGCGCGTGCAGGGTGCGGGTGAGGGTGTCACCGTCGAACCAGGCGTTCATCGCCGGCACCGCCTGGCAGGCGGCGACGATCGCCCGCACCAGCCGCGAGGTCATGTCGTTGCCCGGCATCCAGGCATGGATGTCGGCGTCGTCATTGAGCGTGGTCGGCACGACCTTGCTGTGCGCGTCGGCCATGACCCGGGCCATGTTGCGGCGCACGCCCTTGAGCGGTTCCGGCTGGCCCTTGGCGACCATGCCCGGCGGGGCGGTGCGCATCGGCTTGCCGGCGGCCGACAGCGGCGTACGGGAGACTTGGGCCCGCGCGGCGACCAGCGGGGCAGCGGCCGTCGGAGCAGGAATCGGCGTGGCGCCGACCTTGGCGGTGCCGGCCGCGGCGGCCTGCTTCACATCGTTCATCGTCACCGCGCCGTCGGCACCGGTGGCGCGCACGCGGGTCAGGTCCACGCCCAGCTTGCGCGCCATCGCCCGCACCGCCGGCATCGCCTTGACCCCGCCCACGGCCACGGCCTGTTCGGTGTGCACGGCGTTGGAGCTGACCATCGCGCCGACCACGGTGCCTTCATCGGCCCGTTCGGCGGCGGCTGCCGCCGGGGCAGGTGCAGCCACCGGCACCGGCGCGGCTTCGGCCGGGGCGCCGTGGTGGTGGCCGGTGTCCTGGCCTTCGGCACGCTGCGGCAGGTTCGGGTCGATCTCGAAGTGCGCCAGCATGTGCCCGGTGACCACGATGTCACCGGCCGCGCCGGCCAGCTTGAGCACCTTGCCGGAGACTGGCGAGGGGACTTCGACCACCGCCTTGGCGGTTTCCATCGACACCAGCGGCTCGTCCAGCCGGATCACATCGCCTTCCTTGACGAACCATTCGACGATGGTGGCGTCCGGCAGGCCTTCGCCCAGGTCGGGCAGGTTGAAGCTCTTGGTCTGGCTCATGTGCAGTTCTCTTCCAGCAGTTCAAGTTCGCGGGCCGGCAGCCAGCCCTGCACGCCATCGGCGCGTTCGGACCACCACCAGCCGCCATGTTCGTGATGCAGTCGCACCTGTTCGCCGCGGTCCACGTCCAGCTCGCGCGCGCTGTAGTCGCGCAAGGCCTCGGCGCGGCCGTCACCCAGCGGCCGCAACCAGTCGGCCGGGGCCCAGCCAGCGGTGCCCTCAGCGGTTTTCACCCAGGCGAAGGCCGGCCATTCCTCGTCGCGGACACCGAGTTCGACGATCTGTCCGGTGCGCAGTTGCACCGGGTTGCGGTACTGGTTGCGGTGACTGCCATGCAGGCGTGCCCGCATGTCAGCCCGCCGCCACGGCGCGCTTGGCCGCCGCCACGATCCGCTCCACGCTCGGCAGGTACTTCATCTCCAGGCGGAACAGCGGGATGTGGGTGTCGTAGCCGGTGACGCGCTCGACCGGGGCCAGCAGGTCGTACATCGATTCCTCGGCCAGGCGCGCGGCGATCTCGGCACCAAAACCGGCGGTCTTGGGCGCTTCCTGCACGATCACGCAGCGGCCGGTCTTGGCCACCGATTCGGCGATGGTGGCGAAGTCCAGCGGACGCAGCGTGGCCACGTCGATGACCTCGGCGCTGATGCCTTCGCCGGCCAGCTTGTCGGCCGCTTCCAGCGCTTCCTTGACCTGCGCGCCCCAGGTCACCAGGGTCACGTCGGTGCCGTCACGCAGCACGAAGCACACGTCCAGCGGCAGTGCCTCGCCGTCATTGGCGACCACTTCCTTGTACTGGCGGTAGATGCGCTTGGGCTCCATGTAGATCACCGGATCCGGCTCGCGGATCGCGGCCAGCAGCAGGCCGTAGGCGCGCTGCGGGCTGGACGGCAGCACCACGCGCAGCCCCGGCACGTTGGTGAAGATGGCCTCGTTGGCTTCGCTGTGGTGCTCGGGCGCGCGGATGCCGCCGCCCCACGGCACGCGCAGCACCATCGGGCAGTGCAGGCGGCCACGGGTGCGGTAACGCAGGCGCGCGGCATGGCAGATCACGTGGTCGACCATCGGGTAGACGAAGCCGTCGAACTGGGCCTCGGCCACCGGCTTCATGCCCTGCGCGGCCAGACCGACGGTGAGGCCGGCGATGGTGGTTTCATCCAGCGGGGTGTCCAGCACGCGCTGCGCGCCGAAGCGCTGCTGCAGGCCGGCGGTGGCGCGGAACACGCCGCCGTTGACGCCGACGTCTTCGCCCAGCACCAGTACCGAGGGGTCGTGTTCCATTTCCCAGGCCAGGGCCTGGGTCACCGCTTCGATCAGGGTGATGGGCGTTGCGGTCATGGGCTCTTCTCCGCGCGCGGTGGCGGCGCTGTGCGCCGTGCCGGCGTCGTGGCCGGCGGTGGATTCAGGGGCGGTGCGCTTGAGATCATCCATGGCGCTGCTCCAGGGCGATGGCGTCGGCGCGCTGGGCCAGCAGGTCCGGCGGCGGATCGGCATACAGGTAGTCGAACATCGCCTCGACCGGCTGCACCGGGCAGTTGAGGTAGGCGTTGACCTCCTCGTCCACGCGCGCGCCGCATTCGGCGATCCAGCTCTTTTCTTCCTCCTCGCTCCACACGCCCTGTGCGGTCAGGTACTTGCGCAGGCGCAGCATCGGCTCGTTCAACCAGGCCGCCTTCACTTCGGCGTCATCGCGGTAGCGGCGCGCGTCGTCGGCGGTGGTGTGATCGGACAGGCGGTAGGTGAGCAGTTCCAGCACGGTGCCGCCGTTGCCGGCCAGGGCGCGTTCGCGCGCCTGTTCCATCGCCGCCAGCACCGCGATCAGGTCGTTGCCGTCCACCTGCAGGCAGAACAGGCCACCGGCGATGCCCTTCTGCGCCAGGGTTTCGGCACCGGTCTGGGCCGAACGCGGTACCGAGATCGCCCAGCCGTTGTTCACCACGCACAGGATCAGCGGCAGCTTGTAGGCGCCGGCCGAGTTCACCGCGGCGTAGAAATCGGTCTTGGAGCTGCCGCCATCACCGCACACGGTCACCGCCACCTGCGGCTTGCCCTGCAGCTTGAACGACAGCGCCGAGCCGGCCGCATGCAGGCACTGGGTGGAGATCGGCACGCAGATCGGGAAGTCGCGGACCGCGTCGCTGTCGCGGTCGTAATCGCTGCCGCGCTCGTCACCGCCCCAGTACATCAGCACGTCGCGCGGGCGTACACCGCGCATGAACATGGCGCCGTACTCGCGGTAGCTGGGGGCGAACACGTCGCCGGGCTTCATCGCCGCACCGATGCCGACGTGGGCCGCTTCATGGCCCAGGCAGGAGGCGAAGGTGCCGAGCTTGCCGGTGCGCTGCAGGGCCACGGCCTTGGTGTCGAACACCCGCGTGGCCAGCATCTGCTTGAACATCGGCAGCAGCGCCCGCGCATCGCGCAGCGAGGCGGGAAGGTCATTGCGGACCAGGTTGCCGTCGGCATCCAGGTACTGCAGGTATTCGATTTGGAACTGGGCGGAAACCGTCATCGCATCAACACCTTGAACAGATGGTTTCAAATGATAGGAATTGCCCATGGTAAGGACTCGGACCGGAAAAGCCGTCCTGCGGCGCAGCACAAACCGCCGTGCGAGCGTCCGCCGGGGTTGATAGCCACGGGGCAGGCGCCACAAACTCAACCTATTCAGTCGTGTTGTCGGGCGTGCGCATTGTCGCGCCGGGCGCGCTGGCAAGTGTTGCGTTTCCGTTTGCGCGGGGCCGCCGCCAATGGCCGGGCTGCGTTACGCTTTGCGCCCCGCGCACAGGCACGACCGATGACCGTAGAAAAGAACCAGCGTGAGCTCGAAGCCGGTATCCATACCGATCTGCAGGGCCGGCTCACCTACGGCGGTTACCTGCGCCTGGACCAGCTGCTGTCGGCGCAGCAGCCGCTGTCCAGTCCGCCGCACCACGACGAGATGCTGTTCATCATCCAGCACCAGACCTCGGAGCTGTGGCTGAAGCTGCTGGCGCACGAGCTGCGCGCGGCGCGCGGTTTCCTGCAGCGCGACCAGGTCTGGCAGTGCCGCAAGGTGCTGGCCCGCGCCAAGCAGGTGCTGCGCCTGCTGACCGAGCAGTGGGCGGTGCTGGAAACCCTGACACCATCCGAATACATGGGCTTCCGCGACGTGCTGGGGCCCTCCTCGGGCTTCCAGTCGCTGCAGTACCGCTATATCGAATTCCTGCTGGGCAACAAGAACGCCGACATGCTCAACGTGTTCGCCCACGACCCGGCCGGGCAGGCGCAATTGCGTGAAGTGCTGGAGGCGCCCAGCCTGTACGAGGAGTTCCTGGCCTATCTGGCGCGCTTCGGCCATGCCATCCCGGCCACCTACGACGACCACGACTGGACCCGGCCGCATGTCAGCGATCCGGCGCTGCGCCCGGTGTTCGAGACCATCTACCAGGACACCGACCGCTACTGGCGCGAGTACTCGCTGTGCGAGGACCTGGTGGACCTGGAAACCCAGTTCCAGCTGTGGCGCTTCCGGCATATGCGCACGGTGATGCGGGTGATCGGTTTCAAGCGCGGCACCGGCGGCTCCTCCGGCGTGGGCTTCCTGCGCCAGGCGCTGGAGCTGACCTTCTTCCCGGAACTGTTCGAAGTGCGCACCAGTATCCGCGCCGACGGCTGAGACGGGCCACGGGCAGCCCCCCGGCGCCGTTGCCCCGCATCGCGGGCGGAGGGCGGTGGGGTGTGCCGCCACGCGCTGGGCGCTGGCGGCATTGCGGCGCATTCATGAGGTTGCGGCGGCGGCCGGGTGGTTTGCGCGGCGGCCATGGCCGTGCGTGACCGGGACCTGACCGGCGCAACCTCTATTTGACGTGAAGCGGACGCTTCTGTGATCCTCGCCCGTCGCGCCGGTTCCGGCCGATTTCTTTACCCAACGAATTGTTCAGGGGAGTCCCGCATGAGCGCTGCCGCGCCGAATTCCGCATCCACCCCGGCGCCCGTGCCGGAGTTCAAGACCACGCTTGGCCATCCGCGTCCGCTGTGGATGCTGTTCATGACCGAGTTCTGGGAGCGCTTCGCGTTCTACGGCATGCGCTGGGCGCTGGCGCTGTACATCGTGGCGCAGTTCTTCAACGGCGACGCCGCCGGTGAGGGCTCGGCCAGCAAGCTGTACGGCGCCTACCTGGCGCTGGTGTACGCGGCGGCGCTGTTCGGCGGCTATGTCGCCGACCGGGTGATCGGCTACCAGCGCTCGATCCTGCTGGGTGCGGTGGTGATGGCGGCCGGCCTGTTCCTGGTCATGGTGCCGAACGAGATGGTGTTCAAGATCGGCCTGGCCACCATCGTGGCCGGCAATGGCCTGTTCAAGCCCAACATCTCGACCATGGTCGGCCAGCTGTATGCCACCGGCGATGAGCGCCGTGATTCGGGCTTCACCCTGTTCTACATGGGCATCAACGCCGGTGCGCTGATCGCGCCGATCCTGACCGGCTGGCTGGCCGAGAACATGTTCGGCGGCTCCTCGCAGATGCCGGCCTACAAGGCGGTGTTCATCGCCTCGGGCGTGGGCATGCTGATCAGCCTGGTGTGGTTCTGGTTTGGCCGCGCCCAGCTCAAGGGCATCGGCCGTCCGCTGGCCGGCGCGGAAGGTTTCGGACGCCTGCTGCTGGTGGTGCTCGGGGTGCTGGTGGCGATTCCGGCGATCTACTTCCTGCTGACCATCGATGCCAACAATCTGCAGGTGCTGCTGACGATCCTGTTCGTGGGCCTGTGCGTGCTGATCCTGCGCGAAGGCTTCGCCAACGGTGCGGTGGCGCGTGACAAGGCGATCGCGATGCTGATCATCTTCGCCTTCAACGTGCTGTTCTGGATGTTCTTCGAACAGGCCGGCAGCTCGTTCAACTTCCTGGCGCAGAACATCGTCCAGCGCGACTTCGGCGGCTGGACGTTCCCGGTGGGCTGGTTCCAGTCGGTCAACTCGCTGGCCATCATCACCCTGGCGCCGGTCATCGCCTGGATGTGGGTCAAGATGGGCAAGGCCAATCCGTCGATCCCGCGCAAGTTCGGCCTGGGCATCATCTTCAACGGCCTGGCGTTCCTACTGCTGATGTTCGCGCTGTCCAGCCTGGTGGACCCGCAGAGCCTGAAGATCCCGTTCTGGACGCTGTTCATGGTCTACGTGATCCAGTCGGTCGGCGAGCTGTGCCTGTCGCCGATCGGCCTGTCGATGGTGACCAAGCTGGCACCGGTGCGCCTGATCGGCTTCGGCATGGGCGGCTGGTTCCTGTCCACCGCGATCGGCAACAACCTGTCGGGCATTTTCGCCAGCAGCGTCAGCGGTGAAGGCGGCATGACCGTGGCCTCGGCGCAGGCCGGCTACACCTTCGGTTTCTGGGTGCTGATCGGCGCCGGCGTGCTGCTGTTCCTGATCGCGCCGCTGATCCAGAAGCTGATGCACGGCGTGAAGTAAGGCGGTGCCGATGAAGCGGTTGTCCGGGATGGTTGCCTTGCTGCTCACCGCGGCCTTGGCCGGCTGCAATCCGCCGCCGGCCGCCGCGCCGGCAGCGGTGCAGCCGCTGGACACCTCCGAACAGAAGCCGCCGGTGGCCGATATCCGCCAGCCGGTGGCTTCGGGCAATACCCCTGCCGCGGCGGATATCGCCGCGGTGGCCGGGCTCAATGCGCAGTTCGACCCGGCACGGGATCCGTTCGCCGATCTGGAAACGGCCAAGGTCGAAGCCCAGCGTGGTGGCAAGCGGATCATCCTGGATGTCGGTGGCGAATGGTGCTCGTGGTGCCACCTGCTTGACGCCTTCATGGAAGGCGATTCGCAGCTGCGCCGCTTTCGCGATGCCAACTACGTGTGGATGAAGGTCAATTACAGCGAGGACAACGAGAACGTCGCGTTCCTGTCGCGCTTCCCCGGGATTTCCGGCTATCCGCACCTGTTCGTGCTCGACGCCGACGGCCGGCTGCTGCACTCGCAGTTCACCGGCGAGCTGGAAAAGGGCAAGGGCTACGATCGCGCGCGCTTCGAGGCGTTCCTCCGCCAGTGGGCCCCGCCGGCCACGCCCTAGGCGTGCGGTAACCGGCAACCACAGCGGCGTCGCAAGGCGCCGTTTTTTATTGGGGGCACGCCGGGGCTTCATTTCCGTGCACCCCGGCCGCTATCGGAAAGATAGCCCGGCATCCGGCCGGGGACGCCGGCCCTATCCGCATGCACGCTGCTCCGCCTCCTGTTGATGCGCTTGACGAATCCGCCACTGCCGAGGCCGCCGGTGTGAACCTGCCGACGGTGGAAGCACTGCTGGATGAAACGCCAGACATGCCGCAGGACGTGCCGCGCTACCGCCTGCCGCTGGCCGCCTCACCGCCGAACATCATGCTGCAGTCGGCGATCACCCGGCTGGTCGAACAGAAAGAACGGATCGATGCGCTGGTGCGCGACGGCCTGCTGTCCGGCCTGTTGCCGGCCGAATGGAGCGCGCACCCGGGCAACGAGTTGCGTGCCTTCGTCGCCTCGGTGCTGCCGTTCGCCTCCGATGCGGTGCGCAGCGAGACCGTGCCGGCGCGGGTGCCACTGAAATTCCTGCTTGGCCAATCGCACCGCTGGAGCCGTGCCGAGGTGGCCGAGCCGAAGTCCCTGGCGGTCTATCTGGCGGCCGACGAGCGGGCAACGGCAGGCAGCGCCGATCAGGCCGAAGTGATGCTGCTCTCGCCGCTCGGTCTGGCCTGGGCGCAGGAGGGACGCAGCCGGGTCGGCTTCCTGCGCGCGCTGGGCGTCGAGTCGATGGCCGCGCGGGTGACGACGCTGGCCTATCCGGAAGCGGCGCAACTGGCGCTGTACCAGGTGACGGTCGATGGCATGACGCAGATCTGGTGCGTGCTGGACAACCGCCGACTGCGCGCGCTGTCGGCCCCGTCGCTGACCTTGCCGGTGTTGACCGCTTATGGCGTCGTCGCGCCACAGCCCTGGCCGGCGCAGTGGCCGGAAGCGGCCGACGTTGGCGCCGAGCTGGCGCGAATGCGCGGCGGTCGTGGCGTGGTCGAAGTCGATCTGGTCAAACTGGTGGACAAAATAAGACGTGGCAAAGCCGGCGAGGCCTGGGCCAGCGCAAGTCTGATGCAGCTGCACACCTGGGTGCCGCGTTGGCGCTTTTTCCTGGCTTCGTTCATCGGCCTGCCGGCGGCCTTGCTGGTGATCGCAGCACTGGCCCTGCCCGGTCAGATCGAAGCGGCCGCGGTTGCTTCGGCGCTGGGTTTTGCCGGAGGCGCCATCGCCGCGCTGGCCGCGCCATGGATCTATGCGCGACGCAAGTACCTGAGCTGATCGCCGATGGCGATCAAGCCTCGTTCATGCGTGCCAGGCCGGCCTCGGCCAGGCGCGTGATCAGGCGTTCCAGCCCCTGTTCTTCCTCCTCGGTGAGGACCGACATCAGGCGCCGCTCCATCTCGATCACCAGCGGTGCGATGGTCTCGTAGACCTCGAAGCCGGCCGCCGACAGCGCCAGCACCGAGCGCCGGCGGTCATCGCCGTGGGTCTCGCGTTTGATGAAACCGCGTTCCAGCAGGCGCGCCACGGCGCGGCTGACCGCGACCTTGTCCATCGCCGTGCGCTCGGACACCTCGCTGGCCGAGGAGCCCGGGTACAGCGCCAGGATCGTGATCACACGCCATTCGGGGATGGCCAGGCCATAGCGCTCGCCGTACAGCCGGGCGATGTTGCCGCTGACCCGGTTGGACAACACGCTGATGCGGTAAGGCAGGAACTGCTCGAGATCCAGCAACACGTGCGAGGCACGGATGCTGGTGGACTTGCTGTAATCGGAAGAGCTCATGCTGCAGTGCACCTTGATGGTGGTTTCATGTGAAACTATAACCTTCGGTCCAGGCCCCCGTTCGGGCGGGCCTTCCTGTCTAGCTCGCCGGTGACCGGCGACTGCCCTGCTTCCGGAGCCAACTCATGAATACCCCCAGCGCCACCCACGCGCCCAATCTGGGCATGCAGGTCACCACCTTCGAAAACCCGATGGGCATCGACGGGTTCGAGTTCGTCGAGTTTGCCGCACCGGCCGGGCAAGGTGCCCAGCTGCACGACTACTTCCAGAACATGGGATTCACTGCCGTGCTCCGCCACCGGCAGCGTGCTATTACCGTCTACCGTCAAGGCGGCGTCAACTTCCTCGTGAACGAGGAGCCGGATTCCTTCGCCGCCAATTTCGCCGCCAAGCACGGTCCGTGCGCCTGCGGCTTCGCGATCCGCTTCGGCAAGCCGGCGGCCGAGGTGTTGGCCGCGGCCATCGGCAACGGCGCCGAGGAAGTGACCCTGCTGGCCGACACCCGCGCGGTGCCGGCGCCGGTGATCAAGGGCATCGGCGACTGCATGCTGTATCTGGTGGACCGCTATGGCGCCGCCGGCAGCATCTACGACACCGATTACGAGCCGATCGAAGGCGCCGAGCAGAACCCGGCCGGCTTCGGCCTGACCTTCATCGACCACCTGACCCACAACCTGTACCTGGGCAACATGCAGCAGTGGTCGGACTACTACGAGCGGTTGTTCAACTTCCGCGAGATCCGCTACTTCGACATCAAGGGCGCCAAGACCGGGCTGGTGTCCAAGGCGATGACCGCACCGGATGGCATCGTGCGCATTCCGCTCAACGAATCCTCCGATCCGAAGAGCCAGATCAACGAATACCTGGACGCCTACAAGGGCGAGGGCATCCAGCACATCGCCTGCTTCACCGACAACATCTATGACACGGTCGAGGCGATGCGCGCGCGTGGCATCCAGTTCCTGGACACGCCGGACACCTATTTCGACGTGGTCGACCTGCGCATCCCGGACAACGGCGAGGACGTGGAGCGTCTGCGCAGGAACAAGATCCTGATCGATGCCGATCCGGAGACCAAGCAGCGCAAGCTGCTGCAGATCTTCACCACCAACGCCATTGGTCCGATCTTCTTCGAGATCATCCAGCGCAAGGGCAACGAAGGCTTCGGCGAAGGCAACTTCCAGGCGTTGTTCGAGAGCATCGAGCGCGACCAGATCAAGCGCGGCGTGCTGTAACGTTACCGGCCCCTTCCCCCGAGAAACGCGCGATGCTGACCGAGCTGATCACCCTGCTGACCTGTGACGACCTGCAAGGCAAGGACCTGGCCGCCTGCGTGTCCAGGATCAAGGCCTCGCCGATGGATCCGGAGCTGGACTGGATCGACGGCGACAGCCCGGCGGCGTTCATGCAGTTCGCGGTCCTGGCCGAGCTGGGCGATTACCTCGCCATCGGTGACAAGCTCGATGAACTGCACGAGGAGATCAGCGAGCAGTTCGCCAATCCGCTGCCGGCAATGCCCCACCAGGCGCTGTCGGCGGCGGAGTATTTCCAGTGGCTGGACGGGCAGCTGGCCGCCCGTCCGACGCCCTACGAGATACTGCTGTGGGGCAACCCGTTCGACGACAACCTCTACGCCTTCATCGTCCGTCGCCACGACAGCCCGCGCATTCTTGAACTTGCCGGAGAACTGGGTTTGCTGATCGAACCGGCGACCCGGCGTCAGCTGACCTGAAACCATCCCCTCCCGTCCGGGCCCATCCAAGCGAGCGCAGCCATGTCCCAGAGCAATACCGCCTACCAGTCCGGATTCGGCAACGAGTTCGCCACCGAGGCCGTACCCGGCACGCTGCCGGTGGGACGCAATTCGCCGCAGCGGGTGGCCCATGGCCTGTATGCCGAGCAGCTGACCGGCACCGCTTTCACCGCCCCACGTGGCAGCAACCGCCGCAGCTGGCTGTACCGGATCCGTCCGGCGGCGATGCACGGCGAATTCACGCCGTTCGTGCAGCCGCACCTGCATGGCGAGTTCAGCCACGCGGCGGTATCGCCCAACCAGCTGCGCTGGGATCCGCTGCCGTTGCCCACCACGCCCACCGATTTCATCGAAGGCCTGTACACCATGGGCGGCAACGGCGGGCCTGCGGCGCACAGCGGCGCGGGCATCCATATGTATGCGGCCAACACGGACATGCGCGGCCGCTGGTTCTACAACGCCGATGGCGAGCTGCTGATCGTGCCGCAGCTGGGCCGGCTGCGGCTGCGCACCGAGCTGGGCCTGATCGAGATCGAGCCGCAGCAGATCGCGGTGATCCCGCGCGGCGTGCGTTTTGCCGTGGAGCTGCCCGACGGGCAGGCGCGCGGCTATGTCTGCGAGAACTTCGGCGCACAGTTGAAGCTGCCGGACCTGGGGCCGATCGGCAGCAACGGCCTGGCCAATCCGCGCGATTTCGAAACCCCGGTGGCCGCCTACGAGGACCTTGAAGGGCAGTTCGAGCTGGTCGCCAAGTTCCAGGGCCGGCTGTGGCGCGCGGACATCGGCCACTCGCCGCTGGACGTGGTCGGCTGGCACGGCAACTACGCGCCGTACCGCTACGACCTGCGCCACTTCAACGCCATCGGTTCGATCAGCTACGACCATCCGGATCCGTCGATCTTCCTGGTGCTGCATTCGGCCAGCGACACCCCGGGCACCAGCAACCTGGATTTCGTGATCTTCCCGCCACGCTGGCTGGTGGCGCAGGACACGTTCCGCCCGCCGTGGTTCCACCGCAATATCGCCAGCGAGTTCATGGGCCTGATCCACGGCGCCTACGACGCCAAGGCCGAGGGCTTCGTGCCCGGTGGCGCCTCGCTGCACAACTGCATGACCGGCCACGGCCCGGATGCGGCCACCTTCGACAAGGCTTCCCATGCCGACCTGTCCAGGCCGGATGTGATCACCGACACCATGGCCTTCATGTTCGAAACCCGCGGCGTGATCTGCCCGAGCGAGCAGGCGGTGGCCGCGACGCATCGCCAGCGTGGCTACCAGGCCTGCTGGAGCGGCCTGCGCAACCACTTCACCCCGCCCCGGGGGTGATTCACGCCGGCACCGGTGCCGGTTCCAGCACCGCTGCCAGCTGCGCCTGCGGCAGCACTTCACGCAGGCGCGCCTGCACCCGCTGCGTGTAGCCTTCGGAAGTCAGTGTCGGCAGGTGTCGTAGGGCCAGCGTCAGCGCCTGCACGGTGTCGGCATCCTCACGCGCGGCCTGCAGCACCCGGTGCAGCTGGGTGGCGGTGGGATGGCGCTGCAGGGCCAGGATATCCAGCACATAGATGCGTGCGGCCAGCAGCGAGCGGCGATGTGGCTCGGCAGGAGCGGGGCGGTCCGTGGACAGATAGCCCTCGCGCTGCAGCCCGGCGATCAGTGCGGCCGCGTCACTGCCCAGCAGCAGGCGCAGCTCGTCCAGATCACGTTTGCCATCACACAGGATCAGCGCCCGCCGCTGGCGCAGGTCCAGCGCGCCGGAGGGTGTGTGCAGTTCGGCATGGCCCAGTTCGGTCTTGTGCGGCTGCATGGGGACTCGACGCGGCGCGGAAGGAGATGAGCCTGGCGGTCGCCGGTGAAAGCACCATGACAAGGCGTCGCTCACCTGGCGCGGCCGGTGCGGTCGCTAGACTCGGCCCGGACCTGCCCGGAGTTGCCGTATGAACCGCATCGCCTTGTTTTCGCTGATCCTCCTCGCGCTGCCGGCGGCCTCGCCCGTCCGAGCCGACCGCATCGCCGTCGGCAACCGGCAGCGTGTCTGCATCGGCCGCCGTGGCTGGGCCTGCTGTGACGACTGCCGGTGCCCGCTGGCAGGGCTATGGGCCGGTGGCACTGGGCAGCGATGCCGCGCAGCTGCGCGCGGTGTGGCCTGACGCGCTGCAAGGCGATGCGGTCGCCGACGGCGGCTGCTATTACCTCAGTCCGGCCGGCCGGCCAGGACGAGGCCCGGCCATTCTTCATGATCGAGGGCGACCGCTTCGTGCGCTATGACCTGCGTAGCACCGCTGTTCCGGCGCCAGGCGGTGGCACGGTCGGCATGGAGCTGGCACAGCTGCAGGCGCTGTATCCGCACGCCGGTCCCCCGCAGCCGCACAAGTATGTGGACGGCGCCCGGATGCTGCGGGTGACGGCGATCGACGGTGGTCCGGGCGTGCTGGTGTTCGAGCTGGGCGCCGATGGCAAGGTCGGCGCGTGGCGCGTGGGACTGCCGCCACAGGTGGATTACGTGGAAGGCTGCGGCTGATACCCTGCTGCCGCTAACGGTGGGGCACGCGTTCGGCCCTGCAACCGCCGCCATCATTGCCGGGAGAGATGCGGAATGTTTGAAGCAATCGTGTGGTTCGCATTGGGGCTGTTGCTGCTGGCGCTGGGCGGGGACTCCATCGTCAAGGCCGCCTCCGGTCTGGCCCAGCGCTTCGGCGCCTCGCCGTTCGTCGCCGGTCTGCTGCTGGTGGCGTTCGGCACCTCGCTGCCGGAGCTGGTGGTCAATGCCCGCGCGTTCGTGGTCGGCGCGCAGGAGCTGGCACTGGGCAACGCGGTGGGCAGCAACATCGTCAACGTCGGTCTGACCCTGGGTCTGGCGGCGCTGGCGTTTCCCTTGCTGGTGCGCACCCGGCTGCTGTCACCGCTGCTGGTGCTGCTGGCCGTGGCGTCGCTGGCATTGATCGTGTTCGGCCTGGATGGCGTGATCAGCCGCAGCGAAGGCATCGTGCTGCTGCTGGGCTTTGTGGCGGTGCTGGCGTTGCTGCTGACGCGCGCGCGGCGCGAGCCGGTGGAGCTGCAGGAGAGCATCGCCAACTACGCCACCACCCGCACGATGCTGTGGCTCAATATGGTCCGCCTGCTGATCGCCGCCGTGGTGCTGTATTACGGCGCACGCTGGGTGGTGCAGGCCGCACCGGTGATCGGTGCCGGCTGGGGGATGTCGCCGTTGCTGGCCGGCCTGCTGCCGGTGGCTATCGGCACCGCGTTGCCGGAAGTGGCTGCGGCCATCGCCGCGGCGCGTCGCGGCCAGGGCGACATGGTGGTCGGTCATGTGATCGGCTCGAGCCTGTTCAACCTGCTGGTGGTGGTGGGCGGTATGGCGGCGCTGCGACCGATGCCGCTGCCGGCCTCGTTCGTGCGGCTGGAGCTGCCGGCGGCGATCGTGTTCGTGCTGATGCTGTACCCGATGCTGCGCGGCGACCTGAAGATCACCCGCGGCGAAGGTGCGGTGCTGCTCGTGGCGTTCCTGGCGTGGGTGGGGTTGGAACTGGCGCTGTTGTATTGACGGATCAGGGAGGCAGTTGTGCGCAAGGGGATGGGTGTTGCGATGTTGTGCGTTGTACTGGCCGGGTGCGCGCTGCTGCCGCGGCAACAGGGGGCCTGGATCGATCCGGCGATGGCGGTGCAGCTGGCCGCGGCCGCCGGTCCCGGCCGTGGCGTGGATGGCGTGTTCGCACTGAACGTGCGTGCTATCGGAGAAGAGGGTGGCCGCCTGTTCCTGGGCTCGCAGCCGGACTACCGTGACCCGCGCAATCTCAGCGTTGCGGTGGATCCGCAGGCGCGGCTGGCGCTGGCCGAGCGGCTGCAGGCCGATCCGAAGACGGTGTTGAAGGGCAAGCCGGTTCTGGTGCGCGGTACCGCGCGCATGGTGCGGATCGACTTCACCGACGGTCAGGGGCAGCCCAGCGGGAAGTACTACTACCAGACCCATGTGCGCGTCAGCGACGTGGCGCAGATCCAGCTGCGCTGACGCCCGCCGGAAGCGCCGCCGCCTCAGTCAGGCGGAGTGTCGGTGTCGGGCCCGCCGTTACCGCCGGTGGGCGGTTCGGGGCGGCTTTCCATCATCAGCGACAGCGCCGCCTTGGCCATCAGGTGCGCGCTGATCGGGGCGGTGATGAACAGGAACACGGTGATCAGCAGCTCGCGCGGCTGCGGGTCTTCGCCCAGGAAGATGTGATAGGCCACCGAGCACGCCAGGATGCAGCCCACCCCCAGGGTGCTGGCCTTGGTCGGCGCATGCAGGCGCTTGAAGAAATCGGAAAAGCGCACCAGTCCCAGCGCGCCGACCAGGATGAAGAAACAGCCGAACACCAGCAGGGCCGACAGTGTGATCTGCAGGAACGTGATCATTCGACGATATCCCGGCGCAGTACGTACTTGCTCAGCACCACGGTGCTGCCGAAGCCGAGCATGGCGATGATCAGCGCGGCCTCGAAATAGATGGCCGAATCCAGGTACATGCCGAACAGCATCAGCAGCGCGATGGCGGTGACCGAGAGCGTGTCCAGGGCGAGGATGCGGTCCGGCACGGTTGGCCCGCGCAGCAGCCGCCACAGCGCCAGCAGCATCGCCAGCCCGACCACATGCATGCACACCATCAGGGTGGTTTCGAATATCAGATGCCCGTTCACGGGAAGATCTCCATCAGCGGCGCCTCGTAGCGGCTCTTGATCTCGGCGATCAGCGCGTCGGCGTCCTCCAGGTGCAGCACATGTACCAGCAGGTGGCGGCGGTCCTCGGACAGCGCGGCCGACACCGTGCCGGGGGTCAGGGTGATGAAGCTGGTCAGCGCGGCGATGCCGTGGATGTTGCCGATATCCAGCGGCAGCCAGATGAACGCCGGTTTCAGGCGGTCTTCCGGGCCCAGCACCTGTGCGGCCACGCGCAGGTTGCAGATCAGGATGTCCCACAGGATCGTGCAGACCAGCCGCGGTACCGGTCGCAAGGTGCCGATGCGGGCGAACTCGCGGTCCAGGCGCGCGGCGAACAGCGGCACCACCAGCCCGAGCAGCAGGCCCAGCAGCAGCTGGCCCACGTCGAAGGTGAAGGACATCACCATCCAGAACGCGACCACGGTGATGGACAGCACGGGCGACGGGAACAGCCGGCGCAGCAGGGGGCGATGTGGACTCATGGCTGCCTCACTTGCGGGAGGGTGCCGCGCACATCCTGCAGGTAGCGGTCCGGCGCCTGCAGTTGCGTGGCGATGGCCTCGGACTGGCGCATCAGCGGCGCGGCGAACACGCTCATCGCCACCACGTAGCCCAGCAGCAGGCAGGCGGCAGCGGTTTCGAACGGTCGCGCAGGGGCTTCGCTGGGCCCGGGGTGCGGCCCGGCCACCTCGTCCTCGGCGCCAGGCACATGCCAGAACAGGCGGATGCCGGTGCGGGTCAGGCCGATGATCACCAGCAGGCTGCTGCCCAGCACCGCGGTCCACACCACGGCGGTGTGCGCGTCGGGCACGGCCGCCAGCAGCGCGGCCTTGGCCAGGAAGCCGGCCAGGGGCGGCAATCCGGCCACCGCGACCGCGCCGACCAGGAACAGCAGGCCCGGCACGGTCTTGCCCGGCAGTACGGTCTGCTCGCCCTCGCGTCGCTGCCCGGCACGGAGGCGCCGGCGGCGGATCAGGTCGGCCACCAGGAACAGTGCCGCCGCGGTGAAGGTGCTGTGCGGCAGGTAGTACAGGCCGGCGGAAAGGGTGCCGGGAGTGCCCAGCGCGAAGGCGATGAACAGCGTTGCCGCCGAGACCACCACCAGGTAGGCGACCAGCACGCTCAGGCGGGTGGCCGCCAGTGCGCCGAGCGCGGCCACCAGCAAGGTGGCGATGCCGGTCCACAGCAGCCAATCGCTGCCATAACCGGCCATCGCGCCGGCGTCGGCATCGAACCACAGCGAGGTCACACGCAGCACCGCGTACAGGCCGACCTTGGTCATGATCACGAACAGCGCCGCCACCGCCGCCGGCGCGCGGGCATAGGATTCGGGCAGCCACAGGTACAGCGGCAGCAGCGCGGCCTTGGCGCAGAACACCAGCAGCAGCAGGCCCAGCGCGGCCTTGGCCAGCTTCAGGTGGCTCGGTGGCAGCTCGGCGATGCGCTGGCCGATCTCGGCCATGTTCAACGAACCCAGCGTGGCGTAGAGCATGCCCAGCGCGATCAGGAACAGCGTCGAGGCGGTGACGTTGAACACCACGTAGTGCAGGCCGATGCGCATGCGCAGGCCGCGTCCGCCCGACAGCAGCAGGCCGTAGGAGGCGATCAGCAGCACCTCGAAGAACACGAACAGGTTGAAGATGTCGCCGGTCAAAAACGCGCCGTTGAGGCCGACCAGCTGGAACTGGAACAGCGCATGGAAATGCGGTGCGCGCCGGTCCCAGCCGGTGCAGGCATGCAGCAGGCAGGCGATGGCCAGCAGCAGGGTGGTGGCCAGCATCCAGCCCGCCAGGCCATCGGCCACCAGCGCGATGCCCAGCCGCGCCGGCCAGTCGCCCAGCAGGTAGGCCCAGATCTGGCCCTGGCTGGTCTGCGCAAACAGCAGCGCCACCGCCACCGCCAGCGCCGCCATGCTGGCCCAGGCCACGCTGCGCTGCACCTTGGGCCCGTAGCGTCGGTGTTCGATGAACAGCGACAGCGCCGCGCCCAGCAGCGGAATCAGGATCGGCAGGATCACCAGATGGTTCATGCGCCGCGCCCCGGTTTGGCGGCTTGCTCAGCCGGCGGCTCGGGCTCGTGTGCATCCACGTGATCACTGTGGTTGTCGCTGCGGCTGCGCATGGCCAGCACGATGCTCACCGCGGTCATCGCAAACGCAATGACGATGGCGGTCAGCACCAGCGCCTGTGGCAGCGGATCGGTGTAGTGCGCCAGCGTGCTGGCGATCCCATCCTTGAGCACCGGCGCCTTGCCGATCACCGGCCGCCCGGCGCTGAAGATCAGCAGGTTGGTGGCATAGGACAGGAAGGTCATGCCCAGGATCACATCGAAGCTGCGCGCGCGCAGCAGCAGGTAGATGCCGATGCCGGTGAGCACACCGATCGCGCTTGCCAGGGCCAGTTCCATCAGTGCATCTCCCCGGTGCGGGCCGAACGGCGGTGGATATCGATCTCGCCGTTGCGGGCGTTGCGGCTGCGCGAGGGTTTGACGGTGCCCATCATCGACAGGATCAGCATCACCCCGCCGAACACCACCAGGTACACGCCGGTATCAAAACCGATCGCGCTGGCCAGCGGTACCTCGCCGATCAACGGCAGCTGCAGGTCCAGGTGGCCACTGGTCAGGAACGGTACGCCGAACAGCAGCGAGCCGGCGCCGCTGAGCAGGGCGATCAGCAGGCCCAGGCCGATGCATCTGATGTAGTCGAAGCCGAAGCGCGATTCCACCGAGGCCGAGCCCTGGATCACGTACTGGATCAGCAGCGGCACCGCCAGCACCAGGCCGGCGATGAAGCCGCCGCCGGGGGCGTTGTGGCCGCGCAGGAACAGGAAGATGGACACGGTGAGTGTGAGCGGGAACATGATCTGCGCCAGATCGGCCGGTACCGGCAGCTTCATCGGCGGGCCGGGCATGATCTGCTCCGGCGCCATCCGCGAACGCCGCAGCAGTGCATGCACCACCAATGCGGCGATGCCGAACACGGTGATCTCACCGAAGGTGTCAAAGCCGCGGAAGTCCACCAGGATCACGTTGACCACGTTGTGGCCGTAGGCCTCGGGCAGCGAGCGCAGCAGCAGTTCGCCGGCCATGGTGTTGGGCGGCAGGGTCATCAGCGAATAGGCCAGCGCGGCGATGCCGGTACCGGCGACGATGGCGATGGCCGCATCGCGGCGCTTGCGCCAGCGCGAGTGTTCCGGCGGCGACTGCGCTGGCAGGTAGTTCATGCCCAGCAGCATCAGCGCCAGCGTCACCATCTCCACCATCAGCTGGGTCAGGGCCAGGTCCGGCGCGGACAGGAACACGAAGGTCAGTGCCACCATCAGCCCGGTACCGCCGATCACGATCACCGCCAGCAGTCGCTGCCGGAACAGGAACAGGCCGGCAAAGGCGCAGGCCAGCATCACCAGCCACAGCATCCAGCCCAGCAACGGGATCGGTTGCGGCGCCGGCCAGGCCGGCATCGCCGGATTGGCGACATAGGGCGCGGCGGCCACGATCACCGCCACCAGCACCAGCGCCAGTAGCATGCGTTGCAGACTGCCGTTCGCCACTGCGGCGGTGAAGCGCTGGGCAAAGCCGAACAGCACCTCCAGGTTGCGCTGGAACAGCTGCTTGCCGACCGGACGGTTGCGCGCGGCGTACAGGTCGGTGAACCGGCGCAGGCCGAAATACAGTGCGATGCCGCCGGCCACGCCGATGACGCTCATCGCCAATGGCAGGTTGAAGCCGTGCCAGACGGCCAGGCTGTACTCGGGCAGCGCCGGGCCGAGGATCGCCTGGGCGCCGGCCTTGAGCACCGGGGCGACGGTCAGCGCCGGCACGATGCCCACCGCCAGACAGATCACCACCAGCACTTCCACCGGCACCTTCATCCAGCGCGGCGGCTCATGCGGCACCACGTCGATGTCGACCGGTCCTTTGCCGAAAAAGGTGTCGTGGACGAAGCGCAGGCTGTAGGCCACGCCGAGGATGCCGGCCAGCAGCGCGGCGGCGCTTACCGCGTTGCGCATCCAGTCCGGGCCTTCGGTGGCCAGCGCCTCGGCAAACAGCATTTCCTTGGACAGGAAACCGTTGAGCAGCGGGATGCCGGCCATTGCCAGCGAGGCGACGATGGCCAGCGTGCTGGTGATCGGCATCAGCCGACGCAGGCCGCCGAGCCGGCGCATGTCGCGGGTGCCGGTTTCGTGGTCGATGATGCCGGCGGCCATGAACAGCGAGGCCTTGAACGTTGCGTGGTTGAGGATGTGGAACACGCCTGCCACCACCGCCATCGGCGTGGACAGGCCGAACAGCAGGGTGATCAGGCCTAGATGCGAGATCGTCGAATAGGCCAGCAGGCCTTTGAGGTCATGCTGGAAGATCGCGTTCCACGCGCCGATCAGCAGGGTGATCGCACCGATACCGCTGACCACATAAAAGAACAGCTCGGTGCCGGCCAGCGCCGGGTGCAGCCGTGCCAACAGGAACACACCGGCTTTGACCATCGTGGCCGAGTGCAGATAGGCCGACACCGGCGTCGGCGCGGCCATCGCATGCGGCAGCCAGAAGTGGAACGGGAACTGCGCGCTCTTGGTGAAAATGCCGGCCAGCACCAGCAGCAGCGCCCACGGATACAGCGCGCTGGCGCGGATCAGCTCGCCCGAGGCCAGCACCACGTCCAGATCGAAACTGCCGACGATGCGGCCGATCAGCAGCACGCCGGCCAGCAGCGCCAGACCGCCGCCGCCGGTGACCACCAGTGCCATGCGCGCGCCCTCGCGGGCGTCCTTGCGGTGCGACCAGAAGCCGATCAGCAGGAACGAGCTGATGCTCGTCAGCTCCCAGAACACCATCAACAGCAGCAGGTTGCCGGCCAGCACCATGCCCAGCATCGCGCCCATGAACAGCAGCAGGTAGCTGTAGAAGCGCCGCGCGCTGTCCTTCGCCGAGAGGTAGTAGTGCGCGTACAGCACCACCAGCGCGCCGATACCCAGTACCAGCCCGGCGAACATCCACGCCAGCCCGTCCAGGCGCAGGCTGAAATCCAGCCCGATCTGCGGCAGCCACTGCCAGCTGCTGCGGACGATCCCGCCATCGAGCACGGTCGGGGTCACGCTGCCCAGCAGCGCCAGCCCCAGCACCGGTGCCGCCCCCGCCAGGCAGGCCGCCGCGCTGCGTGGCAGGCGGCCCAGCAGGGCGATGGCCGCAGCCAGCAGGAAGGGCAGCGCGAGCAGCAACGGCAGGACAGGCGTCATTCAGGAATGAAGGTGCAACGGGAGGATTTCGAGTTTAACAGGCGCTTTTTCCCGGTCCGGCGGTTTTTCTGAACGAGCCGTTCGGGTTCAGCCTGCAAGTCCAGCAACGGCGGTGTCTGCGGGCAGGGAACGCGGATCGCGGATCAACAGGGTGTCCGTTTCCAGCACCGCGACCAGCCGCCGGGCGACGCTGCCGATCAGCAGCTCAAACAGCGCGCCGCGGCCGTGCGTGGCGACAATGACCAGCTCCGCGCCGCTGTCCCGGGTATACCGCCGCAGTACCGCCGCCGGTGCGCCGGTATCGATATGGATTTCCGCCATGGCCTGTGCCAGCAGCGGCCGCAGTTCGGCCAGGAGCTGCTGGGCCTGTCCGCGCGCCGCGTCCCGGGCCTGCTCCTGCACGCTGGCGCGATCGCCGCCGAGCAGGGGGCTGCCCGTGGATTCCAGTGCATGCACCAGCGACAGCCGCAGTGGCGGACCCAGCAGCGACAAGGCCTGGCCGGCCGCCCGGTTGACGCTGTCGGAGAAATCGCTGGCCACCGCCAGGTGGCGATACGGTCCACGTACCCGGTCATGCACGATCAGCACCGGCAGCGGCGAATGCCGGCTCAGCCACAGCACGGTGGAGTCGGGTACCGGCAGTTCAAACAGCATGTCGCTGGCGATGCCGGTCACCAGCAGGCCGCAATTCTCCTCGGCCGCCAGGCGCAGCAGGGCCCGGCCGACATGACCCTGCGTCACCCGGACGTCAATCCTGCCGCTGTGGTCTTCCCCGTCCAGCAGCCGTTGCAGGCGACGCTCGGCGGTATCCCGTGGGTCCGGCGCTCCCTGTGGCAGTTCCGCGCCGGCTTCCATGGCGGCATCCGGAAGTACCGTGGCCACCACCAGCCGCGCGTTCCATTGCCGTGCCAGCTGCAGGGCGCGTGCCAATGCGCGGTCGCAACGGGCGCTCAGATCGGTGGCGAGCAGGATGGCGGAGGGAACGGCGTGGGAGTGGCTTTCAGAAGAGGACATGGCGTGCTCGGAGTTGTCCGGTTCGAGTCTACCTGCTGCGGCAAATCGCGATTGATCGCCTATCCTGTGCGGCATGGAAAATGACACCCGCGTTGAAACCGGCCTGCGCAAGGCACTGCTGTTTGGTGCCAGTGGCCAGATCGGTGAGCGCGTACTGGCCAACCTGCTGGCCGCAGGCTGGGAGGTGACCGCGGTGTCACGCCACGCGCAGGTGGCGCTGCCGGGAGTGCGGTGGCAGCGCGGCGACCTGTCCGGCACCTGGCAGGGCGAGGAGGGGTTTGACGCCGTTTTCAGCTGTGGTCCGCTGGACCATTTCGCGCGCTGGTATGCCGCATCGGACGTGCACGCACCGAAGGTGGTGGCGTTCGGTTCGACCAGTGTGGACGTCAAGCAGGATTCCCCTGAGCCGGCCGAGCGGGATGTCGCCGGTCGTCTGCGCGAAGCCGAGCAGGTGCTGTTCAAGCGTGCCAAAGAGCGTGGTGTCGCCGCCACGGTACTGCGGCCGACGCTGGTCTACGGTGCCGGCCGTGACAAGACGCTGAGCGTCATCGCCGCGCTGGCTGCGCGTACCGGTTTTTTTGTGTTGCCGCATTGTGCCAATGGCCTGCGCCAGCCGGTGCACGTGCAGGATCTGGCCGACGCGGCCCTGCAGGTAGTGCGGCATCCGGCAGCGGCCGGTCGCGCCTATGCGCTGGGCGGCGGTGAGGTGCTGGGATATGGCGAGATGGTCCGGCGGGTGCTGGCGTCATTGCCGGCCCGGCCGCGCCTGTGGAGCGTGCCGATGCCGTTGTTCCGGCTGGCCTTGCGGCTGGCGCATGCCAGCGGGCGGTTGCAGGGCATGAGTGCGGCCACGCTCGCCCGCATGCGCGATCCGCTGGTCTTCGATATCGAACCGGCGCGACGGGACTTCGGCTATGCGCCGCGTCCGTTCATTGCCGAGGCGGCGATGTTCACCGCGCCGGCGGCGGCCGATCAGTAACGCCAGCCGAACTGGCGGTACAGCTTGGCCAGCACCCAGATCGGGCCGATCAACAGGTAGGTCAGGTCGGTGAGGAAACTGGGCCGTCGGCCTTCGATCCTGTGGCCGATGAACTGTGCGATCCACGCCAGCACAAACACGCCGATGCCGATGCGCAGCAGCAGCGGAATGCCCAGGCGGTCTTCCAGCAGCCGGCAGATGCAGCCGGCCACGAAGAAAAGCATCAGCATGCCGATGCCCAGCGGGCGCGACAGGCGGTTGTAATAGGCCCAGGTGCCGAACATCGCCAGGGCCGCCCAGATGCCGTGCTGGAACCACGGCAGCAACGGCGGAACGCACCACAGCAGGGCGATCGCCGACCACAGGATGGCCGGTACCGCGACCACATGGATCGCCTGGTTGGTGGCGTTGCTATGGTCGCCGGAATAACCGGCGAAGTAGCGGTCCAGCGGGCGCGCGCTGCGGATGTCCATGGTCTCTCCCGGCCCTTGGTGGGCAGAGCATAGCGCGGCTACCCGGCGGACGCGCCCGGCAGGCCGCGCGCGTCCGCCAGGTGGTACGGCCTCAGTCGATGCTGATGCCCGCCAGCTTGTCCAGCGCCTCGGCGTACTTGGCGCGGGTGCGTTCGATCACCTCGGCCGGCAGCGCTGGGCCCGGGGCGGTCTTGTCCCAGTCCAGGGTCTCCAGATAGTCGCGCACGAACTGCTTGTCGTAGCTCGGCGGGCTGATCCCGACCTGGTACTCGTCGGCCGGCCAGTAGCGCGAGGAATCCGGGGTCAGCATCTCGTCCATGATGTACAGGCGGCCATCGGCGTCGGTGCCGAACTCGAACTTGGTATCGGCCAGCAGGATCCCGCGCTCGGCCGCGTATTCGGCCGCGAACTTGTAGATCCGCAGCGTGGCGTCGCGCACCTTCTCGGCCAGATCCGCGCCCACCGCCTTGACCATCGCGTCGAAATCGATGTTCTCGTCGTGGTCGCCCACCGCCGCCTTGGTGGACGGGGTGAAGATCGGCTCGGGGAGTTTCTCGGCCTGCTGCAGGCCATTGGGCAGGGCGATGCCGCTGACCTTGCCGGTGCGCTGGTAGTCCTTCCAGCCGCTGCCGATCACATAGCCGCGGGCGATCGCTTCCACCGGCACCGGCTTGAGCTTCTTGGTCACCACCGCGCGCTTGGCGTACAGCGCCGGATCGACGCCTTCGGGCAGCACACTGGCCACCTCGATGCCGGTCAGATGGTTGGGCATCAGGTGTTCGGTCTTCTTGAACCAGAAGTTGGAGACCTGGCACAGCATCTCGCCCTTGCCCGGGATCGGGTCGGGCAGCACCACGTCAAACGCCGACAGGCGATCGGTGGCAACCATCAACAGGTAGTCCCCGGGGGGCGTGCCAGCAGGCAGACGTTCGCGTGGGATATCGAACACATCACGCACCTTGCCGCGATGGCGCAAGGGCAGGCCGGGAAGATCGGATTGCAACAGCGTGGTCGGCACGGGCACTCCTGGGGCTTGGCAATGATGCCGCCGGCGTGGAGGACCCGGGTCTGGAGACCCGCAGGGCCCGCTGCTGGACGGCGGGCGGCCTAGTGTAAAGCCGGATCGGGTCGCTGTGGCATAAAATGCGCGTCTTGACGGTCCTCAGGCCATTGGAACCTCCATGCGCTGGTACGGAAAACTGCTTGGTTTCATCGCCGGGGCCCTGCTTTTCAGGCCCAATCCCCTGTTTGGTGCGGTGATCGGCCTGCTGCTGGGCCATGCCTTCGACAGTGACTGGTTCCGCCTGGGCAAAGATCTGCCGTACCGCGAGTTGGGGGTCACCCGCGACGCCACCGATGCCGAGATCGACCTGGCCTACCGTCGCCTGATGTCCCAGTACCACCCCGACAAAGTGGCCGGCGCCGCGCCCGAACTGCGCGCCCAGGCCGAAAAGAAGGCCCGGCAGATCAACGCCGCCTACGACCGCATCAAAACCCTGCGCAAGCGCTGAAAGGCTCCCGTCATGTCCAACTGCATCATCGCCCCGTCCATCCTCTCGGCCAATTTCGCCAAGCTCGGCGAGGAGGTCGACAACGTGCTGGCCGCTGGCGCCGACTGGGTCCATTTCGACGTGATGGACAACCACTACGTGCCCAACCTGACCATCGGCCCGATGGTCTGCCAGGCGCTGCGCAAGCATGGTGTGACCGCGCCGATCGACGTGCATCTGATGGTGGAACCGGTGGACCGCATCGTGCCGGACTTCGCCGAGGCCGGTGCCAGCCTGATCAGCTTCCACCCGGAAGCCAGCCGCCACGTCCACCGCACCATCCAGCTGATCAAGTCGCACGGCTGCAAGGCCGGCCTGGTGCTGAATCCTGCCACCCCGGTCGAAGTGCTGGACTGGGTGCTGGAAGACCTGGACCTGGTGCTGCTGATGTCGGTCAATCCGGGCTTCGGTGGCCAGGCCTTCATCCCCTCCACGCTGGACAAGCTGCGCGCGGTGCGGGCGATGATCGACAAGCTCGGCAAGCCGGTGATCCTGGAGGTCGACGGCGGGGTGAAGGCCGACAACATCGGCGAGATCGCCGCCGCCGGTGCCGATGCCTTCGTCGCCGGTTCGGCCATCTTCAATGCGCCGGACTATGCCGGGGTGATCGCGAAGATGCGCGGCAACGTCGCCGCGGCGCGGGGCTGAGTGGTGGGCGCGGCAGAAGTACGCATCCGCCCGGCATTGGCCGATGACGCAGGCCTGATCCTGAACTTCATCCGCGAACTGGCGATCTACGAGAAAGCAGAGTCGTCAGTGCAGACCGACGAGGCCGGCATCCGTGACAGCCTGTTCGGTCCGGATGCCAAGGCGCAGGCGCTGATCTGCGAGCGCGACGGCAAGGCGATTGGTTACGCCGTGTTCTTCTACAACTACTCGACCTGGCTGGGCCGCAACGGCATCTACCTGGAAGACCTGTACGTCAGCCCCGAGGCGCGCGGCAGCGGCGCGGGCAAGGCCCTGTTGCAGCACATCGCCAGGCTGGCGGTAGCGCAGGGCTGCGGTCGTTTCGAATGGTCGGTGCTGGACTGGAACACGCCGGCTATCGATTTCTACAAAGCCGCCGGAGCGGTGGCGCAGGACGAATGGACGGTGTATCGCCTGCAAGGCGAAGCGCTGCAGAAGTTCGCCTCAGGCGAATGATTGGCTGTTTGCAGGAGCGGCGTACGCCGCGAAGCACGGACGAAACCAGGTCGACAAGAGCTCATCCCCTTTGCCGGGCAACAGGCAGGGCGCGGCTCTGAAGATGAAGCAAAAAAAGGCCGCAGCGTTGCCGCTGCGGCTGGGGAATAGTGCGGAGGCTGATCCTGCCTCCATCCGTCGTCCTTGCTATGGACTTCCATACTCCCGGTCCTCGATGACGGAACGGTGACATTCACCCGCCCGCAGTGACGCGCTTGCTAGGCTGCGCGCGTTTCCGGAGAACAGCATGCAGGCAAGTCCGTGGTTTCTGATCCTCAATGGCAAGTCCGCCAACGATGAGGCGGTGCGC
This sequence comes from Stenotrophomonas sp. STEN013, assembly GCF_056760355.1. Classification (NCBI taxonomy): domain Bacteria; kingdom Pseudomonadati; phylum Pseudomonadota; class Gammaproteobacteria; order Lysobacterales; family Lysobacteraceae; genus Stenotrophomonas; species Stenotrophomonas sp. STEN013. The sequence goes on along the minus strand of NZ_JBRREO010000001.1, from coordinate 800,482 downwards.
GAGGCTGTTGCGCAGCTGCGGCGACAGGGCCGCATCCTCGCGGTCCGGGTGACCTGGGAAGCCGGTGATGCCGGGCGTCATGTGCGTGAAGCCATCGCGGCCAATGCCGCGGTGATCGTGGCCGGCGGTGGCGATGGCACCTTGAGCGAAGTGGCCGAGGCCATGGCGCAGAGCACGCTGGATGCGGCGCAGCTGCCGGCGCTGGGATTGCTGCCACTGGGTACCGCCAACGACTTCGCGGCCGCCTCCGGCATCGCGCTGGAGCCGTTGGCCGCGCTGACGCTGATTGGCGCCACGGCGGCGCGGCCGATCGATCTGCTGCAGATCGACGGTGACGGGCGAAGCCATTGGTGCGCGAATCTGGCCAGCGGCGGTTTCGGTACCGACGTCACCGTGGAAACCCGCGAAGGATTGAAGAAAATGCTGGGCGGGCTGGCGTACGTGGTCACCGGTATTTCGCGGGTGGGCCGGATCGAGCCGATCCGGGCGCGGATCCACGGCGGAGACTTCGCCTGGGAGGGAGATTTCATCGCGCTGGGCATCGGCAATGGCCGTCAGGCTGGTGGCGGGCAGGTGCTGTGCCCGGATGCGCTGCTCGATGACGGCCAGCTGGATCTGACTGTCGTGCCCGAGCTTTCCGGTGAGGTCCTGTCCACCTTGGGCACTTTGTTCAGCGACGGCAAGCACGCGGCACTGGAGCAGGTCGCGGTGCGCGCCCGCCTGCACCAGCTGTGGATCGATGCCATGCAGCCGATGACACTGAATCTGGATGGGGAGCCGCTGCAGGCGCGCCGCTTCCATGTGCGCTGTGTGCCCGGCCGGGTACGCATGCATCTGCCTGCGGACACCGCCCTGCTCAGCCGCTGAACCGTTGCTGCTGCAAGCAATTGCCGATGTTGCAGATGCACACCACACCGCGATCTTGCGGTAGAGTTGCCCGGTGCCCATTCTGACGACCAAGCGTTCCCTTTCTTCCGCTCGCCGCTGGTGGCGATGGTGGCCCGTTGCCGTCGTCCGTCCCGCCACCGTCGTTTCCCGGAAGGAAAGCCGTCTTGATCACGCAAGAGCAGTTCCAGCAACTGGCCGCTGAAGGCCGCAGCGCACACCCGCACAATTTCGTCCCCGTCGTCCGTGAAGTGCTGTCCGACCTGGACACGCCGCTCTCGGTTTACCTGAAGCTCGCCGACGGCCCGTATACCTACCTGTTTGAATCCGTCGAAGGCGGCGAACGCTTCGGGCGCTATTCCATCATCGGCCTGCCTGCACGCCGCACGTACAGCTTCCGCGGGCATACGCTGGAAGTCAGCGAGCTGGGCGAGGTGGTCGAGCGCCGCGACGTGGCCGACCCGTTGGCCGAGGTGGAAGTGCTGCGCAAGCAGTACTCGGTGCCGCAGCTGGAGGGCCTGCCGGGCTTCACCGGCGGCCTGGTCGGCTGGTTCGGCTTCGAGTGCATCCAGTACATCGAGCCGCACCTGGGCGCGGGCGAAAAGCCCGACGAACTCGGTACGCCCGACATCCTGCTGATGCTGTCCGAAGAGCTGGCGGTGTTCGACAACCTCAAGGGCCGCCTGTACCTGATCGTGCATGCCGACCCGGCGCAGCCGCAGGCCTGGGCACGCGCGAACCGTCGTCTCGATGAGCTGGCGCACCGCCTGCGCCAGGGCGGCGCCGGTTACCCGCAGTCGCAGGTGTCCGACGCCATCGACGAGCAGGACTTCCAGTCCTCGTTCACCCGCGAGGAATACCACGCGGTGGTGCGCAAGGCGCAGGACTACGTGCGCGCCGGTGACATCTTCCAGGTGGTGCCCAGCCAGCGCCTGCGCGTGCCGTTCCGTGCACGGCCGATCGACGTGTACCGCGCGCTGCGTGCGCTGAATCCCTCGCCATACATGTATTTCATCGATGTCGGTGGCACCCAGGTAGTGGGTTCCTCGCCGGAAATCCTGGCGCGCCTGCGCGATGGCATCGTCACCGTGCGTCCGATCGCCGGCACCCGTCCGCGCGGCGCCACGCCCGAGTTGGACAAGGCGCTGGAAGTCGAATTGCTGGCCGATCCCAAGGAGCGTGCCGAGCACGTGATGCTGATCGATCTGGGCCGCAATGATGTCGGCCGCGTCGCCGAGCCGGGCACGGTGAAAGTGGGCGAGCAGTTCGTGATCGAGCGCTACAGCCACGTCATGCACATCGTCAGTGAAGTGACCGGCACGTTGAAGGCCGGCCTGAGCTATAGCGATGTAATGCGCGCGACCTTCCCGGCCGGCACGGTGAGCGGCGCGCCAAAAATCCGTGCGCTGGAGATCATCCGCGAGCTGGAGCCGGTCAAGCGCAACGTCTATTCCGGCGCGGTCGGCTACATCGGCTGGAACGGCGATGCCGATACCGCCATCGCCATCCGCACCGCGGTGATCCAGGACGGTTACCTGTACGTGCAGGCCGGCGGCGGCGTGGTCTACGACTCCGACCCCGATGCCGAGTGGCAGGAAACCATGAACAAGGGCCGCGCGCTGTTCCGCGCGGTGGCGCAGGCGGCGAAGGGCTTGTGAGCGTGCATTGTTTGCGCATCGTGGTGCGCAGGGGAATGGGGAAATCGGGATGAAGAGCAGATTCGTGTTGTCGTTGTTGCTGGCCTTGGCGCCGGTGCTGTCGTTCGCACAAGCTAATTCGATTCCGTCGCAGCCTCACCTGCTGGTGAAGGGGCAGGCTGCGCGCACGGTGGTGCCGGATCACTTCACGGTCGAGTTCCTGGTGCAAGCCACGGACATGGCGCCGGAACAGGCGCGGTCGAGGGTCGAGCGGAACGTGGCGGCGGTACTGGCCGCGTTGAAGAAGCACCGCGCGCTGGCGGAAAACACCTACGCCTCCTCCCTGTCGATTTCCGCCGAGAATGCGTACGAGAACGGCAAGCAGGTGTTCAAGGGAACCAAGGTTGTCCGTCGCGTCCGTGGCAGCTTCGATGATCTGGAGAAGCTGCGCGCATTGCTGGCCGACGTGGATGCCGGGCCGGAATTGCAGATCACCTCGTTGCGCTCCGGTTACGCGAAGGCCAGCACGTTGCGCGCCGAACTCAAGGCGCAAGCCGCCCGCCAGTCGCGCCATTCCGCCGAAGGGTTGGCAGCGGCCTACGGCACACGCATCACCGGCCTGTACACCATCTCCGACGTTGCTCCGAACTTTGCCTACGGCGTGCAGGCCGGTACGTGGCAGTCGACGAGCGAAGATGCCGGGGACGACGCCATCCCGCCGCCGTCTCCGCCAGCTCCCCCTGCGCCTGCGGCAATGGAGGTATCCGGCTCCCGCCTTGCGCCCGAGAGTCTGGAAACCGGGACGATCACCTTCACCGAAAACGTCTACGCGATCTTCCTGATCGCTCAATGAGTGCCATTCCATGCTGTTGATGATCGACAACTACGACAGCTTCACCTTCAACCTCGTGCAGTACCTGCAGATGCTGGGTGCCGAGGTGAAGGTGGTGCGCAACGATGCGATGAGCGTCGAGCAGATCGCCGCGCTCCAGCCTTCGCATATCGTGGTATCGCCCGGCCCGAAAACGCCGAACGAGGCCGGTGTGTCGCTGGAGGTGATCCGCCAGCTGGGTCCCCGCATCCCGGTGTTCGGCGTATGCCTGGGCCACCAGAGCATCGGCCAGGTCTATGGCGGTGACGTGATCCGCGCCGGCAACATCATGCATGGCAAGACGTCGCCGATCCGCCATGAAGGCAAGGGTGTGTTTGCCGGCCTGCCGGACCGCTATGAGGCCACCCGCTACCACTCGCTGGTGGTGGACAAGAACACGCTGCCGGCCGCGCTGGAAATCACCGCCTGGACCGAGAACCCGGACGGGTCGATGGAAGAAATCATGGGCCTGCGCCACCGCGAGTATCCGGTCGAAGGGGTGCAGTTCCATCCCGAATCGATCCTCACCCAGCATGGCCACGCGCTGATGAAGAACTTCCTGGACCGTACATGCTGATTGCACGGACGAGGCTGCTTCAGGCCGATGAGGGCGGTTCGATTCGAGCGCTGACGGAACGCCGGTGTCATGGGTGATATCGAACTGCGCCTGTTCGTGGTGATGCTCGGCGGCCGCCATGCGCGTGCCAATACCGAGGTGCACGACGTGGTGTTCGCCGTTGGCCGGGATATCAGGCAGACCTGGCCGCAGCTGCGCGAGCAGTGGTTCGGCGAGGCCGCCGGCCTGCATCTGGATTCTTGGATGACGGTCGATGGGGTCGAAGACTGGCAGGTACGCCTGTCGCAGGATCCGCCTGCCGCGGACGCGCCGACGCTGTTCTTCGTCAACCTCGGCGGTTATGTCGAAGGTGTATTCGGCGAAGACCACCGGTATCTGCTGGTGGTCGCCGCCGATGCGGCCGAGGCCAAGCGCAAGGCGCTGGCGCAGGCCCAGACGCAGTGGATCAAGCCACACCGCGATGCGCTGCTGGAAGTGGACCGCTGCCTGCCGGTGGGGCCGATCGGTGGCCTGCATGTGCAGCTTCGGCGTGGCGCACACGCCGGCATCCGCAGCCAAAGCGACTACATCGTTATTTCCTGATTTCTGGAGTTGTCATGACCATCACCGCGCAGGAAGCCCTGCAACGCACCATCGAACACCGCGAGATCTTCTTTGACGAGATGGTGGACCTGATGCGCCAGATCATGCGCGGTGAAGTCTCGCCGACCATGACCGCGGCCATCCTCACCGGCTTGCGGGTCAAGAAGGAAACCGTCGGCGAGATCGCCGGCGCGGCCACGGTGATGCGCGAGTTCGCGCTGCCGGTGGCGGTGGAAGACAAGACGCATCTGGTCGATATCGTCGGTACCGGCGGCGATGGCTCGCACACGTTCAACATCTCGACCTGCTCGATGTTCGTGGTGGCCGCGGCTGGTGCCAAGGTGGCCAAGCATGGCAACCGCAGCGTCTCTTCCAAATCCGGCAGCGCCGACGCGGTGGAAGCGCTGGGCGCGGTGATCGAGCTGCAGCCCGGGCAGGTGGCTCGCGCCATTGAACAGACCGGCATCGGCTTCATGTTCGCGCCGATGCACCATCCGGCCATGAAGGTGGTGGCGCCGGTGCGCCGCGAGATGGGCGTGCGCACCATTTTCAACATCCTCGGCCCGCTGACCAACCCGGTCGGTGCCACCAATATCCTGATGGGCGTGTTCCACCCGGACCTGGTCGGCATCCAGGCGCGCGTGCTGCGCGAGCTGGGCGCCGAGCGCGCGCTGGTGGTGTGGGGCCGCGACAACATGGACGAGATCTCGCTGGGCGCCGGCACCCTGGTGGGCGAGCTGCGTGACGGCAAGGTGCGCGAGTACGAGATTCATCCGGAGGACTTCGGTATCGCCATGTCGGCCAGCCGCAACCTCAAGGTGGAGAACCCGGAAGAGTCCATCGCCATGCTGCGTGGCGTGCTCGACAACGCGCCGGGCCCGGCCAACGACATCGTCGCGCTCAATGCCGGCGCGGCGCTGTATGTGGCCGGTGTGGCCGACAGCATCGCCGATGGTCTGGCCCGCGCCCGTGCGGCCATCGCCGATGGCAGCGCCCGTGCGCGCATGCAGCAGTACGTGGCCGTCAGCCGTATGCTGGCCGGCCACAGTTGAACGCTTCTCCGCTTCCCGCGTCCGCAGCGCCCGCCTTTCAGGAAACAGATCCATGAGTGACATCCTCAACACCATCCTCGCCCGCAAGATGCAGGAGGTGGCCGAGCGCAGCGCCCGCGTGCCGCTGGCCGAGCTGAGGGCGCGCGTGGCCGAGGCGCCGCCGGTCCGCGGTTTCGCCAATGCGCTCAACGCGGCGATCGCCAATGGCGATCCGGCGGTGATTGCCGAGGTCAAGAAGGCCAGTCCGTCCAAGGGCGTGATCCGCCCGGACTTCCATCCGGCCGATATCGCGGTGAGCTACGAGCTGGGTGGCGCCAGCTGCCTGTCGGTGCTGACCGACGTGGATTTCTTCCAGGGCGCGGACGCCTACCTGCAGCAGGCGCGGGAGGCCTGCACCCTGCCGGTGCTGCGCAAGGACTTCGTCGTCGACCCCTACCAGGTCTATGAGGCGCGCGTGCTGGGCGCGGACTGCATCCTGCTGATCGTCTCGGCGCTGGATGACCGCCAATTGGCCGAGCTGTCCGGGTTGGCGATGCAGCTGGGCATGGACGTGCTGGTGGAAGTGCACGACATCGACGAGCTGGAGCGTGCGATCCAGGTGCCGGTGCCGCTGATCGGCATCAACAACCGCAACCTGCGCACCTTCGAGGTGTCGCTGCAGAACACGCTGGACATGAAGGATGCGGTGCCGCGTGACCGCCTGCTGATCACCGAGAGCGGCATTCTCGGCCCGGCCGATGTCCAGCTGATGCGTGAGGCAGGCGTCAACGCCTTCCTCGTCGGCGAAGCCTTCATGCGTGTGGAAGAGCCGGGCGAGGGCCTGCGTCAGCTATTCTTCCCGGCATGACCGATTCATACCCCTTGCCTCCGGACGATGCGCAACTGGTCGTCTTCGACTTCGATCACACCCTCTACGACGGCGATTCCGGCAGTCATCTGTTCGCCTGGCTGATCAGGCGCAATCCGCTGCGACTGCTCGCGGCGGTGCTGGCCACGCCGGTACTGGGGCCGCTGGTGGCGATGCTGCCGACGCGGCGCATCGGCATTTCCGGCTATGTCTGGATTGCCACGTTCGGTCTGCATCAGGCGCGCGAGTTCAACAAGGTCATCGACCGGTACGTGCTCACGCACGAGACGCAGATTCGCCAGAAGCTGCTGCCGCATGCGCTGGAGGTGTTTGCCGCGCATCGCCGCGCCGGCGACCGCGTGGTGGTGGCCACCGGCGCGCCGCCGGAGCTGGCCCGCGCCATCCTCACCTTCGTCGCCCACCAGGGTGTGCCGGTGATCGGCAGTGAAGTGGGGCCGCGGCTGGGCGCGATGGGCGCCACCCGGCACTGCCACAACGAGGAAAAGATGCGGATGCTGCGCGAGCGGGGCTACGGCGACATCGCCATCGCCTATTCGGACAGCACCGCCGACCTGCCGCTGCTCAAAGCGGCCAGGGCGCCGGTGGTGGTCAATCCCAAGCATTCGCGCGTGGCCTACTTCGGCAAGGTGCTGCCGGTGGGAACGCCAATCCTGAACTGGGGTTGTGCCGGTCGCGGCGGTGATCCGCTGCCCTGAGCCGGCTCAGGCGCCGCGCAGCTTGAGCAGCGCGGTGCCGATCTGGAACAGGCTGATCGACAGCACCAGCAGGCCCACGGCAACCAGCACCCAGCGCTCCCGGACCCGCTTGACCAGCAGCGCAGCCACCGGTGCGGCCATCATGCCGCCCACCAGCAGCCCGGCGACAATGGACAGGTGCTGCAACCCCATCGACAGCAGGAAGGTGGCCGAGATCGACAGGGTGACGAGGAATTCGGCCGCGCTGACCGTACCGATGGTGGTGCGGGCCTGAGCGCCGCGCGCAAGCAGGGTCGAGGTCGCCACAGGTCCCCAGCCGCCGCCACCGCTGGCATCGAGCAGGCCGGCGAAGAAGCCCAGCAGGGGTACCCGCTTTATCTCCCGGCGCGGCGCGAAGCGGCCGGCGGCGCGGGCGAGGATGAACACCGCCAGGGTCAGCAGATACAGATAAATGAACGGACGGATGGCCTCGCCCGGCAGCCGCGTCAGCCCATAGGCGCCCAGCGCGCCGCCGATCGCGCCGGGCACGGCCAGGCGCAGGAACAGGCGTCGGTCGACATTGCCGGCCACCAGGTGCGAGACGCCCGAGGCGCCGGTGGTGAACACCTCGGCGGTGTGGATGCTGGCACTCACCGCGGCAGGCGGCAGGCCCATGCTGAGCAGCACGGAGGAGGAGATCAGGCCGAAGGCCATACCCAGTGCGCCGTCCACCAGCTGCGCACCGAGCCCGATCAGGATGAACCAGTAGAACTCGCTGCCAAATTCCATATCGCCAGCCTGCGGGCAGAGCCCGGAGCGGTCAAGGAAAGCTCCATCGGCAACGTTTCTCCGGCATCTGCGGTGGCAGGCTATGGGGAAGTCGGGCGGACAGGGGCGGGTATTCCCGCCGCTGTTCATGCAGATCATCCGGGCCGCCGGGCAGCGGTGTCGCGCAGACAAAAGCCCCCGGTCGAAAGGGGGCTTTTTTGATGGATGCCGCGATCATCGCGCTGATCGCACAGGCGCTGGCGCGATGGTTGAAGGCGTGTCAGCGGGTTCCGTACAGCACCACGGTCTTGCCGCGGGCGTGAAGGATGCCGTCCACCTGCAGCTTCTTCAGCACGCGGCCGGCCATTTCACGCGAACACCCCACCAGCCGGGCGATCTCCTGCCGCGACACGCGCAACTGGGTGCCTTGTGGATGACTCATCGACTCCGGCTCCTTGGCCAGATCGTGCAGGGTGCGGATGATGCGGTCAGTCACGTCCAGGAACGCCAGGCGGCTGGCTTTGCGGCTGGTGTGCAGCAGGCGCCGGGAGATCTGCGAGCCGATGGCATACAGCAGTTTCGGGGCGTCGGTGGACAGCGGCCCCAGGAACAGCTGGTGCAGGCGTTCATAGCTGATTTCAGCCAGTTCACACGGGGTGCGGGTGCGCAGGATGACCTCGCGCTTGTCCGATTCGATGAACAGACCCATCTCGCCAACAAACTCGCCGGCGCCGAAATAGCCCAGCACCAGTTCACGGTCGTCGTCTTCCTCGGCAATGATGCTGACCGAGCCGCTGATCACGTAATACAGGGTGCCGGCCGGGTCGCCAGGGCGGAACACATCGGTCCGGGTAGGGTAGCGGCGCCGGTGGCTGTGGGCCAGAAAGCGTTCGATGGTGGCTATATCCAGAGCCAGTGGGCTGGAGGCGAGGCGCGCGTTGGACACGGTGGTGGCGTTCCCTTGGCTCATGATGGCGTTCACATGACGAATGAACATGCTTAACGGACAAGCTTAGCGGCGCTGACCCCACCGGGCAAACCGGGGTAATGTGGGTACGTATCGCAGGGGGGGACTTTGCCCCATAATCGCCACCTTTCCCACCATCTACAGGATCGACCGCCGTGGTCAAGCCGTTGCCTCGCCTGAGGTTACAAGGATTCAACAACCTCACCAAGGCCTTGAGCTTCAACATTTATGACGTCTGTTATGCGCGTACCGAAGAGGAGCGCCAGCGTTATATCGAGTACATCGACGAGGAATACAACGCCGATCGACTCACGCAGATCCTCACCGATGTCGCTGAGATCATCGGTGCGAACATCTTGAATATTGCGCGCCAGGACTACGACCCGCAGGGGGCGTCGGTCACGATCCTGATCTCCGAAGAACCGGTGATCGACAAGAAGGCCGCCGGCAAGGAGTTGATCTCCGATGCAGTCGTCGCGCACATGGACAAGTCGCACATCACCGTTCACACCTACCCGGAAACCCATCCGCAGGAAGGTATCGCCACGTTCCGCGCCGACATCGATGTGGCCACCTGCGGCGTGATCTCGCCGCTGAAGGCCTTGAACTATCTGATCGAGAGCCTGGAATCGGACATCGTGATCATGGATTACCGTGTTCGCGGTTTCACCCGTGACGTGAAGGGCAAGAAGCACTATATCGACCACAAGATCAACTCGATCCAGAACTTCCTGGCCAAGAACATCAAGTCGCGTTACGAGATGTTCGACGTCAACGTCTATCAGGAAAACATCTTCCACACCAAGATGCACCTGAAGGACTTCGACTTGGACCAGTACCTGTTCGAAGAGAAGGCCAAGAACCTCTCGTTCAAGGAGCGCATGAAGATCGAGGCGCTGCTGCGTCGTGAGATCGAGGAGCTTTTCCACGGCCGCAACCTGGCCGAGTGAGTCTCAACACGGCGGCGGGCGTGCCCGCTGCCGTGACAACTGGCGGGACGGCCCGCCCTGCAGTGGATGCAGACGATTGCCGACGGCGGCCCGGTGCAGACATCGGGCCGCCGTTTTTTTTTGATTTGTGGAGGAGTTGCGTGATGCCCTGGATCTATCTGCTGCTGGCCGGCGTATTCGAGATCGGGTTTGCCCTGGGCCTGAAGTACAGCGAAGGCTTCACCCGTCTGTGGCCAAGCGTTCTGACGGTGGTGCTTGCCGCGATCAGCCTGTGGTTGCTGACCCAGGCGCTGCGTACCATCCCGGTGGGTACCGGCTATGCGGTATGGACCGGAATCGGCGCGGTTGGCGTGGCGGTGGCCGGGGTGCTGCTGTTCGGCGACGATGCATCGTGGTCGCGGCTGCTGTGCATCGGCTTGATTGTCAGCGGTGTGGTCGGCTTGAAGCTGGTCTCGTAAGCCGATGCCCCCGTTTGGGCTGCCGGCGCTCCTGGAGGCCCGATGTGCGCCGGAAGGCCGGATGCGTTAGTCGCCGCTCGGTGCGGTGCCGGGTAGTCGGCGTCTCCGGATGCCGTGGCCCGCACATTTTCCGGAGTGGTTCCAGACGCGTGGATGCTTCGCTCAGAGCCGGTAAGCCACGGCCTTCATCGCCTTGGATGCCAGTGCCATTGCCGACGGGATCGGAAACGGCAGTTTGCGTGCGCCGGCATGTTCGGCGTGCTCGGCGTGGCGGGCCTCGTCGAGCTTCATCACCTGCAGGATGGCGCGGCTGCGCTGGTCGGCCGGCGGCAGGGTCTGCAGATGCTCATCCAGATGGGCCTCCACCTGGCGCTCGGTCTCCACCACGAAGCCCAGGTTCCAGCCATCGCCGCGCAGGCCGGCGAGGGTGCCGATGGTGTAGCTGCCGGCGTACCACAGCGGGTTGAACAGGCTGGGGCGGCTGCCCAGCTCGTGCAGGCGGTCGGCGCACCAGCTCAGGTGGTCGGTTTCTTCCTGTGCCGCTGCGAGCAGATGGTCGCGCGTGGCGGGGTCGCGGGCAACCGCGGCCTGCCCGAAATACAGGCCCTGCGCGCAGACTTCGCCGACATGGTTGATGCGCATCAGTCCGGCCGCATGCCGGACTTGGTCCGGGTCCAGTGCCGCCTCGGGTGTGTCGCCGGCGGGATTGGGCCGGACAGCCATTGGACTCCCGAACACCGTGTCCAGCGCACGCTGTGCTTCGGTCAACAGGTGATCCAGGGGTGTCTGTATACGTGCGGTGGGCATGGGGCTGCAGGCGGGTAAGCGGATGCCCGATTCTCGCCGCTGGGTCAGGGTATGCCAAGGCGGAGGCATGTGCCCGGTTGCCAGGTTGCGCAGTCCCGTTGCGGCTGGTAGAATCCCGCCTCTTGCGTTTCACCTTCACAACGCGTGGCAGAGTTCCGGTGGTCCAACGCCGCAATGAGCCCGACCTAACAGAGTTCTTTATGAGCACTTTCACTGCAAAGAACGAGACCGTCCAGCGCGACTGGTACCTCGTTGATGCCGACGGCAAGACCCTTGGTCGTCTGGCTTCCGAACTGGCCCGCCGTCTGCGCGGCAAGCACAAGCCGGTTTACACCCCCCACGTTGATACCGGCGACTACCTGGTCGTCATCAATGCAGAAAAGATTGCCGTCACCGGCAACAAGCTGCAGGACAAGATGTATCACCGTTTCACCGGTTACATCGGCAACCTGAAGAGCGAGAATCTGGCTCAGGCGCTTGAGCGTCATCCGGAGCGCGTGCTCGAGACCGCGGTCAAGGGCATGCTGCCGAAGGGCCCGCTGGGTCGCCAGATGTACCGCAAGCTCAAGGTCTACGCCGGCACTGAGCATCCGCACGCCGCACAGCAGCCGCAGGTTCTGGATATCTAATCATGGCTATCACTCAAAACTACGGCACTGGCCGCCGCAAGTCCTCCACCGCTCGCGTGTTCCTGCGCAAGGGTTCGGGCAACATCACCGTCAATGGTCGTCCGCTGGACGAGTTCTTCGGTCGTGAGACCGCGCGCATGATCGTGCGCCAGCCGCTTGAGCTGACCAAGAACACTGAAAGCTTCGACATCCTGGTCACCGCCGCTGGCGGCGGCACCACCGGTCAGGCTGGTGCGATCCGTCTGGGCATTGCCCGTGCACTGGTCGAGTACGACGAAACCCTGAAGTCCGAGCTGCGCAAGGCTGGCTTCATGACCCGTGACGCCCGTGAAGTCGAGCGTAAGAAGGTCGGTCTGCACAAGGCCCGTCGCGCCACCCAGTTCTCCAAGCGCTGATTTCCAGTGCTCTGGATCGGGCGACTCCGGTTGCCCGACTGGTTGCGAAACAAAAGCCCGGCTCGTCCGGGCTTTTGTTGTTTCTGGCATCGGTGCAGTGTGGGTGCGCGGGTGGGGGTCGGGCATAGAAAAAGGCCAGATCATTCGATCTGGCCTTTTTGGTATCTGGCAGCCCCGGAAGGATTCGAACCTCCGAATGCCTGAGTCAGAGTCAGGTGCCTTACCGCTTGGCGACGGGGCTAAGTGCGGACTGGATTATCGCATGCCATGCGTGTGGAAGCCAGATTCCGCATGTTTTGACTGGCATTGATCAATAGAAAAAGGCCAGATCATTCGATCTGGCCTTTTGGTATCTGGCAGCCCCGGAAGGATTCGAACCTCCGAATGCCTGAGTCAGAGTCAGGTGCCTTACCGCTTGGCGACGGGGCTGTGGTTGCGAGAGTTGCCTCTCTGTTCCCTGTGGTGGCTATGGGTGGACTCGAACCACCGACCCCAGCATTATGAGTGCTGTGCTCTAACCGGCTGAGCTACATAGCCTCAGGGAGCCCGCAATTATTCTTGGACGGCCGGACTATGTCAACAGGTTTTTTCCGTGCTTGTGGCCTGAGGGCGGCCATGGCAGAGTCGCTGCAGTAGATTTTTCAGGAGTCCGCATCGTGATCGATCCGGACGGCTATCGACCGAACGTCGGCATTGTGCTGATGCGTGAGGATGGGCAGGTGTTCTGGGCACGCCGCGTGCGCCGGGATGGCTGGCAGTTCCCGCAAGGTGGAATGAACACCGACGAGACACCGGTCGAGGCCATGTATCGCGAGTTACAGGAAGAAACCGGTCTGTTGCCTGAGCACGTCGAAGTGCTGGGGGCCACGCCTGGCTGGTTGCGCTACCGGCTGCCCGCCAGGGCCATCCGCCATAACGAGCGCCAGGTCTGCGTCGGCCAGAAGCAGGTCTGGTTCCTGCTGCGTCTGACCGGCGATGAAGCGCATGTGCGCCTGGACCTGACCGAGACCCCGGAATTCGACCATTGGCGCTGGGTGGACTTCTGGTACCCAGTCGAGCATGTGGTGATGTTCAAGCGGGGTGTCTATGCGCGTGCGCTGCGGCATCTGGCGCCGCTGGCGCAGGGGGTGGCGGGGGGCGGTATTCAGGCGATGCCGCGATCCGCACAGGAGGCGTGGTTGCCGGGCAGCAGTGCCGGGCATGAGCGGCCACGCAAGCGAACGCGCCGGACCGGGCCCTGGCCGCGGCGACGGCTCCAGGAGGATTAGGGGCGGTTCACCTTCGGAATTGACAACTATTCGCGTTTGCGTTTGAATCTCGATCAGCCGCTTCCGGCTACTCAAGGCCCACGCATCATGTACGTCTGCATCTGCACCGGAGTTACCGATCACCAGATCCGCGAAGCCGCCCTGGCGGGTTGCGAAACGGTGGCAGAGCTGACGATGCGTACCGGGTGCGGGTCCAATTGCGGCTCTTGTCTGGAGATGGCCGCGGGCCTGCTGGAACAGGCCCGCAACACCCGGGCCCTGCCGCTCCCCGTCCTGTGGATGGCCCGCGCCGCGTAAGTCCCAGCGGGACTTCCCCGAGGTGAGCCCGCGCTGGGGCTAATGATCACGATTCGCGTTCCTTCATGCGGCATCCGCAAGCGTTACAGTGCCTGCGTTCAACTGCGGGAGCGAGTGCAATGAAGGGCGACGCCAAGGTCATCGAATTCCTCAACAAGGTCCTCTACAACGAGTTGACCGCCATCAACCAGTACTTCCTGCACGCCAAGATGCTGAAGAACTGGGGGCTGAAGGAACTGGCCGAACACGAATACAAGGAATCGATCGACGAGATGAAGCATGCCGACGTGCTGTCTGATCGCATCCTGTTCCTTGAAGGACTGCCGAACTTCCAGGCGCTGGGCAAGCTGCGCATCGGTGAAAATCCCACCGAGATCCTCAAGTGCGATCTGGCGCTGGAGATCGAAGCGGTGACGGTATTGCGCGATGCGGTGGCCTACGCCGAGTCCATCGGTGACTACGTCAGCCGCGAGTTGTTTGTGAAGATCCTCGATTCCGAGGAAGAGCACATCGACTGGCTGGAAACCCAGCTGGATCTGATCGCGCGCATCGGCGAGCCGAATTATCTGCTGACCAAGCTGGACGACTGATCCGGCTTCAGTGGTCGACGGTGCTGTTGGTTTCGCGGATTCCGGCCTGGTAGCCGGTCAGTGCCAGGCGCGTGCGCGCGAACTCGGCGATGATCAGCGCGACCATCACCGCCGGCCGTTCCAGGGTGCCGGCGCGGGCATCCAGTTCCACCCGGCGCGCCGCGGCTGACAACGCCAGCGCGCCGACATTGGCGCTGGAGGATTTCAGGCTGTGGGCCAGCTCGCGCAACTGGTCCAGATCGGCGCTGGCCGCCGCGTCCTGCAGCCGACGGACCAGCGGTGCGGTGTCATCGAGAAACACCTTGATGATGGTGGCGGTTTCTCCGCCGGCGATTTCCCGCAGCTCATCGAGCACTTCGCGCTCGAGCACCGGCAGCGAAGTGGCCGGCGGCATGCTGGATGGTGTTTCCACCGGAGGGGCGGCCATCGCAGGGCGCATGTCCGGCACCGCGGCAGCAGTGGCTGCGCAGGCCGGTTTGCACCAGCGGCGCAGGCAGGCGGCGAGCTCGTCGCGGGCGATGGGCTTGGACAGGTAGTCGTCCATCCCGGCATCCAGACAGCGCTGGCGATCGCCCGCCATGGCGTTGGCGGTCATCGCGATGATTGGCAGTCGGTGCAGGCCCGCAGTGGTCTCGTGCTCGCGCCAGCGGCGCGTGGCGCTGTAGCCATCGAGCACCGGCATCTGGCAGTCCATCAGCACCGCGTCGTAGCGTTGTACGCGCATCTTCTGCAGGGCGATCTCGCCGTGGACTGCGGTGTCGGCCGCGCAGCCGAGGACGGCCATCAGCTTCTGCGCGACCAGCAGGTTCACCGGGTTGTCTTCGACCAGCAGCACGCGTGCCCCGGCCAGTGCGGTAGGGGTGTCCGGCTCGGCCTGGGCGGCTGCCGATTGCGGGGCGGGCGTCGCCGGTGTTGGCGCCTGAATCACCGGCGCCAGCATTGCGCGCAGATCCGCATCCGGGCTTTGCCGTGACAGCAGGTTGCCATGGGCGCGCAGTTCTTCGGCGACCGGCATATCTCCGTAGAGCCAGATCAGACGCAGGTCGCCGTGCTCGTTGCGGGCGATGGCGCGCTGCAGCGCCAGGGCGCTCTGGCGCAGGGGTTCCAGATCGCCGATGACGGTGTGATAGGCGTTGGATGCGGTGCCATTGCGCAGGCGCTCGAGCGCCTCCTGCACCGTATCCACCGCTTGGACCGCAAAGCCCCAGTGCGGGAGTGCCAGCTCCAGCCGCTGGCGCAGACGCGGTTCGGGTGTGACCAGCAGTACCCGCGTCTTGTTCTCTACCGGAGCCGTCTGGCGCAGATCGCCGATCACCTTCAGCAGGGGAATCTCGAACCAGAACGTGGCGCCGCTGCCCGGGGTAGAAACCACGCCGATGCTGCCGTGCATCAGGTCGATGATGCGTTTGCAGATGGCCAGTCCCAGCCCGGTGCCGCCATACAGGCGCGTGGTGGAGGCGTCGGCCTGGGTGAAGGCGTTGAACAGGCGCTCCTGCTGGGCGGCATCGATCCCGATGCCGGTGTCGTGCACTTCAAAGCGCAGCTGGTGCTGGGCATTGGTTTCGCCCAGTCGTTTGACCTGGATCTGGATGCTGCCGCGCTCGGTGAATTTGATCGCGTTGACCAGCAGGTTGCTCAGCACCTGGCGCAACCGTACCGGATCGCCGCGCACCGAAAGCCGTACCGCCGGATCCAGTGCCAACGTGATGCGCAGCCCCTTGTGCTCGGCCGAACGCTGCATCAGTTGCAGCATCGAATCGAGCAGTTCGCGCAGGTTGAAGGTGGTGATCTCCAGCTCCAGCCGGTTGGCTTCAAGCTTGGAGTAATCGAGGATGTCATCGACGATGCGGAACAGCTGGCGCGAACTTTCGCTGGCGGTGTTGAGCATCTCCCGCTGTTCCGGCTCCAGGTGTCCCTGCGCAACCAGTTCAAGCATCGGGATGATGCCGTTGAGAGGAGTGCGGATCTCATGGCTCATCGTGGCCAGGAACTCGCTCTTGGCCAGGGTCGAAGCCTCGGCCTCCTGCTTGGCCTGCAGCAGCTGCTGTTCGAGCCGGGTGTGTCGCTGCTCTTCCTGCCGCAGTCGCAGCAGTTCGCGCTCACTCTGTAACGCGCGGCTTCGTTGCAGTGCCAGGGTGTCTGCCAGGTGGCGGCTGGCGAAAACGGCAAACAGGGCGGAGGCGCCGGCGCCGAGCATGGCGCCGGTTGCGGCCAGGGCTGCGAAGCGGGGCGGCAGCAGCCAGACACATGCTGCCGCGGCGATCGCCAGCATCGCCGCGGCGATCGCCCATCCGGTGGCTGACGGTGTGTGCTCGGCCGAGCGCCCGCTCATAGCACCGCGTTCTGGAAATCGAAGTTCAGCTCCGTGCCCACCGACTGCACCACATTGCCCTGGATGAAGTCGACCCCGCTCATCCACATTGCCGCGGCGGCCTGCGGGTCCTCGATCTGCTGGCCGATGACCTGCAGCCCGGCGTGATGGGCGCTGGTGATGGCCAGCCGCAGCTCATCGCGCAGTTTCTGGCTGCCGGCACTGCCTGCGAAGCGACCGGCCATGCGGACGTAGCTCAGCGGCAACTGGCTGAGCAGTGCATTGGCCTCGTCGCCGGGCTCGAACTGGCTCAGGCAGAACTGCACACCTGCCGGCATCAGCCGGGTACAGAACTGCTGCAGGGTGACCGCATGCACCAGTGCGTCGCCCAGGCGGACATCCACCACCAGCGAGCTGCCGGGCACCTGGCGCTCCTGCAGTGTATTCAACAGCCAGTTGGCGAAGCTCTCGCGCGCCAGTGTGCGCAGCGACTGCGAGACAAACAGCCGCATCGGTGGCGTGGCATGCTGGTACAGGTGCAGCATGCCCAGTGCGTGGTCGAGCATCTGCTGGTCGAGGTCGGCGATGCGGCCGGCGGCTTCGGCGGCGGGAATGACCTGCCCGGCGGACAGCAGGGTGCCGTTGCTCTGGCGCAGGCGCAGCAGCACCTGGTACTGGGCGGTGTCGCCACCGGCGACAGCGACGATGGGCTGGTAGGCCAGTTCGATCTGGCCGTCCAGCAGGGCCAGGTGTTCATGCGTGGCGTCTTCGCTGCCCTGGTAAGCCACCAGACCGTCGGGGTGCAGGCGTGCCAGCAGCGCGGTGCGCTCCACCGCCTCCAGCGCGCTGCCGGCATCGGCGAAGCCGTGTGACAGGCCGGCATAGCCGATGGCGCAGCGCAGGTGGACCGATTCGTCCTCGCGCGCGATCAATGGATGGGCCGACAGCGCTTGGCGCACCGCGCCTGCCAGCGGTGCCAGTGCTTCTTCGTCGATACCGCGGGTGAGCAGCAGGAAGCTGTTGTCGTTCAGACGGGCCAACAGATGCGGCCGCGCCGCCTCGGCCAGCCGTCGTCCGGCCTGCACCATCAGCCGTTCGAAGGCGGCATAGCCATAGCGTTCGCGCAGCCCCAGGGCGCTGGCCACTTCGATGAACATCACGCCACCGGGCTGCCGTTCGGCCAAGGCCGTGTCCAGCTGCAGCATCAGGTTGTGGCGGGTGGGCAGGCCGGTCTCGGGATTGTTCATCGCCGGCGCGGTGTCGCTGCGTCCTTGTGCCTGCTGGCGTGAGCGGCGGATACGGTTGGAGACCGCCGCCACCAGATGGCGCGGCCGGATCGGTTTGGTCAGGAAGTCGTCGGCGCCGCTGTCGAGCACCTCGAACTGGCGCTCGGGATCCATATCACCGGTCAGGAACACGATCGGCAGCAGCTGCTGGTCCGGCTGCTGGCGGATCAGCGCGGTCAGGCGCATGCCGTCCAGGCCGGGCATGTGCAGGTCCATCAGGATCAGGTCCGGACGGTGCTCGGTGATGGCCTGCTGCACGCCCTCCACTTCCATCTGCACGATGGCCTGCATGCCGGCGCCGTGCAGCACACTTTGTGCGAACAGCGCCTGGGAGCGGTCGTCCTCGACGATCAGCACGCGATACGGTGCTTCGCCGGCGGCCTGATGATTGC
Organism: Stenotrophomonas sp. STEN013; assembly: GCF_056760355.1. Taxonomy (NCBI): domain Bacteria; kingdom Pseudomonadati; phylum Pseudomonadota; class Gammaproteobacteria; order Lysobacterales; family Lysobacteraceae; genus Stenotrophomonas; species Stenotrophomonas sp. STEN013. Next base: position 782,218 of record NZ_JBRREO010000001.1, on the reverse strand, counting down.
TGTTCTCGTTGCGGGCCGCCGAAGGCACCGGAGCGGGTGCCTGCGTCTGTTCGGGCTGGGTGATGCTGGCAGGCACGTTCTCCACACTCCAGCGCTGCCAGTAATTGGCCGGTGGGGTTTCCGCGCGGATCGGTCGTGCGGAGGAAATCACAGTGTCGTTGGTGGCCATCGGTACTCCCGGTCGACCGTGGATTATGCGGTCAAGCCGACGGTGGCAGCGAATGATCGCCCGGTGCCGGCGCTTGCGCGGGCCGCGCAGCGGGCGGGGGGGCGGCGAACAGCCGGCGCAATCCGCGCCAGAGCATGCGCCAGATCAGCCATACCGTCAGCGCACCGATCAGGCTGGCGCCGATCACGAACACCAGCGCCAGCCACGGGTTGGCCAGCGCCAGCGCCAGCCCGCCGATGACCACACCATCCTCGGCGGTGGAAGCGACCCAGTTGCTGGCCGGCTCCGGCGAGGTGTTGAGCAAGGCGCGGGTACCGGCCTTCAGGCCGTGGCTGGCCAGCGCGACCCCGGCGCCAGCGGCGAGCACGCCGGTGCTGAGCTCCCCGTCGCCTGACAGGGTCGCCGCGGCGAGGAAGGCGCCGGCCGGCACCCGGGCAAGGGTCTGCAGCAGGTCCCAGATCGAGTCCACCCCGGGAATCTTGTCGGCGAAAAATTCGGTGATGGCTAGTGCGCCGGAGGTGCCCAGCACCCACCAGGACTGCGTGGCCTGCAGCGCCGGCGGCAGCTCGACCCAGCCCAGCAGCCCGGCCAGGCCCACGCCGAACACGGTCAGATACACCCGGATGCCGGCCAGCCAGGCCAGCAGGATGCCGATGACAAAGATATGGGCGTCGGTCACGGTCGTCGGTCCATGAGGAAACTGTGAGCAGGGTCCAACTATCGGGCATGGCCGCGGTGAATGCCAGATCCGGCCTGCCGGCGCCCTGGCCGGGGGTCGTTTACACTGCCGTGTCGTTTCGAACGGAGCAGCAGCGCCCGTCTTCACTCACGGGTGCCGGCCACTGCCATGAACAACCGATCGCCTTCCCGTTTCCAGATCACCCCGCGCGGCGCCGGTGGCACCCGCCCGGGCTGGCTGCCCGTTGCGCTGCTGGCCACCGCCTGGCTGTTGTCGCTGCTGCTGGTGGGCTGGCTGGCCGCCCGTTATGCCTCGCCCGATGCGGGCGGTCTGCGCGAGCGCCTGCGCCAGAGCGAGCAGCAGCTGGAGCAGCAGCGCGGGCAGATCGAAGAATTGCGGCAGCGGCAGGCCACGCTCGAGGCATCGGACAAGATCAGCCGCGCGGCCAATACCGAAGTGCAGGCCTCGCTGGCCGAGCGCGACGAGGAAATCGCCGGCCTGCGCGCCGATGTCGCCTTCTATGAGCGGCTGGTGGGGGCCACCAGCCAGCGCAAGGGCCTGAACGCCCATTCGATCGAATTTTCCGCCGAGGCGGCCGGGACCTGGCATTACAGCGTGGTGCTGACCCAGAACCTGAACCGCGGCGCCATCAGCCAGGGCCAGATGCGCTTCTCGGTAGAGGGCGTGAAAGACGGCAAACTGACCACGGTCAGCTGGGATGAGCTGCACCAGCGCAAGGATGTGCCCGGGCAGAACTATTCGTTCCGCTATTTCCAGCAGCTGGACGGGAGCGTGATGCTGCCCCGGGATTTCACCCCGCAACGTGTGCGAGTCTCGCTGTCGGGGCCCGGGGGAGGCGCCACACAGACATTCGATTGGAAACTCGCCGGCAACGGCAGAGGGGAGTAATGATGTTCAAAAGCAAATCCAACCGCGACAGCCAGCTGGTCGTGGACGCCCTGATCGGGCCGCAGGTGGTGATCCGCGGCGATGTGGTGTTCAGCGGCGGGCTGTACGTGGAAGGCCGCATTCTGGGCAAGGTCGTCGCCGAAGACGGTGCCGAGGCGATGCTGACGCTGGCCGAGCAGGGCCATATCGAAGGCGAGATCCGCGCCGCGGTGGTGGTGCTCAGCGGCCGCCTGGATGGCGACGTGTACGCCAGCGAGCGGATCGAGCTGACCCCGAGCGCGCGGGTGACCGGCAACGTCCATTACCAGGTGGTGGAGATGAATGCCGGTGCCCAGTTGAACGGTCGACTGGTCCATTCCGCCAGCGCGGTCGCCGCGCTGCCGTCACCGGAGGCCAAGCGGGGCGGAAAGATCCGCCAAGCTGAAGCGGCCGAAGCTTGAATCCTCCCGGCCGCGTCCCCATGCTGACCCCATGAGTACGTTAGTGTCCCTGCCCGGCGCCAAGCCGGCACCTGATTACCAGTCGCTTGATCGTCCGCTCAATTTCACCGGTGCGGCCGCGGCCAAGGTGCGTGAACTGATCCAGGACGAGGGCAGTGACGCGCTGGCGTTACGCGTCTACATCCAGGGGGGCGGCTGTTCCGGCTTCCAGTACGGCTTCGAGTTCGACGAGAACCGCGAGGCCGACGATCTGGCGGTGGTCACCGACGGCGTGACCCTGCTGGTCGATCCGCTGAGCCTGCAGTATCTGATGGGTGCCGAGGTGGATTACACCGAAAGCCTGACCGGCGCACAGTTCGTGATCCGCAACCCGAACGCCCGCACCACCTGCGGCTGCGGCAGCAGTTTCTCGGTCTGAGTCACCGGCCGCACACGGCGCCCTTGCGATAGGGGCGCTTTGTCGGCACGCTCTGGCCGATGTCAAAGCTCTCCCTACCTTCCTTGGCCGGCTACGCGTTTACCGCCAGCTCCCTTGATCGCGCCGATGCGTTGCGCGATGACCCCGATGCGTTGTCCGGCCTGTGGCCGCAGGCCCGCGTGCTGGTGCTCGATACCGATGGCACGGCCTTGTGCGATGACAGCGGACAGCCGCTCCCGCTCAGTGGCCGGGATCTGGGCGGTGGCCCGGGATCGGCAATCTTTCTGGGCGTGGAACAGGGCCGTGCAGTGTTCGTGGTCGAGGCCGGTGCGGTGACGGTAAGCGCGCCGCAGCGGGTGGATCTGCGCCAGGCCGCGGCGAGCTGGTCGCCGGCCGATTCCGCCGCGTTCTGCTATGCCCGTGGCATGTCGTACTGGCATACGCGCACCCGTTATTGCGGCGTGTGTGGCGGCGCGGTGAATTTCCGTCGCGGCGGTTTCATCGGCCACTGCGGACAATGTGGCACTGAACACTATCCGCGGGTGGATCCGGCGGTGATCGTCGCGGTCGAAAACCAGGGGCGATTGCTGCTGGGACGCCAGGCCAGTTGGGCGCCACGCCGCTATTCGGTGCTGGCCGGTTTTGTGGAACCGGGCGAGACCTTCGAGCAGACGGTCATGCGCGAAGTGTTCGAGGAGGCCAAGGTGCGGGTGCGTGAAGCGCGTTATCTGGGTACGCAGCCGTGGCCGTTTCCGGGCGCGTTGATGGTCGGCTTCTGCGCCACTGCCGAGGACGATGTTCCGGCCGTGGATGGCGAACTGGAAGATGCGCGCTGGTTCAGTGTGGATGAAATCAGCTCGGCAATGCAGCGTGAGATCGACGATGACGGGCAGGGCATCTTGCTGCCGCCGCGGATTTCCATCGCGCGGACGCTGATCGGGGACTGGTTCGACCGTCAGCGTCGTTGAGCCGCTGCCAGCGCCATCTGCGCCGGTTCCAAGGGGGAAGGCAATGCCGACAATCGTGACAGGAGAATTCGCATGTTCACGACACTGGTAGCGGTGATCGCCGCGCTGGTACTGGGCCATCTGGCGCCGGCGCAGATGGCCGCGCTGCGCGACTGGCGCTGGTTCGGGCGCTGGCTGGCATGGGTGCAGGGTCAGTCGGAAACGGCGCAGGACAACCGCCATGCTTTGTGGCTGGCGATCCTTCCCTGCGTGCTGGCGGTCGCCGCGCTGCAGTGGCTGTTGTCCGGGCGGCTGTACGGCTTGCCGTCGCTGCTGTTCGGCATCGCCGTGCTGGCCCTGTGCTGGGGGCCGCGCGATTTGGATCGCGATGTGGAAGCGGTGATCGATGCCGAAGATGCAAATGCCTGTGGTGTGGCGATCTCGCAGCTGCAACGCGCCGGCGGCAGCCTGCGCGAGGACGCCCCCTCGCTGGTGGATGCCACGGTGATCAATGGATTGCGTCGCTGGTTCGCGCCGCTGTTCTGGTTCCTGCTGCTGGGGCCGTGGGGCGTGCTGCTCTACCGGTTGCTGGCGCAGGCCGTGCACGGCGCGCAGGGCGCGTTGCTCTCGCCTGCGGCGCGCGAAGACGGCAACACCTTTTTGAAAATCCTGGAATGGCCGGTGGCGCAGCTGATGACGTTGGCGATGGCGCTGGCGGGCAATTTCGACACCGTGTCTTCGGCATGGCGCCGCGCCGGCGGCAGCCGGGCATCGCTGTCCATCGACTTCCTGGCCGAGGCTGCGCGCGCGAGTGTGGGGGCCGAGCTGGTGGAAGAAGCCGAAGCGGCCGAAGCGGCGCGACTGGAAGGCATGCTGCCGGCCGATGAGCGCTTTCCCGAACTGCGCGATGCGATGAGCCTGGTCTGGCGCATGCTGCTGCTGTGGATGGTGATGCTGGCACTGATGATCATCGCCGGCTGGGTCGGCTAGGCCCGCCAGCGGGAAGGCGCTGCAGGGCCATCGCGCCAGCCGCGCGGAAGGCGGCTGTATCAGCCCGGCGCCAGCAGATGGAACGGATACCAGGGAAGGTTGCGGGTAACCCAGAAGCCGGCAATCAGTCCCATCCACAGCATCGGCCGCGCAACCGGTCGCAGCATCGGCTGAAGTGCTCTCGGCCACAGACCCGCGCCGTGCAGGGCCATCATCAGCATGGGCAGAATCGAGACCACGAGCAGTGGGTTCATCGCCAGGGCCTGGGGCAGGTCCAGCTGGACCAGCGCATGCAGACAGCGGGTGCTGCCGCAACCCGGGCACAGGATGCCGGTGAGCATGTAGAACGGGCAGGCGGGCAGGGGATTGCCGGGTGTGTTCGGATCGATCCGGCCCAGCACGGCCACCGCACCGGCCCCGAGCGTGGCCATTGCGGCCAGCGGTGCATAACGCAACAGGTGCGGGGGAAATTTCATGTCACAGAGCGCAGGCCGGCCGCGGACAGCCGACCTGCGTAATGCATCAGTAACCCGATGCGCCGCTCATCGCGCCGCCAACACCCAGCAGCACGAACACGACCACATACAGGATCACGACCACGACCCAGGCCAGGGCCGACCAGATGGCCCACTTCTTGGCCTTCTCCGAGGCGTCACGGGCACCGGCGACGTCACCGGCTGCCAGCAGGCCGTTGACCTTGGCGGCGTGGATGATCGAAACGATGCCCAGCGGCAGGCAGCAGAACAGGGTGGACAGGATCGCCCAGACGAGGTTGTTGGAAACGGCGGGACTGCTGGTGTTCACGAAAAACTCCTTGTTGAAAAATCAGCGAGACTTGCAGGCATTTGCCGCGATCAGCGGCGAAATGATCATGGCGGCGATCCAGCACAGGGGCCAGGTGATCCAACCGATGAACAGGAAAAGCAGCAGGAAATTGACGAAGGCCACGGCCCAGTAGCCGAACATGATGAACAGTCCGGTGGCGACATTGCCAGCGTACATATGGCCGATGCCGAACACCTGGAACAGGCCGGGGAGAACTTCCAGCAACGCCGCCACGCCACCGGATCTGTGCGGATGGTAGTAGTGGTGAACCTGCTGCGGAATGGGCGGCGCCGGCGCTGGTGCCGGTACCGGTGGTGTCGCGTTGTCCATGTATCCCCTGGGTGTCCCTTGCGTCGCATTGTCCCCTGCGATGCGTAAGCGCGATAGCGTAGCCAGTTGTCTTACGTCTGGAAAGCGTGGCGTGTGCTCAGGCCTCGCTGCCGCGCAATGCCCGCACCTTGTCCTCCAGCTGCGCGGCACCGGTAGCGGTTCCCTCCACCGGGGGCGCGGCGATGACGCCGATCTGGGCGCGGAAGCGGCGCGGTACCCGCATCCGCCCCAGCCGGGTGTCGCGCCGGCTCCACATGCTCGACCACATGCCGGTGAGCGCCATCGGCACCACGGGTACCGGGCGCCGCGCCAGGATCTTCTCCACGCCGGACTTGAACGCCGCGATCTGGCCATCCCGGGTCAAGGCGCCCTCCGGGAAGATGCAGACCAGTTCGCCCTCGGCCAGCGCCGCATCCACCTCGTCGAACGCGCGCTGCATCAGCGCGGCGTCCTCTTTCGGGCTGGCGATGGGAATGGCCTTGGCGGTGGTGAAAATCCAGCGCATCACCGGGATGTTGAAGATCCGGTAGTACATGACAAAGCGCACCGGGCGCGGGATGGTCGCCGACAGGATCAACGCGTCCATGTAGCTGACGTGGTTGCAGACGATCAGCGCCGGGCCCTCATCGGGCACGTGTTCCTCCACGCCGGTCACGCGCAGCCGGTACAGGGTGTGCACCATCACCCAGCTCAAAAAGCGCATCAGGAATTCGGGGACGATGGTGAAGATGTAGACCGCCACCACCACGTTGGCGATGGCCAGCGCCAGGAACAGCTGCGGCACGCTCCAGTCGAGCACGGTCTGGGTCAGCAGGCCCAGCCCGGCGGCCAGCACGATGAAGCCGGAGTTCTGGATGTTGAGCGCGGCGAACACCCGCGACATCTCCGACCTGGGCGAACGGCTCTGGATCAACGCGAACAGCGGCACCACGAAGAAGCCGGTGAACAGGCCGATGCCGAGCAGATCGATGACGATGCGCACGCTGCCGGGCTGTTGCAGGAATCCGGCCAGGTCCAGACCGGCCACACTGGCCGTGCCGGTGCGGGCGAAATACAGATCGAACAGGAATGCGCTCATGCCGAACGCGCCCAGTGGCACCAGTCCGATCTCGACGATGCGCCCGGACAGCTTTTCGCACAGCAGTGAACCGGTGCCGGTGCCCAGCGAGAACAGTGCCAGCGCCACGATGTACAGCGTGGAGCCGCCGCCCAGATTGACCTCGGCGTAGGTGGGCAGCTGCGAGGTCAGGATGGTGCCGAAGAACCAGAACCACGACACGCCGAGGATGGCGTTGCGGACCGCCTTCTGCTTCTTGGCCAGGCGCAGCACCGCCAGCGATTCGCGCAGCGGATTCCAGTGAATTTTCAGGTCCGGCGCGCCGGCATCCACGCGCGGGATCAGGCGTGCGGCCAGGTTGCCGGCCAACGCCAGGGTGATGATCGCCACTGCCGCGACGATGGGGCCCTGGCTGCCGGCCAGCGCGAAGATCATGCCGCCGGCGATCATGCCGGTCAGGATCGAAATGGAGGTGCCCATCTCGACCAGGCCGTTGCCGCCGGTCAGTTCCTCGGGTTTGAGGATCGAGGGCAACACCGAGTATTTCACCGGTCCGAACAGGGTGGACTGCAGGCCGGTACAGAACAGCGCGATCAGCAGTACCGGCATGTTCTGGGTGAGAAAGCCGATCGCCGCCAGCGACATGATCACGATCTCCATCAGCGTGGTGATCACGATCAGCCGCTGCTTCTCCAGCTTCTCGGCGATCTGTCCGGCCAGCGCCGAGAACAGGAAGTACGGCAGGATGAACAGCGCAGGTGCCAGGTTGGTGTAGAGCGTGCGTTCTTCGGTGCTCACGCCCAGATAGAACAGCAGACCGATGATCGCCTGGCGGTAGATGTTGTCGTTGAACGCGCCCAGTGCCTGGACGATGAAGAACGGCAGGAAGCGTCGCTGCGTGAGCAATGAGAACTGGCTGTGGCCGGACATCGGGACTCCTTGGTCTGCGCGGCACATTAGCAGACCGTGATGGCGGCTGAAGTACCATCAAACGCGGCCTTGGCTTCTGGATCACTGTGTCATGGCGGTGTTTTCACCGCCTGCGCGCAAGCTCGGCAAAAATAGCGGCTCTGCCGCGTCGGACGCGGCCTTGTGCGATATGTCCTGTGATGAACAACTCCGCTCCAGTCGCAGCCACGTCGCGGCCGCTGTCCTCCGCGCTGGTGCTGCTGCTGGCGATCGCGGTTGGTCTGGTGGTGGCCAGCAACTACTACGCCCAGCCGTTGTTGCAGCTGCTGGCCGGCGTGTTCGATGTCAGTGCCGGGGTGGCCGGCTGGGTGGTGACGGTGGCGCAGCTGGCCTATGCCGCCGGGCTGCTGCTGATCGTGCCGCTGGGCGACAGGCTGGAGCGGCGAGGTTTGATTGTCGGCCTGTTCGTGCTGGCATCGGGGGGCCTGGGGATCAGTGCCAGCGCCGGCAATTTCGTCCAGCTGCTGGCGGGTACCGCCCTGGCGGGGCTGAGCGCGGTGGCCGCGCAGATCATCATTCCGCATGCGGCCACGCTGGCGCGACCGGAGCAGCGCGGGCGCGTGGTCGGCACGCTGATGGCCGGCCTGCTGCTGGGTATTCTGCTGGCGCGGACCGCCTCCGGGCTGCTGGCGGGCATCGGCTCGTGGCACACCATCTACTGGGTTGCGTGTGTGGCGTTGCTGCTGTGTGCCCTTGTCTTGGTCCGGCTGCTGCCGCCATACAGGCCGACGGCCAGACTGTCGTATCCACGCCTGATCGGCTCGGTGCTGGCTCTGCTGCGCGATGAGCCGCTGCTGCGCCGGCGCTCGCTGCTCGGCGCCTTGCTGTTTGCCGGTTTCAGCGTGTTCTGGACGCCACTGGCGTTCTTGCTGTCAGGGCCGGCCTATGGCTACTCGATCAGCACCATCGGCCTGTTCGGCCTGGTGGGCGCGGCCGGGGCGCTGGCGGCCAGCCGCGCCGGGCGACTGAGTGATCGCGGACTGGGGCGCTGGGTGGCGGGCGGCGGCCTGGTGCTGCTGCTGCTGTCCTGGCTGGTGCTGGCGCTGGCGCCGGTCTCGCTGGCAGCCCTGGTCGTTGGCGTGCTGTTGCTGGATATCGCGGTGCAGGCGGTACACATCAACAACCAGAGCGCGATCTACCAGCTGGATGAAAACGCGCGCAGCCGCATCACTTCGGCCTACATGACCTGTTACTTCATCGGCGGCGCCAGTGGCTCGGCGCTGGGCACGGCGGCGTGGACGCGATACGGCTGGAACGGCGTGTGCGTGCTGGGCGGCGGCTTGGCGCTGCTCGGCCTGCTGGTGTTCTTCGTGCCGGCGCGCAGGTCGCGCTAGGCCTTTGCCGGAGGCGCGCTGCCGGCAGTGGTTGTTGCCACCGCTTCGGCGGCCACCGTGCGCAGCCGCGGCAGCAGCCGCAGCATGAGCGCCAGCTGGGTACGTACCAGCTGCGATTTCTCGTTGATGTCCTCGGGTGTTTGCTCCAGTGCATCGGCCAGGGCGATCTCGTCTTCCTGCGGCGTGGCGGCCTCGCGTTTGCCCAGTGCCTGCGCCAGTTGCGACAGCGACTGCTGCAGCTGCTGCTGGCCCTGGTGGACCAGCGGATCATCGCTGACCACCACCGCCTGCGCGCGATGCGCCCCCAGTGCCGACAGATAGCCCAGCAAGGTGTTGGACAGGGCGAGGAAGCGGAAACCCGCATCGAGATTGCCGCGGGCATAGCCCGGTTCGCGCAGCATGTTGGACAGGGCTGCCGACAGGGCGACATCGGCGTTGTGCATGTCGCGTCGGGCGATACGGTAGGGCAGGTCATCGCGCATGCCGCTGCGGTACTGGCCCAGCACCTCCTCCAGATACGCCGCGCCGGTCGCCACCACCTGCGCCATCACCTTGTGCAGCCGCCGGCCTTCCCAGTCCGGCAGGATCAGCAGCGAGGCCAGCGCGGCGATGACGCAGCCGATCAGCGTGTCGAGCAGGCGCGGCCAGATCAGCACGAAGCCGTCGCCGAGCAGGTTGAAGCACAGCAGCGCCATCAGGGTGATCGCCGCGGTGGCGATCACATAGCGGTCGGTACGGGTGATGAAGAACAGCAGCGCCGCGGCCAGCGCCAGCAACAGCTGCAGGCCGGTACCGGGAAACAGCTGCATCAATGCCCAGGTCACGCCCAGGCCGAGCAGTGTGCCGGCGATGCGCTGCACCAGTCGCAAGCGGGTCGCACCGAAATGCGGGCGGCACACGAACACGATGGTCAGCAGGATCCAGTAGCCGTTTTCCGGATGCACCAGCGCAAGCAGGGCATAGCCGGCGATCAGGGCGATGCCGATACGCACGCCGTGGCGGAACAGCAGCGAGCCGGGCGTGAGGGCCTGGCGCAGGCGCGTGCCGATATCGCGCAGGGTATGCGGCGAGGAATCGCGCAGGCGGGTGTCGATGCCTTCCAGCGGGGTGTCGGCCAGCGCGGTTTCCGACAATTGCCGCTCGATGCTGGATAGGTTGGCCGCCAGCAGCTGCAGCGAACCGAGCAGGCGCGTCCACTGTGGATTGCGCTGCGCGCGCAGGTACTGCAGCGAGGACTGCAGGTCCTGCCCGGCCACGCGGGTGCGCTCACCATAGTCAAAGGGCTGGCGCAGGCGGATGGCCTGGCCCAGGGCCTGGCAGGCCTTGCCCTGCAGCGACAGCAGGCGCCGGCAGCGGTAGAGCACGTCGCTGTGGAAGAAGGCTTCGGCCAGTGCCTCATAGGGGTAGTGCGAGGAGCTGGCCCGCTCATGGAAATCCTGCGCCATGTAGTACAGGCGGAAATACAGACCCGATTGCACACCTGGCCGCCCGGAGCGGCCGAAGCGGCTGAGGATCGCGGTCTTGGCGATGTTCAGCGCCCGCACCACGCGCACGTTCTGCTCGGCCAGCGCCAGCTGTCGCGCCTCCAGGTTGCCCTGCCGCACCGGTTCGAACAGGTCGGCCTTGAGCTGCAGGTACTGGCCCAGCTCGACGAACAGCCGCGCCAGCCGCTCGCGCACCGGGCGGTTGGCGAACATCGCCGCCCACAGGATCGACAGCAGTCCGTACCACGCCGCACCCGCCAGCAATGGCAGCACTTCACGCGTCGCCTGCCACTGGTTGCTGCCAGGGTGCTGGTCCAGCGCGATCATCGCGTAGATCGCCAGCGTCACCGCGGCCTGGCCGATGGAGGCATAACGCTCGCCCAGTGCGCCGAGCAGGGTCAGGCCGAACGCGGTCAGCGCCAGCGCGGTAATGAACGGCAGCGGATGCGGGAACAGCACGACCACCGCGGCGGCGGCCGCGACAAAGCACAGCAGCGACAGCAGCACCGATTTGGTGCGTCCCCACCAGTTGTCATCGGTCTCGGCGATGGCGCTGGCGATGATGCCCAGGAACAGCCCCGGGATCGCCCCGATAGGGCCGTCGTACCAGCCGTAGGCCAGAGCGGCGGTGAGCGCGATGAACACCCGCAGCCCATAGCTGGCTTTCTCGTGGGCCCACAGCCGGGTCAGGCGCGATTCCAAGGCGGGTGGCGCTCGATGATGGGATCAGGGGCCATTATTGCCGGTCCCGGGGACAGACCGGCAATCGTCCGGTGCGACCGCAGGGCGAGCGCACCGGTCTGTTTCAGGGGGGATCAGCCCTGATCCTGCTCGCGGGCGATGGCACGCCAGCCGATGTCGCTGCGGTGGAACGCGTGGGTCCAGTGGATCTTCGCCACACCGGCATACGCGTGCCGCTGCGCGGCGGAGACGCTGTCACCCAGCGCGGCCACGCACAGCACACGGCCGCCGGCGGAAAGGATGTTGCCTGCGGCGTCCTGCGCGGTGCCGGCGTGGAAGACCTTGGCGCCGCCGTGGGAAATATCCCCCGGCACGTCCTGCAGGCCCGAGATCACCTCGCCGGTGATCGGCGTTTCCGGATACGGCCGGGCGGCCATCACCACGCCCAAGCTGGGGCGCGGATCCCAGCAGGCTTCCACGCCAGCCAGCGCGCCGTCGATGGCCGCCTCGAGCAGCTCGACCAGATCCGACTGCAGGCGCAGCATCACCGGCTGTGTTTCCGGGTCGCCGAAGCGCACGTTGAATTCGATGACCTTCGGCGCACCGCTGGCATCGATCATCAGCCCGGCATACAGGAAGCCGGTGAACGGCACGCCATCTTTGATCATGCCGGCCACGGTCGGCTCCACCACTTCGCGCATCACCCGAGCATGCACTTCAGGGGTGACCACCGGAGCGGGAGAGTACGCGCCCATGCCGCCGGTATTCGGGCCGGTGTCGCCGTCGCCCACGCGTTTGTGATCCTGCGATGTCGCCATCGGCAGCGCGGTGCGGCCGTCGACCATCGAGATGAAGCTGGCTTCCTCGCCTTCGAGGAATTCCTCGATCACCACGCGTGCGCCGGCATCGCCGAAGGCGTTGCCGCTGAGCATGTCGTGCACCGCCGCCTCGGCCTCGTCCAAGGTCATCGCCACGATCACGCCCTTGCCCGCGGCCAGGCCGTCGGCCTTGATCACGATCGGCGCGCCCTTCTCGCGCAGGTAGGCCAGCGCCGGCGCCACCTCGGTGTGCACCGCGTAGAACGCGGTGGGAATGCCATGCCGGGCGAGGAAATCCTTGGCAAACGCCTTGCTGCCTTCCAGCTGCGCGGCGGCGGCGGTCGGGCCGAAGATGCGCAGGCCGGCGGCGCGGAAGCGGTCCACCACACCCAGCACCAGCGGCACTTCCGGACCGACCACGGTCAGCCCCACCGCCTCGTCCTGGGCCAGGCGCAGCAGGCTGTCGATGTCGGTGACCTTGACCGCCACGTTGCGGCACTTGGCTTCGGTGGCGGTACCGGCGTTGCCCGGGGCGACGATCACTTCGCTCACGCGCGGCGATTGCGCCAGCTTCCAGGCCAGAGCGTGTTCACGGCCACCGGCGCCGATGACGAGGATTTTCATGGGGTCAGTTCCTGTGGGGCATTCAAGGGGAAGGGCAGTCGGAAGCGCTCAGGGCGACTTCGAAAAACACCGCGCCGTTGGCATCGACGAAGCGGCGCCGCACACCGCCACCGGCCGCGTAGACCGGAGCCAACGCCGGTTCCTGGCACAGCTCGGCGATGGCCTCGGCTTCATCGCGGCGCAGCGCGGCGAACAGGTCGGGCTTGGCTTTGGCCATGGCCACGGTGGCCTCGGGAAAACGGATCATCAGCACCAGGTCATCGCCATGGCGGTGCACCGAATCGATCACCAGGCCATCGCGATAGGGCGCGGGCAGTTCCGTGCCCAGCGTGGCGATGGCCGCGCGCTGGGCCCCGGTGAGCTGGTCGCTGCCACAGCCGGGCAACAGGGCGCTGCCGGCAACGGCAGCCAGAAGCAGAACGGTCTTGCGCATCAGCGGCATTCCTCGCGTTGCAGGTCGGCCGGGATCAGGTAGCGCGCCTGTGCCGGATCGTAGGTGACGGTATGGGTCCGGTTGGTCCGGCCGTGGCAGTCGCGCCCGCTTTCGGTCACCCGCAGCGGCCAGTAGGGCACGTCGGGCTGGCTGTCGTCGGGCCGGATATCCAGATCCAGCGCCAGCGTGCCGGGCGCGCAATGGCCGGCGGCGTTGCATTCGATGGCGTTGTGGTTGTCCCAGTGCACACGCAGCCAGCCGGCGTCCGCGAGCCTGTCGCCGCCATCGAACAGCAGCCAGGCGCGGTGTCGCGTTCTGGAGCCGACGGCCACCAGCTCGTCGTCGATCTGGTAGGCCCACGCTCCGGCGCCCACCTGCACCGTGCTGATGCTGCCCGGCTGTCCGTCGGCGCCACTGGCGCGCCCGGGCAACTCGGCGGCAAGGCGCATGCTGCCGTCGGCAGCCTGCTGCAGCACGATGAAATCGGTGGTGCCCAGCTCGATCGAGGTGGCGTTGGCATAGCCGGTGCAGACGGCCAGCATGCGGTAGCGGTTGCCGCCGAGGGTGATGCCGTGGTCGGCGCACAGCGCGCGCTGGACCGGGCGGGCGCTGCCGGTGCCAGGATCCTCCAGCTGCTGCGCCCATTGCCCGGTCAGCTGTGCCGGCGCGCCGTAGCGCTCCTGCAGCAGCGCCCGTACCGCGTCATCGTGGCGCAGTACCGGCTTTTCCGCCCCGGCGCCGGCGGCCGGCGGCGTGTCCTGCCGGCAGGCCGCCAGCAGGACCACGGCGGCCAGGGAAATCAAGCGTGGAAACATCCCCATGGCCATCGGTGCGCGGCTCAGTGACGGAAATGACGCACGCCGGTGAACACCATGGCGATGCCATGTTCGTCGGCGGCGGCGATCACTTCGGCATCGCGCATCGAACCGCCCGGCTGGATCACCGCGGTGATGCCGGCTTCGGCGGCGGCGTCCAGGCCGTCGCGGAACGGGAAGAACGCATCGGAGGCCATCACCGACCCCGGCACCACCAGACCGGCGTCGGCGGCCTTGATGCCGGCGATGCGCGCCGAATAGACGCGGCTCATCTGGCCGGCGCCCACGCCAATCGTGCGCTCGTCCTTGGCGTAGACGATCGCGTTGGACTTGACGTACTTGGCCACGCGCCAGGCGAACAGCAGGTCGCGCGTTTCAGCGGCAGTCGGCGCGCGCCGGGTGACGGTCTTCAGTTCGTCGGCGCTCATGCCGCGGTTGTCGGCGCTTTGCACCAGCAGGCCCGAACCGATGCGCTTGGTGTCGTAGTTGTTGCGGGCATCACCGGCCGGAATGCGCAGCACGCGCACGTTGGCCTTCTTGGTGGCGTAGTCCAGCGCGGCCGGCTCGTAGTCCGGGGCGATCAGCACTTCGACGAACTGGCGGTCGAGGATGGCCTTGGCGGTGGCCGCGTCCAGCGTCCGGTTGAAGGCCAGGATGCCGCCGAACGCGCTGGTCGGGTCGGTGTTGTAGGCCATCTCGTAGGCGGCGCCGACATCGGCCGCCACAGCCACGCCGCACGGGTTGGCGTGCTTGACGATGACGCAGGCCGGCACGTCGAACTGGCGCACGCATTCCCATGCGGCATCGGCATCGGCCAGGTTGTTGTAGCTCAGTTCCTTGCCCTGCAGCTGCACGAAGGTGGCCAGGGTGCCCGGCACCGGGTACAGGTCGCGGTAGAACACGCCGCTCTGGTGCGGGTTCTCGCCGTAGCGCAGGTCCATGACCTTGATGAAAGAGGAATTCATCTGCGCCGGATATTCGTTGCGCACCGGCACCGCGGCGCCGGTGTCGGTCACCGCCGACAGGTAGTTGCTGATCGCCGCGTCGTACTGGGCGACGCGGTTGAACGCGGCCACCGACAGTTCGAAACGCTTGGCCGCCGACAGCTGGCCATCATTGGCCTCCAGTTCCGCCAGCAGCGCGGGGTACTGGTCCGGGCTGGTGGCCACGGCGACGCGGGCGAAATTCTTGGCCGCACTGCGCAGCATCGCCGGGCCGCCAATGTCGATGTTCTCCACCGCGTCGGCCAGGGTGCAGTCGGCCTTGGCGGTGACCGCTTCGAACGGGTACAGGTTCAGCACCAGCAGGTCGATCGGGGCGATGCCGTGCTGCGCCATCACCGCGTCATCGGTACCGGCACGGCCGAGCAGGCCGCCGTGCACCATCGGGTGCAGGGTCTTGACCCGACCGTCCATCATTTCCGGGAAGCCGGTGACATCGGACACGTCCTTGACCGGCAGGCCGGCCTCGCGGATCGCCTTGGCGGTGCCGCCGGTGGACAGCAGTTCGACGTTGCGGGCGGCCAGGGCGCGGGCCAGTTCGAGCAGACCGGTTTTGTCGGAAACAGACAGCAGGGCCCGGCGGACGGGCAGCAAATCGGAGGACATGGGGCGTGGGGATCAGCGGAGCGGGCCGATATTGTAGGCCGAGGCGCTGGTTGCGTGCGGGCCGCGCCCTGCGTGCGGCAGCCCGGCGCCGTATCCGCCCAGGCCCGCCGGGCGGGATCAGGCCAGCCCGTATTCCTTGAGTTTCTTGCGCAAGGTGGCGCGGTGGATGCCCAGCATCGACGCCGCACGGCTCTGGTTGCCCTCGCAGTGGTTGAGGATTTCCACGAACAGCGGGATCTCCATCTCGCGAAGCACGATCTCGTAGACATCGTCGGCGTCGCAGCCGTCAAGATCGCGCAGGTAGCGCCGCACGGACTGGGCAACGTGTTCGCGAAGCGGCGGCTTCGGAGCGCCGCGACTGGTGTCAGGACGTGGAGGGGCAGCGTTCAAGGGAGTTCCCGGATTCAGCAGAGGCGGGCGCGCGGCCCGTCGTGAGGGGAGGGAGTCTAGCGCGTGGGCCGGCGCGCTGCCACGCCGGTGCCGCGGTTACTGGAATTCGAAGTTGAACGCGACCGTGGCCGCGGCCGGTTCGCGCAGCCGGAAGGAGACCTGCGCGCTTTGCCCCGGCTCCAGCCGCGCCTGGGGATCGGCGCCCTTGCCGAGGTAGTCGGCCGGCAGCAGCGTGCGGCGGCCGATCACCCGGCCATCGGCGTCGGACAGCGACAGCCGCAGCGCCGGCCAGGCCTGCGCCCAGCGGGCATCGTTGCGGAAGCTGGCCTGCACCTGCAGCGCACCGGGCTGGCCGGGCACCGGGCGGATATCGCGGCTGAGCATGGCGAAGGCGGCCGGCTCATGCCAGGCCGGCAGCGCGCAGCGCAGCAGCGTGCAGATGCCGCTGATCAGCGGACGGGTACTGGCGCTGGCGGCGAGCGTGGCGCGGTCGGCGATGAGGATCTGCAGCAGCAACACCAGCGCCAGTGCGCCCAGCAGGCCCCACTGCCAGCGCGGGGTGGGGCGGGCAGTGCCGGGCGTGGCGGCAGCACGCAGGAAACTGGGTGCCTCGACTCCCGCTGGCTCCGGCAAGGCCGCCTCCACGGCATCCTCAAACGGAACGACAGCCGGGTCGCTCTCCGGCCGCGGCGTCAGCACGGCGGTGCTGGCCGCACCGGTCACCGTCGGGTCCTCCCCGGGCTGCCCGTCCGCCGGCGAGGTTTCGACCAGGCAGGCGCCGGCCGGTGCGTCACCGGCGTCGTCGATGGCCGCCGTGCGGTCGGTGGCGGCGTGCAGGAAGGTGGCCAACGGCCGACGAGGCGGAGTGGTTTCTTCGGTCATGGGTGGCAAGGCCGGCGCATGGGCCTCATTCAAGCACGGCGCACGCCGGTGATGCGCATCCAGTCGCCATCGCGCACGGCTTCGAGCTGGTCGAACCATGCCGCATAACGCTGCAGCAGCTCGTCTTCCTGACCATGCAGGATGCCCGACAGGGCGATGCGGCCGCCGGGGGCCACGCGCGTGGCCAGCAGTTCGGCCAGCGCGTCCAGCGCCGAGGCCAGGATATTGGCTACCACGATCGGGTAGGTCCGCACCGGCTCGTCCTCGGGCAGGTAGGCGGCGATCTGCATGCCGTTGCGCTCGCCATTGTCGGCGGTGGCGATCAGTGCCTGCGGGTCGTTGTCCACGCCGGTGGCACTGCCGGCGCCCAGCTTGAGCGCGGCCAGCGCGAGGATGCCCGAGCCGCAGCCGAAATCGAGCACGGCCTGGCCGGCCAGCAGGCCGTCGGTCGAAAGCTGGTCCAGCCAGCGCAGGCACAGCGCGGTGGTCGGGTGGGTGCCCGAGCCGAACGCCAAGCCCGGGTCCAGCCGCACCACGGCCGCATCGGTGGCCTGCGCGTCTTCGGGCAGTTCATGGTTCCACGGCACGATCCAGGTGCGCGCACCAAAGCGCATCGGCTGGAACTGGTCCAGCCAGGC
The DNA here is from genome assembly GCF_056760355.1 of Stenotrophomonas sp. STEN013. Classification (NCBI taxonomy): domain Bacteria; kingdom Pseudomonadati; phylum Pseudomonadota; class Gammaproteobacteria; order Lysobacterales; family Lysobacteraceae; genus Stenotrophomonas; species Stenotrophomonas sp. STEN013. Next base: position 764,779 of record NZ_JBRREO010000001.1, on the reverse strand, counting down.
GCGCTCCCAGTCCTCGTCCTGGACCGCGCGGAAACTGACCGAACTCCAGTCCAGCCCGGCATCGAAGGCTTCCAGCGCGGCCAGCAGCGCCAGCGCATTGGTGTCGGCCGGGAACAGCGCCGTCAGTACCAGTTCGTTCCACAGCGGGGTCTCGCCCACGCCCGGTTCCAGGATCGCCCGCTCGTTGCTGGTGTCGGCGTCGGCATCGAGCATGGTCACCGCCAGCGCGCCGACGTCCTCGAGTGCATTTTCGTAGCGGGGCTGGGTGGCTTCGGTGCAGCGCAGGGTGATTTCGAGAAATGGCATGGGCGAGGGACAGCGACAGCGGGACAGACCGCGCATCCTAGACGAGGCGGCGCCCGATTGCGCGTTTTCCGCCCGCCGATTCAGCCGTTCCGGCGTTGTGGTTGCTAGACTTCGTATCCTTCTGCCGCAGCGGTCTTCGCCGGTTTCCATGCTTTCCAGCCTGTCCAGAAAACCCTGGTACCTGTTGGTGCTGCCGGCGGCCGCGCTGCTGGCGGTGCTGGGCTATCGCAGCGGGCTGGCACAGAGCGGTGCCGGGGCCGAGCAGGCTGTCGCCGGGCAGGTCGAGGCGGCGCTGGTGGCGAACGCCGCCTCGCCGCGCCCGACCCGCCCACCGCCGGTGCTGCGTGAGCGTTCCACCGCGATCGGGCCTGGCCTGCCGGTGGATATGCGCGGTGCGCTGGAGGATGGCGGCAATCTGTTCGACTACGCCCGTCAGCTGCGGCTTGCCGCGGCGGCCGGCGATGCCGAAGCGGCGTGGGTCGTCAGCCGGATCTATGACTATTGCGGCCTGTATGCGCTGGACCCGCAAAGTTATGCCCTGGACAGCGCGATGCTGGCCGGGCTGGGGCTGGATGACGCCCCGGGCCTGATCGCCGCGCGGCAGCGGGTAAGCCAGCGCTGTAGCGGTTTCACCGCTGCCGACCAGCTTGGCCGGCCGCTGCTGCTGCAGCAGCGGCGTCAGGCGGCCAGGGCCGGCAATCTGGCCGCCGAGGCCGCGCTGCTGGCGATGGGCGAGCCGTTGCACAAGGAGGCGGACTACCGGCGCGGGCTGGTGGAGCGGGTCCAGCAGTCGCAGGATCCGGAAGCGTTTCTGGCGATTTCACCGGCGATGGGCGTCATGGCCGCCGGTGATGATGCGTTGAGCGGGCTGGTGGCGGGCAGCCAGTTCACGCAACTGGCGTGGCAGGTGGCGGCGTGTCGTCTCGGCTTGGCGTGCGGGCCCGACAGCGTCCTGATGAACAGCTATTGCGCCAACGGCGGAATCTGTTCGCGGGACCCGGGGCAGGACTTCGAGTCTTTCGTGTTTGATGCCGCGGTACCGCGGCAAGGTGTTGAGAAAATGAACGAATTGGTCAGTTACCTGCGCAAGGCGCGGGGAGGTGCGCGATGAATTACCGTCGTTTTCTGCGCGGTGCCAAGTTCTGGATCTGGGTCGTCCTGTTCGTGGCCTACTCGGCCGGCGCGGTCGGGGTGCTGCTGATAGACACCTATGAAAGCCGCTACCGGAACCTGTCCCAGGTCAAGCTGACCTCGGTGAAGGCCGACGCCGACGCCCGTCGTGCCGGCGCCAGCCAGGCGGCGGCGGTCTACCGCGCGCAGAGCGGCACGCCGTTTTCGACCTTGCCGGCCGGCAGCACCTTCCAGATCGTATGGCCCGACGGCTCGACCGAAACGGTGATGATTGTCGATCCGACCTCGCCGCTGGGCGTGGAGCCGGTCAAGGGCAGTGCGATCACCGCCGCCGATACCGGCGCGCAGTAGCCGGCAGCGGATCGCAGGCAAAGAAAAAGGCGGGTTGCCCCGCCTTTTCCCTGTCGCCATGCGCTGATCAGGTCAGCGCGATGGACTGGTTCTTGCGCTCGGCCAGCCGCTTTTCCAGGTAGTGGATGTTCTGTCCGCCGGCCTGGAAGCCCTTGTCGCGCATGATGCGCTGCTGCAGGGCCACGTTGGTCTTGATCCCGTCCACCACCATTTCGCTCAGTGCCACCCGCATGCGGGCGATGGCGGTGTCGCGGTCCGGGCCGTGCACGATCAGCTTGCCGATCATCGAGTCATAGTTGGCCGGCACGCGGTAGCCGCCGTAGATGTGCGTGTCCACGCGCACGCCCGGGCCGCCCGGCGGGTAGAAACCGGTGATGGTGCCGGGGCACGGGAAGAAGGTTTCCGGGTCCTCGGCGTTGATCCGGCACTCGATGGCGTGGCCATTGATCTGGATGTCGCTCTGCTTGATCGACAGCTTGTGGCCGGCGGCGATCTTCAGCTGCTCGGCGACCAGATCGATCCCGGTGATCATCTCCGTCACCGGATGCTCCACCTGGATGCGGGTGTTCATCTCGATGAAGTAGAAGCGGCCGTTCTCGAACAGGAATTCGAAGGTGCCGGCGCCGCGGTAGCCGATGCGGATGCAGGCTTCCACGCAGACCTTGCCGATCTCCGCACGCAGTTCCGGGGTGATGCCCGGCGCCGGCGCTTCTTCCACCACCTTCTGGTGGCGGCGCTGCATCGAGCAGTCGCGTTCGCCCAGATGGATGGCGTTGCCCTGGCCGTCGGCCAGCACCTGGATCTCCACATGACGCGGGTTTTCCAGGAACTTCTCCATATAGACCATGTCGTTGCCGAACGCGGCCTTGGCTTCCTGCTTGGTGGTGGCGATGGCGTTGACCAGCGCGCCCTCGGTATGGACCACGCGCATGCCGCGGCCACCGCCGCCGCCGGCCGCCTTGACGATGACCGGATAGCCGATCTCGCGGGCGATCTTGACGTTGGTGGCCGGGTCTTCGCCCAGCGGGCCGCCCGAACCGGGCACGCACGGCACGCCGGCGGCCTTCATCGCGCGGATGGCTTCGACCTTGTCGCCCATCAGGCGGATGGTGTCCGCCCTGGGACCGATGAAGATGAAGCCGGACTCTTCCACGCGTTCGGCGAAGTTGGCGTTCTCGGAGAGAAAGCCGTAGCCGGGATGGATGGCCTGGGCGTCGGTGACCTCGGCCGCGGCGATGATCGCCGGGATGTTGAGGTAGCTGTCCGTGGACGGGGCCGGGCCGATGCAGACCGACTCGTCGGCCATGGCCACGTGCTTGAGGTTGCGGTCAACGGTGGAATGCACCGCGACCGTGCGGATGCCCAGGGTGTGGCAGGCGCGCAGGATACGCAGCGCGATCTCACCCCGGTTGGCGATAACGACCTTGTCGAGCATGGCCGGCGCCTCAGGCGATCACGAACAGCGGCTGGTCGAACTCGACCGGCTGGCCGTTCTCACCCAGGATCGCCACGACCGTACCGGCGACTTCGGCTTCGATCGGGTTGAACATCTTCATCGCCTCGATGATGGCCAGGGTCTCGCCGGCCTTGACCTGCTGGCCGACGCTGACGAAGGCCGGCTTGTCCGGCGAGGACGAGGCATAGAAGGTGCCGACCATCGGCGCGCGCTGCACGTGGCCATCCGGCAGGGCGTTGCCCGGCTTGGCGGTACCGCCGGTGGAGGCCTCGGTCGGGCCGCTCATCGGCATGGCGGCGGCCGGTGCCGGGGCGGCGTAGACCGGAGCCGGCGCCGGGGCGGCATAGCCGGCCACCGGGGTGCGCGACAGGCGCACGGACTCTTCGCCTTCCTTGATCTCGATCTCGGCCAGATTCGACTCTTCCAGCAGGTCGATCAGTTTCTTGATTTTGCGCAGGTCCATTGAATGCCTCGTTGGGTGGTGTTCGAAACCGTGGGCGTCAGGCGCCACGCGGTTCCGTGGAAAGGGTCAGAGCCGCTGCAGGGCGGCGTCCATGGCGTAGCGGTAGCTGTCGGCGCCAAAGCCGCAGATCACCCCCACCGCCTTGTCGCTCAGATAGCTGTGGTGGCGGAATGGCTCGCGGCTGTGCGGGTTGGACAGGTGGATCTCGATAAAAGGTATCGCCACGGCGGCCAGCGCATCGCGCAGCGCCACCGAGGTGTGGGTGAAGGCGGCCGGATTGATCAGGATGAAGGCGGTACCGTCGGTACGGGCGGCCTGCACCCGGTCCACCAGCACATGTTCGGCATTGGACTGCAGGTGCTCGGTCGCATGCCCGGCCTGCTGCGCCTGCGCCATCAGCGCGGCGTCGATCTGGGCCAGCGTCGCGCTGCCGTAGACCTCGGGTTCGCGCGTACCCAGCAGATTCAGGTTGGGGCCGTGAAGGACCAGCAGTTTTGCCATGGGCCGCAGGGTTGGCAGGAAAGGGCGGCAGTGTGAGGGAAGCTGGCGATGCTGTCCAGTTCGACGAAATTAGCTTCGTTTTAATCGTTTGTTTGAATTTTTCTGGTGGCCATGCCGTGGTACTCCCAGCAGACGCTGCGGCAGGTACGGGGCAGGTACGTGGCAGAGTGCAGGCGCCAACGGCGCGATCACCTGGATCACGAATCTGCCGGAAGTCGGCCTGTTCGCCGACGATCGCCGCCAGGCGGCCCCATCGCTCAGGGCAGCTGTGCCCAGCGCTCGATCTCGCCGGCTTTGAACGGGCCGAGTTTCTGCCTGACGATGCGCCCCTGCGCATCGACCAGCACGCTGTAAGGCAGCAGCCCTCGGGTGTTGCCAAGCCTGACGCTGGCGTCGGCCGGTCCCGGCGTGTCGAGCACGATCGGGTAGTACACCGGCACATTGCCCAGGAAGTCGAGCACGGCCTCGGGGCTGTCCAGGGCCAGGCCGAGCACCTGCGGGCCATTGTCGGCATGTTGGGCGGCAAAGCGTGCCAGTTCCGGCATTTCCTCGATGCACGGTGCGCACCAGCTGGCCCAGACGTTGATCAGCAGGGGGCGACCCAGGAACCGCCCGGGCAGCGGGGTGGGCATGCCGTCCAGGTCCGGCAGCGTCAGTGCCGGCATCGCGTCGCCGGGGACGGCGGCGTACACCGCCGGCGGTGCTGCCGGCAAGGGCGGTGGCGACGGAAGGGGATCGGTCCCGGGGCTGGTCAGCCACAGCCCGGCGCCGGTACCGGCCGCGGCGGCCAGGGCGATGACCACGGGCCAGGCCGGCCGGCGCATCTCAGCGGGCCGCCCGCAGCAGCGCGTCTTCGACGACGGCCTGGGTCAGTACGGTGGGCAGCACCCGCGGCGGCGCGCCCGGGCCGTAGACCACGTACAGCGGTACGCCCACGGCTTTGTGCTGCTCGAGGAAGGCGCTGATCTGCGGGTCGACATTGGTCCAGTCGCCGCGCATATACACCGCATCCAGGCGCTTGAGGGTGTCGCGGAAGGCGTCACGGTCCAGTACGTTGCGCTCGTTGGCCTTGCAGGTCACGCACCAGTCGGCGGTCATGTTGACCAGCACCACGCGGTTGTCGGCGCGCAGGCGGTCGAGCATTTCCGGCGAATACGCCACGGCGCCTTCGCTGGTGGCCTGCGCCGCCGGCGGAGCGAGACGGGTCACGGCCCAGACCGGAGCCAGCGCGGCCAGTGCGATCAGCGCGCCCAGTGCCATGCCCGCGTGGCGGCTGTGCCAGCGGCTGCGCTCGAACCACCACAGACCCAGCGCCAGCAATGTCGCACCCGCCAGCAACAGCGCCACCGCGTCGATGCCGCGCTGCTTGCCCAGCACCCACAGCAGCCAGATCGCGGTGAAATACATCGGGAAGGCCAGCACCTGCTTGAAGGTTTCCATCCATGCCCCGGGCTTGGGCAGGCGCCTTGCCAGGCGCGGGACGAAGCCGATCAGCAGGAACGGCAGTGCCAGTCCCAGGCCCAGGGCCAGGAACACCAGCATCGCCAGCAGCGGCGGGGCGGTGAAGGCATAGGCCAGTGCCGGGCCCATGAACGGGGCGATGCACGGACTGGCCACCACGCAGGCCAGTACACCGGTGAAGAAATCACCGGCCGCCCCGCTGCGGTGTGCCAGCGACTGGCCGACGCCGCCGAGGCGGCCGCCAAGCGTGAACACGCCCGACAGGCTCAGGCCGACCGCGAACATCAGATAGACGAGGGTGGCGATGAACCACGGATGCTGCAGCTGGAAGCCCCAGCCCGCCGCCTGGCCGGCTGCCCGCAGCGCCAGCACCAGCGCACCGATCGCGCTGAAGGCGACCAGCACCCCGAGCGTGTACCAGAGGGCATGACGGCGCGCGTGCAGGCGGCTTTCGCCACTCTGCGCCAGCCCCAGCACCTTCAGCGACAGTACCGGCAGCACGCAGGGCATCAGATTCAGGACCAGGCCCCCGAGCAGCGCCAGCGCCAGGATCCCCAGCAGCGCCGGGCGTGCGGTGGTGCCCGGTGGCTGGCTGCGCAGGCTGTTGTCGGCCGAGGCGTCCAGTGAAAGGGCGCCGGTACCCGGGTCGGCATTGGGGCGCATCACCAGCGGCTGCGGTGCGCCGGCTTCTGCCTGCTGCGGTGGCGTGGGGTCGAGGGCCGCGGCCGGCGCGGCCTTCTGTCCGCTGGGCAGCGGTGGGATCACCAGCGGTGCGACGACCGCCTCCTCGCGGGGCGAGACCCTGCCGGCCGGTAGCGACAGGCGCACGCGCCGGGTCATCGGCGGATAGCAGATGCCATCGGTCTGGCAGCCCTGGAAAGTGGCCACCAGGGTGGCGCTGGTGGCCTCGGCGCGCTCGCGGCGTAGAGGTACCGGCACCTCGACCTGGTCGAAATAGACCACGACATTGCCGAAGTGCTCGTCGCGGTAGGGCTGGCCGGCCGGCCATTGCGGCTTGCCGGTGCGGATACCCGCAGCGCCTTCCAGCGCCAGCGAGGTGCGGTCGCGATACAGGTAATAGCCGGGCGCCGGCGAGAAGCGCAGCAGCAGGCGGTTGCCGTCATCGACGATGGCTTCAAAGCCGAAGGCCTGCTCCGACGGCAGCGGCAGCTCCTGTGCCGCCGCCGCGCCGGGCAGCTTCAGGCCCCCGGTGTTGCGCGCCAGCGGGTTGAACAGGGGCGCGCCGGACCCGGCAGTGGCGGTGGATGCGGCGGCGCCGGGCAGTTTCACCTCGATGCTGCGTTTCTGCGGCGGATAGCACACCCCGGCATCGGCGCAGCCCTGGTAGCGCACTTCCAGAGTCACGCTGTCCGCGCCGGACTCGGCCGTGCCCGGCAGGGTGGCCCGCAGCTGCCGGTGGTAGGTCTCCACATCACCGAAGAACTGGTCGTGCTTCTTCTCGCCGGCCGGCATCTGCAAGGCGCCGGCGGTAAAGCCGGGACCGGACTTGACGCTGGTGCGGTGGCGGTAGAGGTAGTAGCCCGGGGCGATGTCCCAGCGCAGCTCGATCCGCTCGCGGCTGCCGGCCTCGGCCTTCAGGACGAAGGCCTGGTCGACCGGCAGCAGGTCCTTTTCATCCAGGGCCAGGGCGGGCAGGGCGCACAGGGACAGCAGGCACAGCGCGGTCAAACGTTGGAACAACATCATCGATCAGGTTTCCTCCCGGGTCTGGGCCCGGATCCAGTCCAGATACGCCGGCAGGCCGGCGTCCGGGGAGACCACCAGGATCTCCGGCAATTCATAGGGGTGCTGCTGGACGATAGCAGCGGACAGGGCGTCCAGCCGCTCGGCGCAGGTCTTGATCAGCAGCTGCACCTCCTGCGCCTGCTCGATCTGTCCCTGCCAGCGGTACACAGACTGCATCGGCGGCAACAAGTTCACGCAGGCGGCCAGCCGCTGCTCCACCAGGTGACGGGCCAGCGATTGCGCAGTCACAGTGTCCGGGCAGGTGCAAAAGACCAGTCTTACGTCCATGCGGGCATTGTCGCAGAAGCGTCGCCCACACTTTCAAAGAGGAGTTCCAATACCGTTGTCACCGCTTGCATGTTGCGGCAAGTCACAGTTGTTATAGGCGTGTTTCACCTGCGATGAAAGGCCGGATCACTGGCGACTGGCGCCGTTGGGTGACGTATGCACCGCTGGCTGGCACGCAACAGGAGGCGGCTTCCTGGAACGACCCACCGCACGGGGATTCACGCTGATCGAGTTGATGATGGTGGTGGCGATCCTTGCCATCCTCGCGGCCATCGCGCTGCCGGCCCATCCGAACCCTGTACTGCGCAGCAAAATCCGCAGGGCGCAAAGTGCCAGGGGCAGTGCGTCCTGCCATCTGCTGTGATGCAGTGTCGCCGGCGGGCGTAACCCACGGTTCGGTCCACGGGTCCCGCTCCCCCTGATATTCAAGAAGCAGTGCAGCCCTGCGGCCGGGCGGCAATTTCTCTCTTGCTATGGCGTGGCCCGCTTGTCCCCCGGGCCGCGCCATTTTTTTCTTGCAGCCCTTGAAAGCCTCCGGGCGGGCCCCATCTCGCAGTCATGCCCGTTCGACGGGCGTTTTTACGCGTGGCACCTATATCGCCGGCAAAGCGGTCGGGTTCCGCCGAAGTTTTCAGGCCAATCAATAACTTAAGAGGTCTTTTCATGAGCATCAAGCCGCTTCACGACCGCGTTGTGGTCAAGCCGATCGAAGCCGAGGAAGTTTCCGCCGGCGGCATCCTGATCCCGGATTCGGCCAAGGAAAAGTCCACCAAGGGTGAAGTCGTGGCCGTGGGCCCGGGCAAGCCGCTGGACAACGGTTCGGTGCGTGCGCCGGCGCTGAAGGTCGGCGACAAGGTCATCTACGGCCAGTATGCCGGTTCGACCTACAAGGCCGACGGCGTCGAGTACAAGGTGCTGCGCGAAGACGACATCCTCGCCATCGTCGGCTGAGCGCGTCTTCCCACCTGATCCACCCCCAGACACTCTTACATTTACTGAGGTAACAGCACATGGCTGCCAAGGATATCCGTTTCGGTGAAGACGCCCGTTCGCGCATGGTGCGCGGCGTCAACACGCTCGCCAATGCCGTCAAGGCCACCCTGGGCCCGAAGGGCCGCAATGTCGTGCTCGAAAAGAGCTTCGGCGCCCCGACCATCACCAAGGACGGTGTGTCCGTGGCCAAGGAAATCGAACTGGCTGACAAGTTCGAGAACATGGGCGCGCAGATGGTGAAGGAAGTCGCTTCCCGCACCAACGACGATGCCGGTGACGGCACCACCACCGCCACCGTGCTGGCCCAGGCCCTGATCCGTGAAGGCGCCAAGGCCGTGGCCGCCGGCATGAACCCGATGGACCTCAAGCGCGGTATCGACAAGGCCGTGGTGGCCGCTGTCGCCGAGCTGAAGAACATCTCCAAGCCGACCGCTGACGACAAGGCCATCGCCCAGGTCGGCACCATCTCGGCCAACTCGGACGAGTCGATCGGCAACATCATCGCCGAAGCGATGAAGAAGGTCGGCAAGGAAGGCGTGATCACCGTCGAGGAAGGCTCGGGTCTGGAGAACGAGCTGGACGTGGTGGAAGGCATGCAGTTCGACCGCGGCTACCTGTCGCCGTACTTCATCAACAACCAGCAGGCGCAGACCGCCGACCTGGACGATCCGTTCGTGCTGCTGCACGACAAGAAGATCTCCAACGTGCGTGACCTGCTGCCGGTGCTGGAAGGCGTCGCCAAGGCCGGCAAGCCGCTGCTGATCATCGCCGAAGACATCGAAGGCGAAGCGCTGGCCACCCTGGTGGTCAACACTATCCGCGGCATCGTCAAGGTCGTGGCCGTCAAGGCCCCGGGCTTCGGCGACCGTCGCAAGGCGATGCTGGAAGACATGGCCGTGCTGACCGGCGGCACCGTGATCTCCGAGGAAGTGGGCCTGTCGCTGGACAAGGCCACGATCAAGGACCTGGGCCGCGCCAAGAAGGTGCAGGTCTCCAAGGAGAACACCACGATCATCGACGGCGCCGGCGATGTCGCCGCCATCGAGGCCCGTGTTGGCCAGATCAAGACCCAGATCGAGGACACCTCCTCCGATTACGACCGCGAGAAGCTGCAGGAACGCGTGGCCAAGCTGGCCGGCGGCGTGGCCGTGATCAAGGTCGGTGCCTCGACCGAAATCGAAATGAAGGAAAAGAAGGACCGCGTCGATGACGCCCTGCACGCGACCCGTGCGGCGGTGGAAGAAGGTGTGGTCCCGGGCGGCGGTGTGGCGCTGGTGCGTGCGGTTGCCGCGCTGGCCGGTCTGAAGGGCAACAACGAAGACCAGAACCACGGCATCCAGATCGCGCTGCGTGCGATGGAAGCCCCGCTGCGCGAAATCGTCGCCAACGCCGGTGAAGAGCCGTCCGTGATCGTCAACAAGGTCAAGGAAGGCAAGGGCAACTTCGGTTACAACGCCGCCAACGGCGAGTTTGGCGACATGATCGAGTTCGGCATCCTGGATCCGACCAAGGTGACCCGTTCGGCCCTGCAGAACGCCGCGTCGATCGCCGGCCTGATGATCACCACCGAAGCGATGGTGGCCGAGGCGCCGAAGAAGGACGAGCCGGCCATGGGTGCCGGTGGCATGGGCGGCATGGGTGGCATGGGCGGTATGGACTTCTAAGTCCGCCGCGGCCTCACCGCTGCTGATGTACGCAAAACCCCGCCGCGAGGCGGGGTTTTGTTTTGTCTGCGCTGTGCGGTTGCCGCCGCGTCAGCCACGCAGCTGCGCGCTGGCCCATTGCACGATGCTGCTGGCGGGCATCGCGCCGGACTGGCGTGCGATCTCGTGACCGCCCTGGATCAACACCATGGTCGGGATGCTGCGGATGCCGAAGCGGGAGGCGATCGCCGGTTCGGCCTCGGTATCGACTTTGCCCAGGCGCATGCGTGGTTCCAGCTGCGCGGCCGCCTTGGCGAACTCCGGCGCCATCTGCCGGCACGGGCCGCACCAGCCCGCCCAGAAATCCACCAGCAGCGGAATCTGCGAGCGGCTGGCATGGGCCTCGAACGCGGCGCTGTTCAACGCCAGCGGCGTGGCGGTGAACAGCGGCCGGTGGCATCGCCCGCAGGCCGGTGCCTGTCCCAGGCGCGCGCCGGGGACGCGGTTGATGGCATGGCAGTGCGGGCAGGCGATCTGCAGCAATCCGGTGGTGTCGTTGTTCATCGCAGCGGTCAGGAACGCGGTGAGCGGCGGTGCAGTATGCCGCCGTTGCGGTGAACTTCTTATCGCTGCTGCTTTATGAAGATAGATCCTGCGGGGAAGAACACGATGGTGCCGGACCCAAGGTGTCCGTTGCCCCTGAAACTGTCGCATCGCACAAAAAACCGTGTTATCAATGCTCCCCATGAACGCAGCCCGCGCCAGCTTTTACTTCTGGTATTACTTTCCCAAGCCGCTGGCGGAGGAAGGACTGCGCTCACCCTGAAGAAACTTTCAGATGCATTCCCGAAAAGCCGCCAGCGAACCTGGCGGCTTTTTTCATGCCGCCACGCTGGGGCAGAACCATTCACTCGTTTTGAACTGGAGACCCCCATGCCCCCCCACACCGACGATCTTCGCATCCGCAAACTTGAACCGCTGACCTCGCCGGCGCAGCTGCTGGCGTTGTTGCCCTGTGATGAACAGGCCTCGCAGACCGTGGCCGATGCCCGCGCCGCGCTGCACCGCATCCTGCACGGCCAGGACGACCGGCTCGCGGTGGTGGTGGGCCCCTGCTCGATCCACGATCCGGTGGCGGCGATGGAATACGCCCAGCGCCTGCGTCCGCTGCGCGATGCGCTCAGCGGTGAACTCGAGATCGTCATGCGCGTGTACTTCGAAAAGCCGCGTACCACGGTGGGCTGGAAGGGCCTGATCAACGATCCGGACCTGGATGGCAGCTTCAACATCAACAAGGGTCTGCGCGTGGCGCGCGGCCTGCTGCGTGACATCAACCGCCTTGGCCTGCCGGCCGGCGTGGAGTTTTTGGACGTGATCTCGCCGCAGTACATCGCCGATCTGGTGGCGTGGGGCGCGATCGGCGCGCGCACCACCGAAAGCCAGGTGCACCGCGAGCTGGCCTCGGGGCTGTCGTGCCCGGTGGGTTTCAAGAACGGCACCACCGGTGATGTGAAGATCGCTGCCGATGCGGTCGGCGCGGCCTCGCACCCGCACCACTTCCTGTCGGTGACCAAGGAAGGCGGCACCGCCATCGTCGCCACCCAGGGCAACCCGGACTGCCATGTGATCCTGCGCGGCGGCAAGGCCCCGAACTACGACGCCGCCAGTGTGCAGGCCGCCAGCGACGTGCTGGCCAAGTCGCAGCTGCCGGCGCGGTTGATGATCGATGCCAGCCATGCCAACAGCAGCAAGAAGCCGGAGAACCAGCCCAAGGTGATCGATGACGTCGCGATGCAGGTGGAAGCGGGCGAGCAGCGCATCGTCGGGGTGATGATCGAGAGCCATCTGGTGGCCGGCCGCCAGGAGCTGATCGAAGGCCAGCCGCTGGTCTATGGGCAGAGCATCACCGATGGCTGCATCGACTGGGACAGCACCGTGCAGGTGCTGGAGCGTCTGGCCGAGGCGGTGCGTGCGCGTCGCCGCGTGCAGCTGGAGGCGGCGGCCTGAGCCTTGTGTGACGTCCCTACTGGTGCACGGGAGCCTGCCGCAGTAGTTTACGCAGCCGGAGGCGCGAGGCCTCCGGTCTGCTGTGGCGACGGGGCAATCCACCTCCCCCGGCAGGAAGCCGATCAGTTCACCGTTCCAGGGAGAAGGAAGTAATGCGTACCCGTATGTGCAGTGTGGCGTTGGCAATGGCGCTGGTTCCGGCGATGGCGGTGGCCGCCAGGAAGCCGGTCGAGGATTCGGGCAGTGGTTGCCTGCAGAACCTGTCGGTGACCGGCGGTTTCAGCTCCGGCAAGCAGTTCCTGGCCTCGACCGACCACGAAGGCCTGGGCTATGCGGAAGTCTTCGCCAAGACGGTGGCCGCGATCGAGGCCGAAGGCATGGTCGGCATCTACCCGAACGAGCGCACCGGCTATATCGCCGCGGAAAATCCGGTCACCGGCGGGGGCGGCGCCACCGTGCCACTGCGCACCACCGTGCGCCGCCAGGACGATGGCAGCGTGCGCGTGGAAGTGCGATTCAGCACCAAGGGCGGGCAGATGACCTCCAACAAGGCTGTGGGCGCGGGCATGTGCAAGATCGCCGACGCCGCCAGCCTGTGATGTAGGCCTGCAACGCCTGTGCGCACCGCCAGCTGGTTCCTGTATCTGCTCGAATGCCGTGACGGCAGCTACTACGCGGGTATCAGCACCGATGTGGAGGCGCGCTTCCAGGCGCACCGCGCCGGCAAGGGCGCGCGTTACACCCGCGCGCATCCACCGCTGCGGATCCTGGCCAGCCGCCCCTATGCCGACCGCTCCGCCGCCTCGCGCGCGGAATGGCAGATCAAACAGTTGCCGCGCGAGCGCAAGCTGGCCTGGCTGGAGCGGCAGGAGGATTGAGGTAGAGTCGGCTGCGCGGTGGCGGTGGCTGATCGCCGCCGCGTCCGGTTGTCCGGACCTTCCGCCCTGCCTGCGGCAGCGCGGGGGCCGCGAGCCGGCCTCATCCTCAACGCGGGGGAATTGCGATGGCAGGTTGGTACGAGTTGGACAAGAGCAGTGACGGCCAGTTCTATTTCGTGCTCAAGGCGGGCAACGCCGAGGTGATCCTCACCAGCGAGCGCTACAGCACGCGGACCGCGGCCGAGAACGGTATCGCCTCGGTGCAGCACAACAGCCCCGATGAGGCGCGCTACGAGCGCAAGACCGCCAGCGACGGGCGCTACCACTTCAATCTCAAGGCCGCCAATCACCAGGTGATCGGCAGCAGTCAGCTGTATGCCTCGCAGGCGGCACGCGAAGCGGGCATCACCAGCGTCAAGGGCAATGGCCCCAGCACTACCATCAAGGACAGAACGGCGGTCTGAGCGCGATCTGCGGTCTTTGCCAGAAACGAAAAGCCCGGCGTTGTGCCGGGCTTTTTTGTTGAAGCGCGCTGAAAGGACTCAGCCCTTCATGCTGCCGGTGTCGAGCCAGCGCTGGTGCCAGGACAAGGCTTCGGGCAGCAGGTGCGGAGTGTGCTTGCCGTAGCTGTCGCGGCTGGCGCGGTCGAAATAATCGTTGAGCTGGTCGCGGAAATCCGGATGCGCGCAGTTGTCGATCAACACGCGGGCGCGCTTGCGCGGGGTCAGGCCGCGCAGGTCGGCCAAGCCCTGTTCGGTGACGATGATCGACACGTCGTGCTCGGTGTGGTCGACGTGACTGGCCATCGGCACGATCGCCGAGATGGTGCCGTTCTTGGCGGTGGACGGGCTCAGGAACGTGGACAGGAAGCCGTTGCGGGCGAAGTCGCCGGAGCCGCCGATGCCGTTCATGATGCGGCTGCCCATCACGTGGGTGGAATTCACGTTGCCGTAGATGTCCACCTCGATCATGCCGTTCATGCCGATGCAGCCCAGGCGGCGCACCAGTTCCGGATGGTTGGAGATCTCCTGCGTGCGCATGATGATGCGCTGGCGGTAGAAATCGATGTTGCGCTTGAACTCCTCGTTGGCTTCCGGGCTCAGCGCGAAGCCGGTGCACGAGGCGTAACTGAGCACACCGGACTTGAGCAGGTCGAGCATGCCGTCCTGGATCACCTCGGTGAAGGCGGCCAAGTCGCGGAAACCGCTCTTGGCCAGCCCGGCCAGCACCGCGTTGGGGATGTTGCCCACGCCGGACTGCAGCGGCAGCAGGTTGGCCGGCAACCGGCCCTGCTTGACCTCGTGCTTGAGGAAGTCGATCAGGTGCGCGGCGATCATCTCGCTGGTGGCATCGATCGGGCTGAACGGACTGTTGCGGTCCGGGCCGTGGGTACGCACCACCGCGACGATCTTGTCCGGATCGCAGTGCAGCGAGGTGTCGCCGATGCGGTCGTTGGCGCTGACCAGCGGGATCGGCTTGCGGTGCGGCGGCAGCGCGGTGCCGTAGTAGATGTCGTGCATGCCATCGACGCCGGCCGGCTGCCAGTCGTTGACCTCGATGATCACCTTCTTGGCCAGGTCCAGCCAGGTCTTGTTGTTGCCGACCGAGGTGGAGGGCACCAGCGAGCCGTCCTCGCGGATCGCCGAGACCTCGATCACCGCGGTGTCGATCTCGCCATAGAAGCCGAACCAGACATGCTGGGCGACGTGGCTGAGGTGGATGTCGATGTAGTCGAGCTTGCCTTCGTTGATGCGCGTGCGGGCATCGGGATCGCTCTGGAACGGCATGCGCATGGCGATGCCGTCGGCCTTGGCCAGCGCGCCATCCAGCTCCGGTGCGGTCGAGGCGCCGGTCAGCAGCTTGATCTGGAACGGCAGGCCGTCGGCATGCACCTGTTCGATGCGCTTGGCCAGCGCCAGCGGCACGGCCTTGGGATAGCCGGAGCCGGTGAAACCGCTCATGGCAACAGTTTCGCCCGGCTGGATCAGGGCGGCAGCGGCTTCGGCAGAAACCACGCGGTCACGCAGACGCGCGTCGAGAATACGTTCGACAGACATGACGACAAGTTTTCGTAGGGGACACGGGATTATCGCGGATCGGACGCGGGGATGTTGTCCGACCTTGGTGGGATGGCGCGGGCCGCCGGAATGCTTCTGTACTGCCGGGTATTGTTTTGCACTGCAGCGTGCAAGTTGCTTCCGATCCCCGCAGGATCGCCCTGCATCCCGACGTGGGGGAGGGAGCAAGGCCCGCTGGCAGTTCGCTGCCAGCGGGCTTTTTTATTGTCTTTTCGCGGCAGATCGCGACCGCAGGTGGCAGCGGATGCCAGAATTGGCGCATGAGTCCAATCGCCCCCGCGCTGCCTGAATCCGTCCTTCCGGTCGTCGACCGCGCCCTGGCCCGCCTGCGGCTGGCCGTCCCTGATCCGTCGCATTGGCCGCCCTCGGCCGCCTTCGACGCCGGCCTGCGACAGCTGGCGGTGGCCAGCGATTTCGCCATCGACACCCTGTGCCGGCAGCCGGAACTGCTGCGCTGGCTGGCCGACGGCGCCGCTGTGCCGCTGCCGCCACCGGTGCTGGACCCGCTGCAGTCCAGCGCCTGGCCGACCCGGCTGCGCCGCTACCGCGCAGCGGTTTCCACCGCCCTGGTCTGGCGCGATCTGCTCGGTCTGGACGAGGTGGAGGCGACGCTGGCCGGTGCCACCGCGCTGGCCGAGGACTGCCTGCAGCTGGCACTGGCCGCGCTGGAGCAGGAGTTCGCCCAGCGGCATGGCGTGGTCCGTGCCGCCGATGGCAGTGTGCAGCGGCTGGTGGTGTTCGGGCTGGGCAAGCTCGGTGGCGGCGAGCTGAATTTCTCCTCCGATATCGATCTGGTCTATGCCTACCCGGAAGGAGGCGAGTCCGATGGCGCCCGCCCGCTGGCGGCCGAGGAGTATTTCGCCCGGCTCGGCCAGCGGTTGGCACGGCTGCTGGATGAAACCACCGCCGAAGGCTTCTGCCATCGCGTCGACCTGCGCCTGCGCCCGTTCGGCAGCGCCGGACGGGTGGCGTTGTCATTTGCCGCGATGGACCAGTATTTCCAGCGCGAGGGTCGCGACTGGGAGCGCTATGCGTGGATCAAGGCGCGCGCGGTGGCCGGCGATATCGCCGCCGGCGAGGTGTGGCTGCAGACGCTGCGGCCGTTCGTCTATCGCCGCTATCTGGATTTCACCGCGCTCGACGGCCTGCGCGAGATGAAGGCCGCGATCACCGCCGAGGTCGCGCGCAAGGACCGGCTGGACGACATCAAGCGCGGCCCGGGCGGCATTCGCGAGATCGAGTTCCTGGCCCAGGCGCTGCAGCTGATCCGCGGCGGCCGCGAAGCGGCACTGCGCGAGCGGCGCCTGCTGCCAGCCCTGCGCGCGCTGGTCGAGGCCGGGCAGATGGCGGCCGGCGATGGCGAGGACCTGATCGACGCCTACCGCTTCCTGCGGCGGCTGGAGAACCGCCTGCAGATGCTGCGCGACGCGCAGACCCACGCGCTGCCGGTCGATCCGCTGGACCGCGAACGCATCGCGCTGGGCCTGGGCTATGCCGGTTGGGAGGCGCTGCTGCGCGATCTGGACGGACAGCGGCAGCGGGTAGCCACCGAGTTCGACGCGCTGCTGGCGCCGCGCCAGGGCCAGGCTGCGCCCGATGCGCTGGCCAGCTACTGGCGGGTGCTGCCCGGCGGCGGCAGTGCCGAGGTGTTGGCCGACGCCGGCTTCGCCGATGCCACCGGCGCGGACCAGTCCTTGCGCGAATTCGCCCAGTCGCTGGGGGTGAAGTCGCTGTCCGACGCGGCGCGGGCGCGGCTGGACCGGGTGCTGCCGGCGCTGCTGCACGCCGCCACCCGCTCGCCGCAGCCCGATGCCGCGCTGCGCCGCGTGCTCGGCCTGCTGCAGGCGATCCTGCGCCGCACCAGCTATCTGGCGCTGCTGGACGAGCAGCCCAGCGCGCTGGAACGGCTGGTCAACGTGCTGGCGCGCAGCGCGCTGCTGTCCGAGCGTCTGGTCGGTTTCCCGCTGCTGCTGGACGAGCTGCTCGATACCCGCGTGGCCGGGCCGATGCCGCAGCTGCAGGACATGCACGACGCCTGCGCGCAGGCGCTGACCCTCGACGATCCGGAAGCGGCGCTGCGCATGCTCAACGAGGTGCGGCTGGCGTTGAGCTTCCGCATGGCGCTGGCCTTCCACGATGGCCGCCAGCCGGCGGTGGACTGCACCCGGCAGCTGGCGCAGCTGGCCGACGCGGTGGTGGTGACGGTGCTGGAAATGGCCCGCGCCGATCTGGTCGCCACGCATGGCGAAGTGCCCGGCGGGCGCTTTGCGATCATCGGTTACGGCAGCCTCGGCGGGCTGGAGCTGGGCTTCGGCTCGGATCTGGATCTGGTGTTCCTGTACGACCACCCGGCCGGGGTGGATGCCAGTGATGGCGGCCGGCCGCTGGAAAGCGGGCGCTGGTTCGCGCGGCTGGCGCAGAAGGTGATGGCGCTGCTGGCCGCGGTCACCGCCGCCGGCCGCCTGTACGACATCGATGTACGGCTGCGCCCGGATGGCGGCAAGGGCGCGCTGGTGTCCTCGCTGGCCAGCTACACCGACTACCAGCGCGAGCGCGCCTGGACCTGGGAGCACCAGGCGCTGGTGCGCGCCCGCGCGATCGCCGGCGAGCCCTCGCTGCTGGCCGATTTCGAACAGGTGCGTGCGGCCACACTGGGCCGGGTGCGCGACCACGACACGCTGTTTGCCGATGTGCTGAAGATGCGCGCGCGCATGCGCACCGAACTGGACCGCAGTGACGCGGCGCGGATGGATCTGAAGCAGGGCGCCGGCGGGCTGGTGGATCTGGAGTTCGTGCTGCAGACCGGGGTGCTGGCGCAGGCGGCGGGCCATCCGGCGCTGTGCGAGCCGCGCGAGACCCCGTTCCTGATCGCGGCACTGGCCGCGGCCGGCTGGCTGCCCGGCACTACCGCGGTGGCGCTGCACGACGCCCATGCCACGTTGCTCGATGCCGGGCTGCGCTGCACGCTGGACCGGCGGCCGCGCATCACCGCGCCCACCCCGGAAATCGAGGCGGCGTGCGCGGCGATCACCGCCGCGGCCATCGCCCAGGGCTTGCCGTTCGAACCGGGCAAAGCGGCGCTGTAGGTCTCACACCCTGGCCCGGTGGTGCTGCCGGGCGGTCGGCTCAGCGGGTGCCGGGCTGGCCGCGCAGCGGCGCCATCTTCCACAGCAGGGCGCGGAACGGGGCCAGCAGGCACACGCCGATGGCCAGCTTCACCGCCAGGTCACCGGCCGCCCAGCTCACCCACGGCAGCTGCGAGCCGGCGAAGGCGATCGACCAGAAGATCGCCGTATCCACCGTGGCACTGCAGGTGGTGGCCACCATCGGCGCCCGCCACCAGTTGCCGGCGCGCAGCCGGTCGAACACGGTGATGTCCAGCAGCTGGGCGACGATGAACGCCGAGCACGAGGCCACCGCGATGCGCGGCGTGGCGATCCAGATCGACAGCAGCACCGCCACCGCGAACCCGGCCCACGCCACGCGGCGCGCGGCGCGCGGGCCGAAGCGGCGGTTGATCAGGTTGCTGACCAGGAACGCCACCGGATAGCTGAACGCGCCCCAGGTCAGCCAGTCATTGATCGGGTATTGCACCAGCACGTTCGAGCCCAGCACGACGATGCCCATTGCCAGCACAGCCAGCAGCATCGAGGGGAGGGTGAGCGGGGCGAAGCGGATCGATGGAGTCGGGGACATGGCGGACAGCAGGCGGCAACGCCGCAAGGCGCCGCGGAACAGGACAAGGAAGCGCGGCCGCGCCGGAGCCGGCGGGCGCAAGGGCCGGTCATTGTACCGGTCCGGCCTTTACCGGCCTTCACCGGCGCCCGGTGGGGCGGCGGCGGGGCCGGTTGTGCGGAGGCTTACAGCGTCGTGGTACGGCTGTCCCCGGCCGCCTCGATGGTCGGCACGAAGGTCAGTACCGCGCCGTCCTCGGCGCGCAGCATCCAGCCCGCGCCCTGCGGACTCGGGGTGAAGGCCACGGTCTGGCCGGGCACGAAGTTGGCCGCCGGGTTGTCCTGCCGCTGCGGCCATTGCAGAAGTGCGGTGTTTTCCGGATTGGCCGGGTCTTGCAGGGAAACGCTGCGGCCACCGTCGGCGGTCCGGGCGATGTCCTTCACCTGCATGTCCGGCAGCGGCCCGGCGCTGGTCCGGCGCTTGCCCTTGTGCGGCTTGCTGGAGGCCTTGGACAGGTCGGCCACGCTGCGCACGCCGGTGACCGACAGGTACAACGGCCCGGACACCACCATCATCGCGCTCACGCCGGTGATCAGCACCGAGGCCTGCGAGCCGGTCATGTCGTCGCCGGCCTGAGCCGGAGATGCGGGAAGCGCTAGGGCCAGAGCGCAGGTCAGGACGGTAGCGGCAAGCAGGGATTTCATGGGGTTCTCCTGGGGTTACGGGGAAGAAGATGCAGCCGGTGCAGCGATGCGCTGGTGGGCGATGCTCAGCTCACGCTCCAGCGCGCCGCGTTTGTGCAGGAAATCGAACACCGATTCCACCGTCACCACCGAATAGTTGCCGGAAACGCGTTCGCTGGCCGGATGATCGGTGACGGCCACGTTGTCGGCGAACAGGCGCGCCCCCAGCCGTTTGCCCAGACCGATATGCAGACGCGAGGGCCTGAAGTCCTTGCGCTTGAGCCAGGCCAGTGCGGCGTCTCGGTTGCCCAGCGTGCGGCCGTCTTCGACCTGCGCCATCGCCGCGGCGGTCACTTCCAGAATCCACTGGTTGGAGTTCTGGTAGTCGCTGCCGCCGGGCCAGGCCAGCATGCTGTAGCGCGGCTGGTGCAGGGCGCGGGCCGCTGCGGCTTCGCCGGCCAGCAGCTGCCTGAGCGCGGCCTGCACGGCCGGCGTGGGAATGCCCACGCGCAGGTCGGTGCTGATCGCGCTTTCACCGAGCAGATTGACCAGCCCTTCGCGGTACAGGTCCGACGAGCCGGATTTGCAGCGGTTGAGCAGGTGCAGCACATCCCAGCTCCCGGCTTCGTTGCGGACCAGAAACGCCAGATGGCTGTGGCGCAGGCCGTACCTGCGCAGGTCCTGGCCGCCGCGCGCGGCGATGGCCACCTCCACCCCGGGCAGCGCATCGAGGGTGTCGGCGGTGATGGCGGCCATGTCGAACATCGCCGCGATCGTGGTCGGCGGCGGGTAGCGCGGGGTGCAGGTCGGCGGCTGTGCGTTCGCCACCGGGGCCAGCGTGGCGATACCCAGCGCCAGCACTAGGGCAAAACGGCGGTTCATCGGTATGCATCCTTGCAGGCAAACTGTAAAAGACCGTTACAGGCCGAGGCGGGCCTTGACCTCGGCGGCGATGCGCGGGGTTTCGCGCAAGGGTTCGATCGGGTCTGCCGGGTCGGCGTCCAGCGCGGTCAGACCCTCCAGCAGCCGGCCGCGTTCGACCAGCGATTGCTGGAACCGCGCCATCCGTCCCTGCGCGCGCCGGCCCAGCAGCACGCCCACCGGCACCCGGGTGGCGCAGGCCTCGGACAGCAGGTTCACCGAGTCCGGCGTGCAGACCACGCGGTCGGCCCAGCCCAGCAGCCCGGCATACGGATTGGAACCGTCACCGCCATCACTCCAGATCACCCCCGGCACATCGTCGAAAGCGTGCAGCAGCGCCTGGGTCACCGCGCGCGGGGTACGCCGCGAGGTGGTGGCCAGCACGCTGCCGCCCTCGGCGCGCACCTGCGCGGCCAGCGCCTGGAACAGCGGCACGATCTCGCGCTGCTGCCACGGCGCGTGGTCGGTGGGGCCGCCGACCAGCAGGGCGGTGCGCGGCCCGGGCAGGTGTTCGAAACTGGAGAAGGCCGCGCGGCCGCAGGCCAGCCAGTCGTCGGTGACCGGGTTCAGGCTGCCTAGCAGGGTCAGCACGTTGTCGCCGCGCAGGCGGTCGTGGTCCGGGGTGATCACCAGATCCCAGTGGCGCGGGTGGATGCGCGGATCGAGGATCTGCACCGTGCGCGTGCCATTCCGGCCCAATACCCGCAGCGCGCCGGCCGCCTGGCGGCCGCAGCCGATCGCCAGTCCGGGTTGCGCGGCGGCCATCCGCTCGAAGCCTGCACCGAAGCCCCGCGTGGCGCCGGGCAGCAAGCGCGGTGCCAGCCAGCGCCACGGTGCCCGCGGTTCCAGCTGCAGCCGTTGCTGGCCGCCCAGACGCAACGCCGATGCCAACGCGACCGCTTGGCGGACGTTGCCGGCGCGGCCGTCGGTGATCGTCCAGGGAAGCGTCGATCGTTTCGCGTTTGGCATCAATTCGTTTCAGTAAGGCCGGGTGTTGCATCAGTCGTGGCGCTCTACACTGCGTCCACTCGTCGTGTCATTGTCCGGGCCTTTCCGGCCCAGCGCCACGACCGTAGCCAATTCACCACGGAGTTTCCATGTCCGACATCTTCAACGATGCCGCGCTCGACCAGCTGTTCCGTACCGCCCGCACCCAGAACACGTTCCAGGACCGCCCGGTTGAAGACAGCCAGCTGCGCGCGCTGTACGACCTGGTGAAGTGGGCGCCGACCTCGGCCAACGCCAGCCCGGCGCGCTTTGTGTTCGTCAAATCGGCCAAGGCCAAGCAGAAGCTGGCGCCGGCGCTGTCCGAAGGCAATCTGGCCAAGACCCTGGCCGCGCCGGTCACGGCGATCATCGGGTTTGACCTGGATTTCCACGAGAAGCTGCCGTACCTGTTTCCGCACACCGATGCCAAGAGCTGGTTCGATGGCGCGCGTGAGGGCCGTCACGAGGCCGCGTTCCGCAACGGCAGCCTGCAGGGCGCCTACCTGATCCTGGCCGCACGCGCGCTGGGCCTGGATGCCGGTCCGATGTCCGGCTTCGACAACGCCAAGGTCGATGAAGCGTTCTTTGCCGGCACCGCGATCAAGTCCAATTTCCTGGTCAACCTGGGCTATGGCGATCCGGCCGGGCTGTTCCCGCGTCTGCCGCGCCTGTCCTTCGATGAAGCCGCGCGCATCGAGTAAGTGTTCCATCGCCGGCGGTCATCACATCCGCTGACGCCGGCGTGTTGAAACTGCCTCCGTTCCTCTTTCTCTTCCTCAAGGAAACTCCCATGTCCACGCTCTCCAAACTGCTGCTCCCGCTGGCCCTGGCCGCCGCCATCAGCGCCTGCTCCAAGCCGGCCGAACAGGCCGCCCCGGCCGCGACTCCGGCGGAAACCGCCGCCGCGCCGGCCGAAGCCGCTGCCCCGGAAGTGGCGGCCATCCAGGTCGCGTCGGGGACCTACAAGCTCGATCCCAGCCACACCGATGTGCTGGTGCAGTGGAACCACATGGGCTTCTCCAACCCGACCGCACACTTCGGCAATGCCGACGGCACCCTGGTGTACGACGCCGCCGACGTGAGCAAGTCGACCGTGGAAGTCACCCTGCCGCTGTCGGGCCTGAACAGCTTCACCGCCAAGTTCGACGAGCACCTGCGCAGCGCCGATTTCTTCGACGCCGCCAAGTTCCCGACCGCCACGTTCAAGAGCACCAAGGTGGAAGCGGCCGGCACCAACAAGCTGACCGTGACCGGTGACCTGACCATCAAGGGCGTCACCAAGCCGGTGGTGCTGGGCGTGACCGTCAACGGTGCCGGCGAGCACCCGATGATGAAGGTGCCGTCGGTCGGCTTTGATGCCACCACCACCCTCAAGCGCAGCGACTTCGGCGTGGGCGCCTACGCCCCGGCCGTCAGCGATGAGGTCAAGGTCCGCATCACCACCGAGGCCAGCCAGGCCAAGGCCGAAGAAGCCAAGGCCCAGTAACCGGGGCGGGTTGACCGCTGCGCCCAGCGGCTGCAGCAAGAAGGCCCGCCAGTGATGGCGGGCCTTCTGTTTTCATGCACCACCGCAAAGCTGCGCGGTTACTCGCAGCGCACCGCGGTGATGACGTTGTTGGCATCGACGAACACGCGCAGGCGGTCTTTGCGGATGTCGCGGGTGGTGATGCTGGCCGGGCCGATCGGATTGACCAGCCCGGCGCCGCTTTCGCGCTTGAGCCGGCGGATGGTCGGCTCGTCGTTGACCTTGCCCACGGCCCACTGCAGCGTGGCATCCCGGCAGAGCCCGAAGTCGGGGTCGACAGCGGCAGGCGGCGCGCTCTGGCAGGCGGCCAGGCCCACGGCCAGCAGCAGGGCGAACGCCGGCAGGCGCAGTGTCGGGGAGGCGGCGGAAAATTCGGACATGGGATCGATCACATCGGCGGCCGGGCGTGGCTGCGCCGAGCATAGCAGCGGCTGGAAGGCGGCCGCTGCGGCAAGGCACGGCCACTGTGTCCACTGTCGATAGGGGATCGTTGCTAGGATCTGTCCGTCTGCTGTCAACGCAACGGTCAAAAAAAGGGAGTTTTTGTCCATGAAGTCAGTCAAGCGATCCCTCGTGGCAGCCTGTGCCACGCTCGTTGTCGGCGTGCTGGGCATGGCGCCCCCCGCAACGGCCTGCACCCGCTTCGTCTACCACGGTGCCGGCGATGAGGTCTTCACCGGCCGGTCGATGGACTACAAGGTCGATACCGGCACCCATCTGTGGATGTTTCCGCGCGGCATGCAGCGCAACGGCGAGACCGGCGCCAATACGCTCACGTGGACCTCGCGCCACGGCAGCGTCATCGCCAGCGCCTACGACTTCGCCACCACCGACGGCATGAACGAGGCGGGCCTGGTCGCCAACCTGCTGTGGCTGGCCGAATCCGAATACCCCGCGCGCGACAGCGGCAAGCCGGGCCTGAGCATCTCGGTGTGGACCCAGTACATGCTCGACAACTTCGCCACCGTGGAAGAAGCGGTCAAGGCGCTGGCCGACGAGCCGTTCACCCTGGTCAGCGATGCCGCCCCCGGCGAGCAGCGTCTGGCCACGCTGCACCTGTCACTGTCCGATGCCAGTGGCGACAGCGCCATCATCGAGTACATCAAGGGCAAGCAGGTCATCCACCACAGCCGCGACTACACGGTGATGACCAACTCGCCGGTCTTCGAGCAGCAGCTGGCGCTGGAAAGCTACTGGCGGCAGATCGGCGGCACGGTGATGCTGCCGGGCACCAACCGCGCGGCGGACCGCTTCGCGCGTGCGGCGTTCTATATCGACGCCATTCCCAAATCCACCGATCCGGTGGAATCCACCGCCAGCGTTTTCAGTGTGATCCGCAACGTCTCGGTGCCCTATGGCATCACCACGCCGGACCAGCCCAACATCTCCTCCACGCGCTGGCGCACCGTGGCTGACCAGACCCGCAAGCTGTACTACTTCGAGTCCGCGCTGGCGCCCAACGTGTTCTGGGTGGATCTGAAGAAGATCGATTTCAGCGAGCATACCGGCAAGGTCAGGCGGCTGGATCTGGGGCAGCAGGCACGCACCCTGTATGCCGGCGAGGCCAACGCGCAGTTCAAGGAAACCAAGCCGTTCCGTTTCCTCGGCGTCTGAGCGCCGCTTGCTTACATCGATCGTCTGCCCGGCACGCGGGCAGGCATCACCCGGAGCTCCCATGCACACGCGATTCAACCCCAAGTACCTGCCGGCGTCGCTGGCAATGGTCGTGCTGACGACGGCCGTTGTGCCGCTGGCCCAGGCCGAGACGTCCGGCGATGACCGCTGGCGTTTCCAGGCCACCCCGTATGTGTGGATGAGCGGCATGGAAGGCCAGGTGCGCCCGTTCCGCAGCGCGCCGACGGCCGAGGTGGACAAGTCCTTTTCCGAGCTGATGGACAGCCTGGACGCCGCGGCGTTTATCACCGGCACCGCGCGTCGCGGCAGCGTCGTGCTGCAGGCCGATCTCACCCATGCCGCCACCTCCGATTCAACGCCGCTGCCGCTGGGCCTGGCGGCCAACGTCAAGGTGCGACAGACCTCGGCTACGCTCACCGCCGGTTATGCCGTCAGGGCCGATGAGCGTACCGGCATCGATCTGCTGGCCGGCATCCGCTACTGGGATATCAACGCCGCGGTGCAGGTCCCGGGCCTGCTCTCGGCGCGTTCGGATTCGTCGTTCGTCGATCCGATCGCCGGCGTGCGCTGGCGCCAGGTGCTCTCGCCGCGCTGGAGCAGCGTGGCCTATGCGGATGTCGGTGGGTTCGGACTGGGCTCGGATGCCACCTGGCAGGTGCTGGCGCTGGCCAACTACCAGGCGACCGAGCAGTGGTTCGTGTCGATGGGTTACCGCCACCAGTGCCTGGACTACCGCGACCAGGGCAAGCGTCTGGACGTGGCCCTGTCCGGTCCGATGCTGGGGGTGACCTACCGGTTCGGTGCGGGCCGAAGCCCGCCGCTGTAACGCACGCGCCCCGCAAACGGGAGGCACCGAGCGCCGCCGTGCAGGCGGTGGCGGGCGCGGCGGCTGTTCCCCGCTGTCCACGCCGCCGCGCGTTCGCGCACAGCCTCCCTCGTGCGTCGCCTCGGGGAGGCGACAGTTGCGATCACTCCGTCTCGTCGGGGTCCGCCTTCCAGTAGCCGGTGGCGCGGATCCATTCCTTGGGCACCTGCAGGTGGCCTTCGATGAACTTGCGCATCATCCGCGCGCGCCGCGACTCGGCGGCGATCCAGTAGAACGCATCGCCGTCGGGCTGTTCGAAATCCACCAGCGCGTCTTCCAGCAGGGTGCTGTTGGCCGCGTCGAAGCCGTTGCGCTCGAACCAGTGCACTGTCACCTGCGCATCGCTGTCCAGCGGCTGGCGGTCGGCTTCCTCGGGGATCTCGATGAACACCTCGGCCACGGCGTGTTCGGGCAGCTCCTCCAGTCGCCGGGCGATGGCCGGCAACGCGGTTTCATCGCCGATCAGCACATAGCTGTCGAAGTCGTCGGCGATCACATGCGAGCCGCGCGGGCCGGCCACTACCAGCGCATCGCCCGGCTGCGCGCTGGCCGCCCAGTTCGCCGCCGGGCCATCGCCGTGCAGCACGAAATCCAGCACCAGCTCGCCGGCCTGCGCGTCAAAGAAGCGCGGCGTGTAGTCGCGTGCCGGCGAGGGCAGCTGGCCTTCCAGATAGCGTGGGCCTTGCTCGATCAGCTCCGGCAGCACGAAGGCGCCTTCGGCATTGGGGAAGAACAGCTTGACGTGGTCGTCGGGCGCGGCGCTCTCGAAGCCGGCCAGCGCATCGCCACCGACGATGACGCGTTGCATGTTCGGGGTCAGGCGCTGGCTGTGCAGCACCTGCAGCGGGCGGAACTGGATGGCGCGGCGGACGAGTCGGGATTCATGCAAAGACATGGGGGTACCTGGGTTCGGTCAAAGGCGCGGTGCGCCGGGGTGACCTGGCTGGATCGCTCTGGCTGGGTCGTGGGAAGAAAGAGGGCGGTGCGGCTCAGCCGGCATTGCCGCCGTCCTGTGCCGCGTGCCGCACCCGCGCCGTGGCCTGGGCCAGCAGCGCGGTGATGTGGGCCACGTCGGCGTCGCGCCAGCGGCGGTCGTGCAGCATCAGCGCCCGGGTGAGCTGGCCCATCGCCTCGCGCAACGGCGGCGGCAGCTTGGCCTTGGCCATCGTGCGCGCGCTGTGCCGGGCACGCAGCAAGGCGGCCTGCACCTCGGCATCGAGCGCGGCCAGCTGCGCGCGGCCCAGCGCGCTGATGCGATAGCGCTTGCGGCCGCCCTCCTCCTCGACGCTGACCCAGTGCTGCTTCTCGAAGTCCGCCAGCAGCGGATAGACCGAGCCGGCGCTGGGCGTGTAGGTGCGCACGAACATCTCGCTGACCTGCTGGATCAGTTCGTAGCCGTGGCGCGGCGCCTGGCCCAGCAGCCACAGCAGCAGCAGGCGCAGGTCACCGCGGCCAAGTGGACGGGCCGTGGCGCGGCTGCGGGTATCGGTGGTCACGGCCTCGGCCTTCATTTCGATATATCGGAATTGGTAAAGACGATATATCGAAAAGCCCCGGCCGGCAAGCGCCGGCGACGATCCGGCCGGGCAGGT
Source organism: Stenotrophomonas sp. STEN013 (assembly GCF_056760355.1). NCBI lineage: Bacteria > Pseudomonadati > Pseudomonadota > Gammaproteobacteria > Lysobacterales > Lysobacteraceae > Stenotrophomonas > Stenotrophomonas sp. STEN013. The sequence continues at coordinate 737,594 of NZ_JBRREO010000001.1, read as the reverse complement.
GATACGGGTGCGACCGGGCGATTCCGCCGGCCGGTTTTCTGCTGCATCGCAGCATGGCTCCCGTTGTCACCTTGCTGACCCGGGCGGCTCGCGGCTTCGGGCCCACATGGCGCTGGTCGCCATGCGACGGCGCTGCGGACGAGGTGTCCTGCCGTGTCTACGTCCGGGGGCCATCGATGTCGCCGGATGTCTTGCGGACAGTAGTGGAATCAACGCCATACGTATGCGTAGCCAGCTTCGTCAGGGGCGCGGTGCGCTACACTTCAGGGCTCAAAATTAAAAACAAGCGCGCGCGTGCGTGCAGTACCTGGGAGCGCCAATGAACTGGTTGAATGAAGTGCTGAACAACGACCCCAACCCGGTGGAAACACAGGAGTGGATCGAGTCGTTGAAGGCCGTTATCGATGTCGAGGGCCCCGAGCGCGCGCATCAGTTGCTGGAAGGCATGGTGGAACTGACCCGTCGTTCGGGCGCGTTCCTGCCGTTCTCTCCCACCACCGAATACGTCAACACCATCGCCCCGCACCTGGAGGCCAAGAGCCCGGGCAATGCGGAGCTGGAATGGCGCATCCGCTCGATCATCCGCTGGAACGCGATGGCCACCGTGGTCCGCGCCAACCGCAAGCCGGGCGACCTGGGCGGCCACATCGCCTCCTTCGCCTCCGGCGCCACGCTCTATGACGTGGGCTTCAACCACTTCTGGCGCGCGCCCAGCGAGAACCACCCGGGCGACCTGCTGTTCATCCAGGGCCACAGCGCCCCGGGCATCTACGCCCGCGCCTTCCTGGAAGGCCGCATCGACGAGCAGCAGCTGGACAAGTTCCGCATGGAAGTCGATGGCGGCGGCCTGTCCTCCTACCCGCACCCGTGGCTGATGCCGGACTTCTGGCAGACCCCGACCGTGTCGATGGGCCTGGGCCCGCTGGCAGCGATCTACCAGGCGCAGTTCATGAAGTACCTGGAGAACCGCGGCCTGATCGAGAAGTCCGACCGCAAGGTGTGGTGCTTCATCGGTGACGGCGAGTCGGACGAGCCGGAAACCCTGGGCGCGATCGCGCTGGCCGGCCGTGAAGGCCTGGACAACCTGATCTTCGTGGTCAACTGCAACCTGCAGCGCCTGGACGGCCCGGTGCGCGGCAACGGCAAGATCATCCAGGAACTGGAAGGCGTGTTCCGTGGCGGCGGCTGGAACGTGATCAAGCTGCTGTGGGGCGGTTACTGGGATGCCCTGCTGGCCAAGGACACCAACGGCGTCCTGAAGAAGCTGATGATGGAAACCGTCGACGGCGAATACCAGAACTGCAAGGCCTTCGGCGGCGCGTACACGCGCGAGCATTTCTTCGGCAAGTACCCGGAGACCGCGGCGATGGTCGCCGGCCTGTCCGATGACGACATCTGGCGCCTGAACCGTGGCGGCCACGACCCGCACAAGGTGTACGCCGCCTACCACCAGGCCGTGAACACCAAGGGCATGCCGACCGTGATCCTGGCCAAGACGGTCAAGGGCTACGGCATGGGCAGTGCCGGCGAGTCGCTCAACCCGACCCACCAGACCAAGAAGCTGGACGACGAGGCGGTCCGCCACTTCCGCGACCGTTTCAACATCCCGGTCACCGACGAGCAGCTCAAGGACGGCCAGGTGCCGTTCTACCACCCGGGCCCGGATTCGCCGGAAGTGAAGTATCTGCAGGAGCGTCGCGCCGCCCTGGGCGGCTACCTGCCGCAGCGCCGGCAGAAGGCCAGCAAGTCCTTCACCGCGCCCAAGCTGGAAACCTACGAGCGCCTGCTCAAGGATTCGGGCGAGCGCAGCTACTCCACCACCATGGCCTTCGTGCAGACGCTCAACATCAGCCTGCGCGACAAGGAGCTGGGCCCGCACCTGGTGCCGATCGTCGCCGACGAAGCGCGCACCTTCGGTATGGAAGGCCTGTTCCGCCAGATCGGCATCTACGCCCCGTACGGCCAGAAGTACAAGCCGGTCGATGCCGACCAGCTGATGTACTACCGCGAGGACCAGTCCGGCCAGGTGCTGCAGCAGGGCATCAGCGAGCCGGGCGCCATCGCCTCGTGGATGGCCGCCGGTACCAGCTACTCGGTCTCCAACGTGCCGATGCTGCCGTTCTACATCTACTACTCGATGTTCGGCTTCCAGCGCGTGGGTGACCTCGCCTGGCAGGCGGCGGACATGCGTACCCGCGGCTTCCTGCTCGGCGGCACCGCCGGCCGCACCACGCTCAACGGCGAAGGCCTGCAGCACGAAGACGGCTTCAGCCACATCGTCGCCGGCGGCATTCCCAACGTGCGCAGCTACGACCCCACCTTCGGTTACGAAGTCACCGTCATCCTCCAGCACGGCACCAAAGCCATGATGGAAGACCAGGTGGACGAGTACTACTACATCACCCTGATGAACGAGAACTACACCCACCCGGGCATGCCCGAGGGTGCAGCCGAGGGCATCATCAAGGGCATGTACCTGCTCACCGACGCCGGCAAGCCCAAGAAGGGCGAGCTGCGCGTGCAGCTGCTGGGCAGCGGCACCATCCTGCGTGAATCCATCGCCGCGGCCGAGCTGCTGGACAAGGACTTCGGCGTCACCGCCGACATCTGGTCCTGCCCCAGCTTCAACGAACTGCGTCGCGACGGTTTCGACGCCGAGCGCTGGAACCGCCTGCATCCGGAAGCCGAACAGCGCAAGCCGTACGTCACCCAGTTGCTGGAAGGCCGCCAGGGCCCGGTCATCGCCGCCACCGACTATGTGCGCGCCTACGCCGACCAGATCCGCGCCTTCGTGCCGATGACCTACTCGGTCCTGGGCACCGACGGCTTCGGCCGCTCCGACACCCGCGCCAACCTGCGTCGTTTCTTCGAAGTGGACCGGTATTACATCGCCCACGCCGCCATCGCCGCCCTGGCGAAGGACGGCAAGATGACCGCCAAGGACGTGGCCCGGGCGATCAAGCAGTATGGGATTGATCCGGAGAAGGCGAACCCTGTGGGGGTTTGATGAAGGTTCTGGTATGTGAAATGGGCGGCCTTTAGGTCGCCCATCTTTTATTGGGGGAAATATGGATATAACAAACTACCTCGTAGAAATCCTCAAAGAAAAGGCTTCGGGTGCCTTCCTCTTCCTGGGCTCTGGATTCTCTCGTCGCTATATTGGATTGGAGGATTGGAAGGGGCTTTTGCAAAGATTTTGTGCGCCAGGTGTACAGTTCGAGTACTACTTGTCCAAAGTGGATGGCGATTACCCGGAGGCCGCAAAGCTGCTATCCGTAGATTTCAATGAGCGCTGGTGGCGTGAGGAAGAATTCTCGAAAAGTCGCGACCAGTGGGGTGGTCGAATAGCAACAAGTTCGTCCGCGCTTCGAGTGGAAATATGTAATTACTTGTCTTCGTTGACTAGTCAGTTTCCAGGTGGTCTGGAGTTGCCTGGCGAGGTTGAGATAATTCGTCGTCTAAACGTCGATGGAATTATTACAACTAATTGGGATTGCTTTTCTGAGCACCTGTTCCCTGACTACAAAGTTTATGTCGGTCAGGGTGACCTCCTGTTTGCTAATCCTCAAGAGGTTGGTGAAATATATAAAATCCATGGCGGATGTTCAGATCCTGATTCTCTAGTTCTTACATCGGACGACTATTCTCTTTTTGCTAGTCGTAATCCCTATCTGGCTGCGAAGCTAATAACTGTATTTGTGGAGCATCCGGTTGTTTTTATTGGATACTCACTATCCGATCCAAATATTCAGTCGATACTTCGTGCTATTAGCTCATGCATTGGATCAAAGAATGTCTCAAAGCTTCGTAAGAATTTGATTTTTCTCCAGCGCCTTGGTGATGGCGAGGAGGACTCAATTTCTGAGACTTTCTATGCAACTGATTCTGAGCAAATTCCGATCGTGCTCGTAAAAACTAACGATTTTTCTCTTGTTTATTCAGCGCTGGAGCAAGTGAAGCGTAAGGTGCCAGCGCGCATCCTTCGATTCTGCAAAGAGCAGATGTACGAGGTTGTAAAAAATGGAGAGCCTGATAAGAAAATCACTGTCATAGATATAGAGAAGATTTCTGCTACTGACAGTGTAGAATTCTTGGTTGGCGTTGGGGTTGTATCTAAGGGGCTTTCTGCTGTTGGATACGAGTCCATTCAGGCTGTTGATCTTTTTTCTGATTTGATTGTTTCTGAAAAAAATTATGACGCAGATTTGGTCCTTAAGAGTGTCATAAAGAGTGTTGGTAGGAATACAAGTAACATACCTGTCTTTAAGTATCTAAGTGCTGCAGGGGTTCTTACTAAGGCTGAGTACAATAAGTCTGATTACGAGCTTAAAAAGTGGGTGGATAGGCGAATAGATGAGTTTCGCCTAAGTGTCTACAAAAAGTCTTTTAATAATAAATGCAAGGATATGGGTGCGGCTGATGTAATACGTGAATTTAGTCCAGAGGTTGCTGCGGCTTATATTCCATTTTTATCATCCGACAAGATTGACTTGGATGTTCTTCATGCGTTCCTGAAAGATAACTTTGACATTTTTAGTCAACAAAATAGCGGTTATGTGAGTTACTTCCGCAAGCTGGCCTGCTTTTATGATCGGCTGAGATTTGGATGGAAGTTCTGATCGCGGAATAACGGCAAAAACAGGGGGGAACAACGGGGTCAGGTTGGAGTGACCCGTGTTTCGTGGACAGGGTAGTCAGGGGACAGTCCTGACCGGTTGATATTGCTGTTCGGCTTGTAACGGCGTGGTGTAGCCCAGCCCGGAATGCAGCCTGGCCCTGTTATAGAACACTTCGATGTACTCAAATATCGCGGTTCTGGCGGCCTCCCGGGTTTTAAACGGGCGGCCGTCATTGATTTCCAGGGCCGTAGGCTGGGTTGGCTTTATCAACCCAGCAAAGCCGGCTGAGAGCCACGGTATCGCTCCGGTCATTCTGGTTGTGAAATGAGGGGCAACGGCTTCCACACGCTGCGCGTGCGGGTTCCTTTTGTCTTGGCAAAAGGAACCAAAACCGCTTCCGCCGGACGCGTGCCGATGCAATAGGGCCGCATCGGTGCCCTGCGCTTCTCGCGGACCGGGGCGGCGCGGAACTCGCTTCGCTCAGACACCCGCGCCTTATTCCCCCGATCCGCTGCGGTGCTCGGCACGCTTTGACGGCTCGGGTGGATCAAATGCTGTAAGCAACAGCAACAGCAACAGCAACAGCAACAGCAACAGCAACAGGAAAAACCAAAGCCAAAGCCAAAGCCAAAGCCAAAGCCCTAGCGAAAGTGACCGCAGGTGAGCCCGGAAAGTTGATTCGTGATGACGGTGGGTTCGGTGTTTGTATGGAGGAGAGCGGCATGTTTGCCTGGCTCGCCCTTCGCCCTTCGCCCTTCGCCCTTCGCCCTTCGCCCTTCGCCCTTCGCTTTTCGCTTTTCAGCTTGTGCTTTTGAAGTTGACCTTCACCCCGTAGAGCATGGCCAATGACCGGCGCGGATACCCGCAGGGCGACGCGCAGGAGCGCGTCGTTTTTCGCCGGTACACAGATGTGCCGTCGAAAAATGCGGCAGGCAGTGGCGGACCCGCGCAACGCGCGGGCATGCGCCCGGGGGGGCTTGACCAACCATTCGGTTGTTGGAAAAGCGCCTCTTTTGGTTACTTTTTCTTTGCACAAGCAAAGAAAAAGTGACTCGCGCACCGCAGGTGCACGAAAGCTCTTGATCTTTCAAAAAGAATCGCCTCGAGGGTTCCAAGGCCCGCGGGCTGACTGAGTATCAACGATCCAGCCTGCTTGCTGTAAAAAGTGCTCCCAGCAATTGCCGGCACCGTGTCAGTTTCGGCGCCTCGGGGCATCACCGGACCTGAATATGACGGTGCCCGATTCGATTCCAATGGCGAACGATGTGCCGAGCAGCACGCATTGCCAGAACCAATCGCTTCCGATCTTTCCACCGGACATGAATGCCAAGATCGTAATCAGTGCGAGCGCGTGGAGCAGTACGCGTGAAATCCGTCCATACCTGTCCCAATCTTCGCGGCGTGCGTGACCGAAGTGCTTGAATCCATTTTCGCGGAACATCTTGAATTGGTAATAGAAACCCAGCATTTCAAAGACCAATCCGCGTTTGGCACCGGGCAGCGTCAGTCCCCACATGCAAATCATTGCTCCGACATACAGGATGGGCGGCAGCCAGGTGCCGCCGTCGATCGCACCGTACGCGATGCTGATCGGTGCCATTGCCACAACATGTAGGAACAGGATCAGTTTTCCCGAAAGCCGGTAACGCATTCCATCGCTCTCCGCCGTACGCCGCGTCGAGCCTATCGCATCTGGCTCATGGGAAATAAGCGCCTCGAAAACGATGAGGCAGTGTCGGTTTTGCGGAAGCGGCGCTCACGCTAACGGCTCTGTAGTCCTTTTCCTACCGCGCAACGCGTGTTCCACCGACTGACGTGGGCTGTGGCACGGGCGCAACGTCGCCGTGCTCCGGCCGCCCGGACGGTTGATTGCCACCGGCGGTAACGGAGCACGGACCCCGGACGTGCCGGGTTGGATACGCATAAGCAAGGAGCAGGCTGTGACCCAGAATGTGGTTTCCCTCGTCCTCAGCGACGCGCAGGTGGCCGCCGCCACCACCGGTTTGAAGCAGATTGAAAGTGCGTTGCCCGGGTTGATTTCCCTGCCGGCCGAGGACGCGCGCGGGCTGGTGTTCATGGGCGAGCGCTCCGGCCCGTTCGTACGCCGCACCCTGCGCGTGGTGGAGGAACACCCGCACGTGGTGCCGGCCAGCCTGGATATTCCAGCCGCGCAGGCCGACCTGCTCGCTTACGACCAGCTGGTGCCGCTGCTCGAACGCCTGCAGTACCTCACCAGCCGGGTGCAGGACACCGTCAACGCACTGGGCAGCGACCTGATGAGCACCGCGCTGGACGCCTACGGCCATATCAAGGTGTCCGGCAACGACCACGGCCTGGAAGACCTGCGCCGCCAGCTCGGCCACCGCTTCCGCGGCACCCGCACGGCCGCCCCGGTAGCCCCGGCCGAGGTGGCCGGCGCCGGCTGATCCCCCGCAGCGCTTGCCCGACAACGCCGGCCCCGTGCCGGCGTTGTCGTTTGGGGCGCCGCCGCCACCGTCGTCGCCGTCCGCCCCTTGCCGCCGCCGGCCACTACATCCATTTTCAGGACAATCGACCAAAAATCGGTCGACGCCGAACGAAAATCGCTCGACTGCGACCGAAAAATGGTCGTCGTCGACCAGAAATCGGTCGTGCACGAGCAAAAAATGGTCGGCGTCGACCGGAAATCGCTCGCGCGCGACCAATAAATGGTCGGCATCGACCATAAATCGCTCGTCACCGGCCGAAAAATGGTCGCGCACGAGCAGAAATCGGTCGGCAGCGACCGCAAACCGGTCACCGCTGCGCGAAAAACGCCCGCCTGCGCCCGCAGATCACCCGGCCCCCTCCGTCAAAGCGTCACCGCCATCCCAAAACCGCCCACGCCTGGCCGCGCAGCGCCCCTTCTATACCGATGAAGCCACTTCCGGGGCGCACGGACAACCGATGCACCGCACGGCACCGTGCGCAAGCGGCGGCCATTGCGCCTTTGTCCTACCAGTAACGAGCGTAGGCCGGGTGGGCTTCATCGACCCGGCAAAACACGGCGAGCGCCGGGTGCACGCTCTGGTGCCTCTCTGCGGCGGGCGGTCATGAGCAGCGGGAGCCGCTGGGGCTGTCCACCCTGCGCCTGTTTCCCGTCGTGTCGAACCTGAGGGTTTGCCCGACTGTCAGAGATCAAAGCCCAGCAGGTCGTGCCCGCTGGCATGGCGGACGATGCGCCGGTAGAGCAGGTTGCCGCTGCCGCCATTGGTCAGCAGCACGATCGCGCGTTGCCGCGCGGCATCGCCCAGCGCGAAGTTCTTGAAGATGTCGGCGTTGCTGCCTGCGTGATAGAACACCGGCCCGCTGCGGGTGTCTTCCAGGTTCCAGCCCAGTCCCTTGTCGGTCCAGCGGCCGGGCAGGACCAGTTGCGGCGTGAGCATCGCCTGGCGGGTGGTTTCCCTGATCTCCCACGCGGCCGGCGTGGTGCGCGGCATCATCAAGGTCATGAAGGTGGCGTAGTCGCGCAGCGTGGTGCGCAGGCTGGCGGCGGCATTGGCCATGATGTCGCCCTGCCACTGCACCAGCCTGGGCGGCGCGCTGGCCAGCACGTCGGGCAGGGCGCGCACCGCATCGTCGTACTTCCACGCCGAGAGCGGCTTGCCCCAGCGCTCGGCGACCGGCTGCGCCGCGCTCCATTGCTCGCGCAGCAACTGGCGGGGCATGCCGGTGCCGGGCCGGTCATGGGCGCGGTGGCCGTAGACCGAGCGCGCGGCGAGAGCGGCATCCCAGCCGTAGCTGCTGGCGGTCATGCCGGCTGGCCCGAACAGGCGCGACTGCATCGATTCGTCCAGGCTTTCCCCGGTCAGTGTTTCCACCACCAGTTGCAGCCAGAAGAACGCCTCGCCCGAATAGCCGATGCGCGTGCCCGGCTGGAAGGCGGGCGTCAGTGCTTCCTGCGCCGGCTGGGGGCGCCAGTTGGGCAAGCCGCTGGAATGGCGCAGCACATCGCGCGCGGTGATCAGCGCGATCCACGGTGAATCGGACAGATAGTCCGGCCGGCGGTAGTGCACCAGCGGCCGGTCGAGATCGATCAGCCCCTGATCGGACAGCTGCAGCACCAGATAGGCGAACACCGGCTTGCTGAGCGAAGCGTTCTCGAACAGGGTCTCGGCGGTGACCGGGGCCTGCGTCAGGGCATGGGTCACGCCCAGCGTGCGGCTCCAGACCGGCTTGCCCCCGTCGATGACGGCAATGCCCAGCCCGGGTACCGCGAACGCGGCCATCAGGCGCGGCAGCGCCGCCAGAAACGCATCGGAAGGAATCCACGGTCCCGTATCGGCCCGGCACTGCGCGCCGGCGGCCAGCGGCGCTGATCCGATCGCCGCCAGTGAACCGGCCCCCAGCGCGAGGAAGCGGCGACGGTCCAGACGGAGAGGCGCACGAGTAGGCATCACCGCATTGGATAGGGTTGGGGATGGGCTGGCAAGCGGCTCCCCGGCGCCACTCAGCTATCAGGGCCAGGTGGGAGGAACTGGAGTCCGACCCCGGTTCTCACCTGCTCCCTTGTCCGTTGCTCTCGACGGCAGGGCGTGCGCGTGGCGCGGCCTATCGGAATAAGGCTGATGCGAGAGTCGGAACTGGACCCTGACCCCGGTTCCGGTCGCCCGGGTTCTTCCCGCCATTGTCGCCCCGACGACGGACAGGTGAAGATACGCCCTGGTTTCCAGAGTGCCCCACCCATGCCACACGCCTCCGCTCGGCGGAAATGGATCATCGCCGGTGCCGTCGTGCTGGTGCTGGCCGTGCTGTCCTGGGGCAGTGTCCGCTGGCGCGGTCCGCTGCTGCCGGGCTATGTGGTGAGCGTCGGTCCGCTGGTGCAGAACGTGGTCGCAACCGGTCGCGTCGCGGCGCTGTCCCGGGTGGAAGTGGGGACCGAGATCTCCGGCCTGGTGCTGGAGCGCCGGGTGATGGACGGCGACCGGGTCGCACCGGGCGACGTGCTGGTGGTGCTGCGTGCCGCCGACCTGGAAGCGCGCCGCGACGAGGCACGCGCGGCGCTGGCCGCGCTGCGCCAGGCCGAGCGACCCGACGCCCAGGCGCGGTTGCGCCAGGCCCGGGCCGATCTGGCCCAGGCCGAGCGCGAGGCCGCCCGCCGCGCCGCGCTGGGCCAGCGGCAGCTGGTGTCGCGCGAGAGCGTGGAGCAGGCGCGGCAGGCCCTGGTTGCCGCACGCGCGGTGGCCGATCAGGCGCGGGTGGCGGTTGAAGCGTTGACCGGCGGTGCGCGCGAAGCCCAGGCGGTTGAACGCCTGCGCGCGGCCGACGCCGAGCTGGAGCGCGCGGTTATCCGGGCGACCGTCGCCGGCACCGTGCTGACCCGCCAGGTGGAGCCCGGCGATACGGTCAGTGCCGGGAAGGTGCTGCTGGAGATCGCCCGCGATGCGCCCGGCGAAATCCTGCTGCCGCTGGACGAGAAGAATCTGGCGCTGCTCGAGGTCGGGCAGCCGGCGACCTGCGTGGCCGACGCCTGGCCCGGACGCCCGTTTGCCGCCACCGTGTACCACATCGCCCCGTCGATCGACCCGGCCCGTGGCACGGTCGATGTGCGGCTCCGCATCGATCCGCCGGTCGACTTCGTGCGTCAGGACATGACCGTCACCGCGACCCTGCTCACCGGCCAGCGCCGGCGTGCCCTGGCCGTGCCCAACGACGCGCTGATCGCGGCCGATCCGGGCTCGGACCGCGCGCAGATCCTGCGCGTGCGCGATGGTCGTGCAGTGCCCGTGGCGGTGCGCCTGGGGCTGCGCGGGCTGGCCATGACCGAGATCGCCCAGGGCCTGGAGGAAGGCGACGAGATCGTGGCGGCGGGCGCCCTGGGTGTCACCGGGCGTCCGGCCGACGGTGCTCGCGTGCGCCTGCGCCTGCAGCCGCCGCCGGTGGCGCAAATGCCGCCCGCGGCCGATGCCGGCGACGCCGGCTGAGCCATGTGGATCGAGTCCACCATCGCGATGCGCTTTTTGCGGCAGGGCCGGGCGCAGTCGCTGCTGATCCTGTTCGGTATCGCGGTGGGTGTGTCGGTGATCGTGTTCGTCACCGCGCTGATCGCCGGTCTGCAGCAGAACCTGATTGAACGCACGCTCGGTACCCAGGCGCATGTCCGGGTGGAGGCGCCGCGCGAGGTCAACCATATCGCGCCGGCGGCACCGGGCACCCTGCAGCTGGTGCTGGAGGAGCCGCGCCCGCAGTCGCTGCGCCCCATCGACAACTGGCAGCAGGTGCTGGAGGTGATCGAGCGCCTGCCCGGGGTCAGCGCGGTCTCGCCGGTGGTGTCCGGTCCGGCGTTCGGGCGTCGCGGCGATGCGACCGCCTCGGTGGCCCTGGTCGGCATCGACCTCCCGCGCTATGTGCGGGTGATCCCTCTGCAGGAGAACCTGGTGGAGGGCCGGCTGGAGGTGGGCTCGGGCAACGGGCTGGTCGGCCGCCAGCTGGCCGAGGACCTGGGCCTGCGCACCGGTGGCAAGCTGCGCCTGGACGCCGGCGAAGGCCGCGAGGCGGTGATCAACGTTGCCGGCATCTTCGAGCTGGGCGTGCGCGAGCTGGATGCGCGCTACGTGTATCTGGATCTGAAACAGGCGCAGTCGCTGCTGGCGCTGCCCGGCGGCATCAGCGTGATCGATGTGACCGTGCAGGACGTGTTCGCCGCCGACCAGACCTCCGCGCGCCTGCGCGGGCTCACCGGGCTCAAGGCCGAGAGCTGGATGGAGAGCAATGCCCAGCTGATGAACGCGCTGACCTCGCAGAGCATGTCCACGCGCATGATCAGTTTCTTCGTGGCCATCTCGGTGGCACTGGGCATTGCCAGCGTGCTGGCGGTGAGCGTGGCCCAGCGCACCCGCGAGATCGGCATCCTGCGTGCGATGGGAACGCGGCGGCGGCAGATGCTGCAGGTGTTCCTGATCCAGGGCGCGGTGCTGGGCCTGGTCGGTTCGGCGGTGGGTGCCTTGGCCGGCTGGGGGCTGGTGGGCGCGTTCAACAGCTTCGGGCCGAAGCTGTTCACCATCGTGCTGCCGCCGGCGCTGGTCCTGGCGGCGATGGCGCTTGCCACGTTGTCCGGCATGGGCGCGGCGCTGGTGCCGGCCTGGCGTGCATCGCGGTTGGATCCGGTGGAGGCCATCCGCCATGTCTGAGGTCCGCGAGGTGCTGCGCCTGGAGGGGCTGCGCAAGTCCTACAACCTGGGCCAGCCCAACGAGGTGGAAGTGCTGCACGGGGTGGACCTGAGGCTGGACAGCGCCGACTTCGCCGCACTGGTGGGCCCCTCCGGTTCGGGCAAGAGCACGCTGCTGAACATGATCGGCCTGCTGGATTCCCCCACCGCTGGCGAGCTCTATCTGGGCGGCCGGCCCACCCGCGCGATGGACGACGAAGCCCGCACCGCGCTGCGCGGCAGCCAGATCGGTTTCGTGTTCCAGTTCCATCACCTGATCGGCGCGTTCACCGCGCTGGAGAACGTGCTGATGCCGGTGCTGGTCGCCCACGGCCGGCCGTCGCGCGAGACGCTGGATATCGCCCGCGGGCTGTTGGCCGACGTGGGCCTGGAGAAGTTCGCCGACCGCCTTCCCGACCAGCTTTCCGGTGGCCAGCAGCAACGGGTGGCCATCGCCCGGGCGTTGATGACCCGGCCCTCCCTGCTGCTGGCCGATGAGCCCACCGGCAACCTGGATACCCGCACCGCGGCGGACGTGTTCCAGTTGCTGCGCCGCTTCAACGAACAGTTCGGCTGCGCGGTGCTGGTGGTGACCCACGACCCGCGCTTGGCGGAAACCTGCGACCGCAAGATCACACTGGTGGACGGCCGCATCGTCTCCGACGAAGGGACGCGGGGCGACCGGTAAACCCCGCGGGCGGAACACCCGCTCGCCCCATGCGTGGTTCAGGGCGGTTCCGGACCCGGGCGGCGCCAGCCCGGCGGCCTTGGCTTGGCCCTCATCGGATTCGCGCCCGCACCTAACGCCGATGTGGCAAGCAGCAGGCGCCGGGTGCGCCGATGCCTGCAGCACCGTCTGGATGACGGCGGCCGGGGGGCCGCGTCAGCGGAAGTCGAACAGTTCGTGCGAGAGGTTGGCGTTGGGCACGCCATGGGCGGCCATGATCTTGCGGACCTCCTCGAGCAGGCCGGCCGGGCCGCAGAAGCAGACCTGGAGATGGGAGGGGCCCGCTTCGGCCACCCGCGCGGCGAACTTCTCCTGGAAGGCGGGGGTCTCCACGCCCGCCAGTATCGGCACGTAGTCCACGCCGCGCTGCTGTGCGAGCGGGGCCAACTCCTCGGCGGCGGGAAACGCGCGACCCGGCGTCTGGAAATTGAACAGGGTGATGCGTTCTAGTCCGCGCGCGGCAGGATCATCCAGCCAGGCCAGGAATGGAGAAATGCCAACGCCGCCAGCGATCCATACCTCGGCGGTCGCCTGCGCCGGCCGCATGAATCGCCCAAACGGTGCGTGTACTTCGGCGGTCATCCCGATGGAAACCTCCCGGACCAGACGCTGCGTGTAATCGCCCAGGGCGCGGATGACGAACTGCACCGGCTCGCCGCGCGTCCCCGCACTGGCGATGGTGAACGGATGGGGCTCGTGCAGCCCGGGCGCACTGAAGGACACAAAGGCGAACTGGCCCGCCCGGTATTCAATGCCGTGGCCCAGCGGCGACAGCACCAGCCGCACCGCGGAAGGGCCGGATACCACGCCGGTGACCTGGTATTCGGCGCGGTTGGATACAAAGGGATAGAGCAACAGTTTGTAGAAGGCGCCGGCGGCACCCAGCGCCGCGGCGATGGTCAGCCAGACACCGGCCGGGGACAGCAGCGCGACCGGTGACTTGAAGCTGAGCCAGTGCAGGACCACAATCAGGAACAGCGGGCCGGACAACTTGTGCCACCAGCGCCAGGTGCGGTACGGAATTTTGCGGTTCAGTGCGAGCAGCACGATCAGCATCAGCGCGATGTAGGACAGCTGCCGTACCAGGCGCGTCACCGGCGCAGGCAGTTCGATGATTGCGGCGGTCTCCCAGCCCGGCATGCCCGCCTTGAATGCCAGGTGCACCGAGGCGAAGACCAGCGCCCAGACCCCCAGCCATTTATGGGTTTCATAGACCCGGTCCAGTCCCCCGAATGCCGACTCCACCACTTTCCAGCGCGCACCCAGCAAGGCGGCGCAGGCCATCATCACCAGCGCCGCCACGCCCGAGGCCAGGCTGACGGCCGCCATGCTGCCGCGGGTTCCCGCCGGCAGATCGACAAAAACCAGCGCAAAACTCAGCGCAGACAATCCGATCAACACGGGGGCGGTCTTCAAGCGCATGGCGGTTGGCCTGTTTGGGGCGCCTATGCCGTTCAGGCGCGTACGCAGTATGGCAGTGACAGGCAGGGGCGGCACAGTGCCGCCGTCAGGCTGTTTGGCCGCATTGACCTCCCTCGACGCGCCGCCGCACACGCCTCAGGCCACGACCGGCATGGACGCGGTAGGTGCAGACAACTCCCCGGTGAGGATTGCGCCTGTCCTCCGCAGCGGGGCCTCTTCGATTCGTCCTTCATCCACGCTTTTTTCCCGTGTCCACCGCACCTGCGGGTAGATCATCGGCAGCCGAGCGGGCTGAAAAAGCAGGAACAGATAGAAACAGGGATCAGAGTGGAGTGACCCGTATTTCGTGAAAGGTTTCCGGTCAGCTGACGCGTATGTGCAGAGCGACAACAATCCGCGCGGCGCCGCATGTCACCACAGCGATGCTGCGCAGCTGCATCAGCAGGGTGACTCACAACGACACCCCACCATTGCCCGAGCCGGATTTACCAGCAACTACGCCCCGATGTCCTGCATGGCGCACTCCAAAGAAGTGGGCGAGATTGCAGCAAGCCGGGCTTCGACCGGCAAGTATCGAAGCCCGGTGCTGCCCGTGGTTTTCAGGCCGTCCTGGCCGCCCTGCTCCATGCCCGCAGGCCGATCACCGCCTGGCTGAAAGACAGTAGTTGAAGCAACGCTGAGATACCTGTTCTATCAGGCGAGACGCTGCCGTTCTTTCTTTCAGGTCTGGGGACGAGAATGCGACCCATACGTTCGCACTCCTGGCTCTCCAAGTCTGTGTTGTGTCGGCGTGGTGTGGGGCTGAGCCGCGGTCGAATACCGGATTGACGCGTGTGTTGGTGGTCTTTTCCTACACCGCCACATGTGATTTGCCGACATTCTTCGATTCGTTTGACAGGCAATGTCCCGAAGGCGGTGTATCTGTTGCCACTGTATCTACAACAAGGAGGCGACCGGCACAGCGCCGCAACTGCGCAGGATTGCATCATGCACAAGCCAATAAAGGCCTGTGACACGGAATGTGTGTCGCTTTGTTCCAGGTTGTTGGCTAGCGCCGGGTGAGCTGTATGGCTAGTGCTCTTCACAAGGAGATGGATATGCGTCCGCTGAAGGCTGTTCTTCTGGTATTGATTTCTATATCGGCGGCTGATGAGGTATCAGCCGCAAAGAGCGGGCCGTCACCGGTTTACCCCAAAGAGCTTCAAGGTACGTGGGATCTTGGGCAGGGCTCCTGCAAGTTGCCCATCGATCCAGATCTGGATGCGCCGATACGAGTGGAAACGGCGCGGCTGATGGGCTACGAGCATCAGGAGGCACCTGTTTCCATAGAGCGTGTTTCAGAGAGCCCGCTTGCCTGGCGGGTTTCTGCAACTTCAGACAACGCCCCAGGGATCACTACTGATGATCTGTATATCGTCAAAAATGATCATCTGACCATCTCTGATGGCGAGGCGACCAGAAAGTACCGCCGGTGCAGATAAACCCCGACAGTATGATCGAGTAGCAGCCATCAGGTTCAGGAAAGCATGGCCACATAACCGTTCTGTATTGGGTGTCAGGATTTCTGGATGGTTCGTTCTTCTTTCAAACGGTTCTTGGCTGAGTCTGCAGCGGAATGGGACAACCTCCCGCCTGCTTCTTTGAGGGGCGAAACGACGAAGATTCAATCACGCAGACAGGGAGTGCAGGTGGATGAACTGGAAATTCTCGCTCGCCATTGCCATCTCGGCCATTGCTTTTGCGATGACCGCAGATGCGGGCGTGGCGTCTTCTACTGGTACGAAAGCGGTCGCGTCCTATCCACAGGAACTGCACGGCTCTTGGATTCCTGCATCGGCGGTTTGCCCACAACGTGGCCAACCTCTCGACGGGGACAACGTGATGCACATCAGCGCAGAGTTGCTCCAGGGGTATGAGGATCAGAGCACCCCATCTGCGGTGGCCGTCATTTCGAGCGAGCCACCGGCGTGGAGGATTGAATCGTTGGTGGATGTCGGACCTTCCGGGGTCTACGAAAGAGGCGACCCCAAAATTTTCGTGCTCAGCGATGGGAATCTTTCCGTTACGTCAGAATTCCACGCCGATGTCTACAGGAAGTGCGATCGCTAGAAGGGCTTTTGATCAGACAAGGAAGAATCTATGGAAAGGGAATTGCCAAGCTATCGAATGCTGCAACTGGGGGCGCCGGATCGGAACAGAGTTCAAAGAAACGAAGTGTTCAACGACCTTGAAGGGCTGGTAACACATCACCCGGACTACAACAGGAACGCACAGCTGTTGAATGGAGTGGTTGTCCGCGGTGAAGACCATCGCCGGCGGACCTACAGCGTTGTAGGTGGTGAAATTCAGGAGGTGGAGGCGGCGCGCACCGACGAATATCGCGCATTGACGCAGGACCAGGTTCTGCTCGTGAAAGATTTCATACTGGAGGACTCGCGAATCGCGAGTGGCCAGCCTGGCGTGCGGCAGGTTGATGTGCCTGCACCGATGGCAGGTTATGTCGGCCGTGTTGACGCTGCCAATGGTGTTGTCGACATCCTCGACAGGCGCGGTGGTGAGGTGATTGTGAGGGCCCGGCATCTCTATCCCATCGCCGTCCACGTGGGCGACGAGGTCGGGTACGGCCAGTCTCTTGGTATCCAGAGTAATCGTGGGCTCAACGCCCGTGCTGGCAAGCATGTCCACTTCGAGGTCGATACCCGCTATTACCAGCACTATGAGAACTATATTGAAGATCTGGCCAGTGGCCGGCTGTCCATTGATCCCGCGGGACAGACACAAGGCATCGAAGCTAGGCCAGTCATCGATGATAGTGTGATCCGCATTGGAGAGTCGGCGGATATCGTGCGTCTGATCCAGGAGCGCTTGAACGCGGAGGGTTTTCGTGACACCAATGGCGGGCTTTTGCAGGAAGATGGCGTCTACAGGCTTTCTATGCAGCCTGCTGTCATCAACTACCAGAACGCACGGGGGCTGCCGGCCAGCGGCGACCTCGATCCGGCCACGTTGCAGCAGATCGCGCCAAGAGTATTCCCGCCAGAGGTAAACCGGTTGGAGCATGATGTGCATCCCAGCTACCTCGACCTCCATAGCGGCACTATGCCCGAGGAGGATCCGTTGCATCGCCAGGCGGAGAGGGCCGTGCGGTGTCTCGAGCAGAATCTGGGAAGGAACTACGACGGCAATAGCGCCAGATTGGTGGCAAGTGCTGCCTGCCTGGCTAAAGAAAATGGTCTGACGCAGATAGACCATGTACTGCTCAGCCGAACTACCGGGACAGCCCAACACGGTGAGAACCTGTTTGTTGTGCAAGGCGTGCCAGATGATCCGGCGCATCTGCGAGCACATATGCGTACCGATGAAGCGCTGGGCAGGTCGGTTGAGCAGTCGCTCGCCCACTTGCAGGTACTGAATGAAACGCAGAGTAGGCGGCAGGAGCAGCAGCCCGAGCAACGTGGACAGGTACACGCCCCTCAACCTGGGTTGGGGTAAAAAGCCGGGGCCGGCATGAGCCGGCCCCGGCCCGTCAGACCGTCCTGGCCGCCTTGCTCCATGCCCGCAGGCCCATCACCGCCAGACCGACGAACAGCAGGTACAGCGCAGCGGTGACGTGCAGCGATTTGACCAGGTACATGCCGATATAGACCACATCGACCACGATCCACAGCCACCACGCGGCGACATGCCGGCGTGCCTGCCACCACTGCGCCACCAGGCTGAGCGCGGCGAGTATGGCGTCCAGCCACGGCAGCGCGGCGTTGGTGAAACTGTGCATCGCCGCGCCCAGGGCCAGGCCGAACGCCAGGCCGATGCCGAGGTCACGCGACCACTGGCGTATTGCCAGTGGCGCGATGACGATCTGGCCGTCGTGCTGCAGTTGCCGGCGCCAAGTCAGCCAGCCGTACAGCAGGAACGCGGCGAAGGCGCCCTGCAGCAGGGCATCGGAATACAGCCTGACCTGTACGAACACCAGTGCGTACAGGCCGACCGAGACCAGTCCGACCGGCCAGGCGAGCATCCGCCGTTGCGTCATCAGCCACACGCCGAGGATGCTGAAGACGACGGCCGACCATTCCAGCAGCGCCGGGTTCATAGCGCGATGGTGACCGACAGGCGGGCCTGACGCGGTGCGCCGGGGAACAGGTAGTAGTCACCGGAGCTGCTGCCGGTATCGCGCCAGTAGAAGCGGTTGAACAGGTTGTCCACCGACAGGTTCCAGTTCATGCGATGCCCGCGCAGCTGGTGCTGGAAACGCAGGCCGGCATCGGCGACGTTGTAGCTGGGCGCGCGCACGCGGCCATCGGCGGTGGCGACATTGGCCGAGGCATAGCGCCAGCCGCCGGTGATACCCAGGCCTTCAACGAACGGCAGCTCGTAATCGGCGTGCAGGCTGGCGCGGGTCTTGGGCACGTTGATCAGCTGATGGCCTTCATAGGCGGGCGTGCCGCTGTGGCGGGCTTCGGCCTGCAGCACGCTGGCGCTGGCGGTCAGCCGCAGGTGCTCGCTGACGTGCCCGCGCGCAGTCAGTTCCAGACCGGTGTGGGCCTGCTGGCCGCGCTCGACGAAGGTGTAACCGGCGTCGCTGGCATCGGGCTGGGCGTACTGGAACGGCTGGGTGATGCGGAACAGCGCCGCGCCCAGCGCCAGTGCCTCGGAGGCCGCGAACTTGACGCCGACTTCGGTCTGGCGCGAGCGCACCGCAGGCAGGAATTCGCCATCATTGGTGGTCCAGAACGGTGCTTCCTGACCCAGCGCGATGCCTTCGACATAGCTGGCGTAGACATTGAGCTGATCGTTCGCGCGCCAGATCAGCGCGCTCTGCGGCAGGAAGCGTGAGAGGCGGCTTTCGCGTTCCAGCGCGCCGCGCTTGTTGCGCGCGGTCTCCTCCAGCCGCACGAAGCGACCGCCGGCCAGCCACTGCCAGTCGGCACCGAGATCTATGCGATCGAGCACGAACAGCGCGTTCTGCCTGCTGTCCAGGCGGCGCACCGAGGGGCCCGGCTGCAGCGGCGAGGGCGCGAACTGCGGTACCTCCGTGTCATGGATGTTGCCGGTGCCGACGTACTCGTTGACGTTGCGGCGCTTGTCCACGGTGCGGTGGAAGCCGTCCACGCCGAGCGTAAGCTGGTGGCCGATGTTGCCGGTGCTGAAGCGGCCATGCAGTTCGGCGCGCAGCTCCTGGTTGCGGCGGGTGTCGTCCGGGCTGCGGTAGTCGTAGATGTCGTAGTCGCCGTTGGGCGCGAAGAAGTTGCCCGGCACACTGCCGTCGGCGCATTGCGCGGCGTAGTAGCAGCCATAGGCGAAGGCGACGTTGTCATCGATCACCGTGCGGCTGTGGCTGGCCGACAGCCGGGACTGCCAGTTCGGGCTGAAGTCCCAGGTGTGCAGCGCGGTGATGTTGGTGCTGTCGATGCCCACCGGCCGTTGCCAGGCCTGGTAGCCGAGCATGTGCTCCCGGTCCACTTCGCCCGGCAGCGCACTGGCGCCGAGCAGCTGGTAGGCCGAGGCCGAGCGCTGCGCGCTGGTCTGGTAGTTGGCATCCACCTCGAGCTTGGCGCGTTCGCTGATCCGCCAGTCGGTGGCCAGCGCATAGAAGTTGCGGCGGCCATCGGCGTGCTCGATATACGAATTGCTGTCGTCCCAGGCGGCATTAAAGCGCACCCCGAAGCGCGGGCTCAGCCAGTGGCCCACGTCGATGGCGGCGTAGCGGCTGCCTTCGGCATCGGTGGCCAGGGTGAGGTTGCGGACGTCGGCCGGGCGCTTGCCGACGTAGTTGATGATGCCGCCCGGTGCCATCACGCCGGCAGCCAGTCCGGCCTCGCCCTTGAGCACTTCCACCTGCGCGATGTGTTCCAGCGCCAGGCGCTGCTCGCCGGCAATGCTCAGGCCGTTGAAGCGGTAGCCGGTGGCGGTATCCAGCGCGAAGCCGCGGATGGCGATGTTCTGGTAGTAGCCGACCGGCGCGTAGCTGTCGCCGAGCGAGGCATCGTTGTGCGCCAGCTCGGAGAGCGTGCGCACCTGACGGCTGTCGAGCAGGGCGCGATCGAGCACGCTGACCGCGGCCGGGGTGTTCTTCCAGTCGCCGCCGCCGAAGCTGCCGGACTGGGTGGTCTGCGGTGCAGCGTCCTGTTTGGCCTGCACGCGCACGGCGGCCAGCTCGGTGGGCGAGCGGTCGGCGGCCTCGGTTTCAACGTTGCTGGCGTACAGCGGCAGCGCCGCGCCCAGGGCGGCAGTCAACAGCGAGATTCGGTAGCAGCGGTTCATTCGGTTCGTCATCAGCCAGGAGGGGAGACGAAGCGAAGGCGCGCGCACGAACCCCGCCAAAGAGGGGGTTCGGGTGCTGCTCAAAGCTCCCTACGCCGGTGCAAACCGGATCAGGTTCCAAGGGACTCTCTCAGCCTGATCACGCCAGGCACCCCCGCTTCAGGGGCGTATTTGACCACAACCGGATGGATTTGGCCCGTGCGCCGGTTCAGGCGGCGGCGCGCAGCGCGGCCAGCAGCGCCTGTCCCGGGTTGCGGGTGAACCACTGTGCGTGGCCGAGCAGGAAGGTGTGCCAGGCGATGTCGGCGTTGGCGGTGGAGCCGGTGGCGCCGTGGAAATACTCCACTTCCGACAGGGCGAAATCGAAGTGGACGATGGGCAGCAGGTCGGCCAGCAGCTGTACCTGCGCCGCGCTCAGCGGGCGGACGCGGCGGTAGCCGTCGAGCAGGGCCAGCGCGATATCGGTATGCACCGCCTGCGCGCCGCGCTCCAGTTCCAGCCACGCCACCGCGTTGCGCTCGATCGCGGTGGCCAGATCGAACAGCGCGCTGGTAGGCGAGGCGAGACCGAAGTCGAGTACCGAGGCCACCCTCGGGGTACTGCCGGTGTCGCGCCACAGCAGGTTGGAGACGTGCCAGTCGTTGTGTGCCCACAGCCGCGGTTCGCGGTGCAGGCGCTCACCGAGCGCGCGGTGCCACGGCAGCACGGTCTGCTGCAGATCGCGCTGCCACGGTTTGCGCGCCAGATAGTCGGCCAGTGCCGGGCGCTCGACCAGATCGCGCTGCAGTTGCGCGATGGGATCGGCCGCGCGGATCAGGTCATCGCGTGCGACCAGCATGTGCGTGCTGCGCTGCGGGGCGTGGTAACCCGCAGCGGCGTTGTGCAGGGTTGCCAGCATCGCGCCGGCGGCCCGCGCGTGTCCGGGATCGAGCGGCGGTGTCCATGATGGTGCGTCGCGGTAGAGGTCCTGACCGGCGGCCAGTGCATGCAGCTCGTAGGTCCAGTGACCATGTTCAATGGCGGTGGCGCCATCGCGATCACCCATTACCTGCACCACCGGTACCCCGGCAGCGGCGAGATGGGCGATGAAGCGGTGTTCCTCGCCCAGGCTGGCCGTGGTGCGGACGCTGTGGTGATGGCGCTTGATGAACACCTGTCCGTGTCGGCCCTCGACGATGGCCGCCGCTGACATCGGCCGCGGGCTGTGCCACAACACCGCACCGGCACCTTCCAGTTGCGGGAAACGCCCGCTCAGCCATGCGATCTCGCGCGCGCTGATCGCAGGCCAGTCGGCCGCCACCTCATCGTTGTTGAGGCCCTGGACGCGGTGATCGGTGTTGTTCATGGGAAGACGGTAGTGACGTGCAAGGGGGGACGGGAGCAGCAGGGTAGCGCGTGCGGTGCGGAAGGCCATGCACGTGGAGAAGGTGCAGTTGAACCAGGTAACCCCGCGCCAACCGTGAACGCTGTTCCTGGAAATTTGGTGTGGCCAGGATGCGGCTGCCGCAGCTATTCCCCCCGCAGCGACTTTGGCCGCACGCGTTGTGTCGCTCCGGCTTCCACTTCGCTTCTCTCACAGCGGGGACAATCTGGCCAGGTATTAATCCAGGTTTCGTCGTAGCAACCACGGATCGTTGCGCGCGGCTGGAAATGTCACCGGGCAGTGTCGTGTCAAGCGTGCTCGTCGCAAGGTGAGCGGGAAGATGCACCTCGCCACTGGCGGGTCTACCGCAACGCGATGAGACCCGTGCCGCCGGCGTCGTACCGTTGCTGTGCGAGTGAGCCAAGCCAAGCCAAGCCAAGCCAAGCCAAGCCAAGCCAAGCTGTGGTCCGCGCCTCTATCACCACAACGATGGCATGGGCTTCGACACATCACGTTCGTTGAACAGGGCCTGTTGGATTCAACAACGCGTTCAGCTCCGCAGGGTGCCGTGAGCTGACCCGCTCAAGTCCACTTGATTGGCGGGACAGCGAATTGCGAAGGCGGCCACGGCAGGGATGTGTGTTTTGGCATCGGTCCGGCTTACCGTGGAACCGGCCGGCCGAGGCGGCTCCATGGATGAAGCGGCGCGGCGATGGTGGTCAAAAGTGAAACCCGGCACGCCGTTTCAGAAATGGATTGCGGTCCCGGGTTTGCGTTCAAGAATTCCTTTCATCACCCGATAGGGTTATTGATCGGCGACAGTCGGCCTGCTGCTGCGGCACGGACGATGTGTGTATAGACCACGCCGCTTTCACTGCGCGACGGGTGGGGGGGAGCATTATTGTCGTTGTCATCTTCAGGGAGCCGAATTCATGCCAGTACGGGAGGCAGGGAGGACACCGGAGGAAACGGGTACGGGCAACGCGATTACGCGCGGATTGGTACCCACCTCTCCGTTCTGGGCTTTGGCGGTATTGTTGCTGGGCCTGGTGTGCACGGCGGCTCTGGCGCACCATGAGTGGGTCTACCAGCAGCAGCGCACTGAATCCTTGCAGGGCTCGCTGGCCAATGCGGCGCAGTCGCGCATGCGCGAGCCGCTGAAGGGGGCGGCCATGGTGCTGCGCTCGATGCAGACGGTGTTCCTTTCCAGCGATGGAATGGACCAGAAAGAGTTCTCCCAATACCAGAAGAACCTGCGTCCGCAAGAGCTGGCGCAAGGTTATGTACTCACCGGCTTCGCGCGCGCCGAATTCAGTGCCACCGATCCCGGCCAGGTGGCTTACCGCTACCAGTTTGTGGCGCCGCTGCAGGGAAACGAGGTGCTGGTCGGTTTCGATATCACCCGGCAGCCGGATAATCTACGGGCATTGCAGCTGGCGCGGGACCGCGATATGCCCACCGCGTCAGCGCCGTTTCCCTTGCTGCAGTTCCAGGACGCTGCGGCCAGTGCCACCGGCGTCACCGTGCGCCTGCCGGTCTATTCTCCCGGTGCGGTTCCGCTGACGGTGCCTGAACGTCGTCAGCGCGAGATCGGAGCGCTGGCGGTCAGCATGCGACTGGAGCCGATGATCACCCAGGCACTGCAGGGGCGCGTGCTGGAATACATGCACGTGCAGATTCGCGATCTGGATGCGCCTGCCGGGCAGGACCTGGTATTTGCGTCAGCCACGCCGGTCGCCGAAGTTCCCCAGCAAGTGCGGCAACTGGATTTTGGCGGCCGCCGTTGGGAGATGCGTCTGTGGCCGCGCGCTGACCTGTTCGAATGGGGGCAACTGCGCGCGATCCTTATCGGCGGCACCGCGATCAGTACCCTGCTGGCACTGCTGGTGTGGTCGCAGATGACGACCCGGCGCCGCGCGGTTGATCTGGGGCGGCGCATGAGCGTGCGCTTCGGTGAAAGCGAGGCACGCTTCCGCACTCTCAACGAACTGCTGCCGGCGCTGGTGTTGCTGGCCAATGGTGACGGCAGTCGCATTACCTACGCCAACCAGGCGGCGCGGCAGTTGCTGGGTGACGTGGTCGGGTCACCGCTGGGCTCGCTGTTCGCCGATAGCCATGCCTGCGAGCGCGCGATTGCCATGGCGGTGAGTGGTGGTGGGTGGCGCAGCCAGGAGGTGATGCTGACCCCGGCCGGCGGCGCGGCTTTCTGGATCAATGCCTCGCTGGCCCAAGTGGAAGTGGAGGCACTGCCTCATTTGCTGATGGTGGCCACCGATACCAGTGCGCAGCGGGCGATGACCGAGCGCCTGCATTACCAGGCCACGCACGATGAATTGACCGGACTGCGTAATCGTCGCGAGTTCGAGCGGCTGCTGCGCGAAGCGCTGGCCGGTGAGGACGGCACTGCACTGGCTGCGCCGTTCGCGCTGCTGTACTTCGACCTGGACCAGTTCAAGCTGATCAACGATCTGTCCGGCCATGCGGCCGGTGACCAGTTGCTGGTACAGCTGGCGCGGGCGATGCGCGCCGTGTTGGGCCGCAACACGATTCTCGGCCGGCTCGGCGGGGACGAGTTCGCCCTGCTGGCGTTCGATGTGGACCTGGTGCAGGCCGAAGCGCTGGCCGAGCGCATCCGGCGCTGCATCGAGAGCCATATTTTCCACTGGCAGGAGCGTACTTATACCGTCAGCGCCAGCATTGGCCTGGTCATGGTCGAGCGGGAAGGCAGCACGCTCAAGGACCTGCTGGCCTGGGCCGACAGCGCCTGCTACCAAGCCAAGGAAAATGGCCGCAACCGTGTCTGCACCTATCGCGAGGATGCCGCCAGCACCCAGCGTATCGGCGAGATGGAGTGGGCCAACCGCCTACGCGGGGCGCTGGAGCAGGGCCAGCTTTTGCTGGACTACCAGGAGCTGGTGGCGCTTGACCCGGCGGCGGGTGATGCGGTGCATGTGGAGCTGCTGCTGCGCATGCGCGATCACAACGGCCGTGAGGTCATGCCCGGTGCCTTCCTCAGCGCCGGCGAGCGCTACGGGCTGATGCCGGCGGTGGACCGTTGGGTGATCCGTACCGCGTTGGCCAACTTCTCCCGGATCCATCCGTGCGGTGTCCAGCTGCACAGCTGTTCCATCAACCTGTCCGGCGCCAGCCTCGAGGATGACGGTTTGGCGGATTTCATCCTCGATGCGATCACCACGTTCAGGGTGCCGCCGGAGCGGCTGTGTTTTGAAATCACCGAAACGGTGGCTGTGCGCGACCTGCAACGCGTGGCACGTGTGATCGAGCGCCTGCGCGCGTCCGGATGCCGGATCGCGCTGGATGATTTCGGTGCCGGCATGTCCTCCTTCGGCTATCTGAAGAACCTGCCGGTGGACAGCATCAAGATCGACGGCAGCTTCGTGCGCGACCTTGGGCGAGAGCCGGTCAGCCGCATCATCATTGATGCCGTGACCCGGATTGGCCACGAGCGGAAACTGAAGGTCGTCGCCGAATGGGTGGATGACGAAAACGTGCTGTCTGTATTGCGCGAGCTCGGCGTGGACTACGCCCAGGGTTTCCTGCTGCACCGCCCCGAGCGGGTGCTGTTCCAGCGTGAAAAAGCTAACGTCCGGGTCGGTTGAATAAGACAGAGGTAAAGGTGATCCCTACGTGCCGTTGCCTGGCGCAGTCGGTCATGACTTTCGGCACGGATGTGATCTGCCTGTCGCGCAAAGCGGCGCTGATCCAGGGTGAGCAGCGCGGTTGGCCTACAATTTCCCGCCTTTCTGCACACGCACGGGTTTCTGATGTCTGCCAAACCGCTCTCTCCCGCAGGCAAGCTGTTTGCCGCGGCCGCGTTTATCGAAGGTGTCACCTGGGCCGGGTTGCTGGTCGGCATGCTGCTCAAGTACGGCACGGAAACCACCACGCTGGGGGTGAGGATCTTCGGACCGCTGCATGGTGCGGCGTTCCTGTTCTATGTGGTGGTCAGCCTGTATGCGTGGGGCAGGTTGCGCTGGCCGCTCTGGGCGATGCTGGTGGCGCTGGTGGCCGCGGTGCCGCCGCTGGTCACTGTGCCGGTGGAGATGTGGTTCCGCCGTATCGGACTGTTGTCCCACCGTCCGGGCTGATCGGCTGCGCTTCACCGTGCCCGGATGATCATGCCCGGGGGCGCTGTACGGTCCGGCCGGAGTGTTTTCTGCGGCTGTCGGCGGCCTTGTCCGCGGCCCCTTGTGTCATGCCGGCCAGGGTTTGCATCGTGCCGGCCGTTTCCCGCAATTTTTTTGCCGGTGATCTTTCCGGCGGTTTGTTTGATGGCATTCCTTGCGTCGTGCCGGGTGCCTTCAACATGGCCGTGCTGCACGAACGGTCTGCCGCAGAGGTCTGCAGCGGTGCACATGCCGGCCGCCTGCGCGGAGCACGCCTTCGGGCAGTTGGGCCGGAGGTTTCGTGGCGTTGCAGCCGGCGCGTGTTCATTTCGGGTTCTGTCTAACGTGCGCTGGTTTTCGTGACGCCGGTGCGCGGCGGCAGGCGAGCGGGCCCCTGTGAGGCATTCGCCCACCGGTGGGCGGTTTCTTCGGGGTCGGGACCGGCGCCTGCTGCTGCCAGCGGTGCCGGTCTTCAGGTCACGCGCCAGGACATCCCGGAAATGCGGAGCGGCGGGCGCCGGTGCTGCGGCGAGGCGTCGGGGCGTTTGGGCGTTTGGGCGACGCCATGGGGGCGGATTGCGGGGGCGGCCCGCAGCAAAGTGGTGGCCGTCCGGAGGTTCATTGATAATGGGGCCGTCCTGCGCCCAGGTGCGGGCTCCGTCATGAGGTGGACCTGGCGTTGAGGATGCCGGTACGGCGATGCGGTGGAGGGGGCTCCCGCATTGATCGGTTTGGGGGAAAGGGCACCGCGCCGGCGGCCTGGCGTTTGCCGCAGGTTTAAGTTGAACCGTCTAACGTTTTCCGCCTATCACGCCGTCCCATCGAGGAATTCTGGTGCATCACGGAAGCAGCGTTCATCCCAGCCCAAGCCGCGGTCATCTTCCCGATTGCCGCGGTTTTCTCCTGTCCTTCGTCGTGGGGCGCCGCGCGTGACGTTCGATATTTCCGGTTCACCGCTACGGGATGCCGGTATGGCGGTGCTGCCGGCCGAGCATCCCCTGGCAATGCCCGAGCAGTCTTTGCGCGACGGCTATCTGCATGCGCCGCGGCAGCTCACCGCGCCGGCCAATATCGGTTTGCGGCGGCTGTATGTGTTCGGCACGACCGCGCTGATGACGCTGGCAGCCAGCGCGATGATGGCCCGGGTGCTGGCCAGTGGCGGCATCAATGTGCTGGAAGTCTGCCTGCTGGCGCTGTTCGTGCTGCTGTTCGCGTGGGTCGCCCTGTCGTTCGTCGGCAGCCTGGCGGGGCTGCAGGCGCTGCTCCGCGGGCGGCGGAAATTGGGCATCTATCCGGATACGCCGCTGCCGGCGTTGCGTGAGCGCACTGCGCTGCTGATGCCCACCTACAACGAGGACCCGCGGCGGATGATGGCCGGCCTGCAGGCGATCTACGAATCGGTTGCGGCCACCGGGCAGCTGGATCACTTCGATTTCTTCGTGCTCAGCGACACGACCCGCGAGGTGACCGGTCGCGCCGAGGAACAGGTGTTCGCACGGCTGGTGCAGGCCACCGGCGGCGCCGGGCGACTGTTCTACCGGCGCCGTGCCAGCAATGTCGGGCGCAAGGCCGGCAACATCGCCGACTGGGTGCGCCGCTTCGGAGGCGCCTACCCGCAGATGCTGATCCTGGATGCTGACAGCCTGATGACCGGTGAGGTGATCGTGCGGCTGGTGTCGGCGATGGAAAATCATCCCACCGTCGGCCTGATCCAGTCATTGCCGGCCGTCGTCAACGGCCGTACCGCGTTTGCCCGCATGCAGCAGTTTGGCGGCCGGGTGTATGGGCCGGTGATGGCCTATGGCGTGGCCTGGTGGCACGGGGCCGAGAGCAATTACTGGGGCCATAACGCGGTGATCCGCACCCGGGCCTTCGCCGAGCAGGCGGGGCTGCCCGAGTTGCCCGGCCGCAAGCCGTTTGGCGGACATGTGCTCAGCCACGATTTCGTCGAGGCGGCGCTGATCCGTCGCGGCGGCTGGGCCTGCCACATGGTGCCGTACCTGCACGGCAGCTACGAGGAAGGCCCGCCGACACTGACCGATCTGCTGATCCGGGATCGCCGCTGGTGCCAGGGCAACCTGCAGCACGCCAAGGTTGTCAGTGCCAGCGGGCTGCACTGGATCAGCCGGGTGCACATGCTGATCGGCATTGGCCATTACTTCACCGCGCCGATGTGGGCGATGCTGATGCTGATCGGGGTGGCCATTCCACTGATCCACGGCGGGATCGATGTGGCGCAGGAGTTGCACCTGCAGCTGGCCCCCGCGCAGTACTGGCGCGGGCTGGACCAGGACGGTGTGGTGTGGGTGTTCGTGCTGACCATGGCGGTGTTGCTGGCGCCCAAGGCGATGGGCTATGTCGCCATGCTCACCTCGCGCAACGAACGCCTCGGTTGCGGTGGCGCGCTGCGCGCGCTGGTCTCGGTGCTGCTGGAAACCGTGCTGGCGGCGCTGATGGCGCCGGTGGTGATGTACGTGCAGTCGCGGGGTGTGGCCGAAGTGCTGGCCGGCAAGGATTCGGGGTGGGATGCGCAGCAGCGTGACGATGGCAGCGTGTCGTGGCCGGAACTGCTGCGCCGCTATGGTGGCCTGAGTGTGTTCGGGGTGCTGGTCGGCGGCATGGCCTATGCGGTTTCGCCGCCGCTGGCGGCATGGATGGCGCCAGTGGTGATCGGCATGGCGCTGGCGGTACCGGTGGTGGCGCTGACGTCCTCGCGCAGCGCCGGCGACTGGCTGCGGCGCCATGGCCTGCTGTCCATTCCCGAGGAGAGTGCACCGCCGGCCGTGCTGGTGCGCGCGGCCGAACTGAGAGCGGCGGCACTGCGCGAGCCCCTGCAGGACTGAGCCGGGGCCCGGGGCAGGCATAATGCGGGCCTGTCTTTGGGAGTCGTGGAAATGCTGGAAACAGTGGAACAGCAAACCGGCGCGGCGCCGGAATGGTCGGTGATCTGGTTGCACGGCCTGGGCGCCGATGGCCATGACTTCGCACCGATCGTGCCTGAACTGGTGCGCCCGCACTGGCCGGCGATCCGCTTCGTGTTTCCGCATGCGCCCAAGCGCCCGGTCAGCATCAACGGTGGCATGCCGATGCGGGCCTGGTACGACATCGTCAGCATGGATTTCCGCAGCCGCGCCGATACCGCTGGCGTGGCCGAGTCGGTGGCGCAGGTCGAGGAGCTGATTGCACGCGAACAGGCGCGCGGCATTCCGCTCGACCGCATCCTGCTGGCCGGTTTCTCGCAGGGCGGCGCCATCACCCTGGCTACCGGCCTGACCCGGCGTGAGCCGCTGGCCGGCCTGATCGCGTTGTCCACCTACCTGCCGGAAGTCGATGCCGCCGCCCGCCAGCTGGTGGAAGGCGCCACCGCCCAGCCGGTGTTCATGGCCCATGGCAGTGCCGATCCGGTGATTCCGCTGCAGATCGCCGAACACAGCGCGCAGGTGCTCAGGCAGCTGGGGTTCGCGCTGGAATGGCACCGCTACCCGATGGCCCACCAGGTCTGCGCCGAGGAGATCCAGGCGCTGGCTGAATGGCTGCAGCTTCGTTTCGCGCACGCATGATGTGAGTATTGGCAGCATGGTTGGCGTGTGGTCCGCACAGCAGTCGCGGGCCGGGGAGCACGCCGATCCGGTGGCAGATTGATGGTTTTGGGGAGATGACATGAAAGTGGTCATTGCCGATGACGAGCCCTTCGCCCGCGAGCGGTTGCGCGCGCTGCTGGCCGAGCACGCGGAGGTGGAAGTGGTCGCCGAGGCGGCCAACGGCGTGGAGGCCCTGCATGCCTGCGCCGAGTTCAAGCCGGATGTGGTGCTGCTGGATATCGCCATGCCCGGCGTCGACGGGCTGGAGGCGGCGCGCCACCTGGCGCAGTTCGAGCCACGCCCGGCGGTGGTGTTCTGCACCGCCTACGACGCCCATGCGCTGTCGGCGTTCGAGGCGGCGGCGATCGACTATCTGATGAAGCCCGTGCGCGCCGAGCGGCTGGCCTCGGCGCTGGAGCGGGCGCGCACCTTTGTCGCCGGGCGTGACCATGCCCCGGTCGCCGCAGCCGCGCAGGCACGGCGGGTGCTGTGCGCACGGCTGCGCGGCAGCCTGCGGCTGATTCCAGTGGAAGACATCCTGTATCTGCAGGCCGACGAGAAATACGTGGTGGTGCACCACACCCGCGGGCAGGACCTGATCGAGGAATCGTTGCGCTCGCTGGAAGAAGAGTTCCCGGCGCGCTTCATCCGCATCCACCGCAATTGCCTGGTCGCGCGTGCGCGGCTGGTCGAGTTGCGGCGTGCCCCGGCCGGGCAGGTGCATGCGGTGTTGCGCGATGTACCCGAGCCACTGGAAATCAGCCGCCGCTGCGTGGCCAGCCTGAAGCAGGCGTTGCCGCAGCTGTGACCGCCGCGCCGCTGCGGCGATAATGGACACATGACTACCTTGCGTATTGCCACCCGAAAGAGCCCGCTTGCCCTGTGGCAGAGCGAACACGTCGCCGACCGCCTGCGCCAGGCCCATCCGGGGCTGGAAGTGACCCTGGTGCCGATGAGCACGCGCGGCGACGAGGTGCTGGACCGTTCGCTGGCGGCCATCGGCGGCAAGGGCCTGTTCCTGAAGGAGCTGGAGCTGGCGATGCTGCGCGGCGAAGCCGACTGCGCGGTGCATTCGCTCAAGGATGTGCCGATGGAACTGGAGGCACCGTTCGTGTTGCCGGCCATTCTGACCCGCGCCGACCCGGCCGATGCCTTCGTTTCCAACCACTACGCCACGCTGGACCAGCTGCCGCACGGCGCGGTGGTGGGCACTTCGTCGCTGCGCCGGCAGGCCCAGCTGCGCGCGCTGCGGCCGGATCTGCAGTCGCGCGACCTGCGCGGCAACGTCAACACGCGTCTGGCCAAGCTCGACGCCGGGGACTACGACGCGATCATCCTGGCCTGCGCCGGGCTGGAACGTCTGCAGCTGGGCGGGCGCATCCGCAGCCGGCTGGTTGAGCCGCAATGGCTGCCGGCACCGGCGCAGGCCGCAGTGGCCATCGAATGCCGCGCCGATGCGACCGAGGTGATCGCGCGGGTCGCGACGCTGGATGACGTCGCCACGCGCACCTGCGTGGAAGCCGAGCGGGCGATGAACCGGGCGCTGGATGGCAGCTGCCACGTGCCGGTGGCCGGATTGGCGCAATGGCGAGGCGATGACGAGCTGTGGTTGCAGGGGCTGGTCGGTGGTGTGGCCGATGGCCGCATCGTGCGGACCGAGGCGCTGGGCCCGGCCGCGGATCCGGAAGCGCTGGGCCGGCGGGTCGCCGCGCAGCTGTTGCAGGCCGGCGCCGCCGACCTGCTGCGCTGAGCCACGACCGGAGGGGCGGGTCCGTCCGTTGCAGAAGCGCCCGGTTGCATCGACACAAAAAAGCCGGCGCGAGCCGGCTTTTTGTATCGTGAACGTGCTCGCTTACTTGAAGCTGTACACCACGTTCATCGTGGTCAGCGTATCGGTCTTGCGCTTGTCCTCGGCCACGTCGCTGTTGTGGCGGGCCTGCCAGCCGGCTTTCAGCGCAAAGTGCTTGTTCATGCTCACCGACACACCGAAGTCGTTCTGCGCGAAGGTGTTGTACGAGCCTGATTCCACCAGCAGGGTGTTGACCAGATCGGTGTTGTCGGTGATGGAATACTTCAGGTCGAACAGGCCACGGCCGATCAGGTCGGTGCGGTTCTCGTCGGTTTCCGAATTGTGCGAGCGGCGCACACCCGGACCGATCTGCGTATCCAGCGTCACCCGCTCGGCATCGATCAGGCGCGTGCCATAACCCAGACCGAAGCTGCCCTGGCGGTCGTAGGTGGCGAAATCGTCATTTTCATAGCGCACCGTCGCGGTCAGCTGGCGGTGCTCGCCCAGTTGCAGCGCGCTGCCGGCACCGGCGGTGTAGCGGTTGGAGGTGGTCTGGCGCTTGCGCGAGGTGCTGCCGTCGTCGGCGGTGACGGTGTACTCGGCGCTGGAACGCAGGCCGAACAGGTCCATGCTGTGGACCCAGTCGTCATCGCTGTAACGCAGCTTCAGGCGGCCGTTGAAGCTTTCGGTGCTGCTGTTGCCGTGGGCCGAGGCGAAGCCCAGTTCACCGCCACTGCCACTCCAGGGAGAGCTCATCGCGGCAGGATCGGAGCCGCTGTCGGCCCAGGCCAGCGGAGCACACAGCAGCAGCGGGAAAATCAGTGAAACACGCAGGGACATCAAGCAGTCTCCGGGGCACAAGGGGGGAAAACGGACGGTTTGATGATACCGGAAGCCCTGCCACCCCCGGTTCAGCGCGGCGCGGCGCTTTAGTCGCGGTTGAAGATTGTCCGGCCAGGGCCGCTGCTCCATTGCAGCGCGGACTCGGACATAATCGGGCTCATGGACCGCTATGAACGTATCAACGCGCTGCATCGTCTTCTCAAGTCGGCCCGCTATCCGGTCACGGTGGCACGGCTGCAGGAGGAGTTGAGCTGTTCCAGAGCCACCGTGTACCGGGATCTGGCCTTCCTGCGCGATGCGCTGATGGCGCCGGTGGAAGGCGACGGCGAAGCCGGGTTCCGCTACCAGACTGGCGAAAGCGAGCGTTTCGAGCTGCCCGGGCTGTGGCTCAGCTCCGAGGAGCTGCATGCCTTGCTGGCATCCCAGCACCTGTTGTCGCGGACCGGCGGTGGCGTGCTGTCCTCGGTGCTGGCGCCCCTGCAACAGCGGATCGAGGGGCTGCTGGCGGCCCAGGCCGGGGCGTCGAACTGGCCGGTGGAGCGGGTGCGGGTCATCCCGCACCGCGGTCGCAAGCTGGACGAGGCTAGCTTTCGCACGGTGGCGTCCGGGGTGCTGGAGCGCAAGCAGCTGTCCTTCGAATACCGCGCGCGTTCGACCGATGAGGCCACCCGACGCACGGTGTCGCCGCAGCGGATCACCCATTACCGCGACAACTGGTATCTGGATGCCTGGGACCACAGCCGCGAGGCGGTGCGCAGTTTCGCGGTGGACCGCATCCACCAGGCGCGATTGCTGGACCAGCTGGCCCGCGATGTGCCCGATACCGAGCTGGACGAACAACTGGCCGCCAGCTACGGCATTTTCTCCGGCGCGCCCAAGGGCTGGGCGACGATCGTGTTCAGCGCCAAGGCCGCGCGCTGGGTCGCCGACGAGCACTGGCATTCCAAGCAGCAGGGCCGCTTTCTGGCCGATGGCCGCTACGAGTTGAAGGTGCCCTACAGCGTTTCACGCGAGTTGCTGATGGATGTGCTGCATTACGGCTCCGATGCGGAGATCGTCGAGCCGCAGTCGCTGCGTGAGCAGGCCAAAGCCTTGCTTGCATTGGCGCTGAGCAACTACGACTGAGCCGCTGACCACAGGCCGACATGAAAAAGCCCGGTGCTTTGGCATCGGGCTTTTTCCATCGCGGCGGCCGGTCAGCACAGAGGTGCCACCGACCGGTTATTTCTGGTTGGGAACCTCGAAGCCCAGCTTGTCCACCTGCTCCGGATGCTGCGGCACGCGCTTGAGCTTGTCGGTGTTGACCTCGTAGGTGTCACGCAGGCGCTGCGCAAGGCGACGATACAGGGTGATGTCCATATCCGGTTCGCGGGCGAAGATCCACGCCATCTCCCGGCCCGGGTAGCCGATCAGTGCCCAGGAGTAGTCCGGCGCCACCTCCAGGATGCGCGTGTGGGTGGGCACGACCTTGTAGAACCAGGTGCGCCAGCGGCGGTTGCCGCTGTCCGGGTCGACCTTGGCGCGGATGCTGATTTCCTCCAGCGGCTGGCTGAAGCCCTCGCGGAACTGGTAGCGGATGGCGACCTTGTCATCCTCGCGCAGGGTGTAGGTGTTGACGCTGGCCACGTGGCCACGCTCGATGAAATTGGGAACCCGGCCAATCACATACCAGCGGCCCATGAAGCGCTGCAGGTCGATCGGACCGTTTACATCACCGGCTGCCGTCACCGGCGTCGGCGCGTCCTGTGCATGCAGTGGGGCCTGCGGCAGGGCCAGACTCAACAGGAGGGCGGACAGAAACACTGGAAGTGATCGCATTACGGAGTCGAGCGCCATTGGGGAGTCACGCCCGCATGTTCGACCGGTGGCGAGGGGCGCGTCAATGGCAGGTCGCAGCCGGTGAGATGGCCGCCGCCGAGCATGCACTCCCACCCCGTCATGCAGCCGGAGAACGTCATGTCGCAGTCGTCCGCATCGTCCTGTCGTCGTAATGAATCGCACGAGCCCGATCGGCGGGTACTGCGTGGGGTCAGGCAGTTGGCGCTGGCGGGGCTGGCACTGGTGCTGGTCTGGCCGGCGGCCCGCGGCTACAGCAGCTGGATCGGCTGGTTGCCGCTGTGGCTGGTGGGCATGCCGCTGGTGGCCTGGTGGGCGCTGTACCGGTTCCGCCTGCCGGCCGCCTGGCGTGCCGTGGGGGATCGCCGCGTTCGCCGTCGCCCGCCACAGGCACGGCGCTTCTGCCGTCCGGCGGCGGCCAGGACGCGGAAGGCGGCCTGACCTTCGACACGGGGCGCGTGGCAGCGGCCGTGCTAGCGTTCGCGCCTTATGACCGCATGGAGCCAGCATGTCCCGACTCACTTCCGCCTGCCTTGTCGCAGGCCTTATTTCCACCGGCCTGGCCGGAGCCGCCATGGCCGCTGACGAATCCCAGGACAAGTACGCCTGGCTGGAAGAGGTTGCCGGTGACAAGCCGCTGACCTGGGTCAAGGCCCAGAACGCGCAGGCTGAAGCCAAGCTGGCGCAGACCCCGCAGTTCAAGCAGATGGAAGCCGGCATCCGCGAGGTGCTGGATTCGGACGCCAAGATCCCGGGCGTGGAGAAGATCGGCGACTACTACTACAACTTCTGGAAGGACAAGCAGCACGAGCGCGGCGTGTGGCGCCGTACCACGCTGGTGGAGTACCGCAAGGCCGAGCCGCTGTGGGAAACCATTCTGGATCTGGATGCGCTGAACAAGGCCGAGGGCGAGAACTGGGTATGGCATGGCGCCAACTGCCTGCGTCCGCAGTACACCCGCTGCCTGATCGCACTGTCGCGCGGCGGCGCCGACGCCGATGTCACCCGCGAGTTCGATCTGGTCAAGAAGGACTGGATCCAGGACGGTTTCTTCCGTCCCGAAGCCAAGGGCGGCCTGGCCTGGATCGACCAGGACAACGTGTTCGTCTACACCGATTTCGGCGACGGCTCGATGACCACCTCCGGTTACCCGCGCGTGGTCAAGCAGTGGCGCCGCGGTACCCCGATCAGCGCGGCCACCACCGTGTACGAAGGCAAGCCCGAGGACATGTACATCTCGGCGATGCATGACGATACGCCGGGTTTCGAGCGCAATTTTGTCAACCGCACGATCGCTTTCTACAACAACGAACTGTTCCTGGTCGGCGCCGACGGCAAGCTGGTCAAGGTGGATGCACCGAACTCGGCCGAGAAGAGCGTGCGTCGCGAATGGCTGACGCTGGAACTGCGTGAGCCGTGGACGGTGGGTGGCAAGACCTACGCCGCCGGTTCGCTGCTGGCGACAAGGTTCGACGATTTCATGGCTGGCAAGCGCACGTTCGACGTGCTGTTCGCGCCGACGGACACCACGTCGCTGGCCAGTGCGGTGTGGACCCGGTCACACGTGGTGCTGAACGTGCTCGACGACGTCAAGAACCGCCTGAAGGTCCTTACCCATGGCCAGGACGGCTGGGTGTCCAGCGATTTCACCGGCGCCCCGGCGTTCGGCACGATTGGTGTCGGCGCGGTGGATGCGGATGAAAGTGATGCGGTGTGGATGACCGTCACCGACTATCTGACCCCGACCACGCTGGCCCTGGCCGAAATCGGCCAGCCGCCGGAAGTGCTCAAGACCATGCCGGCGTTCTTCGACGCCAGCGGCAAGGTGATCGAGCAGCACTTCGCCACCAGCAAGGATGGCACCCGCGTGCCGTATTTCGTCGTGCATGACAAGGCGATGAAGCTGGACGGCTCCAACCCGACCCTGCTGTACGGCTATGGCGGCTTCGAGATCTCGCTGACCCCCGGCTATTCCGGCGGCATGGGCCGTTCCTGGCTGGACAAGGGCGGCGTGTATGTCGTGGCCAACATCCGTGGCGGTGGCGAGTACGGTCCGCGCTGGCACCAGGCGGCGCTGAAGCAGAACCGGCACAAGGCCTATGAGGACTTCGCCGCGGTGGCGCAGGACCTGGTCCGCCGCAATATCACCTCGGCCAAACACCTGGGCGTGCAGGGCGGCAGCAACGGCGGCCTGCTCACCGGCAACATGCTGACCCAGTACCCGGAACTGTTCGGCGCGGTGGTGGTGCAGGTGCCGCTGCTGGACATGAAGCGCTACAGCCACCTGCTGGCCGGCGCCTCGTGGATGGCCGAGTACGGCAACCCGGACACGGCCGACTGGGAGTTCATCCAGACCTTCTCGCCGTACCACCTGTTCGACCCGGCCAAGACTTACCCGCCGGTGCTGTTCACCACCTCCACCCGCGATGACCGCGTCCATCCGGGCCACGCCCGCAAGATGGCCGCGAAGATGATCGAGGCCGGCAAGGACGTGACCTACTACGAGAACATTGAAGGCGGCCACGGCGGTGCGGCCAACAACGCGCAGGCCGCGCACATGCAGGCGCTGGCCTACAGCTTCCTGTGGGAGCAGCTGGGCGGGAAGTGATGTCCGACGGCAAGTGATGCAGGAAAAACGCCACCTTCCGGTGGCGTTTTTTTGTTCAGGGGGGCGTGGAGTGGATCAGCGTTGCTGCCAGCTGCGCAGGCCGCAGGCGATACGCTCGACCGCCTGCTGCAACCGCGCCACGTCCTGCGTGTAGGCGATGCGCACGTGCTGATGGGCGCGGTGCTGGCCGAAATCCAGCCCCGGCGTGAACGCCACATGCTCGGTTTCCAGAAAGTGCGCGCAGAAGGCCTGCGCATCGTCGGTGAACGCGCTGACATCGCAATACAGGTAGAACGCGCCCTGCGGTTCCACGTCGATGCGGAAGCCCAGCTCGCGCAGGGCCGGCAGCAGGTAGTCGCGGCGCTGGCGAAACTGCTCGCGGCGCTGTTCGAAGAGGGCGATGGTCTCGGGCTGGAAACACGCCAGCGCCGCATGCTGGGCCATCGACGGCGCGCTGATGTACAGGTTCTGGGCCAGCTTCTCCAGCTCGGGGACCGCCTGCGGTGGCGCCACTAGCCAACCCAGCCGCCAGCCGGTCATGCCGAAGTACTTGGAGAAGCTGTTCAGCACGAAGGCGCCGTCATCGACTTCCAGCACGCTGGGCGCGTCGAAGCCGTAGGTCAGGCCGTGGTAGATCTCGTCGACCACCAGATGGCCGCCATGCGCCTTCACCGCGCCGGCCAGCGCCGCCAGCTGCGCCTTGTCCAGGGTGGTGCCGGTGGGGTTGGCCGGCGAGGCGAGCAGGGCACCGACGCTGTCGCGGTTCCAGTGCGCGTCGATCAGCTCCGGGGTGAGCTGGTAGCCGGTGGCGGGTCCCGCCGGCACCAGTTGCGCGGCGCCTTCGACCAGACGCAGGAAATGCCGGTTGCAGGGATAGCCGGGGTCGGCCAGCAGCCAGTGCCGGCCAGGATCGACCAGCAGGCTGGAGGCCAGCAGCAGGGCGCCGGAGCCGCCGGGCGTGATGAGGATGCGCTCGGGGTCGATGTCCAGCCGGTAGCGGTCGCGATAGAAGCCGGCAATGGCCTGGCGCAGCGCCGGCAGGCCGCGGGCGGCGGTGTAGCGGGTATGGCCGGCGGCCAGCGCGGCCTGGCCGCCGGCGATGACCGGGGCGGCGGTGGTGAAGTCCGGCTCGCCGATTTCCAGATGGATCACATCGTGGCCGGCCTGCTCCAGTGCGTTTGCGCGGGCCAGCAGCGACATGACATGGAACGGGGCGATCTCGTGACTGCGACGGCTGTAGCCGGAAGGAGTGGGGTCGGATGTTTTCATCGCCGCCATGATAGGCGGGGTCCCCGGCATCGGGCCAACGGTGGGCCGTGGCACACTGTGGCCCGTTGCGCGGGCGGCCCGGAGCCAGCCCGCTGGAGCGCCTGATGAAATCCGCCCTTTGCCTGTTGGTTGCAAGCCTGATGATCAATACCGCCGCTGCTGTCTCCCCGCCTTCGCCGCCGGATGTGGAAAAACGCCCGCATACCGTCACCACGCCGTTCGGTGCGCAGCGCCAGGACGAGTACTACTGGCTGCGTGATGACAGCCGCGAAGATCCGGCGATGCTGGCTTACCTCAATGCCGAGAACGCCTATACCGATGCGCTGATGGCACCGCTCAAGCCGCTGGAGGAGAAGCTCTACGGCGAGATCGTCGGCCGCATCAAGCAGGATGACGCCAGCGTGCCGTACCGCGAGCGCGGTTACTGGTATTACACCCGCTACGAGACCGGCAAGGACTACCCGGTCTACGCCCGCCGCGAGGGCAGCATGGAGGCTGCCGAGCAGGTCCTGCTCGACCTGAACCCGATGGCCGAGGGCAAGGGCTATTTCTCCGTTGGTGACATGCAGGTCAGCCAGGACAACCGCCTGCTGGCCTGGGCCGAGGACGATGTCGGCCGCCGCCAGTACGCGATCCGCTTCAAGGACCTGGCCACCGGCCAGATCCTGCCCGATGTGATCCAGGGCGTCTCGCCCAACGTGGTCTGGGCCGATGACAACAAGACCCTGTTCTATGTCGAGAACGACCCGGAAACCCTGCTCACCGTGCGGGTGAGGAAGCACGTGCTCGGCACCCCGGCCAGCAGTGATGCGCTGGTCTACGAGGAGCACGACGACAGCTTCTACATGCGCATCGGCCGTACCCGCGACGACCGTTACATCGTCATCGGCGTGGACAGCACGGTGTCTTCGGAGCTGCGCTACACCTCGGCCGCCACGCCGGGCGAGTTCACCGTGCTGGCGCCGCGCGCGCGTGATGTCGAATATGACGCCGACCACTATGACGGCCGCTGGGTGATCCGCACCAATGCCGACGGCGCCACCAACTTCAAGCTGGTCACCGCGCCGGAAGGCGCCACCAGCCGCACGCAGTGGCAGGACTGGGTCAAGCACGATCCGCAGGTGCTGATCGAAGGCTTCGAACTGTTCGACGGCTACACCGCCATCGCCGAGCGCGCCGAAGCGCTGGAGCGCGTGCGCCTGCTGTTCGCCGATGGCCGCAGCCAGTTCGTCAAGGCCGACGAGCCGGCCTACTCGATGGGCCTGTCGGTCAATGCCGAGCCGGACACCGATTGGCTGCGCTACAGCTACACCTCGCTGACCACGCCGGCCACCACCTACGAGCTCAACGTGAGCACCGGCGAGCGCCGCCTGCTCAAGCAGCAGCCGGTGATCGGCTATGACCCGTCGCTGTACCAGACCGAGCGCGTCTGGGTGACCGCGCGCGATGGCGCCCAGGTGCCGGTGTCACTGGTCTACAGGAAGGGCTTCAAGAAGGACGGCACCGCCGCGCTGTACCAGTACGCCTACGGCAGCTACGGCATGTCGATGGATCCGTATTTCAACCAGAGCGTGGTCAGCCTGCTCGACCGTGGCGTGGTCTATGCCATCGCCCACATCCGCGGGGGCGAGGAGATGGGCCGGGCGTGGTACGAGAACGGCAAGCTGCTGCACAAGCAGAACACCTTCAACGATTTCATCGATGTCACCCGCGCGCTGGTGGCCCAGGGGTATGCGGCCAAGGACCGCGTGGCCGCCGCCGGTGGCAGCGCCGGTGGCCTGCTGATGGGCGCGGTGGCCAACCAGGCCCCCGGCGACTACAAGGTGATGGTGGCGCAGGTGCCCTTCGTCGATGTGGTCACCACCATGCTCGATGCCAGCATCCCGCTGACCACCAACGAGTACGACGAGTGGGGCAACCCGGAGCAGAAGCCGTACTACGACTACATGCTCAAGTACTCGCCTTACGACAACGTGCGCGCACAGGCGTACCCGTCGCTGTTCGTCGGCACCGGCCTGTGGGATTCGCAGGTGCAGTACTGGGAGCCGGCCAAGTGGGTGGCCAAACTGCGTGACGTCAATACCGGTACCGCGCCGATCGTGTTCCGTACCAACATGGAAGCCGGGCACGGTGGCAAGTCCGGCCGATTCCAGCGGTACAAGGAACAGGCCGAGTCCTTTGCCTTCGTGCTGTGGCAGCTGAGTCTGGCCGATTGATGCCGCCGGCTTCCCGCGATGTCTGATACACCACCGCCCGATGAGCCCCGCCCACCGCGCCTGCGCTGGGCGTGGTGGCTGCTGGCCTACGTCAGCCTGGGGGTGGGCATCGTCGGCATCTTCGTGCCGGGGCTGCCGACCACCGTCTTCGTGCTGATTTCGGCCTGGGCCGCTTCCCATGGTTCCGAGCGCCTGCACCGCTGGTTGCTCGATCACCCGCGCTTCGGCCCGGCCATCAGGGACTGGCGGGCGCACGGCGCGGTCAGCCGCAAGGGCAAATGGATGGCCAGCGCCACCATGCTGGTCTGCGCGCTGATCACCCTGTGGTGCGTACCGCTGGCGTGGGTGAAGTGGACCTCGATCAGCATCATGGCCTGCGTCTGCCTGTGGTTGTGGCGGCGGCCTTTGCCGCCGGGCGATGACTGAGCGCTCGCGGCGCCATCCGGATTTCATGGTCCAATCGCTATACTCGGCGCCATGAACAAGACGTCCCGTTGCCTGATTTCCATCCCCGCCACCCTCCTGCTGCTGGCCCTGGCCGCTTGCGGCAACAAGGGTCCACTGGTGATGCCACAGAAGCCGGTGCCGATCGAGGAGCAGGAAGTCGTCCCGGACGATGTGGACGCGGCCGCTTCCGACACGCCGACCGACCAGGCGGAACCAGAGCCGGTCGACAGCGGCGACGATGCGGGGATCAAGCCGGCAGAAAGTGCTGACACCCCCAATGAGTAAGCCGGTTTCAGGGCGCCTTCGCTTCACCAAGATGCATGGCGCCGGCAACGATTTCGTGGTGCTGGACCTGCGTGACGGCAGCCCGCCGCCGGATACGGCATTGGCGGCCCGGTTGGCCGACCGGCATCGCGGCGTGGGTTGCGACCAGATATTGACCATCGAACCGGCGCGCAGCGACGGCGCGGTGGCGTCGTACCGGATCTGGAATTCCGACGGTTCCAGCTCGCAGCAATGCGGCAACGGCGCGCGCTGTGTCGCGGCCTGGCTGGTGCGTGCGGGTGCGGCGCAGGGCGATGAATTCATCATCGACAGCCCGACCCGCAGCCACACCGTGCAGCGGCTGGGCCCGGACCAGTATGCGGTGGCGATGGGGCGTCCGGTGTTCGCACCGGCTCAGATCCCGTTGCTGGGTTTCCCGCGCGCGCGGGAGGAATATGTGCTGTCCTTGCAGGGCGAGAATGTCCGCTTCGGTACGGTGTCGATGGGCAACCCGCATGCGGTGCTGGAAGTGGGCCTGATCGATGCCGCGCCGCTGGAGCGGATCGGGCCGCTGCTGCAGCAGCACGCCTCGTTCCCGGAGTCGGTGAATGTGGGTTTTGCCCAGGTCATGGATGCCGGGCATGCGCGGCTGCGCGTGTACGAACGCGGTGTCGGCGAGACATTGGCCTGTGGCAGTGGCGCCTGCGCCGCGGCGGTAGTGCTGATGCAGCGGGGCCGTCTGCGGCGCGATGCAGTGATGTCATTGCCGGGAGGGGATCTGCGTATCCAATGGCCGGCCGACGACGCGGAAGTGGTGATGTCCGGTCCGGCGGCATTCGTATTCGACGGAGAATGGACGGGATGAACGACACGGTCGAGAAAATCGGTGCCCACGAAGTCGCCGCCTGGCTGCGGCGTCACCCCAGCTTCCTCAAGCAGTTCCCCGATCTGGCGCTGACCATGGTGGTGCCGCGCGATGACGGCCCCACCGCCTCGCTGGCCAGCTACCAGCTGGAAGTGCTGCGCGATAAGAACCGCGAACTGTCGCGGCGGCTGGCCGACCTGGGCAGCAACGCGCAGATCAACGAGCGGCTGGCCGTGCGCACCCACCAGCTGACCCTGGCGCTGATGCGCCAGACCAGCGCCGCCGCCACGCTCAAGGCGATGGCCGCCTCGCTGGAAGAGGATTTCGCCGGCGATCTGGTCAGCCTCATCGTGTTTGATGCGGTGCCCGAACTGGAACAGGCGCCGTGGTTGCAGGTGCTCGCCCACGACGATCCGGCGCTGGCACCGTTCCACGATTGCCTGCTCGACGGCGAGCCCATCTGCGGTCGTCTGCAGCAGGAAAAGAACCAGGTGCTGTATCGCGAACGCGTGGGCGAGGTCGCGTCCACCGCGCTGCTGCCGTTGCCGGGTGTGGGCCTGATCGCGGTGGGCAGCCATGATCCCAACCGCTTCTACCCGGGCATGGGCACGCTGTTCCTGCGCATGATGGGCGAGGCGCTGGCGGTGGGGTTGCAGCGCTTCCGCAGCGTCTGATGGCAGGGATGCGGCGATGAGCGCCGTGCAGGCCTTCCTGTCGTATCTGCGGATCGAGCGGCGCATGTCGGCGCATACGCTCGATGCCTACCAGCGCGATCTGGCGGCGTTGTCGCAGTGGTGCGAAGCCCAGGATCTGGGCGATCCGCAGGCATTGTCGGGCGACCGGCTGCGCGAATTCATCGCTGCCGAGCACCGGCGTGGACTGGCGGCCAAAAGCCTGCAGCGGCGGCTGTCGGCGTGCCGCAGTTTCTATACCTGGCTGCTGAAGAACCGTGCCATCGCCACCAGTCCGGCTGCCGGCCTGCGTGCGCCCAAGGCGCCGCGCAAGCTGCCGCAGGTGCTCGATGCCGATGAGGCGGTGCAGCTGGTCGAACTGCCCACCGATGCGCCGCTGGGGTTGCGTGATCGCGCGCTGCTGGAGCTGTTCTATTCCTCCGGGCTGCGCCTGAGCGAGCTGTGCGCGTTGCGCTGGCGCGATCTGGACGTCGCCAGCGGGCTGGTGCTGGTGCATGGCAAGGGCAATCGCGAGCGCGCGGTGCCCGTCGGCTCGCATGCCTTGGCGGCATTGCAGCAGTGGCGGTGCGACAGTGCCGGTACTGCGGAAAAACCGGTATTCCCCGGACGCGGTGGCGGCCCGATCACCCCGCGTGCGGTGCAGATCCGCATCAAGCAGCTGGCGCAGCGCCAGGGGCTGTTCAAGCACGTGCATCCGCACATGCTGCGGCACAGTTTTGCCAGTCACATCCTGGAGTCGTCCGGCGACCTGCGCGGTGTGCAGGAGCTGCTCGGCCACGCCGACATCGCCACCACCCAGATCTACACGCATCTGGATTTCCAGCACCTGGCCAAGGTCTACGACGCCGCCCATCCACGCGCCCGGCGCAAGTCCTGATCCGTATCGCCACCGGCGGGTCCGCCGAGCTGAATCGGCGCTGCCTGATTGCACCTTGTTTGACTTGTGTCAGGGCGTCGGCGATGGCATCTGCCCATTGTGGGCAGGACCCGTAGAGAGATCGACATGGCCAAGCCGTTTCCGCTCAAACCCAAGCACCCCGAGCGCATCTGCTGGGGCTGCGACCGCTATTGCGCCGCCGATGCGCTGGCCTGTGGCAATGGCTCCGGGCGCACGCAACATCCGATCGAAACCCAGGGCGAGGACTGGTACGTGGCCTGGGGTATCGAGCCGGAACCCGGGCGTCCCAATCAGGCCCGCAAGCAGCAACCCTGGTGAGTCCGCGCGGCTGAATGCCGACTGTCGCGGCACGGTGGCGGCCAGGCTTGATCGCTGCGGAAACTGTCCCCATGTCCGTGGAACAGTATCCCGGAGGCCGTATGGACCCCAGTCAGAACCCGAATGT
The DNA here is from genome assembly GCF_056760355.1 of Stenotrophomonas sp. STEN013. Lineage (NCBI taxonomy): Bacteria > Pseudomonadati > Pseudomonadota > Gammaproteobacteria > Lysobacterales > Lysobacteraceae > Stenotrophomonas > Stenotrophomonas sp. STEN013. The sequence continues at coordinate 694,153 of NZ_JBRREO010000001.1, read as the reverse complement.
TTTTCACGCCACCACCATCTGCTGCGTCCGCCGCGGCGCGCATGTGGCGATCGCTGGCGATGGTCAGGTCACCTTGGGACACACGGTGATGAAGGGCAACGCGCGCAAGGTGCGCCGGCTGGGTCGTGACGGCCAGGTGCTGGCCGGCTTTGCCGGTGCCGCGGCCGATGCGTTCACCCTGTTCGAACTGTTTGAAGCCAAGCTCGAGAAGCACGGCCAGCTGACCCGCGCGGCGGTGGAACTGGCCAAGGACTGGCGTACCGAGCGCCGTCTGGGCAAGCTGGAAGCGCTGCTGGCGGTGGCCGACCGGGAAACCTCGCTGATCATCAGTGGCACCGGTGATGTGATCGAGCCGGAGGACGGCATCATCGCCATCGGCTCGGGCGGCTCCTATGCCCTGAGCGCGGCACGCGCGCTGCTGGCCCACACCCAGATGGATGCCAAGGCCGTGGCGACCGAGGCGATCCACATCGCCGGCGGCATCTGCATCTACACCAATACCAACGTGGTGGTTGAAGAGCTCTGAGCCCTTCAGTCAACGATTGCGAGTACCCCATGAACCACAAGATCGAAGTTTCCTCCGCCACCATGACGCCGCGCGAGATCGTGCAGGAGCTGGACCGGCACATCGTCGGCCAGCACGACGCCAAGCGCGCGGTGGCCATCGCCCTGCGCAACCGCTGGCGGCGCATGCAGTTGCCGGCTGATCTGCGTAACGAAGTGATGCCGAAGAACATCCTGATGATCGGCCCGACCGGTGTCGGCAAGACCGAGATCGCGCGCCGCCTGGCGACGCTGGCCAATGCGCCGTTCGTGAAGGTGGAAGCGACCCGTTTCACCGAGGTCGGCTACGTCGGCAAGGACGTGGAACAGATCATCCGCGATCTGGCCGATACCGCGGTCAAGCTGTACCGCGAACAGGCCAAGGTGCGCGTACGCATGCAGGCCGAGGAGAAGGCCGAAGACCGGATTCTCGACGCGCTGCTGCCGCGCCGCAGTGTCGGCATCGGTTTTGACGCCGAAGCCGCGCGCAACGAGCCCTCGGCGCAGGACAATGAAACCCGCATCAAGTTCCGGCGCATGCTGCGCGCCGGGGAACTGGACGAGCGCGAGATCGAGCTGGAGTTCAGCGCCAACCTCAGCATGGACATCATGACCCCACCTGGCATGGAGGAAATGGGCCAGCAGCTCAGGTCCATGTTCGCCAACCTCGGCGGTGCCAAGGCGAACAAGCGCACCTTGACGATCAAGGCGGCCCGTCCGCTGCTGATCGAGGAGGAGGCCGGCAAGCTGGTCAACGAGGACGATATCCGCGCGGCGGCGATCGAGGCCTGCGAACAGCACGGCATCGTCTTCATCGACGAGATCGACAAGGTCGCCAAGCGCGGTGACAACGTCGGTGGCGGCGATGTTTCGCGCGAGGGCGTGCAGCGCGACCTGCTGCCGCTGGTGGAAGGTTCCAACGTGTCGACCAAGTACGGCACGATCAAGACCGACCACATCCTGTTCATCGCATCGGGTGCCTTCCATCTGGCCAAGCCCTCGGATCTGATTCCCGAATTGCAGGGCCGCTTCCCGATCCGCGTCGAGCTGGGGGCGTTGAGCAAGGATGATTTCGTGCGCATCCTCACCGAGCCGAAGGCGGCGCTGACCAAGCAGTACGAAGCCCTGCTGGCCACCGAAGGCGTCGAGGTCGATTTCACCGTTGATGCCGTCGACCGCTTGGCCGAGATCGCCGCGCAGGTCAACGAGCGGCAGGAGAACATCGGTGCCCGCCGGCTGCACACGGTGCTGGAGCGGCTGCTCGATACGCTCAGCTACGAAGCGCCGGATCGTGATGGCGACAAGGTCGTGATTGATCGCGGCTACGTCGACAAGCACCTGGGTGAGCTGGTGCAGGATCCGGACCTGAGCCGCTACATCCTGTAACCTCTATCCCTTACGTGCGTAGATGGAACGGCAGCCCCCTTGGTGCTGCCGTTTCTGTTTGCGGGTGTTCTGGGCGGGAGCCGCGGCGGCCTGGCGTCAGTCCAGCTCGTCCGGATCGAGTTCAGGCAGCGGCAGTGGCGCCGCGCCCGGTGTGAATACGCCCGGTTGCACGTAGTACGACAGCAGCGCATCCATCGTTTCGCGACTGTCGCGTTCCAGGTCGAACCGCTGCGGTTGCAGCATCGCGCTGTACAGCACGCCAGTGAGGCCGGCATGCAGGATGCGCGAGACCACGGTGGCATCCACGCCTTCGCGCAGCTGGCCGAGTGCGCCGGCGCGTTCGAGGGCGCGGCGGAAGATCGCCATCTCCTCCTCGATGCTGTCGTGCTGCAGCTGCTGCATGGCCTGGCTTTCGGCCGAAAGGTCATTGCGCAGCATGATCTCCATCAGATCGCGCAGGCGCGGATCGTTGGCCAGCTCGCCCACCGAGATCAGCATCGCCGAGCGCAGGTCGAGGATGGGCGTGTTGCGATGCGGTGAATAGGTGCGACGCAGGCGTTTGATGAAGGGGACGCGCTCACGGCCGATCATCGCTTCCAGCACTTCGGTCTTGTTCTTGAAGTGCCAGTACACCGCGCCGCGTGAACAGCCGGCGCGCTCGCCGATGGCGGCCAGCGAAGTGCCGGCCACACCGTTCTCGTGGAAGCAGGCCAACGCCGCATCGAGGATGCCTTCGCGGGTGGCTTGCGCCTCTTCTTTGGTTTTTCTGGCCATTGCGCGGTGCACAGGTGGGATGACGCCGGACTGAACTGTATCCGTTTACAAACAGTCATGCATGTATGTATATTTCCGCCGCTTGCTTTGCAGGATGGCGGTGATCTGCGCCGGGCAGCCGCCGCCCCGGCTGCGCCCGTACCGTATGCGCCAGCGGTTGCGCCGGCTACTGCCAGGTGCCGCCGGATCCTCAAGCGCTATTTTCCCTATTGAGCCTCTCTCTTCATGCACGCCATCAGCCGCTGCCGTCTCCTCGCGCTCTCGCTCGCACTCACCCTCACGCTGGCCGCCTGCAAAGGGGGCGAGGCGCCGCCGCCGCAAGGTCCTGGCCAGGTCACGGTGGTCACGCTCAAGGCCGAACCGGTCACCCTGACCCGCGAGCTGGCCGGCCGCGCCACCGGCTACCAGGTCGCCGAAGTGCGTCCGCAGGTCAGTGGCATCATCGCCAAGCGCCTGTTCACCGAAGGCAGCCTGGTCAAGGAAGGCCAGCCGCTGTATCAGCTCGACGATGCCGCCTACCGCGCCCAGGCCAACAGTGCCCGCGCCCAGCTGGCCCGGGCCGAAGCCAGCGCCAACGCCGCGCGTCTGGCCGCCCGGCGCAGCGCAGAGCTGGTCAAGAGCAAGGTCATCAGCGTGCAGGATGACGAGAACGCGCAGGCTGCCTGGAAGCAGGCCGAGGCCGATGTGGGTGCCGCGCGCGCGGCGCTGGATGCGGCCAATGTGACGCTGGGCTATGCCCGCATCACCGCACCGATCAGCGGCCAGATCGGCAAATCCTCGGTCACCGAAGGCGCGCTGGTCAGCGCTGGCCAGGCCGCCGCGCTGGCCACCATCAACCAGCTCGACCCGATCTACATCGATGTCAGCCAGTCCTCGGCCGAGCTGCTGCAGCTGCGCCGCGAACTGGCCGCCGGGCGCCTGGAAGGCGCGTCCGAGCTGCCGGTGGAGATCGTGCTGGAAGATGGCAGCACCTTCGCCCACAAGGGCAAGCTGGAGTTCTCCGAGGTCAGCGTCGATCCCGCCACCGGCAGCTATGGCTTGCGCGTGCGCGTGGACAACCCCGAGCAGGTGCTGATGCCGGGCATGTTCGTGCGTGCGGTGCTGGCCAGCGGCGTGCGTCCCGATGCGCTGCTGGTGCCGATGCAGGGCATCGCCCGCGATCCCAAGGGCAATACCACCGCGATGGTGGTCGATGGCGAGGGCAAGGTCGCGCTGCGCCCGGTCACCGTCAGCCGCACGGTCGGTGACAAGTGGCTGGTGGAAGACGGCCTGAAGGCCGGTGACAAGGTCATCGTCGAGGGCCTGCAGAAGATCGGCCCGGGGATGCCGGTGCAGGCCACCGAGAAGGGTGCCGAAGCCGCCCAGCCCGCCGCCGCGCCTGCCGCGGCGCCGGCTGCCAAGCAGTAAGCGGAGAACCATATGGCTCGCTTCTTTATCGACCGGCCCATCTTTGCGTGGGTCATCGCCATCATCATCATGCTGGCCGGCGCGCTGGCGATGATCAAACTGCCGATCTCGATGTATCCGGAGGTCGCACCGCCGGCGGTGTCGATCTCGGCCAACTACCCGGGCGCTTCGGCCAAGGTGGTGGAAGACTCGGTGACGCAGATCATCGAGCAGAACATGAAAGGCCTGGACGGGCTGATCTACTTCTCCTCCAACAGCTCCTCCAACGGCCAGGCCAGCATCACCCTGACCTTCGAGAGCGGGACCAATCCGGATATCGCCCAGGTCCAGGTGCAGAACAAGCTGCAGCTGGCCATGCCGCTGCTGCCGCAGGAAGTGCAGCGCCAGGGCATCAACGTGGCCAAGTCCAGCTCCGGCTTCCTCAACGTGCTGGGCTTCGTCTCCGAAGACGGCAGCATGGACGAGAACGACATCTCCGACTATGTCGGCTCCAATGTGGTCGATCCGCTCAGCCGCGTGCCGGGTGTGGGCTCGATCCAGGTGTTCGGCGGCAAGTACGCCATGCGCATCTGGCTGGATCCGAACAAGCTGCAGACCTACAAGGTCTCGGTGGACGAGGTCACCGGCGCGGTCCGCGCGCAGAACGCGCAGGTGGCCGTGGGCCAGCTGGGCGGTGCGCCGGCGGTGAAGGGCCAGCAGCTCAACGCCACCATCAATGCGCAGGACCGCCTGCAGACGCCCGAGCAGTTCCGCAACATCGTGCTGCGCACCGAGGCCGACGGTTCCACCTTGAAGCTCGGTGATGTGGCCCGGGTCGAGCTGGGCGCGGAAACCTACGATTTCGTCACCCGCTACAACGGCAAGCCGGCCTCGGGCCTGGCGATCACCCTGGCCACCGGCGCCAACGCGCTGGAAACGGCCGAGGGCGTGCGCAAGGCGTTGAGCGAACTGGAAGCCAGCTTCCCGCGCGGCATGACCGCGGTGATTCCGTATGACACCACCCCGTTCGTGCGGGTGTCGATCAAGGGCGTGGTCAAGACCCTGATCGAAGCGATCGTGCTGGTGTTCCTGGTGATGTACCTGTTCCTGCAGAACTTCCGCGCCACGCTGATTCCGACCATCGCCGTGCCGGTGGTGCTGCTGGGCACCTTCGGCATCCTGGCGGTGCTGGGTTTCTCCATCAACATGCTGACCATGTTCGCGATGGTGCTGGCGATCGGCCTATTGGTGGATGACGCCATCGTGGTGGTGGAGAACGTCGAGCGGATCATGGCCGAGGAAGGGCTTTCGCCGCTGGAGGCCACCCGCAAGTCGATGAGCCAGATCACCGGTGCGCTGGTCGGCATCGGTCTGGTGCTGTCGGCGGTGTTCGTGCCGATGGCCTTCATGAGCGGCTCCACCGGCGTCATCTATCGCCAGTTCTCGGCCACGATCGTCTCGGCGATGGCGCTGTCGGTGCTGGTGGCGATCGTGCTGACCCCGGCGCTGTGCGCGACCATGCTCAAGCCGCTGAAGAAGGGCGAGCACCATGTCGCCCCCACGGGGCTGTCGGGCCGCTTCTTCAACTGGTTCAACCAGGGCTTTGACCGCACCAGCGGCACCTACCAGCGTGGCGTGCGGGGCATCCTCGCCCGTCCGGGCCGTTTCATGGCGGTGTTTGTCGCGCTGACGGTGGTGATGGGCCTGCTGTTCGCCCGGCTGCCCAGCTCGTTCCTGCCCAATGAGGACCAGGGCATCCTGATGGCGCTGGTGCAGGCGCCGGTCGGCGCCACCCAGGAGCGCACGCTGGAGTCGATCTACAAGCTCGAAGACCACTTCCTGAAAAACGAGAAGGACGCCGTCGAATCGGTGTTCTCGGTGCAGGGCTTCAGCTTCTCCGGCATGGGCCAGAACTCGGGCATGGCCTTCGTCAAGCTCAAGGACTGGAGCGAGCGCACCCCGGACCAGGGCGTGGGCCCGATCACCGGCCGCGCGATGGGGGCACTGGGTCAGATCAAGGACGCCTTCATCTTCGCCTTCCCGCCGCCGGCGATGCCGGAGCTGGGTATCGCCTCGGGCTACAGCTTCTTCCTGAAAGACAACGCCGGACAGGGCCATGAGGCGCTGGTCAACGCGCGCAACCAGCTGCTGGGCATGGCCGGGCAGAGTGACAAGCTGGCCAACGTGCGCCCGAACGGGCTGGATGACACCCCGCAGCTGCGTCTGGACATCGACGTCGCCAAGGCCGGTGCGCACGGGCTGTCGCTGGATGCGATCAACTCCACGCTGGCCACCGCCTGGGGGTCGAGCTACGTCGATGACTTCATCGACCGCGGCCGGGTCAAGCGGGTCTATATGCAGGCCGACGACAGCTTCCGCATGAACCCGGAGGACTTCAACCTGTGGACGGTGAAGAACAGCGCCGGCGAGATGGTGCCGTTCTCGGCCTTCGCCAGCCAGCGCTGGGATTACGGTTCGCCGCGTCTGGAACGCTACAACGGCGTCTCGGCGCTGGAAATCCAGGGTGAGGCCGCGCCGGGCGTGGCCTCGGGCGATGCGATGCTGGAAGTGGAAAAGCTGGCCAAGCAGCTGCCGCCGGGCTTCAGCATCGAATGGACCGCCGTCTCCTACCAGGAACGCGAGGCCGGTTCGCAGACCCCGCTGCTGTACACGCTGTCGCTGCTGATCGTGTTCCTGTGCCTGGCCGCGCTGTACGAAAGCTGGTCGGTGCCGACCGCGGTGCTGATGGTGGCGCCGCTGGGTATTCTCGGTGCGGTGCTGGCCAACACCCTGCGCGGCATGGAGCGCGACGTGTACTTCCAGGTGGCGATGCTGACCACCGTGGGTTTGACCTCGAAGAACGCGATCCTGATCGTCGAGTTCGCCAAGGAGCACCTGGAGAAGGGCGCCGGGGTGATCGAGGCGACGATGCACGCCGTGCGTGACCGTCTGCGTCCGATCATCATGACCTCGCTGGCGTTCGGTCTGGGTGTGCTGCCGCTGGCCATCGCTTCCGGTGCCGGTTCCGGTGCGCAGCGTGCGATCGGTACCGGTGTGCTCGGCGGCATGATCGTCGGCACCCTGCTGGGCCTGTTCTTCATCCCGCTGTTCTTCGTGGTGGTGCAGCGACTGGTCAACCGCAAGCAGCTGGCCGCCGATAGAGATTTGCAGCGGTAACGCGCTGTGCAGATCGCTGGAAACGCCGGGCAATGCCCGGCGTTTTCTTTTCCGGCTACCGCAGGGCTTCTGCCGCCGCTCAGTGCGGATGCTGCCGTTGGTCCAGTGCCCGTGCGCTTGCACGGGCCGGCCGCTGTGCTGCTGCGGACTTGGCCGGTCGTCACCGATTCCCGGCGATGCATAAAAAAACGCCGGGGCAATGCGCGGCGTTTCTGGATAGGGCGGGACCGGTCCTGTCAGCTGATCTCCAGCGGGTCCAGCAGCTGGGCTTGTTCCACTGCGCCCAGGCGTTGGGCGAGCACGGCCAGGCGGTTGCACAGCTCGGTACGCAACTCGGGGAACTCGGCGGTCAGTTCAGCCTGGATCTGCTGATAGGCATCCCAGAACGCGGCGGTGCTTTGATGGCGCGCGTACTGGGCGCGCAGGCGCTCGCCCGCCTGCTGGAACGAGTGGTGACTGCGGTGGGATAAAACGGGCGCGTCCATGGCGTTACCTTTAATGGCTCTGCCCCCTGTGGCTGCAGCATAGTCCTGAATCCGTGCGCTGCCCACGCCCGCAGTCTCAATTCAGCATATGAACCGCACGAGCGGTCAACGGCGGGCCGGTGTCACTCGCCGATGTCTTCGTTCCAGACATCCGGGTGCTCGGCGATATAGCGGCCCATCATCTCGATGCAGCCCGCATCGTTCAGGTCGATGACCTTGACCCCGTTCTCGCGCAGCCAGTCGATACCGCCGGGGAAACTGACCGATTCACCGACCACCACGGTGCCGATGTTGAACTGGCGCACCAGCCCGCTGCAGTACCAGCACGGCGCCAGCGTGGTGACCATGATGGTGTCGCGGTAGCCGCGTTGGCGCCCGGCCTTGCGGAAGGCGTCGGTTTCGCCGTGGATGGACGGATCGTCCTCCTGGATACGGCGGTTGTGGCCGCAACCCAGCAGCCGGCCATCGTTGTGGTAGAGCGCGGCACCAATCGGAATGCCGCCCTCGGCCAGCCCCTGGCGGGCTTCGGCGATGGCGGTTTCCAGCAGGGCACGGTAGTCGGGGGTGGTGATCATGGAACTCCTCATGGCGCGACTGCGCCGGCAGAGGACCATGATAGCGGTCGTGTTCAGCCCGCCGGCAGGGACGTGGGGCGGCGGCGGTGCGATAATCGCCCACATGAGCGAATCCCCCTACAAGACCGGCACCACCCACTTCGGCTTCCGCGACGTACCGGCCAAGGACAAGCAGAAGCTTGTCGGCCAGGTGTTCACCTCCGTGGCCGACAACTACGACCTGATGAACGACCTGATGAGCCTGGGCATCCACCGGTTGTGGAAGCGCTACTTCGTGGCCACCGCGCAGGTGAAGCCGGGCGACCGCGTGCTGGATCTGGCCGGCGGTACCGGCGATATCGCGGTACTGCTCAAGGAGCGCATCGGCGCCGAGGGCAGCGTGGTACTGGGCGACATCAACGCCGGCATGCTGTCGGTGGGCCGCGACCGGCTGACCAACCGCGGCCAGGTCTCGGGCTTCGAGTGGGTGCAGCTCAACGCCGAGGCATTGCCGTTCCCGGACCAGAGCTTCGATCTGGTGACCATCTCCTTCGGCCTGCGCAATGTCACCGACAAGGACGCGGCGCTGCGCGAGATGTACCGCGTGCTGAAAGTCGGCGGGCAGGCGCGGGTGCTGGAGTTCTCGGAAGTGACGGTGGACTGGTTCAAACCGGTCTACGACTTCCACTCGTTCAAGGTGCTGCCGAAGCTGGGCAAGCTGTTCGCCCGCGGCGATGCCGACAGCTACCAGTACCTGGCCGAAAGCATCCGCAAGCATCCGCCGCAGGAAGAACTCAAGGCGATGATGACCGAGGCCGGTTTTGGCCGCTGCCACTACAAGAACCTCAGCGCCGGCATCGTTTCGATCCACTCCGGCTACAAGCTGTAACTCCGGGCGACGGGGCTGGACAGGGAGCGGCGCAAGCCGCTCTTTGCGTTTCCGGGCCGGCGACTGTGCCCTGGGACGTGCGGCCTCGGCGCGCCGCAATCGGTTTAAACTTCGGAATTATTCCCTGAACCGGTTGCTGATCCATGCGTTCTCCGTTCCTGATGCTGCCGCTGGCCGTCGCGCTCGTCGCCGGCTGTGCCAAAGAACCCGCCACGCCTGTTGCCGACCCCGTCGCCGAGAAGCCCGCCGCCGTGAGCACCGTCAACCGCAGCCATGATGAAAGTTCCTACGCCGAGCCGGACAAGGTCGTCATCAAGGATCTGGCGCTGGACCTGAAGCTGGATTTCGATACCCGGCAGATCGGCGGCACCGCCACCTACACGCTGGAGTGGAAGGACAAGGCCGCCACGCAGCTGTTGCTCGATACCCGCGAGCTGAGCATCGAGAAGGTCGAGGCGATCGCCGCCGATGGCGCCGCATCGCCGCTGCAGTTCACGCTGGCCCCGGCCGACAAGGTGTTCGGCAGCAAGCTCAGCATCGAGGCTCCGCAGCAGCCGGCCACCATCGCGATCACCTACCACACCGCGCCGACCGCCTCGGGCCTGCAGTGGCTGGAGCCGTCGATGACCGAGGGCAAGCAGCTGCCCTTCATGTTCAGCCAGTCGCAGGCCATCCACGCCCGGTCGTGGGTGCCGCTGCAGGACACCCCGAGCGTGCGCTTCACCTACAGCGCGCACGTGACCAGCCGCCCGGACGTGATGGTGCTGATGAGCGCCGACAACGATCCCAAGGCCGCGCGTGACGGCGACTACAGCTTCAAGATGCCGCAGCCGATTCCGTCCTACCTGCTGGCCATCGCCGCCGGTGACCTGGTGTTCGAGCCGATCTCGCAGCGTTCGGGCGTGTGGGCCGAGCCGGCCATGGTCAGCAAGGCCGCCAAGGAGTTCGAAGACACCGAGAAGATGATCGGCGCCGCCGAGAACCTGTACGGCGAATACCGCTGGGGCCGCTACGACATGCTGGTGCTGCCGCCGTCGTTCCCGTTCGGCGGCATGGAGAACCCGCGCCTGACCTTCGCCACCCCGACCGTGATCGTGGGCGACAAGTCGCTGGTGTCGCTGATCGCGCACGAGCTGGCGCACAGCTGGTCCGGCAACCTGGTGACCAACGCCAGCTGGAAGGACATCTGGCTCAACGAAGGCTTCACCACCTACGTGCAGGGCCGCATCACCGAGGCGCTGTACGGCCCGGAAATGGCCGAGATGGAGCGCGAGATCGACCAGAGCGATCTGCTGGCCGAAGTGAAGGGCATGAGCCCGGCCGACCAGGCGCTGGCGCTGCCGCCGCTGACCGAGCGTGACCCGGACGAGGCGCTGAGCAACGTCGCCTATGTCAAGGGCGCCTGGTTCCTGCAGTTCCTGGAGCAGCGTTTCGGTCGCGCCGTATTCGATCCGTTCCTGCGCGGCTGGTTCAACGACCACGCCTTCCAGAGCGCGAATACCGACCAGTTCGTCGCCTACATGAAGAAGAACCTGCTGCCCAAGAACCCGACCGCGGTGACCGAGGCCGAGCTGACCGCGTGGCTGGACGAGCCGGGCATTCCGGCGTTCGCGATCAAGGCCCGCGCGCGCAACTTCGCCGTGGTCGATACCGCGCGTATCGCCTACCTGGGCAGCGACAAGGTGCCCAGCAACCAGGTCACCAGCCAGTGGGGTACCCAGGAATGGGTGCGTTTCATCGATGGTCTGGGGCAGAAGCAGCCGCTGGAGAAACTGGCGCAGCTGGATGCGGCCTACCACTTCACCGGCACCCCGAATGGCGAGATCGCCATGCGCTGGTATCCGCTGGCCATCCGCAGCGGCTATGGCGAGGCACAGGCCGCTGCCGGCGAGTTCATCCAGCGTGTGGGCCGCCGCAAGCTGATCCTGCCGGTCTATGCCGAGCTGGTGAAAACGCCCGAAGGCCTGGCCTTCGCCAAGGACGTGTTCGCCCGCGCCAAGCCCGGTTACCACCCGATCACCACCGCCTCGGTGGAGGACATGATCGCCAAGGCCGAGGCGGCGCCGAAGCAGTAACCGCTTGCGCAAGCGGTTGTGTCACCGGAACGGCGGGCTTCGGCCCGCCGTTTCCCGTTGGCGTGCGTGGTCACGGCAGCCGGCGGATGTTTAAAGTAGCCCCATCCGGCGTTCGCGCCGGCCTGTTCCTGCCCGACAACGGAGTGGCTTGATGAAACCTTTGATCTTCGGCGCGCTGTGCGCCTTCGCCCTGGCCGGCTGTACCGATCCGGAGGTCGAGCGGCAGAAGCAGGAAGCGGCCGCGGCGCAGGAACGCGCGCGCCAGGAGCAGGCCGCCGAGGTCATTGGCAAGCAGTACGACAGCGCCGTCACCGCTTCGGAATGGGAGAAGGCGCGTGTCCACGGCGTGGCACTGCTGGACCAGTATCCGGATTCGGACACCGCCCGCCGGATCGAACCGGGCCTGGCCGAGGTGAAGCAAAAGGCCGAGGCCGCGCGTGAGCTGCGGCGCATGCAGGCGCTGTGGAACTACAACCAGGTGCCGGCCAAGGGCGGCGTGCAGCGGTCGGCGATGATCTACAGCAAGGAGCGCGTGGACTTGGATGGCAGCGGCGCCAAGCCGGTGCAGCTGGTGTTCCGCGACCATCCCGAGTGGAAGCGCCATGCCTATCTGGTGCTGCAGGCCAGCGACTTCGCCAAGGCCTGCTATGCCAGCTGCCAGGTCACGGTGACGGTGGATGACCAGGCGCCGCGCCGGATGGCCGCGCATCGCCCGGATACCGACGAGGCCATCGCCATGTTCATCACCGACAACCGCGGCCTGTGGCGGCTGGCGCGCAAGGCGAAAGTCATCCAGATCGAATTTCGGGTGAAAGCCGGTGACAGCCGCAGCGCGGTGTTCGAAGTCGGCGGGCTCGATGGCAGCCAGCTGCCGGGCTGGGATTGAGGCGTGGGTATTGTCGGATCGCCGCCGCTGGCGCCGGTGCCAGGCGTGGTGGACAGCCGCCATTGGGTGTTCGACATGGATGGCACGCTGACGCAGCCGCTGCATGATTTCGAGTTGATCCGGCGTGAGCTGCAGATTCCAGCCGGTGCGGACATTCTTGAACATCTGGCCAGCCTGCCAGTCCAGCAGGCGGCCGCCAGCCATGCCTGGTTGATGCGGCACGAGCGGGAACTGGCCGAGGCTTCCGTGGCGGCACCCGGTGCGGTGGCCTTGATCCGCGCGCTGCATGCTGACGGTTGCCGGCTGGGCATCCTTACCCGCAATGCGCGTGAGCTGGCGGAAGTGACGTTGGCGGTGATCGGGGTGGCGGATTGTTTTGCCGCTGACGAAATCATCGGCCGCCGGGACGCGGAGCCCAAGCCGTCACCGGCCGGCTTGCAGTTCTTTGCCGCGCGCTGGCAGGTACCGCCGGCGCGGATGCGGATGGTGGGGGACCATTACTACGATCTGGCCACCGCCCAAGCGGCGGGTGTGCCGGGAATTCTGATCAATGTGCCGGATGATCCCTGGCCAGGCATGGCACAGTGGCAGCTGCGTGATTGCGCGCAGTTGCTGCAGCATTGGCGCGCCGCGGCGTCGGGATAGCGGCGCGCAGGGCCTGGCGGTCGCATTGCCGACGGCGGCAGTGCCCGGCAGGGCCCGACCCTGGCGTTTGCCATCGGCAGGATCGGTAGTGGCACGCAAAAAAAAACGGCGCCGAGGCGCCGTTTTTCCTAGAGGCTGTAGCCGAACTGCTGCTTGAACTGGTCGTTGAACTCGGCGAAATCGAAGCGCTGGTTCTGGGTGCCGGGGTGTTCGACCTTCAGCGCACCCATCAGGTTGCCCATGCGGCCGATGGTCAGCCAGTCATAGCCCTTCTCGATGCCGAAGATCAGGCCGGCACGGAACGCATCGCCGCAGCCGGTCGGGTCGACCACGCGGCGCTCGTGCGCCGGCGGGATGTCGAAGCTCTTTTCCGGGGTGTGGATGATCGCGCCACGCGGGCCCTGGGTGGTGATGTAGGCCTTGACCCGGCTGACGATGTCTTTCTCGTCCCAGCCGGTGCGCTGCTGCAGCAGGTTGGACTCGTAGTCGTTGACCACCACGTAGTCGGCCTGCTCGATGAAGGTGCGCAGCTCCGGACCGTTGAACAGCGGCAGCGCCTGGCCGGGATCGAAGATGAAGGGGATGCCGCATTCCACGAACTCGGCCGCGTTCTGGATCATGCCTTCGCGGCCATCCGGCGCCACGATGCCGAAGCTCACGCCCGGCACGTCGCGCACGTGGTTGTCGTGCGAACGCATCATCGCGCCCGGATGGAAGGCGGTGATCTGGTTGTTGTCGTGGTCGGTGGTGATGAAACACTGCGGGGTGAACATGTCTTCCAGCACCCGCACCTGGCTCAGGTCGATGCCCATGCGCTCGAAGTGCTCGCGGTAGGGGCCGAAGTCTTGGCCCACGGTGCCCATCGGGATCGGGCTGCCGCCCAGCAGCTTCAGGTTGTAGGCGATGTTGCCGGCGCAGCCGCCCAGCTCCCGGCGCATCCGCGGCACCAGGAACGACACGTTCAGGATGTGCACCTTGTCCGGCAGGATGTGGTTCTTGAACTGGTCCGGAAACACCATGATGGTGTCGAAAGCAAGGGAACCACAGATCAGAGCGGACATCGGGAACAGACCTATACGGAAAAGGGGAAATTCCCGCCATGCAGGCGCACGCGGGTCGGCGCGATCGGGGCGCCAAAGTGCGTAAGGGTACCGGCTGCGGCGACGCACGACCAGAACCGCAGATGTCCGCAGGGGCGCCGAATCGGGCCAAAGCCCCGATTCACAATGGATTGTCCTTGCCCGCACCGGGGGGGATTGATAGGCTAGCGGACCTCATTTTCTGCCCATTTTTTCGCCAATCGGCGTGGGCACGACACCCCTCAGGATCACTTCCCAGATGTTCAAGAAGCTGCGTGGCATGTTCTCCAATGACCTGTCCATCGACCTGGGCACGGCCAACACCCTGATCTATGTGCGCGGCCAGGGCATCGTGCTCAACGAGCCGTCGGTCGTGGCGGTGCGTCAGGACCGTGCCATCGGCGGTACCCGCTCGGTGGCTGCCGTCGGCGCCGAAGCCAAGCAGATGCTCGGCCGTACCCCGGGCCATATCACCACCATCCGCCCGATGAAGGATGGCGTCATCGCCGACTTCACCTATACCGAGGCGATGCTCAAGCACTTCATAAAGAAAGTGCACAAATCGCGCGTGCTGCGCCCGAGTCCGCGCGTGCTGGTCTGCGTGCCGGCCGGCTCGACCCAGGTCGAACGTCGCGCCATCAAGGAATCGGCCGAAGAGGCCGGTGCGCGTGATGTGTTCCTGATCGAAGAGCCGATGGCCGCGGCGATCGGTGCCGGCATGCCGGTGACCGAGGCGCGCGGTTCGATGGTCATCGATATCGGTGGCGGCACCACCGAAGTGGCGGTGATCTCGCTCAACGGCATCGTCTATTCGGCCTCGGTGCGTATCGGTGGCGACCGTTTCGACGAGTCGATCACCAATTACGTGCGCCGCAACCACGGCATGCTGATCGGTGAAGCCACCGCCGAGCGCATCAAGGTGGAGCTGGGCTGCGCCTACCCGCAGGCGGAAGTGATCGAGATGGAGATCTCCGGCCGCAACCTCGCCGAGGGCGTGCCGAAGATGATCAAGATCAGCTCCAACGAGGTGCTCGAAGCGCTGCACGAGCCGCTGTCGGGGATTGTCTCGGCGGTCAAGCTGGCGCTGGAGCAGACCCCGCCGGAACTGTGCGCCGACGTGGCCGAGCGCGGCATCGTGCTGACCGGCGGTGGCGCGCTGCTGCGCGACCTGGACCGTCTGATCTCCGAGGAAACCGGTCTGCATGTGCAGGTGGCCGATGATCCGTTGACCTGCGTGGCCCGCGGTGGCGGTCGTGCGCTGGAGCTGGTGGACATGCACGGCAACGAGTTCTTTGCGCCGGAATAAGCCGTTCCGGTCGCGTATCGCGGCCACGCCCGAACGGCGTGAGCGGCCGTCCGCACACGCCCCGTGCAGCCCACCGCCGGGGCGTCGTCGCATCCTTTTTCCGCATTTTTCCAGTCGAAGCCTGACGTGCCGCCCTACGCCGGTCCTCCCGTAGCCTCCCGCCAGGGCGATGCCAGCAGTCCGTTGCGCCTGCTGGCCTATCTGGCGCTGGCCATCACCCTGATCGTGCTCGATGACCAGGGCGGCTGGCTGTCGCGCCTGCGCCAGCAGGCCAACGTGCTGGTGCAGCCGGTGTGGGCGCTGGCCGGCGTACCCGGGCGCGTGGGCGCCTCGGTCCGCGACAATGCCGCCAGCCACAACCAGCTGGTGGCCGAGAACCGCGAACTGCGCAACCAGCTGCTGCTGGCCAATGCGCGGCTGACCCGGCTGCAGACCGCGGCGCTGGACAACGCGCAGCTGCGCGAACTGCTCAATGTGGCCGAACGCAGCGGGCTGGACGTGCAGCTGGCGCCGATCCTGGATATCGACCTGGACCCGGTGAGGCAGCGGCTGGTGCTCGATGCCGGCCGCCGCGAAGGCGTGCATGTGGGCCAGCCGGTGATCGATGCCGGCGGGCTGATGGGCCAGGTGATCGCGGTGACGCCGGCGCATTCGACCGTGCTGCTGCTGACCGATCCGGATCATGCGGTGCCGGTGACTGTGGCCCGCAACGGCGTGCGCCTGATCGCCTACGGGCGCGGCGACACCCTGGAACTGCGCGATATCCCGCTCAGCGCCGGGGTCGAGGTGGGCGATGAGATCGTCACCTCCGGACTCGGCGGGCGGTTCCCGTCCGGTTTCCCGGTGGGCAAGATCATGAAACTGCGGCCCGACGATACCCACGCCTTCCTGGTGGGCGAACTGGAGCCGGCGGCCAAGCTCGATCGCGGCCGTGATGTGCTGCTGCTGCGCTCGGTGCCGACGATTGCGCGACGGTCGGTGACCGATGGTCTGGAGCTGCCGGCCACGAGCGCCGGGCCGGCGCCGGGCCTGTCGCCCGCCACTGTCACCGCGCAATCGGGCGGAGCTGCCGCAAGCTCGGTCGCGCCTGCGCTAAACACGGCCACTGCCGGACCGGCCGTGCCGCCAGCCAGCTCCACGCCCGCGACTGGACAGGCTGCTGATCCTCCCTCTCCGGCGGCCGCGCCGGCGCAGGTGCGCCCATGAGCCGGTTGCGCAACAAGGGTTGGGTGCTGCCGCTGAGTTTCGGGCTGGCGCTGCTGCTGGGGCTGGTGCCCTTGCCGGAGCTGCTGCTGCCGCTGCGGCCTTACTGGCTGGCGCTGGTGCTGGCGTACTGGGTGATCGAAACCCCGGACCGGGTCGGGCTGGGCTTTGCGTTCTGCATCGGGCTGCTGGCCGATCTGATGTTCGGCGGCATTCTGGGCGAGCAGGCGCTGCGGCTGGTGGTGATGGCCTTCATCCTGCAGCGCTTCCGCGCGCGCATCCGGTTCTTCCCGCTGTCGCAGCAGGCCTTGGCCATCGGCGGGTTGCTGCTCAATGACCGGGTCATCGATGCGGCGATCCACCTGCTGGTCGGCGAGCCGCTGTTGCGCTGGAGCTACTGGTGGGCGCCGCTGCTGGGCATGGCGCTGTGGCTGCCGCTGTATGTGGCGCTGGATGCGGTGCGGCTGGGCAAGCGCGGGCGCTGAGCATGTACCGTCGCCGACCGTCCAAGAACCTGCATGCCGAAACCGAGCAGTTCCGGCGGCGCGCGGCGCTGGGCTTTGCCGGGGTGCTGCTGACCCTGGGCTTCCTCGGCGGCTGGTATTTCAAGCTGCAGGTGCTCGATCACGAGATCTACGCCACCCGCTCGGAAGCCAACCGCATCAAGGCGCGGCCGGTGGTGCCGGGACGCGGACTGATCTACGACCGCAACGGCCGCCTGCTGGCCGAGAATGTGCCGGCCTTCCGTCTGGATGTGACCCCGGACAAGGTGCAGGACATGGAGGCCACCCTGGCTGGCCTGCAGAAGATCTTCGCGCTGACCGACGAGGACATCGAACGTTTCCGGCAGTCGCGCAAGGCGCGCCGCAGCTTCATGCCGGTGACCCTGAAACTGCGGGTCAGCGACGAGGAGATGGCGCGTTTCGCGGTGGACCGCTGGCGCTTTCCCGGGGTGGAGCTGGAGCCGTACCTGACCCGGCGCTATCCCTACGGCGACCTGTTCGGCCACATCATCGGTTACGTCGGCCGGGTCGATGACAAGGACCTGGAGGAGCTGGGCGAGGGCAACGCGGCGCTGAGCCATATCGGCAAATCCGGGCTGGAGCGGTTCTACGAAGCGCAGCTGCGCGGCAAGATCGGCTACGAGCAGGTCGAGACCAATGTGCAGGGGCGGGCGATCCGCACCATCGGCCGGGTGCCGGCGCAGTCGGGGACCGACCTGCGGCTGTCCATCGATGCCGACCTGCAGCGGGCGATGGTGGCCGCGTTCGGCGAGCAGGAGGGCTCGGCGGTGGCGATCGATCCGCGTACCGGCGAGATCCTGGCCATGGTCAGCCTGCCCTCGTACGACCCGAACCTGTTCGTCAACGGCATCTCGCATGCCGATTTCAAGCGCCTGAACGAAAATCCCTCGCGCCCGCAGTTCAACCGGCTGGTGCTCGGCGGTGTGGCGCCAGGCTCCACGATCAAGCCGTTTGTCGGTCTGGCCGGGCTGGACAGCGGCGTGCGCCGGCCGGAGGACAAGATCCTCTCGCGCGGCATGTTCTACCTGCCGGGCGTGAGCCGCGGCTGGGGCGATGCCAACCGCGGCGGCCATGGCTGGACGGACCTGCGCAAATCCATCGCGCAGTCGGTCAACACCTATTACTACCAGCTCGGTATCGACCTGGGCATCGAGCGTTTTGACCAGTATCTGGGCAGCTATGGCTTCGGCCAGCACACCGGCATCGATCTGGCCGGCGAGATCGACGGCATCCTGCCCTCGCCGCAGGCCAAGCTCAAGGCGCGCAAGGAGCGCTGGTATCCGGGCGATACGGTCAACGCCAGCATCGGCCAGGGCCTGTGGAAAGTGACGCCGTTGCAGCTGGTACGTGGAATTGGCGGGCTGGCCAGTGGACAACTGCGCCGGCCGCACCTGGTGACCGAACAGCGCGCCGGCTTCGATCACGACTGGGCACCGTTGCCGCAACCGGCAGGCAAGCCGATCACCCCCAACCCAGCCAATCTGCAGGCGGTGCGCGAAGGCATGATGGCCACGATGCAGCCCGGTGGCAGCGGCTGGCGCGTGGCTGCCGGGGCGCAATACCGCATGGCCGGCAAGACCGGTACCGCGCAGGTGGTCAGTCGCAAGGGGACGGCCGCGGTCAATCCCAAGAGCCTGCCGATGCACCTGCGCCATCGCGCGCTGTTTGTCGGCTTCGCCCCGGCCGAAGATCCGGTGATCGCCATTGCCATCGCGGTGGAGGGCGGCGGTTACGGTGGCTCGGCCGCGGCGCCGATCGCGCGCAAGGTGTTTGATGCCTGGCTCCTTGGCGAGATGCCCGAGGGCCTGCAGCCGCTGGATGCCGAGCGCGGCACCGTGGCGCTGGGGGTGACCGGTTTCGATACCGAAGATCCGGCGCTGCTGGCCCGTGGCGAACAGGCCGCGCTGGCACTGGAGGAGCTGCCGGTCCTGGTCGGCGCGCCGGTGGCGCCGCCGTCGCCGCAAACCCCGCCACCGCCGGCGGCGCTTCCGGCACCGGCCACGGGAGAACGTCGATGAGGGATTTCCTGCGCTGGGCGCTGGAGATGGGCCAGCGGCTGACCCGCGGCCTGGACTGGCCGCTGTTGATGGCGCTGCTGGCACTGATGGTGATCGGCCTGGCGGTGCTCGACAGCGCCGGCGGATCGGGGCTGGTGATGGCCCAGGGGGCCCGGTTCGCGGTCGGCCTGCTGGCGATGTGGGCGATCGCGCGGACCTCTATCCTGCGCATCCGCGCCTGGACCCCGGCGATCTATGCGATCTCGATGCTGCCGCTGCTGGCGGTGTTCGTGCTGGGGACCGGCAAGTACGGCCGGCAGTGGTTGAACCTGGGCTTTTTCTACCTGCAGCCGGCCGAACTGCTCAAGGTCAGCCTGCCGATGATGGTGGCCTGGTACCTCAACCGGATGCCGTTGCCGCCCCGCATCCCAGTGGTGCTGGTGGCGGCGGTGATCATCGGCGTACCGACGGGACTGGTGATGCTGCAGCCGGACTTCGGCACCGGGGTGCTGATCGCCGCCAGCGGCGCCTTCGTGCTGCTGCTGGCCGGTCTGCCGTGGTGGTGGGTCGGCGTGGGGGTCGGCGGCGTGGCCGCGGCCGCGCCGGTGGCCTGGTTCTGGCTGCTGATGCCCTACCAGAAGGACCGCATCCTGATGTTCCTGGACCCGGAGAGCGATGCGCTGGGCGCGGGCTGGAACATCATCCAGTCCAAGATCGCCATTGGCTCCGGCGGGCTGACCGGCAAGGGCTGGGGCCTGGGCTCGCAGTCGCACCTGAACTTCATTCCCGAGCAGACCACCGACTTCGCCTTCTCGGTGCTGAGCGAGGAGTTCGGCTGGATCGGCGTGGCCGTGGTGCTGGCGCTGTATCTGTTCGTGATCGGCCGCTGCCTGTGGATCGCGGTGGAATCGCGCGACGGCTACTCGCGGCTGCTGGCCGGGTCCACCGGCCTGGCGTTCTTTGTCTACATCCTGGTCAACGGCGGCATGATCTCCGGATTGTTGCCGGTGGTGGGCGTGCCGATGCCGCTGATCAGCTACGGCGGCACCTCGGCGGTGTCGCTGCTGGCCGGGTTCGGGCTGGTGATGGCGGTGCGCGAGCATCGTCCGGTGCACGGTTGAATGGGCAGGATGTGCAAGCTTTGATCCAGATCAAATACTGGATTTAACTTTCGCTTCACAATAATGACCGTCGCCGGACGCTGTCGCGCCGCGATGGTCGGCAGGTGCTCCGGGCACGTCGACTGGTCGGATCCAAGGGCATGACATGGGGAGATGTCACGCTTCCACGATTGGAGTCCGGCCTGAGCGCCGGTTGTGCCTGCGGGGATGGGGGCGCGGCCGGCGCTTTTTTTTGCGCGGCGGGTGCGGAGGCATTGCCGTATTCAGCTGCGAGGGGACCATTTCCGGTCCTGCAACGGCAATTTCCGCCATCGTTTCCGCGCTTCAATCTGCTTGGGATTCATGGTCTTATTGATGGAAATTCATCTTTGACCTGCTAACCTCGCCTGATGATTCGACGCGCTTTGATCTGCTGCATCACCCTGGGTCTGGTCGCCTGTGCGACCCCGCCGCAGGTCCCCGCTCCTCCCGCCACGCCGGTGGGAACGCCGATCACGCCGGGCACCGGCCCGGCCGAGGCGGTCCCCGAGGCCAAGGCCGATCTGCCGCCGGTGGACCTGACCCCGTTGCCGTTCGAGACCGCCCGCGCCAATTTCATCCGCGACACCGCCGCCCGCTACGGCATCGAGCCGGGCTACATCGAGGCCACACTGGCCCAGGCGCAGGTGCGTCAGCCGATCATCGCGGCGATGTCGCGTCCGGCCGAGCGGGTCAAACCCTGGAACGAATACCGGCCGATGTTCATCAGCCAGGCGCGGATCGACGGTGGCAGGCAGTTCTTCGCCGACCATCGCGACGAGCTGTTGCGGGTGCAGGAACGCACCGGCGTGCCGGCCGAAGTGATCGTGGCGATCATCGGTGTGGAAACCAGCTACGGCAAGAACGCCGGCAACCACCGCGTGCTCGATGCGCTGTACACCCTGGCCTTCAACTACCCGCGCAGCGGCGACCCGGCCAAGCTCGAGCGCGAGGTGCGCCGCGAGCTGTTCTTCCGCGACGAGCTGGCCAAGCTGTTTGAACTGGGCAAGCTGGAACAGCTCGACATCACCGCGCTCAAGGGCAGCTATGCCGGGGCGATGGGCATGGGCCAGTTCATGCCGTCCAGCTATCTGGATTACGCGGTGGACGGCAATGGCGATGGCCGTCGCGACCTGTTCAACAGCTACGACGACGTGTTCTCCTCCATCGCCAACTATTTCGTGAAGAAGGGCGGCTGGATCCGCGGCGGCACGGTGGCGGTACCGGCCACGCTGCAGGCGGGGTTCGCCGAGCTCAACCCGGCCGACTGGACGCCGAGCCTGACCGTGACCGAGCTTGCGGCCCGTGGTTACCGCCCGGTCACGCCGGTGCTGGCGGTCAATGCCAAGGCCACCCCGGTCACCCTGGAAGGCAGTGACGGCAAGCAGTACTGGCTGGGCTTCCAGAACTACTACGCGATCACCCGTTACAACATCTCCAAGATGTACGCGATGGCCGTGTTCCAGCTGTCCCAGGCCATCGCCGGCAAGGAGCTTCCGCCGGCATGAACAGCAAGTGGCTGGTCCCTGCGTTGATCGTGCTCGGGCTGGCCGCCTGCAGCAGCGCGCCGAAGAAATCCGCCGCCGGGGTCAGCGGCTCCAGCGCCCAGCGCCCGGCCACCGTGGTGCAGGGCACAGGCAGCGCGGGCGGCCAGTGCCCGGACGGTTCGCCCTATGCCAAGGCACAGGAAGACCTGTCCACGCGCGGCAACTACATCGCCGGCGGCCTGTACAAGCCCGGGGTCAGCGACAGCACGCCGACCTATGTGCCCAACGTGGCCTGCATTCCCGAGCCGGAGGTGGTCAGCGAGCCGCGCTCGCCGGTGGGCAACAAGTCGCCGTATTCGGTGCTGGGCAAGTCCTACCGGGTGATGGACCGGGTCGATGACTACGTCGAGCAGGGCACCGCCTCCTACTACGGGCAGAAGTTCCACGGCCGCCTGACCTCCAACCGCGAGGTCTACGACATGTACACCTTCAGCGCCGCGCACAAGACCCTGCCGCTGCCCAGCTTCGCCCGCGTGACCAATCTGGACAACGGCGAATCGGTGGTGGTGCGGGTCAATGACCGTGGCCCGTTCCACGAGGGCCGGGTGATCGACCTCAGTTATGCCGCGGCGGTGAAGCTGGGCATCACCCAGCGGGGTACCGGCCGGGTGGAAGTGCGCGCACTGACCCCCGGTGACAACACCGTTGTTTCCGGCGACAGCCGCCGCACCCGCCGCGAGCGCACCGCTGCCGTGGCCAGCGCACCGGCGCGCCGGGCAGCAGCGACCAGCCGCATGGACCAGCTGGTGGAGAAACTGCCGCCCGTCACGCCGGCGCGTCCGGTCGCGGCCAGCGCCGAGCATTTCGATACCTGGATGAAGGACAACGGTGCGCGTGTGGCGACCGGTCGTCCGGCCACCACCACCGCTGCCGGCGACGCGCCGGCGGCGGCCAGGGTGCAGGCGTTGGCGCCGTCGGTTGCCACGGGTGCACCTGCGGCCGCTGCAACGCCGGTCGTTCCGGCACCGGACAAGGCCGATGCTGCCACCCGCGCGCTGGGCACTATCCTGCTGCAGGTGGCCAGTTTCTCCAGCCGCGACAACGCCGCCCGTGCGCTGGGCCAGCTGTCCTCGGCCGGAATCGCCGGTGCCAGCCTGAGCGATATCGTCAGTGGCGGCCGGACCCTGTGGCGCCTGCGCGTGCCGGCCCGCGACCATGACAGCGCGGCCGAGCTGGCCGGGCGTATCGCCGGACTGGGTTTCGGCCGGCCGCAGCTGGTCCGCGATTGAGCCGGGCCATTAACCCCGGCCATATGCCGGTGCCGCAGCCGCAGTGCCAGCGCCCTACAATGGCCCCCCGCTTTTTTCCTCGTCCATCAGGAACCGTTTTCCGATGAAATTCCGTTTCGCCGCCGCTGCACTGGCCACGACGCTCGCTGTCGGTCTGGCCTCCGCCCAGACCCCCACGCCCATGCCGGCACCGGCACCTGCCGCTGCGGCCGCCCCGGTGCAGGTGGCCACGCCGCCGGCGCCCGTGCCAACCACCGCCAGTGCCTGGGTGCTGATGGACTACGCCACCGGGCAGGTGCTGGCCGGCGAGAACATCCACACCCCGCTGCCGCCGGCCAGCATCACCAAGGTGATGACGTCCTATGTGCTTGCCGCGGAAATGAAGAACGGCAAGATCAAGCCCGACGACCAGGTGATGATGAGCGAGCGCGCCTGGCGTGAAGGCGGTGCCGGCACCGATGGCAGCTACAGCGGCTTCCCGGTCAACCAGACCGCACGTCTGGAAGACATGGAAAAAGGCATGGCCGTCCAGTCCGGCAACGACGCGGCGATCGCGCTGGCCGAACACGCCGCCGGCAGCCAGGAAGCCTTCGCCGCGCTGATGAACAGCTACGCCGCCAAGATCGGCATGAAGGATTCGCACTTCGTCAATGCCCACGGCCTCACCGCCGAAGGCCACCAGTCCAGCGCCTACGATCTGGCGCTGCTGGGCCGCGCGTTCGTGCGCGACTATCCGGAAACCTACGCCTACAACAAGATCAAGGAATTCACCGTAGGCAAGATCACCCAGCCCAACCGCAACCTGCTGCTGTGGCGCGATGCCAGCGTGGACGGCATCAAGACCGGCCACACCTCGGCGGCCGGTTATTGCCTGCTGAGCTCGGCCCAGCGCGGCGACCAGCGGCTGATCGCGGTGGTGCTGGGCGGCGCCTCGGAAAAACAGCGCGCCGATGACAGCCTGGCGCTGCTGAACTGGGGTTTCCGCTTCTTCGAGACCCACCGGCTGTACGAGCCGGGCAAGGCGGTGACCGCGCAGCATGTGTGGAAGGGCAAGGCCGATGAAGTGCAGCTGGGCGTGGCCCAGCCGATGCTGGTGAGCGTGCCGCGTGGCCGCTACAACGATCTGAAGCCGTCGATGGATGTGCCCAAGCAGCTGGTGGCGCCGATCGCCGCCGGTCAGCAGATCGGCACGGTCAAGGTCTCGCTGGACGGCAAGGTGGTGGCCGAAGCGCCGCTGGTGGCGGTGCAGGCGGTGGAGGAGGGTGGCTTCTTCAAGCGCCTGTGGGACGCCTTCATGATGTGGTGGAAGTCCGAGTAAGGACCCGCCACACCGCAGCGAAAAGCCGGCGCCCGCGCCGGCTTTTTGTTTTCCGCAGTGGCCCGCTACAGGGTTCGGCTGACAGTGAAGCTGCCGAACACCGGTGTCTGCCGCTGGCCTTCAAATTCGCGGCTGCGGTGGTAGCGCGCCAGTGCGAACTTCCACTTGCCGCGCATCACCGCCAGCCCGTAGCCGAGTTCCCCGACCAGCGGGCGCTTGTCCACGCGATGGCTGCGGCGGAAGGTGTTGCCGTCCAGGGTGATGTCGCGCAGCACCCAGCGTGCATCGGCGGTCATGAACAGGTGGCCGGACCAGCCCTCGGCACGGCCGCGACGGGTGGGGGCGGTGTTCTCGCCGGCCGGGCGCAGCGGCGAGCTGCCGAAGTCGTCGGGCAGTTTCCAGCCGAAGCGGATCTCGCCGCCGCCATTGGCATAGGTGGCCAGGTTGCCCAGGGCGCCGCCCCCGTGGCTGATCACATCCCAGCCCCAGCCGTGCGCCTCGCCTTCGGCCGGCCAGCGCTGCAGGCGTTCGTGCAGCAGCTTGAACACCGGTTCGTCCTGCAGCTGGTGTCCCCAGCCCCTGAACTTTTCGTCGCCGAGCAGGCCGTGTACGCCGTCCTGCACCTGTTTGCCCTGTGCCGACGGACCGACCATGCCCAGGGCCAGCTGGGTGGTGCGCAGGTGGTTCCGGTGACGGGCATTGAAGCCGAAGGTGGTCAACAGCACCGCAGCATACGGACGGTCATCGCCGATCAGGTCGCTGCGGGTGTGATCGGTCGGGGTGAACAGGCCCTGGCCGACACTGAAGATCATGTTCTGCTGCTCGAACCGGCCCGGATACAGGTGCTCCAGATACTGGTTCACCCAGCGCGCCGGCCGTGGCAGGCAGGGGTCGTCGGTGTAATCGCGCAGGTTGGGCGAGACCAGCGTCAGCAGCGCGCCATTGGTATAGCCCTGGTCCTGCTGGGCGCCGCCGAACAGGTCGTTGTCCACGCGGAAGTTGAGCGCCGGCGGCTGTTCAAGCAATGTGCTGGCGGTGCAGGTGGCGGCCGTCACCCCTCCGGCCGGGGCGACAAGCCCGAACGCCACGCCCCATGCCAGGCGGGCTCCTGTGCTGGCTTTCATTCAATCGGCTTTGCGGGAAAAGGGAGTGGCAGCGTAGTGCCGCGATCAGGCCCGCCCTATCCCGCTGGGTGGATCAGAGCGTTGCAGCGCCCCCGTTGCGCCGCAACGCCCGGTGGCGCGGGCGCTCCGGCGCCCGGCGCGCGTCGCTTCAACGGGCGGGAACCTGTGTTCCATTTCGCGGCGGGAGCGCGGGATATTGCGCAAATCAAGACGCCGGGGTGCCGCGCCTGAAACGTGAGAGCCCGTGGTGCCGGACTTTCGTGGGAGCAGGCGGCGCGGGATCGGTCTATTCGTATTCAGTAATGTATATTTCAGATGAAGTAATTTCTGCCGAAGCAGGGACCTGCATGCCCTGTGAGGGAGTGCGGGCATCACTTTCACACGCGATACAACCAGGCCGGCATGCAGGCGACGGCCACAGGGGAAAACATGAAAAAGTATTCTGCAGCGCCGGTTCTGGGTGCAGCACTGGCGTTGGCTCTGTTCGCACCGGCCGCCCAGGCGCTGGATTTCAAAATGAGTCTCCGCGGCGGTCTGAAGTGCAAGAAGCCTGAAGGCACGATCCGTATCGTCGAACCTGATGACGGGCAGGCGCTGTGGGCCAGCCATGGCCTGCCGGCGCCGACGCGCATGCTGCGGGTGATGGTGACCGATTCCAATTGCTTCACGATCCTGGACCGTGGCGTGGGTTTTGCCGCCGCGCAGGCCGAGCGTGAACTGGTGGCCGGCGGTCATATCCAGGAAGGCGCGAATCTGGGCGGAGGGCAGATGCTGGCCGCCGACTTCATTCTGATTCCCGATCTGGTCTCGCAAAATCCCAACGCCGGCGGTTCCAACGTCGGTGGCGGTGCCGGTACCGACAAAAAACGCGGCCTGATCGGTGGCCTGGCCAACGTGGCCACGCTCGGCGTGGCGGGCAAGATCGCCGGCGGCATGAGCTCGCGCAAGCAGACCGCCGAGGTGATCTTGACCATCACCGATTCGCGCACCGCCGAACTGCTGGGTACCGCCTCCGGCGAGGCCAAGCTGACCGACCGTGACTGGAACCTGATGGCCTCGGCCTCGGCCAAGGGAATCAATGGCGGAATTTCGGCCGGTGCCTACGAGAACACCGAGTTCGGCAAGGTGATCAAGGAAGCCTATGGCGAAGCGTTCCAGGCGCTGCTTGAGCGGGTGGAGAAGGTCGATTTCGCCGCCCGGGTGAGGTCGGCGCCCACTGCCACCTCCAAGCCGCAGCTGGCCAGTGCCGCCACCACCTCCTATCCGGCTGGTGGCAATCCGACCGCGACGGCCTCGGCGATGCCGGCCAGTGCAATCGCCGCGCAGCAGGCCTTGCAGATCCAGCAGATGCAGTTGCAGATGCAGCAGATGCAGGCGGCCCAGCATCTGGCACAGCAGCAGATGCCGATGGTGCCGCCGCCGGTAGCGGTGCTCCCGGTACAGCCTTCGCCCTATGACCAGCAGGGTTATGCGGCAGCGCAGGCCGGTGCCGCGCCGTTGGCAGGCCAGACGGCCGGCGCCATGCAGCAGGGCGCCGGTGCCATTGTCGGTGGATTGGCGCAGGCGGCGGTACAGCAGCTGGTGCCGGAGCAGATGCAGGCCGGTGCCTCGCAGCTGGCCGGTGCGGCGCAGTTGGCAGGCCAGGTGGTCGGCGGCATGCAGCAGGGTGCCGGTACCGGTGCCATTGTCGGCGGATTGGCACAGGCGGCGGTGCAGCAGCTGGTGCCGGCACAGATGCAGGCCGGCGCTTCGCAGCTGGCCGGTGCGGCGCAACTGGCCGGGCAGGTGGTCAATGGCATACAGCAGGGGGGGGTCGCCGGTGCGGTGGCCAGCGGGTTGACGGCGGCGGCCCAGCAGTACGCCCCCCAGGTGGTTGCTTCGCAGCAGCAGGCCGCCGCGGCGCTGCGCCGGGTACTGGTACTCAATGAGCCGGTCAACCTGATGCAGGACCATTCCGGGCGCGGTGCGGTACTGCGGACGCTGCAGCCGGGCATGAGCCTGATCCTGACTGGCGGTACCCAGGGCGCGATGCTGGAAGCGCACGACCAGACCGGTGTGTACGGCTGGGTGCCGGCCACTACGCGTGGCACGGTACAGCCTTCGCACAACCAGTAATGAAACGATCCGGGAACCGGTCGCGGCGGCTGATCGTCGCGCTGCGGATTCCCGGAACCACCGGCCGCCTCACCCATGTCGTGGCATGGCTGGATCGGCCAGTCTATCCGGCACCGGCCCGGGCAGCCGCTCCACCGGCGCATGCCGGTGGCACGGTGGCCTGTCGTCCGTCAGCACGGCGGCGTTCAGTGACGCGGTTCCCTGAATGTCCGCTTGCTGGATGGAATCTGAAAAAGCGCTGGGTTACGATCCGGGCGGACCTGCGGCACTTGCCTGATCCCGTATCAGCAAGGAACAGGATGTTGTTGCAAGGTTTCTAAACCAAAGGAACGCACCTCGAAAGGTGCAGGTAACGGGGAATCACGTAGATGCGTAATGTTTTTTCGCCGCTGGTTGCAGCGGCTCTCACGGCGGGTATTGCCGCCGCTCTCACCAGCCAGCCGGCTGACGCCGCCTTCAAGCAGAAGGGCACCCAGGCGCAGGAACAGCGCAAGGCTGCCGCCGCCCAGATTCCCACCTGCCCGCGCCCGATCGGCACCTTGTCGGTGATCGAGCCGGAGGACGCCACCCACTGGTGGACCGGCCAGCAGCTGCCTGCGCCGTCGCGACTGATCAAAGCCTTCGTCAACCGTTCGCGTTGTTTCACCCTCGTGGACCGTGGCGCGGGCATGGCTGCCGGGCAGTTCGAGCGCGAGCTGGCTGCCAGCGGCGACCTGCGCGGCCGTTCCAACGTCGGCAAGGGCCAGGTCCGTGCCGCCGATTACGTGATGATCCCGGACCTGATCTCGCAGAACACCAATGCCGGCGGCAACGCCATCGGTGGCCTGCTGGGCGGGCTGATCGGTGGCAAGGCCGGTGCGATCGTCGGCGGCCTGAATTTCACCAGCAAGACCGCCGATGTGGTGCTGACCGTCACCGACGTGCGCTCCTCCGAGCAGGTGGCGATCGCCGAAGGTTCCGCACGCAAGAGTGACATGGGCTTCGGCGCCAGCGGCGGCCTGTTCGGTGGTGGCGGCCTGGGAGCGGCGGGGGTGGGCGGTTACGCCAACACCGAGATCGGCCAGGTGATCACCATGGCCTACCTGCAGGCCTACACGGACATCATCGCCCAGCTGGGTGGTCTGCCGGACAATGCTTCGGCGGCCGGTGCGCAGCAGGCGGTGACGGTCACCCGCGCCGGCCGGTTGCTGGCCAATGCCAAGGGCACCGGCGCGGCGGTGCGCTCGCTGGAGCCGGGCATGATGCTGTACCCCACCGGGGTGAAAGAAGGCGTCATGTGGGAAGTGGAGGATGAAATGGGCAACAAGGGCTGGGTGTCTTCCACCATGCTGGAACTGTCCAGGTAAGCGTCTGAAGCTGTACACAGCGAAGGGCCGCGCAAGCGGCCCTTCGCATTCAGGGGCGATGGCGGACTGCAGCCGGCCTTGGGTTTGACCGCCGGCGCCCCGATAATGGCGGGCATGGAAATCAAATCCGACAACCCTGAACACGGCTTCCAGTTCCCCGGCACCTTTGAGCTCAGTGCCATGGGCACGGCCGATACCGGTCTGGAGACCGAGCTGCCGCGGCTGCTGCAGCAACACGGCGTCGAGGTGCTCAGCGAGCGCATCAGCTGGAAGCATTCCTCCAACGGCAAGTATGTATCCGTGCGCATCAGCTTCAAGGCCGAAAGCCGCGAGCAGTACGATGCCGCGCATGAAGCGCTGCGTAACCACCCGGAAGTGAAGTGGACGCTGTAAACAGCGGCACCGGGCCGGCGGCTCGCGTGGCGGCGCGGACGGCCACGCTGCGTGATCTGGGCCGGCAGGGCTATGAGCCGGTCTGGCATGCGATGCAGCGCTTCACCGACGCCCGCGACGACAGCACCACCGACGAGCTGTGGCTGGTCGAGCATGATCCGGTGTTCACCCTGGGCCAGGCCGGCAAGGACGAGCACGTGCTGGCGCCAGGTGATATCCCGGTGCTGCATGTCGATCGGGGCGGTCAGGTGACCTATCACGGCCCCGGCCAGATCGTGGTCTACCCGCTGCTGGACTTGCGCCGGCTGGGTATCGGGGTGCGCGATTACGTGTGCCGCATCGAGCAGGCCATCATCGACACGCTGGATGAATGGAATATCGGTGCCGAACGCCTGGACGGTGCGCCCGGCGTGTATGTGGGCGGCGCCAAGGTGGCCGCGCTCGGCATCCGTGTGCGCCGTGGCTGCAGCTTCCACGGGCTGGCGCTGAATGTCGCGCTGGATCTGGAGCCGTTCCACCGCATCAATCCCTGTGGTTACGCCGGGATGCAGGTGACCTCGGTGCTAGACTTGGGCGGTCCGTCCGGGATCGATCCGGTCAAGCCGGTGCTGCTGTCCCATCTGGCCCAGCAGTTCGGTCTTGAGCTGCGGCCTACTCCCGAACTGCCCGATCTGAACTTCGCGGCCTGAGGCCGCCGGTACCGCCATGACTGAATCCACTCCGCGCTCCATTCCCCTGCAGGTCGTGCAGGCCGACACTCCGTCCGCGCCGTTGCAAACGGGCGTCAAGCAGCTCGGTAGCGACAAGATCGGCCGCTCGCCGGTGCAGTTCGCCGATGCGCCGGTGCTGCGCAAGCCTTCCTGGATCCGCGTGCGCATTCCGTCGGGCAATGCCGTGGCCAACCTCAAGGCCAAGCTGCGCGAGAACCGTCTGGTGACGGTGTGCGAGGAAGCCAGCTGCCCGAACATCCACGAATGCTTCGGCCATGGCACCGCGACCTTCATGATCCTGGGCGAAGTCTGTACCCGCCGCTGCTCGTTCTGCGATGTGGCCCATGGCCGGCCCAAGCCGCCGGACGCCAGCGAACCGGCCAGCCTGGGCCAGACCGTGGCCGACATGGGCCTGAAGTACGTGGTGGTGACCAGTGTCGACCGCGACGACCTGCGCGACGGCGGTGCCCAGCACTTCGTCGACTGCATCAGTGCGATCCGCGCCAAGTCGCCGGGCACCCGTATCGAGGTGCTGACTCCGGACTTCCGTGGCAAGGGCCGGATGGAGCGCGCGCTGGAAATCCTGGCGCAGAACCCGCCGGACGTGTTCAACCACAACATCGAGACCGTGCCGGACCTGTATCGCAACGTGCGTCCGGGTGCGGATTACCAGTGGTCGCTGACCCTGCTGAAGAACTTCAAGGCACAGCACCCGGATGTGCCGACCAAGTCCGGCATCATGCTCGGCCTGGGCGAGACCCTGGAGCAGGTGCAGGCCACGATGCGCGACTTGCGCGCGCACGACGTGGAGATGATCACCATCGGCCAGTACCTGCAGCCGACCGCGCATCACCACCCGGTGCTGCGTTACTGGACGCCGGAGGAATACAAGGCGTTCGAGGACTACGGCTACGAACTGGGCTTCACCCACGTCGCCTCCGGCCCGATGGTGCGTTCGTCCTACCACGCCGACCAGCAGGCGGCCGGGGCGGGCGTCGGCGTCTGATCGCCTCGCCATGATCCCGCGACGGCGGCATGCCGTCTGCGGGATCGCCGTGCCTGTGCCATGCATGCCGGTACGGTTCACATTCTGCTACCGGGCAGCGGCTAGTCTGATCCGACGCAGGGTGACAAGTGCAGAAACTTTCGGCACTGTCCGGGTGTCCGAACTGCGCGCAGTCTCCCCCTACCGTCTGGTGTCACGAGTATCTAGATGAACTATCGAGTCCCCGCCTTTTTGCTGGCCTTGGCGCTGACGGCGCCGGCCGCGTTGCTGGCGCGTGCCGACACGCCGGCACTGCCCTCCACGGCGACCGTCGATCAGGCGACCACCTCCAAGCTGGTGTACGGACTGCTCTCGGACAGCCGCTACGCCTATCGCCCGCGTCCGCTGGATGCGGCGACCTCGCAGGACGTGTTCAAGCGTTATCTGGAATCGCTGGACGGGGGCAAGCAGTTTTTCACCCGTGAGGACGTGGAGCGCTTTGCGCCATTGGCTGCCAATACGGGAACGGCGATCCGCAGCGGTGAGCTCGACCCGGCCTTCCAGGTGTTCGCGGTGTACCGCCAGCGGGTGGCCGATCGCGTGGCCTATGCTCGCGGGCTGCTCAAGCGCGAGCCGGATTTCACACTGGAAGAGCGCTTTGAATACGACCGCAAGGACGTGCCCTGGAGCACCTCGGCGGAGCTGGACGAGCTGTGGCGCAAGTCGGTCAAGAACGACTGGCTGCGGCTGAAGCTGGCCGGCAAGTCGGCCGCCGATATCCGCAAGACTCTGGACAAGCGTTACGCCACGCTGCTCAAGGGCATCAACGAGTCGAAGAACGAGGACGTGTTCTCGCTCTACCTCAACGCCTACACCCGCGCGGTGGACCCGCATACCGATTACTTCACCCCGCGCACTGCGGAGAACTTCAACCAGGCCATGTCGCTGTCGCTGGAAGGCATCGGCGCGCAGCTGCAGCGTCAGGACGATGTGGTGGTGATCCGCGAAGTGGTGCCCGGTGGCCCGGTGGCGATGGATGGCACGCTCAAGCCCGGTGACCGCATCGTCGGCGTGGGCCAGGGCAAGTCCGGCCCGCTGGAAGATGTGATCGGCTGGCGCATCGACGACGTGGTGGCCAAGATCCGCGGTGCCAAGGACACCCAGGTACGGCTGGAATACATTCCCGCCGCCGAGGGACTGGATGGCAAGCACCGCATGGTGACGCTGACCCGGCAGAAGATCCGCCTGTCCGAACAGGCCGCCAAGGGCGAGACGATGACCATTCCGGGCGCTGCCGACGAGCCGGAGCGTCGCATCGGCATCGTCAAGCTGCCCACGTTCTACCAGGACTTCGAAGGCCGCCGTCGCAACGCGACCGATTACGCCTCGGCCACCCGCGACGTGGCCAAGCTGCTGGCCGGTTTCAAGGCCGACAAGCTCGATGGCGTGGTGCTGGACCTGCGCAACAACGGCGGGGGTTCGCTGGATGAGGCGATCGAACTGACCGGTCTGTTCATCGAACAGGGCCCGGTGGTGCAGGTGCGCGAATCCGGCGGCCGCGTCACTGTCAACAGCGACCGCAACCCGGCGGTGGCCTGGGACGGCCCGCTGGCGGTGCTGATCAACCGTGGCTCGGCCTCGGCCTCGGAGATTTTCGCCGGTGCCATCCAGGATTACGGCCGCGGTCTGGTGATCGGTGAGACCACCTTCGGCAAGGGCACCGTGCAGAACGTGGTGCCGCTGGACCGTTGGCCGGCCAGCGAGAAAGAGCGCTTCGGCCAGGTCAAGCTGACCATCGCCCAGTTCTTCCGTGTCAGCGGCTCTTCCACCCAGCACAAGGGTGTGGTGCCGGACCTGGCGTTCCCGGCCAGTGTCGATGCCAGCGAATTCGGCGAGAGCACCTACGACAACGCGCTGCCTTGGACCCGCATCGCCGCGGTGCCGCACACCCAGTACGGCAATTTCGCGCCGATCCTGCCGCGGCTGGAAACCCGCCATGCCGAACGCGTGCGTAGCGACCGCGAGTTCCAGTGGTGGGAAGAGGATGTGCAGCAGTTCCGCACCGAGGCCGCCAAGAAGTACATCTCGCTCAACGAGGCCGAGCGCCGCGCCGAGCGGGAAAAGCAGGATGCCCAGCGCAAGCAGCGCCAGCAGATCCGCAAGGATTTGGGCCTGCCGCTGGATCCGCTGGCCGAGGACAGCACCGATGACGGTCTGACCGGCAACGAGCGCGACATCGTCAAGGATGCCGAGCGCGAGAAGGCTGCCGAGAAGCGCCCGGATCCGTTGCTGAGGGAGTCGGCCGCGATCCTGGCCGACGCCCTGAATCTGCTGGAAAAGGACCGTCCGCTGTCGGCGCAGGTGCTGCCGCAGTCCAGTGGCCCCGGACGCTGGGCCGACTGATCTTCCTGTGTGCCGGGCGCAGTGCCAGTACCGGTGCGCTGTGAATGACGCCGTCAACGTCCCGCGACGTTGGCGGCGTTATGCTGAGTGCCTTCGGTAAACGAGGAGCGCCCATGCCTGGCTGCCGGTTGCACCTGCTGGTAGGAACCGTCTTGCTGGCGCTTGCCGCATGTGGCGGCAAGGTTGCCGACAGCACGGTGCTGCGCGAGTCGTTCGATTCGGGTGACACCTATTCGCGCAATCTCGAGGTGGCGCCGGCCCAGGCCTGCGAGGCTGCTCGTCGCGCGCTGCTCAGCCAGGGTTATGCGGTCACCCGCGCCGATGCGGGCGGTGTCGAAGGCAGCAAGAATTTCCAGCCCAAGGACGAAGTGCACGAGCAGCTGTTGCTGCGGGTTTCGTGCGTGGGCCGCGCCGATGGCCGCGCGCAGGTGTTCGCCAGTGCGGTGCAGGAGCGCTATGCGCTGAAGAAATCACCGACCTCGGCCAGCGTCGGTGTCGGTGCGCTGGGTTCGGTGTCCGTGCCGTTTGGCAGCAATGACGATTCGCTGGTGCGCGTGGCCAGCCGCACCGTGCAGGATGCGCTGTTCTATCGCAATTTCTTCGGCCGCCTGCAGCAGTATGTGGAGGAGGTGGCCGCGCCACAGATACCCGACGGAGCGGCCCGGTGAGCCCTCACCGCGGCCGGGCATGGCAGGCCGCGGCGTGCGGATTGGTGTTGTGCGCGGTGTCTGGCTGGCCGCTCGCCGCACAGGCGCGTGCCGGTTGCGGCATTGCGCTGCTGCAGGAGCTGGGCTGGCGGATCACGCCGACGTCCGGAGCGGAGCCGCAGGTGCTGGCTGGCCGACCGTGCGAGCGGGGATCGGTGATGGAGGCACAGCGCCTGGGCGATCTGCAGGTACATATTCCCGCCCGCTACAGTGCCAGCCAGCGCGAGCAGTTCGCCGCGGGATTGCTGCAGAGCCCCCCCAGCGTCTGCGCCTATGCGTTCCGGCTCGGTGATGCGGCACGCACCGCCACGACACGGCTGCAGGCCAATGCGAACTACCGCTTTTCCGCATTGCAGCTGGGCTGGATCGGCTTCGGGGTGGGCGGCGCGCGGGCGCAGGGGTGGCAGCGCTTCCGCAGCTTCGGCCGGGGATATGCACCCGTGGCCGGCAATGCGCGGGCGATGGATGCCTTCTACACCGGCAGTGTGCGTTCCGAATGCGGAGTCGGGCGGCAGATCGCCCAGCTGGCCACCCAGCGCGAGTTGTATGGCGATGTATTGTTCGACCGCGAGTTCACGGCCGCGGAGCTTTCGATCGGCACGTTCCTGACTTTGCACGATACGCAGAGCATCCTGCTCGGCAGCAGCGCCGGCGAGCTGTTCGCCGATGGCAAGGCGGTGCGCACCTCGGCACGGGGGCGCCAGGCGTTCATGGCGGTGCCGGGTTTCATCGAGCATGTGTTCGAGCGCAGGTTTCTGGATGACATCAACAACCAGGCCGAGAACTTCATCATCACCGATCTCAGTGCAGCGGCCGCACAGGCGCTGGCGCGGCACGGCGGATTGGCCCACTACGACCGCGTCAACCGGCAGATATGGCAGCTTTCACAACAGATGCCGGGAAGTGGGTGGCGTCGTTTTGAACGTCTGTTGCATGAGCGCGATCCGGCACTGCGCGCCGCGCTGCCGCCGGAACAACAGGCGGTGCTGGCCCGGATCGATGCGCTGCTGGCCGATCCGGTGTACCGGGAGTTGCTGATTTACGTACATCCCAAAGGCGTCAAGCCGCTTGGCTACCATATCGTGCGCCTGCTGGATCGCAATCCACGTACACCTTTCAGCATCGATCTGGCATTGCACAATGTGCATTCCACGCTCTATCAGCGCTGGATCGGCGCCCGGCTGCGCGAGTGCGGCAATGAAATGTCTTTCAGCACAAGATGAGGTGCGGCGTGCAACTGGGAATGATCGGTCTGGGGCGCATGGGCGCCAACATGGCGCAGCGGCTGCATCGCGCGGGTATCCATGTGCACGGCTTTGATCCCGCGGCCCAGGCCCGGGAGCAGGTATCGGCTGCCGGTATTGCCACCAGCGACACGTTGCAGGATCTGGTTCACGCAATACCCGCGCCCCGGCGGCTGTGGCTGATGGTGCCGTCCACGGTGGTGGATGCAACGCTGGATGCGTTATTGCCGCTGCTGTCGAACGGAGACGTGGTGATCGATGGCGGCAACTCCTGGTACAAGCAGTCGCAAGCGCGGGCGGCCCGCTGCGGTGAGCGTGGGGTCGCCTTCGTCGATTGCGGCACCAGCGGCGGCATCTGGGGGCTGGAGGAGGGCTACTGCCTGATGGTGGGCGGCGATGTCGGCACGCTGGCCGGACTGGCGCCACTTTTCAGGGCGCTGGCGCCGGCCATGGACCGGGGCTGGGCGCACGTTGGACCGGTGGGTGCCGGACACTTCTGCAAGATGGTCCACAACGGCATCGAGTACGGAATGATGCAGGCCTATGCCGAAGGCTTTGCCTTGATGGAAAAGAAGGCCGAGTTCGAACTGGATCTGGCCCAGGTGACCGAGCTGTGGCGCCATGGCAGCGTGGTGCGCTCCTGGTTGCTGGATCTCGGTGCCGACGCGCTGCGGGATAATCCCACGTTGGCGGGGATCGCCCCTTATGTCGAGGATTCGGGGGAAGCCCGTTGGGCAGTGGCCGAGGCGATCGATCTGGAGGTGCCGGCGCCGGTGATCACCCTGTCGTTGCAGGAGCGCTTTCGCTCACGTCAGCGCAATTCCTTCACCGACCGGATGCTGGCGGCGATGCGCCGTCAGTTCGGTGGTCATGCGATCAGGAAGACAGATGCATAGCGCTGGAGGCATCAGATGGGCACAGGCCGGCGGAGCAGCGCTGCGATGAACAAGACAACGCGTGGGTTCGTGCTGGGCCTTGTCTGCACACTGCTGGTGGATGCCGCGATCGCGCAGCCAGCCAGCGGGACAGATGCCGTGCCAACGCCTCCGGCCGATGCATCCACGGCATCGGGTGATGCGTGGATTTCCACCCGGATCAAAGCCGCGCTGGTCCCGCTGGTGCGTGAGCGTCGTGCCCAAATCGCGGTCGAGGTATCGCAGGGGCGTGTTGTGCTAGCGGGAACCGTGGAAGGGGAGCTGACCCGGCAGCAGATCATCGCGTTGTGCATGCAGACCCGCGGCGTTGCCACGGTCGATGCTTCCGCGCTGAAAATCACGGGATTTGCCATGCCGCGTTGAACGTCGCATGAAGCCGGGCGCGGCGTTCACTCCGCGGGTAAATCATGCAATGCTTCGGCGGCAGGTATCCGGCGGGAAAGTTCAAGCCTGCTCCACGCAGGTGATAGACCTATCCGGCTGTTTGTAACGGCCAGCAATGCAAGGGGAGATGATGCTGTCAAGGTTCACCGATGATGGTTGGGACCGCTGGCGATTGATCGGCCTGGGCCTGGCGGCCTTCCTGATCATCGTGGTTCCAGCACTTACCATGCGGCAGCTGTCGCGTGAAAGCGTCAATGCCGCCAACTGGGTTGCCCATACCCAGGCGGTGGGCGCGCGCCTGTACAACCTGCAGGCCGATATCCGCGATGTGGAGTCGGCGGCACTGACCCTGTCCAAGGGTATCCAGTCTCCAGCCCTGGATGAACGTCTGCAGAGGATGGACCGCATGCAGGCCACCATGCAGGAGCTGGCCGAGCTGGTCAAAGACAGTCCGGAACAGCTGGTACGCATGGGCCGCATCGAGTCGATGCTCGAGCGCCGCATGGAGCTGGCCAAGGAAGTGGCACAAAGTCCTGATTCCCCGCACCAGCGGGCGATGATCGAGGAGATGACGTTCCGCTATCCCATCCGCATGCTCGTGGAGGAACTGCAGCAGCACGAGGAAAAACTGCTGGCCGACCGCGCCGCCACCGCTGAACGACGGCAGCGTGTGTCGTCGATCGTCTCGTGGAGCGCGCTGGTGGTGCAGCTGCTGTTGCTGAGCCTGGTGTTGTGGCTGCTCAAGCGCCAGATAGGCGGCCGTGCCGAGGCGGAGTTGCGCCTGATCAAGGCCAGTGCCCGCGCCAACTCGGTGCTGCAGACCGTCCGCGAGCCGATCGTGCTGCTGGATCACGAACAGCGGGTGGTGCTGCACAACACCGCGTTTTCAGAGCTGTACAGCGTCAACCACGAGGACATCAACCAGCGGCCGCTGCAATCGATCGGAGATGGAGTGTGGGCCGATGCGATCATCCGCCAGCGGTTGGCGGACGTGCTGTTGCGTGGACGCGAGTTGTGGGATTTCGAGCACGAGCAGCGCAGCATCGATGGCATGGTAAGAACCATGCTGATCAATGCCCGGCGCATGCCCTTGCCGGATGCGGACGATGAAGTGGTGCTGATGACCGTCAGTGACATCACCTTGCAGCGCGCCGTGCAGGTGCGGGTGGAGGAGCTCAACCGCCAGCTGGAAGGCAAGGTCGAGCAGATGGCCGAGGTCAATCGCGAGCTGGAGGCGTTCAGCTACTCGGTATCACACGATCTGCGTGCACCGTTGCGGCATGTGGCCGGATTCGCCGACAAGCTCGGACGCCATCTGGGCGACGGCGCCGACGAGAAGACGCGCCACTATCTGGAGGTGATCACCGGTTCGGCGCAACGGATGGCGGCGCTGATCGATGACCTCCTGGTCTACTCGCGCCTGGGACGCGGTGCGATGCGGATGCAGACGGTGGATATGCAGTCGCTGGTGGACGATACCCGCTCGTTGCTGGATTCCAATCTCAAGGCCGAGGAGCCGGAGAATGGTGCCCACCGCGAGATCGAGTGGAAGATCGGGCCGCTGCCGGTGCTGATCGCCGACGAGAACATGATGCGGCAGGTGTGGTTGAACCTGCTGGGCAATGCGGTCAAATACACTGCCGGTCGCGACAAAGCGGTGATCGAGGTGACGTCCCGGGCACTTGCCGACGGCGGTCAGCAGTTCTCCGTGCGTGATAATGGCACCGGCTTCGACATGCAGTACGCCGGCAAGCTGTTCGGGGTGTTCCAGCGGCTGCACAAGGCCAGCGACTACCCGGGTACCGGCATCGGGCTGGCCAGCGTGCGCCGGGTGCTGATGCGCCATGGCGGGCGCATCTGGGCCGAGGCCGAGACCGACAAGGGCGCAACGTTCCATTTCATTATTCCCCCGCAAGCGCCTGAGGCGCACAGTTGAAGGTTGTGACATGAATCCACTCCGTACGATCCTGATTGCCGAAGACAGTTCCGCCGACGCCGAAATGGCGATCGACGCTTTGCGTGATGCGCGCCTGGCCAATCCCATCGTCCATGTGGAAGACGGCGTGGAAGCGCTGGATTTTCTGCTGCGCCGTGGCGCCTTCGCGGGTCGCGAGGATGGACTGCCGGCGGTGTTGCTGCTGGATATCAAGATGCCGCGTATGGATGGCCTGGAAGTGCTGCAGCGCATCCGCGCCGAGGAAGAGCTGAAACGGCTGCCGGTGGTGATCCTTTCGTCCTCGCGCGAGGAAAGTGATCTGGCCCGCAGCTGGGATCTGGGCGTGAACGCCTATGTGGTCAAGCCTGTCGACGTCGACCAGTTCTTCAGCGCGGTCAAGACGATCGGTACCTTCTGGGCGGTGATCAACCAGGCCCCCGAGCTGGAGTGACGGCAGATGCCAAATATGGGAGCTCCGTTGGGCCCGCTGCGGATCCTGCTGGTGGAGGATTCGCAGGAAGACGCAGAGTTGCTGTGCGACCAGATTCTGGACGCCGGGCTGGAGGCGCGTTTCCAACGCGTTGACAGCGAGCAGGATCTGCTGGACGCGTTGGCGGAGGAAGCGCCGGATATCGTGCTGTCGGATCTGAGCATGCCGGGTTTTTCCGGCTATCAGGCGCTGCGGATCGTGCGTGAGCTGCATCCACAGACTCCCTTCATTTTTGTTTCCGGCACCATGGGTGAGGAAACCGCAGTGGAAGCACTGCATAACGGCGCCAACGACTACATCATCAAGCACCTCCCGGCCCGGCTTCCTTCCGCGGTCGCACGCGCCATCCGTGATGCGCGCAGTGCGCAGGAGCGCGCGCGCGTCGAGGAGGAGCTGATGCGTGCGCAGCGTCTGGAAAGCCTGGCGCTGCTGGCGGCGGGCTTGAGCCATGATCTGCGCAATATCCTGCAGCCGCTGCTGATCGTGCCGGATCTGATCCGTGACCGCAGCGATGATCCCAAGGTGATCCGCCTGGCGGATGTGATCGCCGAATGCGGGCGTCGGGGTCATGAGATGGCCGAGTCGATGCTGTCTTTCGTGCGCGGTTCGCGGCAGCCCAGCGAATCGGTCGGAATGTCGCGCCTGTTCCAGGCGGTGGGAATGCTGCTCAAAAGCAATATTCCCGCGTCGGTCGAGCTGCATCTGGAGGTGGCCGACGAACGGCTGGCGGTGGAGGCCAACTACACGGAGCTGCAGCAGGTGCTGCTCAATCTGTGTCTGAACGCGATCCAGGCCATGCCCAATGGCGGGCAGTTGCGGCTGGTTGCCGAGCGCGCGTTTGATCCGGTGGCAGGCGAACAACTGTGCATCCGCGTGCAGGACCAGGGCGTGGGCATGGATGAAGCGACGCTGCAACGGCTTTTCACTCCATTTTTCACCACCAAGAGCACGGGCACCGGCCTGGGTCTGATTTCATGCCGGCGCATCGTCGAGGGCCTGGGAGGCGTGATCAGCGTCCAGAGCGTGCCCGGACAGGGCACCTGCTTTGATCTGCTGCTGCCGCTGAGTGCGGAGCTGGCGTCTGATGACGGTGAGCGGCCGGCCGCGATTCCGGGCGGACGCGGGCAGCGTGTACTGATCGTTGATGACGAAGCGGTGCGGCTGTCGTTGCTGGGCAACGCGCTTTCCAGTCAGGGCTACCGCTTGCGTCTGGCCGCGGATGGCGCCGCGGCGCTGCGGCACCTGCAGCAGGCAGGATTGCCGGATGTGCTGCTGGTCGATGCGGGCATCCCGCTGCTGTCGGCCGGCCAGCTGCTGGCTGAAATGCACGGCATGGGTTTCCATGGCCCGGCCATCGTGCTGGAAGAGGCCGGTGAGCGGGTTTTCGATCAGATACCTCCACCGCCGGGCATCCGGGTGCACACCCTGCCCAAACCGCTGGAAATGCAGCGGGTGTTCCGCGCGGTGGCCGATGCCCTTGGCGTCAGCTGAGTTCTGCTGGCGTCAGTACCATGATTTATCCGACGCCAGCGTCGGCATTGCTTCACTGCTGCCCTATCATGTGCGCTCCGATTCCACGCGGCCTTGATGATGGTGCCAACCACCACGGCAGTGCCGCAGGCAAGTGACAACCGATGACCACCGTGCTCTTGAGCCTGGGCAGCAATCTGCGGCCGCAACACTATCTGCATCTGGCGGTGGAAGTGCTGCGCGGGCGTTTTGGCCCGCTGCGCGTGTCCCCGGCCTATCGCACCCCCGCGGTCGGCTTTGACGGGCCGGATTTCCTCAACAACGCGGTGATGCTGGAAACGCAGATGCCCTTGTTGGAGCTGGACCAGTGGCTGCATGCGGTGGAGGATGCCCACGGACGTGACCGCAGCGGCCCGCGCTTCAGTGACCGTACGCTGGATATCGACGTGGTGTATTACGGCGATCTGGTGGTGGAAGGACCGGGCCATCTGCGCATTCCGCGGCCCGAGCTCAAGCATGCGTTCGTGCTCAAGCCGTTGGCCGATATCGCCCCGGATTTCGTTGATCCCGTGCGCCACCAGACCCTGCGTCAAATGTGGCAGGCCCACCCGCAATACGGCCAGGCCTTCGACGTCGTCGAACTGGAAGCCTGAGCCGGCTCAGGTCAGCGTGCGGCCGCCATCCAGTCGCAGGGTCTGCCCGGTGATGTAACCGGCATCGTCCAGCAGCCAGCGCACCGCCGAGGCGATTTCGTGCGGCGTGCCCAGACGGTCCAGCGGCGTACGCTCCATCAGCTTCTGTTTGGCCGCCTCACTCTTGCCCTGTTCCGGCCAGAGGATGGCGCCGGGCGCGATCGCATTGACCCGCACGTGCGGGGCCAGTTCCAGCGCCAGCGTGCGGGTGGTCATTTCCAGTGCCGCCTTGGCCGCGCTGTAGGCGGGGTGGTCGCGCAGCGGCTGGGTAGCGTGCAGATCGGTCAGGTTGACGATGGCGCCGCGCTGGCGGCGCAGGTGTGGGGCGGCGGCCTGGGCGAGAAAGAAAGGCGCGCGGGCATTGACCGCAAACAGCTCGTCCCACTGTTCCGGCTGCACCTGTCCGAACGGGGTCGGGAAGAAGTTGGAGGCATTGTTGACCAGCGCATCCAGCCGCCCGAAGTGGCTGACGGCCTGTTCCACCAGATCCGGCAAGCAGGCAACATCGCGCAGATCCGCTTCCAGCGCCAGCACGCTGCCTGGCCGTTCACTTTCCAGATCGAAGGCCAGTGACTGCAGCTCCTCGCCGGACTGGTGGGCGTGCAGGGCGATGCGATAACCATGGGCATGCAGGTGCCGCGCAATGCCGGCGCCGATCCGGCGCGCGCTGCCGGTGACCAGGGCCACCCGTTGGGATTCTGTCATCTGTGGTTTCCTCACTCGGCTATCCTGTGCATTGTCCCCGTAAACCGCCGCATCATGCACGCCGACCTGCCCACGCCCGACCCCGAAGCGCTTGCGCACAGCCAGCAGCTGGCTGACCACCTGCGCGCCGACATCTTCGCCCAGGGCGGTGCGGTGCCGTTTTCACGTTTCATGGAGCTGGCGCTGTATGCCCCGGGCTGGGGCTATTACAGTGCCGGCGCCAGCAAGTTCGGTGCTGCTGGCGATTTTGTGACCTCGCCGGAGATGGGGTCGCTGTTCGCTGCAACCACCGCCAACGCCTTGGCACCGGTGCTGCAGCAACTGGGTCCGCAGGCGCGGATGCTGGAGCTGGGGGGCGGCAGTGGCGCATTCGCCGAGGTCATGCTCAAGCGTCTGCAGGAACTGGATGCACTGCCAGCGCGCTATGCGATTCTCGAACCTAGTGCGGATCTGCGCGAGCGCCAGCGGGAGCGGCTGGCCAAGGCGCTGCGCGCGGAGGTGTTCGCACGGGTCCAGTGGCTGGACCGTCCGTTCGATGACGACTGGGACGGGGTGGTGTTCGCCAACGAGGTGATCGATGCATTGCCGACGCCGCGCTTTCTGGCCAGCGACGGCGAGATCTACGAAGAAACCGTGGAGCTGGATGGCGAAGGCCGTTTCGTGCGCGGCGCGATGCCGGCCGATGCGTTGTTGCGTGCATCGGTCCGCCACATCGAGGCGTATCTGGAGGAGCCGTTCGCCCACGGCTACCGTTCGGAGGTGCTGCCGCAGCTGCCGTACTGGATACAGGCCGTCGCCGGTGGCCTGCGGCGTGGGGCGATGTTGTTCATCGACTACGGCTACCCGCGTGCGGAGTTCTACCGCCATGACCGCACCGATGGCACGCTGCGCGCGTTCTACCGGCATCGCGCGCACAACGAGGTGTATCTGTGGCCGGGGCTGCAGGACATCACCGCATCGGTGGATTTCACCGCGCTGGCCGAGGCCGGTACCCACGCCGGTTTTGATCTTGCCGGTTACACCAACCAAGCCAGCTTCCTGCTCGGCAACGGTATTACCGGGCTGCTGGAACAGGCCGAGCAAGACGCTGATGAACGCGGGCGGGTAGGTCTGCGCAATCAGCTCAAGAAGCTGACCTTGCCCAGCGAGATGGGCGAGCGTTTCCAGGTGATGGGCTTCAGTCGCGACGTGGATTTCTCGGCGACCTTTCTGATGGGCGATCTGACTTGGCGCCTGTGAGCACGGTGCTTAAACCGTTGCGGCACGCGCGGTTGTGGTTGGGATTGTGGTGCGTGGCATTGCTGGGGGTGATTGCGGTGTGTCTGATTCCACCGCCGCCGCTGGCATTGCCGCCCAACAGCGACAAGCTCGAACACTTCCTCGCGTATTTCGTGCTGGCCGCCTGCGCCGTGCAGCTGTTCGCCACACGTCGCGTGCTGGTCGCGGTTGCGCTGGGACTGGTGCTGATGGGGATTGGCATCGAGTGGGCGCAAGGTGCCCTGACCGCCACCCGCATGGCCGATCCGATGGATGCGCTGGCCAACACCAGCGGTGTTGTCGCGGGGATGCTGACCGCCCTGACACCACGGCGCGATCTGCTGCTGCGTTTGCAGCCGCGTTGAGCGGCGGTTCCAGTCTGGAATCCGGGTTGCCGCTGCAACCAGCGGGTGCGGTGCGCCGCCGAAGTGCCGTCGCTCACTATCCGGCTTTTCCACACGCGGGCGGGCTGCTACGGTTGGCAGGTCACCGGGGCCCTGCGCGGCACCGGTGACGGCTGTAAAAGATGGCGCGGTGCGGGCCGCAGGGTGGAGAGGACCCTGGGGAACGCACCGCGCCCTCCCGGGTAACTACTTGGCCGGTTGCAGCTGGATCTGGTCCAGCACCCACATCTGCGGGCGGGTATCGCCACTGAAGGTCATGCACAGATCGGTGATCTGTTCGGCGCCCTTGCGCAGCGGTGCTTCCAGTTCGATGAAGCCGTCCTTGCCCGGATGTTGCGGCAGCGGTACCGACGCCAGCACGCGGCCTTCGCAACCGGCGCGCACCTCGAACTCGCCGTACCTGGCCACAGGCTTGCGGTAGCCGCGGCGGGCCTCTTCTTCCTTCAGCAGGCCGAAGTTGTAGGGGATGCGGCCGGCGCGGACCTTGAACGCGGCGATGTCCTGCAGCTGTGCGTCTTCCCACAGCCAGCACGGGTTGAAGATGCTGACATCGAAGTTGTCCCGCCCGCTGCCCTCCAGCGGATTGTCGTCTTCCAGGCGCAGCAGCAGGCGGCCGCCTTGCGGGCATTGCGCCAAGGTCTTGTCGGTGCGGGTCAATAGCGAGGCGGCATCGAACGTCCAGCTGCTGGGGGCATTGGCGACGGGCTTGCCGTTGAAGAAGGTCAGCGCC
Organism: Stenotrophomonas sp. STEN013; assembly: GCF_056760355.1. Lineage (NCBI taxonomy): Bacteria > Pseudomonadati > Pseudomonadota > Gammaproteobacteria > Lysobacterales > Lysobacteraceae > Stenotrophomonas > Stenotrophomonas sp. STEN013. Next base: position 649,981 of record NZ_JBRREO010000001.1, on the reverse strand, counting down.
TTCAACTCCGTGGGCACCGGGAGCGTCAACGCACCGGGGTAGGCCGCGGATTGTGCAGTGGGCAGGCTGCCGTCGGTGGTGTAGCGGATGTCGCGGTAGCCCAGTGGATTGGACAGCTCTACTGTCACCTTGTTGCCGGCGCGGTCGTCCTGCCGTTTCATTGCCACGGCCAGTGCGGTCTGGCCATAGGCGATATCCAGCGCCTTGTAGCGTTGCAGCTGTGCCGGCAGACGGGCCAGGAAGTCGTCGTAGCTTTTGCGCGCCAGCGGCGTCCAGGCGATCTCGGCCAGCGCCGACATGCGTGGAAACAGGTTGTGCTGCAGACGTTCGAACGTGCGGGTGTGCTCGGTCCACATATTGGCCTGAACGCCCAGCACATGCTTGCGCTGTTCGGCATTCAACTGGGCCGGGACCGGATCGAAGGCGTAGATGCGCTGCATCGAGGTGAACTTCGGGCGGCCCGGCGGCTCATCCGGCGAGTTGGTCTGCAGGAAGTCCAGATACAGCGTATTGCCCGGTGTCATCACCACATCGTGGCCATGGGTGGCTGCCTCGATGCCGCCCTCGATGCCACGCCATGACATCACCGTCGCTTCCGGAGGCAGACCGCCTTCGATGATCTCGTCCCAGCCGATCAGCTTGCGGTCGTGGCTTTCCAGGAACTTCTCCAGACGCTTGAGCATATGCGACTGCAGCGCCTCCTCATCCTTCAGCCCCAGCTCGCGGATGTAGGCCTGCACCTGTGGCGAGTCCTGCCACTGGTATTTGACCGCCTCGTCGCCGCCGATATGCACGTACTGGCCGGGGAACATCTCGATCACTTCGCTCAGGATGTTCTCCAGGAACTGCAGGGTTTCCTCGCGCGGATTGAACAGATAGGGATTCACGCCCCAGTTGTGCGAGGTCTGGGTCGGGCCGTTGACCACCCCATGTTCCGGGTAGGCGGCGACGGCAGCCTGGGCATGGCCTGGCACGTCGATTTCCGGCACCACGGTGATGTGGCGGGCGGCAGCGTAGGCCACGACATCGCGGATCTGGTCCTGTGTGTAGTAGCCGCAATACCGGTTGGGTGAACCGTCGGCCTTGACGCCTGCCTCGCCGGCCGGCACGCGGCAGCTGCCGACTTCGGTCAGCTTCGGATAGCGCTTGATCTCCATGCGCCAGCCCTGGTCGTCGGTCAGATGCCAGTGGAATACGTTGAGCTTGTGCATGGCCATGGCATCGAGCAGGCGCTTGATCTGCTCCACGCTCTGGAAGTGGCGGGCCGAATCGAGCATGAAGCCACGCCAGGAAAAGCGCGGTGCATCCTCGATGCGCAGCGCACCCAGCGTCACCGAAGCGGACTGCGCCGGCGCCAACATCTGCCAGATCGACATCGCGCCGTAGAACAGGCCGCGGTCGTCGCTGGCTTCAACCACGATGCCGTTGTTGTCCACCCGCAACGAATAGGCGTCGGCAGAGGCGCCATCGCGCGCGGGCAGCCGCTGGAAACGGATGCTGTTCTTGCTGGATTGTCCGGTCCCTGGCTGCAGCTTCAGTGGCGAAGTGTCGCCCAGCAGCTGGATGAACTGGCGTGCGACGGCCGCGGTGTCGCCATTGGCGATCACAAGGGTGGAGGCATCAACGGTGAAACGGCCGCTGAGCGGCTGCAGCACGGCAGGACGGGGAATGATGCTGGCACTGCTCGCATCCACCGGTTGCATCTGCGCCGACGGGCTGGCGTGTGCGGTCCCGGCCTGGCCTGTGGTGCTGGCGAGAATGGCCAGCATTGCCGCATGCAGGAGGTGGGTGGAGAGTCGGTGTCGGGTCATCGTGAATCCTCTTGGTCGATGTCAGGTGGCCGTGGCCAGCCGGGTGCTGCGTTTACAGCTGGTTGTCGGAATGACGGGTGCGATCCGGGCGGGGGAAAAAAACACACGATGCACTCTGGGTCAGGGGCTGTGTGCCGTGGTCCGCGCTGTGGCCGAGGTTGCACGGAGCATCGCATCCAGATCAAACCCCATCAGCACACCCTCGATGTCGGCGGCCACCAGCGTTGTCGCATCACCGGAAACACTGCCGGCGATGCCCCACTGGAAGCCGCGTCCGGGCGGTAGCGAGTAGGCGGAAAGCCAGCGCCCATCACGTCGATCCAGCACACCGATACCGGCGCCGTGTTCGAGAAAATAGGGGTGGCCAGCGGCCATGCCGATCACCAGGTGATCGCCCAGCGCCAGCGGCGTGCCCCAGCTCCAGCCGCCGACATCGGTACGCCAGAGGACGCGACCGTTGATGATGTCGATGGCGCTGACCTTGCGCAGGTCGGAGGAGCCGATGTACAGCGTGTTGCCGTCGAAGGCAGGTTCCGATTCGATCCACGACGTCCAGAACTGGGTCAGCCACAGTGCATTGCCGGTGCGTGCATCGACGGCATGCAGCACGCCACTGCGGTCGTTGCAGAATACCCGGCCGCGATACACCACCGGGGCTGCCCCGGGGCGTGCCGGCATGCGGTATTGCCACAGCGGGCTGCCGGTACGGGCATTGAGCGCCTGCAGCACGCCTGCTTCGGTAACCACAAACAATTGCTGGCCATCGCTGGCGAGGCTGTGCAGGATGCGGCCTGGCAGCTGCCGCTTCCAGCGACTGGCGCCGGTATGCATATCCAGCGCTTGCACGCTGCCGTCGCTGCCGCCGATATGGAGCTGGCCATTGGCGAGCAGCGGGCGCAGGCCCTGCCACTCCCAGGCGGCGGATTGCGGGTTGGGCGGTTCACGGCTGCTGCGTGCGTCCTGGATCGACGAGCGCCATTGTTCGCGCCCGCTTTTGCGGTCAAGCCGGTGCAGATAGCCGCCATCGCTGCTGATGAAAACCGCATCGTCGGTCAGCAGCGCGGTTGCATAGATCGGATAGCCAAGCGCGCTGCCCCAGCGCACGCTGCCATCGGCAAGATCGATGGCATACAGGCTGCCAGCGGTGGTGCCGAGATAGGCGACGCCGTTGTCGGTTACCGGCGAGGCGAAGATCTGGCCACCCAGATGGGCCTGCCAGCGTGGACCCGGTAGGGATGTGGGGGCATCGGGCGCGCCTGGCGTGGGCAGCATGTCGCGTTCGCCACGCTGCAGGCGCATACGTTCGCCGTTGCCAAGCAAGGTGCCGACGAGTTCGTTTCCCTGCCTGCGCAGCGCCATATGCAAGTTGCGGTGAACCAGGGTGCCGCTGTCGTCCAGGTCGGCCTTGCCATGCAACGGCAGGGCGCGCAGATGGGCGATGGGCAGATCCAGCTGCATGTCGTAGCGGCCGTGGGCGTCTGCCTGCAGATTCAGGCCGATGCTGACTTTCTCGCGCGGACTGCCGATCTCGCCAAGCCAGTAGCCGGAGAGATCATCAGCGGCGATGGCTGACAGGCCCAAGGCAAGCAGCATCAGCAGCACAACGCCTTGCACTGTGGGTGCGAGCAGAAGCGGCCGGTGGGGGGCCTTGGCAAAGAAGGGGTGTCTCATGCGCGCGATGACCTGTACGAACTGCGGAGTGAGCTTGAGCCTGGCGGGAGCTCTCGGCTCCCGCCAGGTGGTTTTGCATTACGGCTTAGAAGGCGAAGCGCAGTGAGGCCATGTAACGGCGGCCACTCTTGTAAGCGCCATTAAGCAGCTTTTCGGCGCCAAAGTAGCTGTGATACTGCTCGTCAAGCAGGTTCATGCCTTCAAGTCCCACGCTGAGATTGTTGGTGATCTTGTAGGAAACCGATGCATCCAGTGAGTGGTAGTCCATCGTCCACAACTGCTGGCTGCCATTGATGCGAGTGAAGTACTTGTCACGCCAGTTGTAGGTGATGCGGGCAGTAAAGCGGTCGTTCTCGAAGTATGGGCTGATGTTGAATTGGTTCTTCGAGTTGTAAGGCAGCGGCAGACCACCACTGGCTTCACCGTCGGAATAGGTGTAGTTGGCGATCACGCCGAAACCAGCTCCAATGTTCTGTTGCCAAGCGATTGATGCGCCCTTGATTTTGGCGTCACCACCGTTTACCGGACGGTCAACCCGATACACCGCATCGTCGCGCTGGTTGTCGTTCCAGTGGGTTTCGTCCTGCGCCACATTGACGATGTAGTCGGCAACATCGCGGTAGAACAGGGAGCCGGCCAGGATCGCGTCCTCACTGAAGTACCACTCCGCCGAGAAATCAAGGTTGCTGGAGCGATATGGCTTCAGGTTCGGGTTGCCTGCTGCACCGGTCAGGGTCTGGTCGGACAGCCACATGTAACTGGATAGGTCCGAGTAGCCCGGGCGTGCCATGGTCTTGGCCGCGGACAAGCGCAGTACCAGGTCGTCGCTGGCCTCGTACGCGAGATTGAGGTTGGGCAGTACGCTGTTGTATTTGCTCTTGCGGGTAACGTAGTCAAACGAGGCGGCGATGCGTTCCTGACTCCATTCGCGCTCGGTGCAGCTCTTCAGCCCGGTGTTGCATTCATAGGCGCTGGAGGCGGATTCGGTGCGGACATAGCGTACGCCGATGTTGCCGCGCAGGCGGTCGAGGCTGAAGTCGGCCTGCACATAGGCGGCCTTGATGTCCTCCTCGATGGTCCAGGTGTTACGCACGAACTCCAGGTTGCCCAGCGTGGTGGATACCGGGGCACTCTGCCATGGCGCCAGCCAGTCGCCGCTGTTGATGTAGTCGGCGAGCTTCCAGCCATCAATAGTGAACCGGTTGCCCAAGTCACCATAGCCACTGAAGCCGTCGAGGTAGTTGCCGGGAAGCTTGCGTGGGTCGAACATGTCGGCCGTGGCATCGCCGTATGTGGAGACTGAGTCGAGCACCACGCCGCGCTGGATCTGGCCGGTTTCGTGCGAACGCTGCTTGTAGCCGGCGCGGATCAGGTAGACCGGGGAGTCGAGTTTGAAGCCGAAATCCACTTGACCGTAGGTCTCCTTGTCAAGCGTGGGCTTCTCGATCAGGTTGCCACCCCAGCCGCTTCGCCAGTTGCTTTGTGTCGGCGCATCGGTATGCCACGGGCTGGCGTAGCCCCCGTCCATGCGGAACATTTCCGGGTTGGTGAAGGGGTTGTCTCCGATGATCTTCAGCGTCGCAGGCGTTCCCGGGCCGTTGCCGATGGACCACTCGTAGTCCGCCGGTGCCAGGAAGCTGGCGTACACCTGCTCCGGACCGCCCTCAGCCTTGGTGCTGCCGATGTGTGTGGACGCGTACCAGCGATCGCCGTTCCAATCGAGTTTGATGTCGTAGGTCTCAGACTCGATCTTGGCGCGGCGGTTTTGCATATCGAACGTCATACGACCGCCCTTGTGCTTGCCGCCCGTGATCAGGCCGTCTTCGATGGTGACGTCAGTCAGCGTCATCAGGCTGCCGTAGGTATTTCCCGGCCATGCGAACATTGACTGCGCCATGTGGTCGAAGCTGGCGTCGATCTTCAGCGCATTGATTTCGATATTCAGTTGCTCAACCGGCTTGAACTGAAGGGAGGCGGAGTAGGTATTCCGCTTACGCTCCTGCTCGAAGAAGTGTGCACTGATTGTGCTGGGTCCGATCGCCTCAGGGTTGGAATTGAGCGCATCCGCACAGGCGCCCTGGCAGGTGCCTGGTTTCTGAGGCTGCTTGCCGTTGGGAAGTGCCGGCTGTGACCAGTCGTCGCCGGTGTTGTTGACCGAGCCGGCGGCACCATCCAGACCATCGCGGTAGTTTTTCGCACGCACCGTGTTGTAGGACTCGATGCCGTCGCGGCGGATACTCTCGTTGCTGGACTGGGCTGAAAGGATGAAGCCGAAATTGTCGGCGCTGTTCTTCCAGCCAAAGGCTGCGGACGCACTGGGGTCAGTCTTTTCGACGCGATCATTGCGGGCATAGCTGACCCGGCCGGTGATACTGATCTGCTCGGGCATATCCAGCGGCTTGCGTGTGGAAACGTTCACGGTACCGCCTATGGAGCCCTCGTCCAGACGCGCTTCCGGCGACTTGAACACTTCCACCTTGCCCACCAGCTCTGGTGCCAGCAGCGAGTAGTTGAAGGTCCGGGTCGGAAAGTCGGACATGTTCCAGTCGCCCGAGGCGATGGACTGGCCATTGAGCAGGGTGCGGTTCAAGGCCGGGTCGACGCCCAGGATGCTGACGCGTTCGCCCTGGCCGTAGGCGCGGTCGATGGTGACGCCGGGGATGATGGTCATCGCCTCGGCAACGTTGGTGGCCGGGAACTTGCCCACGTCCTCGGCGGTGATGACATCCACGATGGCGTCGGCATTGCGCTTGGTTTCCAGCGACTGCTGAAGGCTGGCGCGGATGCCGGTGACGACAACGCGGTCAAGCTCGGTGGCATCGTCCCGGGCGTCCTGCGCGACAGCCGAGAAGCTCAATGCCAGACAGCTGACGATGGCCGCGGTGAGCGGCGACTTGCGATGGTTCAAAGGTCTCTCTCCCTTTGCTGGTGGTGGCCAGCGGAGGGGCTGGCCGGCGATGTCCGCATGCGGGTTGCTTGCGGGAAAGCGTCGCGGGCGAAGCGCCGCGGATATGAGGACCCGGTCGTCGAGCAAGGACGGCCAGGTCGCGCGGCAAGCCGCCCTGTGCGATCGGGGTTGGTGAAGGCTTTCGATGGACTCGCCACAGAACTGCACGCAGGGCCGCCGGTGGCGAGGGCGCTATATCCGAGTGGCTGCACGGCTGGCTTGTCCACGTCATTCCTTTGAGTGCGTCATGGATGGCGCTGAGGTGTGGGTGAAGTGTGCAGTCAGCATTCGGTTAAATGCAAAAAAAATTCTCATGAAAATCAGTCGGAAATTTTTCTCATTTTCGTAACCATATGTTTGTTTTTAAACATTAATAGCCTTGAAAATTTTTCATAATTCATTTCACATGAAACTCGTCTGCTAGTTTTTGTTTTAATAATGAAAATTATGTTCACAATCGATTCATTGATGTTTTCCGTTTCATCCGGGAGGTGACTGTCGGTGGTGTTGGCGGTCTGCGCTGCTTTTACCCTCGCGCAGTCCGCCCCGTTCCTTCTGGTCTGCGCCCGGTCTGGTTTGGCTGCGCCACATGCGTGCACTGCGATGCGGGTACTTCTCTGGAATGGTGTGGCTGCGTCTGGGACGGGCGTGTAGCCCCTTGTGCCGGTTGCTGATCCGCCACGGTGATCGCACTGTTCCGCTGGCGGCGCAGATGGAATTGAGCGCTTCTACGAGCGTGTTGATTCTTCCGCGAGAGTCCGTTGCAGGCGCTCCGTACCGTCGGATCGGCGGTGTCTGGCCGGTCTGCATGGCGGAGAAACACTGGAGCGACAGGGCCGGTGGGCGGGCAAAAAAAAGCGGGCCTGGAAAACCCAGGCCCGCTGGAGGAGAAAGACAGCGGTAAAACAATCAACAGTCAGTGGCGGCTATCAGAAGGCGAAGCGCAGTGTGGCCATGTAGCGACGGCCCGTACGGTAGAGGCCGCGGATCACCTTTTCCGTGTTGGCGATACCCGGCACTTCCGCATAGGAGCGGTACTCGCTATCCAGCAGGTTCATGCCGTCCAGGCCGAGGGTCAGGTTTTCCGTCAGCTTGAGGTTGATGGAGGCGTCCAGCGAGTCGTAGTCATCGGTGACCAGGAAGTTTCCGCGGTCAGCCTGCGTGTAGTACTTCGAGCGCCACGAGTAGGTGACACGTGCGCTCCAGCGGTCGCTTTCGAAGAACGGACTGACGTTGATCTGGTTCTTGGAGTTGAACGGCAGGCGCCCACCCGCGTCAGCTTTGGCGTCGGCGTAGGTGTAGTTGGCCAGCAGGCCCAGACCATTGTCGAAGCTGCTCTGGAATGCAGCCGAATAGCCCTGGATCTTCGCGCCACCGGCATTGTTCGGACGGGTGATGTCGTACTCCATGTCGGCGCTCTCGGCCTGGTTGTAGTGCGTCTCCTTCTGGGTGGTGTACAGGATGTAGTTGTCCACCTTCTTGTAGAACGCCGTACCCGCCAGAATGGCGTTCTCGGAGAAATACCACTCGGCAGAGAAGTCCAGGTTGGTGGACTCGTACGGATCCAGCTCCGGGTTGCCGCCGCCGCCGGTGAGGGTCTGGTCGCCAATCCACAGGTAGCTGGACATGTCGCCGTAGTTCGGACGGGAGATGACCTTCGCCGCCGAACCACGCAGCACCACGCTGTCATTGAGGTCGTATGCGACGTTCACGTTCGGCAGGACATTGCTGTACTTCTTGCTGATGGTGTTCAGCACATAGCCGTCAGCCGGGCACGGGCTCTTGAGCGAAGAGCATTTGTAGCCGGTGCTTTCCGACTCGGTCTGCACCAGGCGCACACCGAAGTTGCCGCGCAGACGGTCATAGCTGAAATCAGCCTGGAGGTAGGCGGCATTGATGTCTTCCTTCACCGACCAGGTGTTGGAGGCAAAGGACGGATCGTTGAACGTGCTCGGCGTCGGCATGGTTTGCCACGGTGCCAGCCATTTGCCGCTGTTGATGTAGTCGGCCAATGCCCAGCCGTCGATCATGAAGCGGTTGGACAGGTCGCCGACGTTGCCAAAGCCGCTGAGATAGCTGTCCGGCACCGGCTTCGGATCGAACTGGTCGGCAGTCAAATCGCCATAGCCCTTGATCGAAGCCAGTGACACACCGGCCATCGACTGTGCGGTTTCGTGTTCGCGACGCTTCACGCCGAAGCGCAGCTGGTAGATAGGCGAATCCAGTGTGATGCCGAAGTCGGCCTGGACGTACTTCTCTTCGTCCCGGGTCGGCTTGGTGACGATATTGCCGCCCCAGCCGGCGCCCCAGTTGGTGGCGGAGGGGGGGTTGGTGTGCCAACCACCGGCAGGGCCGCCGCCGTCGAAGCGATATGCGGATGGATCGGTGAACGGGCTGCCGGACTGTCCCGGCTTCATGTGGTTGGCGACGTCGGAAATCGGGTCGGTCTGGTAGCCGGAGAAATTCAGGGTCGGAGTTTTTCCGCTCAGGTCATAGCTGTAATTGGCCTTGTTGAGGAACTCACCGAACACCTGCTTGCCGGTGCCGCCGGTGGCCTTGGAGACGCCGGCGTGGGCGGAAGCGAACCAGCGTTCGTCCTTCCAAGTGAACTTCAGGTCATAGGAGTCGGTGTCCACTGTCGCCTGGCGGTTCAGCAGGTCGTACACGGTCAGGGCATTGCGGAACGAGGCCTTGGTGATGACGCCGCCATCGACGGTCAGGTCGGTCAGATTGCCCAGCGCATTCCATGGGTTGCCATTGAAGGCAAACATGGAGTGGGTCATGTTGTCGTACTTGGCCTTGACGTTGAGCGCGTTGAACTCGATGTCCAGCTTGTCGTTGGGCTTAAACTGCAGTGCCACGGACAGGGTGTCGCGCTCGCGCTCCTGTTCGAAATAGTGGGCACTGATCGAGTTCGGCGCCACCGCGTTCGGATTGGCGAGCAGGGTGTCTTTGCAGGCGCCCACGCAGCTTGGCGGCATGGTGGTAGCGGGATCGGTCGACCAGTCGGTCGTGGTGGTGGTGACCGAGTTGGGCGAGCCGCCCTTGCCGTTGATGTAGTCCTTGCCAGTGACCGTGCCATAGGATTCGATGCCGTCACGGCGGATGTTTTCGATCGAGCGTTGCGCCGAGATGATGGCGCCAAAATTGTCGGCTTGGTTTTTCCAGCCAAACATCGCCGATACCGAGGGGTCGCCTGCTTCAACGCGGTCGTTGTAAAGGTAGCCGACGGAGCCGGAGATGGTGGTGCCGCTCAGGTCCAGTGGCTTGCGTGTGGAGATGTTGACGGTACCGCCGATCGAGCCTTCCTCAAGCCACGCTTCCGGCGACTTGTAGACTTCGACTTTGCTCACCAGTTGCGGAGCCAGCAGCGAGTAGTTGAAGGTGCGCCCTGGCTGGTCAGAGATGAACCAGTCGGCCGAGGCAATGGTCTGGCCATTGAGCAGGGTGCGGTTCAAGGCCGGATCGGTGCCGAGGATCGAGACCTTCTCACCCTGGCCGAAGGCCTTGTCGATGGTCACGCCGGGGATGATGGTGATGGCCTCGGCAACGTTGGTGGCCGGGAACTTGCCCACGTCTTCGGCGGTGACCACGTCGACGATGGCATCGGAATCACGCTTGGAATCAATGGCCTGCTTCAGGCTGGCGCGGATGCCGGTGACCACGACGGTATCAAGGTCGGTCGCGCTCTGGCTGGCGTCCTGTGCGTGGGCCGAGAAGCTCAGGCAGGTGACGATCGCGGCGGATAGTACGGACTTGCGGTACCTCATGATGTCTCTCCTCATCATTGTTGGATTTCCGGTGTGCACCGGACACTGCGTAGTGGGGGTCCATGCGCGGTTGATTCGACACATGCACCGGGGTACTGCGGTTGGAAGTGCTCCGGGTTAGGCGTCCCTCCGGCCCAGATACCAGCTTGCGGCGCCGATGACGCCCAGTTGCCCGTGCTCTACCAGCTTCACGGGAATGCCTTGCAGCGCCGTGGTCATCGGCCCCTTGTTGAGGAAGCGCTCGACAAAGGTGCTGTTCAAAAGGAACTGGCTGATCTTCGGCAGGATGCCGCCCGCCAGGTAGATGCCGCCCTTGATGCCGTACAGCAGCGCCATGTCGCCGATGGTCGAGCCGAGGATTCCGCAGAACAGCTGCAGGGTTTCACGCGCCACCGGATCGTCATTGCCTTGGGCGGCCGTGCTGATGGCATCGGGGGTGGCGTGGACAGGACGGGCGTCGTGGATGGCGCACAGCGCGATGTAGAGATTGAGCAGGCCGGGGCCAGAAAGGGCCTGTTCGATACAGACATGCGAGCGACCCCGCAGCATCTGCTGCAGTACCGCCGTTTCCAGTGCGGTGGTGGCCGGCAGTGACGCCTGACCGGCTTCTGTGGCCAACACCACCGAGCGATGCGGGCCGGGAATCCATACCGCGGCACCCAGGCCGGTGCCGGGGCCAACGATCAGGGTCGGACCCGACGCTGCGTCGGCCGGGCCGGTCAGCTGCAACACCTGGCGTGCATCGATATGGGCCGCCGCATGTGCCACGGCTTCAAAATCGTTGACCAGGTGTACCGCCTCGAAGCCAAGGTCGTCGCGGATGCGTGTGGTGCTCAGCGCCCATGGCAGGTTGGCCGAAATCACCGTGCCGTCTTCCAGTGCATAGCCGGCGCTGGCGATGGCGCATTCGCGCACGCCCGGTGCCTGGCTGTGGAAGTCGGCAAGGATGGCGCTGAGGCTGGGGTAATCGGCACAGCGGTACTGGCGATAGGACAGCACATCCAGATTCGATGGCGCTCCAACAGCCGCTTGGATCAGTCCCACGCGCACGTGTGTTCCCCCCACGTCCGCGGCCACCAGGGGGGCAGGGCGGGGGGGGAAGACATCGTGTGCTGGATGGATGCTGACGGCCACTGGACTTTCCCCGGAGATTCGCGCGGCGTGTCTGGGCGCTGCGGTAGCCGGAGTTTCGTGTTGGGTGACAACGATGTCAAGCTGCGTTGCAAAAAATTTTCATATTGATCAGGTTGTACCTGCTCCATTCATATCAATGATTTATCGGTATATTTCACTTTCACCTGCAACCTGGCTTACGTTTCAGCCGTTTTGTGGAGGGTGACGCCTTTGGCTGTGAAATTTATTCGCATGCCTTTTGTCCTCCCAAAAGAAAAGGCCACCGTCTCCGGTGGCCTTTGTTTACAGCGGCCTGTCTACAGGGGTCTGGGTTGATCAGTCCGCCGTTTGCAGCTCCACGCGATCCAGTGTCCACATGTTCGGGCGGGTGTCGCCGGTGAAGCGGATGCACAGGTCGGTAGGGGTATCGGTGCCGGTAATCGGGGCTTCCAGCTCCAGGAAACCGTCGGCGGCGGGGTTGGCCGGCAGGGGCACGCTCGCCAGCGGCTTGCCTTCGCAATTGGCCAGGATGTCCATCTCGCCATGCGTGCTGCGTGCCGGTACGAACTTGCGGGCAGGCTCATCTCCGGCCAGCTGGAAGTTGTAGGGGATCCGGCCGGCCCGCACCTTCACCCTGTGCACGCCGCGCAGATCGGCTTCGGGCCACAGCCAGCAGGGGTTGAAGATGTTGACGTTGAAGATCTCGCGCTCCCCTTCGGCCGGGCCGTCGTCTTCCAGTCGCAGCAACAGCTTGCCACCGTTCGGGCACAGGCCCAGCTGGGTGTCTTCGCGGATGCGCAGGGAATCGCGGGTTACCTGGAAGCGGTTTTCCGCAGCCAGTGGCTTGCCGTCGAAGAACGCGGCCATGCGCACCTCGGTCGGCAGCTTCAGTTGCAGTGGCTGGTTGTAGAGGGGCGAGCTGGCGGTGACCTCGCTGCCATCTAGCGTGTAGCGCACCGCATAACCCAGGGGATTGTCCAGAGTCACTTCGGCGGTGCCGGCGATGCGGTCGCCCTTCTCGCTCATGTCCACCTGGAACGGCGTCTTGGCATAGGCGATACCCATGGCCTGATAGCGTTGCAGCTGACGGGGCAGGCGGGCGCGGAAGCTTTCGAAGTCGCGCTTGTCCTGCGGACTCCAGCCGGTTTCGGCCACTGCCGCCAGGCGCGGGAACAGGTTGTGTTCCAGATTCCGGTTGTTGCGGGTGTGCTCGCTGAACATGTTGGCCTGCAGGCCGAGGATATGGGAGCGCTTGTCGGCTGCCAGTTCCGCCGGCACCGGCTCGAATTCGTAGGCCCTCTGCAGAGTGATTGTGGTCGGACGGCCCGGTGGCTCGTTCGGCGATTCGGTCTGCAGGTAGTCCATGTACATGTGGGTGACCGGTGACATCACCACGTCATGGCCTTCGCTGGCCGCTTTCAGGCCGCCTTCGGTGCCACGCCAGGACATCACCGTCGCTTCCGGCGGCAGGCCGCCTTCGAGGATCTCGTCCCAGCCGATCAGGCGCCGGTCATGCTGCTCCAGGAATTTCTCCAGACGCTTGATCATGTGGCTCTGCATTTCCATCTCGTCCTTCAGGCCGAGTTCGCGCATGTGGGCCTGTACGCGCGCGGAGGCGATCCACTGGTCCTTGACCGCTTCGTCGCCGCCGACGTGCACGTATTCGGCCGGGAACATCCCGATCACTTCCAGCAGCACGTTCTCCAGGAACTGCAGGGTGCTTTCTTCGGTGTTGAACAGGTTGGGGAACACGCCCCACTGGTTGTCGATGACCAGCTTCTGGTCGGTGACGCCCAGCTCCGGATAAGCGGCGATGGCCGCCGTGGCGTGGCCCGGCACGTCGACCTCCGGGATCACCCGGATGTGGCGCTCGGCGGCATAGGCGACGATCTCGCGGATCTGCTCTTGGGTGTAGAAGCCGCAGTAGGTGCGCGGCTCACCGTTCTCCTCGTTGCGGCCGGCATCGCCCAGCGGCACGCGGCAGCTGCCCACTTCGGTCAGCTTCGGGTAGCGCTTGATCTCCATGCGCCAGCCCTGGTCATCGGTGAGGTGCCAGTGGAAAGTGTTGAGCTTGTGATGGGCCATCGCATCGAGCAGCTTCTTGATCTCGTCGATGCTCTGGAAGTGGCGGGCCGAATCGAGCATGAAGCCGCGCCAGCTGAAGCGGGGTGCGTCCTCGATGGTGGCCGCGGCAGCCTGGCCGGTCTTGTCGCCGGTCAGCAGTTGTGCGGCGGTCACCGCGCCGTAGAACAGCCCGGCCTCATCCCGCGCACTGACGTCGATGCCCTTGCTGGACACCTTCAATGCATAGCCTTCGGTTCCGGTCGCCACGGAAGCGTCCAGATGAAAGCGGATCTGTGCCTTGCTGGCCTTGTCGCTCACGGCCAGCGTGGGGCCGCCATTTTGTTTCAGCAGGCTGATGAACTGGCTGGCGACGCGGCGCGAGGTGGCATCGCTGCCGGCAACGCGGGTGGCAGGACCGATGGCGAAGTCTTTTCCTGCCACCGCCTGGTAGCTGGCGGGCAGTGGAATCAGCTGGAGCGGGGCGCCGAGGTCGCCTGCGTGCGCGTGCAACGCGGTAAGGCCCAGCAATACGCAGCTGCCAAGCCAGAGGGCGCGGTTGCGCGCGGGAGGGGACTTCGTCATGGGCGGAGCTCCGTTCTTGTGGTTCGAGAGGGTACTAAACAAAAACGCCGGGCCCGGAATGATCCAGGCCCGGCGCATCACACTCACCGGCGATGGTGCACGCCGGGATAGATCAGAACTTGAAGCGCAGGCTGGCCATGTAGCGACGGCCGGTAAAGTAGGCCGCTGCCAGCTGCTCTTCCTGGCTCACATACTGCTCGTACTTCTCATTGAGCAGGTTCATCGCGTCCAGCGACAAGCTGAGGTTTTCGGTGATGTTGAAGCCCAGGCTTGCGCTCAGGTCGGCATAGGCGGCGGTGGTTGCAGCCGGTGCACCGGCAACGTAGCCAACACCTTCGTACTTGCTGCGCCAGTTGTAGTTGACGCGTGCGCTGAACAGTTCGTTTTCGAAGTACGGGCTGACGCTGACCGTGCTGCGCGAGAGATACGGCATGTTGTTGCCGGCATCCGTCTCGCCGGTTGCGTAGGTGTAGTTGGCGATCAGGCCCAGACCGGTGTCGCCGAATGCCTGCTGATAGTTCACGTTGAAGCCGCGAACACTGGCACCACCGGCATTGCGCGGGCGGGTCACGCTGTAATCGCAGAAACCGTCGGCAGTGCAGCCATGGGAGCCGACGACATTCAGCCAAGTCGCGGGGTTGTTGTCACGCATGGAGTTGTAGCGGCGCTCCACGCCCGGGGTCTGCAGCACGTAGTTCTGGGTCTGCTTGAGGAATACCGAGCCGGCCAGCACGGACTGCGGCGCGAAATACCACTCGGCCGACAGGTTGAAGTTGTACGCCTTGTACGGGTCCAGGTCCGGATTGCCGCCCGAGCCGGTCATCATGGTGTCGTTCAAGAACAGATTGTTCGACATCAGGTTGTACGGCGCCCAGGCAATGACTTTGGCGGCCGAGGCGCGCAGCACCACATCGCCGCCGTTGTCATAGACCAGGTTGAGCGAGGGCAGCATGTTGCTCTTCTTGCTCTTGGTGGTCTGCCACCATTCTGCCGGAGCAGGCAGCACCGGTACGTTATCGCCATATACGTAGGCGCTGCTGTCGGTGTTGGTCTGTACCCAGCGCACGCCGACGTTGCCGCGCAGCGCGCCAGTGGAGAAATTCAACTGGGTATAGACGGCGGTGGTCTTCTGCTCCAGCTCCCAGGTGTTGTTCAGGAGGCTGGCGGCGTCGGAGCGGGTGTAGTCCACCGGGCTGCCCTTGACCCAGTCGATTACATTGCCTGCGCCCACTTGCGGATGACGGCTGGTGTTGCCGTAAACGCCCGGGAGGCTGCTCAGCAGGCTGGTGTTGCCGATGGTACCAACGTCGGCCAAGGTGCCGCCGCGTACGCCGCCATAGACGCCAAGACCGTAGTTTTCAGTATGTTCAGTGCGGCGCACGCCAGCTTGCAGCTGGTTGAACACGCTGTCGAAATTCATACTGAAGTCCAGTTGGGCGTACTTGTCCTGCGCTTCAGAGCTGAACACGCCGTTGTTGCCGAACATGTTGCCCCAGTTGGCTGGATCGTAATAATCGCCCTGGTCGTCAGCCTGAAAGCCCTTGCGGTAGTCCCAGGAATACGCGCCGCTGTAGATCGGCTCAAGCAGGAACTGGCTGATGTTCGGGTTCTCGGATTTGCTGGTGCCGATCTTGCCGCCAATCTTCCAGCCTTCGCCGCGGTACTGCAGGTCGAGGTCCACGCCCTTGGTGGTGACTTCGGAGAAGCGCACCTGGTTGTCATAGACAATGCCGGTGCCACTGCCCGGGTTGGCATTGGTATGGCCACCGGTGACGAAGCCGTTGGAGCCGGTGGGGTTGAAGTAGTCGATGGCGGCCATCGCAGAGTTGTTCTGCGTCATGAAGTTGTACATCGACTGGTTGTAGCTGTCGAAGTTCTCTTTGATGTACAGCCCGCTCAGCGTGCCTTCAAACTGGTCGTTCGGCTTGAATTGCAGATTCACCAGTGCGCTGTCGCGGGTGCGCTTCTGCTGGAACCACGCCACGTTGATTTCCTGGGCCACTTTGTCGGTCGGTCGCAGTTCACCGCGGGAGACCTGGTCGGCCACCTTCTGATTGACGGCGGCAAAGTCGGCGACGGTGCTGTAGCCGAAGATTTCGATACCCTGGCGGTCGACCCGCTCCTCATGGCGCTGGGCGGCGACGTTGACGCCGAAGGTGGAGTCGTTGTTCTTCCAGCTGTAGAGCACCGATACATTGGGGGCGCCCTTCTCGGCCTGGTCATTGTAGTTGTAGCCGACCGAGCCGCTGATGGCGTTGGCGTCCATGTCCAGGGGCTTGCGCGAGTGCATCAGCACGGTGCCGCCCAAGCTGCCTTCGGGCAGCCGGGCTTCGGAGGATTTGATGATTTCCAGCCGACCCAGCACTTCCGGGGCGAGCATGGTGTAGTCGAAGCCACGATTGGGCGACTCGCCGTACAGCCAGATGGCCTGTGCGACCGGGTGCCCATCGATGAAGCTCAGGTTGAGGCTGGGATCGGTGCCATCGATGGAGACGCGCTCGCCCTGGCCGAAGCGGCGGTCGATGGTGACGCCCGGGATCAGCGCCATTGCCTCGGCGGCATTGGTATTGGGGAACTTGCCGATATCTTCTGCAGTAATGGACTCTGAAACGGTGTCGTTGTTGCGCTTGGTGTCCAGCGACTTCTCGAGGCTGGCACGGATACCGGTAACGGTCACGGTGTCCAGGTCGGTCGCGGTCTGGTTGGCGTCCTGTGCGTGGGCGCTGAACGCAAGGCAGCTGACGATCGCCGCTGAAAGCAGGGTTTTACGATGCATGTTGTCTCTCCTCAACATCAGATTGAATGGCACGGATGTGCCGCGTTACTGCAGGTCGTGCTGGTGGATCTGTTGCTTATGCTGCGTGGGCTTGCTTGGCCGAATTTTCCAGATACCAACTGGCGGCGCCGATGACGCCCAGTTGCCCGTGCTCTACCAGCTTCACGGGAATGCTTTGCAGTGCCTTGCGCATCGGCCCCTTGTTGAGGAAGCGTTCGACGAAGGTGCTGTTCAAAAGGAACTGGCTGATCTTTGGCAGGATGCCGCCCGCCAGATAGATGCCGCCCTGCACGCCGTAGAGCAGGGCCATATCGCCGATGGTCGAGCCGAGGATTCCGCAGAAAAGGTGCAGGGCTTCCACCGCATGCGGGTCGCTGCCATCACAGGCGGCGGCGCTGACGGCATCGGGCGTGATGTGGATG
Organism: Stenotrophomonas sp. STEN013; assembly: GCF_056760355.1. Taxonomy (NCBI): domain Bacteria; kingdom Pseudomonadati; phylum Pseudomonadota; class Gammaproteobacteria; order Lysobacterales; family Lysobacteraceae; genus Stenotrophomonas; species Stenotrophomonas sp. STEN013. The sequence continues at coordinate 632,825 of NZ_JBRREO010000001.1, read as the reverse complement.
GGCGTGATGTCGCGTACCGCGCACAGCGCGTTGTAAAGGTTGAGCAGTCCCGGCCCGGACAGGGCGTGTTCGATGGACACGTGCGGACGGGTACGCAGCATCTGCTGCAACACGGCCATTTCCAGCTCGGTGGTTGCCGCAAGCGACGCCTGGCCCGCTTCCGTGGGCAGGACCATCGAGTGCGTGCCAACCGGAATCCAGAGGGCGGCGCCGAGTCCGGTGCCAGGACCGATCACCAGCGTCGGGCCTGCCGGGGTTTGGCTTGGACCGGTCAACTGCAGGACTTGGTTGTCATCGATATGGGCGGCCGCATGCGCGACGGCTTCAAAGTCGTTGACCAGGTAGACGCTCTGGAAGCCCAGATCCTCGCGGATCTTCCGCGAAGATAGCGGCCATGGCAGGTTGGCCGATATCACGCTGCCGTCGGCCAGCGCATAGCCGGCGGTGGCAATCACGCAATCGGAAACCGTCGGATTGTGGCTGGCGAAATCGGAGAGGATCGCATCCAGCCCCGGGTAGTCGGCGCAGCGGTACTTCCGGTAGGACAGCACGTCGATTGTGGGCCTGTCGCCGTCTCCGGTCTGGATCAGGCCGACACGTACATGCGTACCGCCGACATCCGCCGCGAAGAAGGGCCGGGAGGCGTGTTCGTGACAGTTGCTCTGTTGTGGGGGGACGACAGCGGTCACTCGAATTCCCTGTGAGGTGGGAGCGCCCGCAGGGGCGCCAATCGGGGCCGAGTCTGTAATCGTTCTGACAACGATGTCAACGAATAGTTGCAACTTTCGATGCTGCACTGCGGCGTGCTTCGCGCAATTCCTGCATCTGCCGGTTTTGTTGCATCCGACAGCTTGCAACAGCTGAAACACGTGGTTTTATGAGGAAGGCACCGGTGCGCAAAGGATTGCCGGTATCTGCTGGACGCCGCGCAAGCCACCGTTGCTGGCAGGTGTTGTTGACAAACCTGTCAGCAGCAAACCATAAATGTGACAACGTTGTTCCCACGTAATCGCCAGGCGGCTCGATCCGTCTCCCGCATCCGCAGGAGCTTTCCCATGTCTGCTGTTCCCGCTTCCACGCCGCGCACCAGCATGGTGTCGTCCATCGCCATCGTCGGCGTGCTGTTTTTCATCATCGGTTTCTGTACCTGGATCAATGGTCCGCTGATCACCTTTGTCCGCCTGGCCTTCGACGTGAGCGAGGTGTCGGCGTTCCTGGTGCTGATGGTGTTCTACCTGTCCTATTTCTTCCTGGCGTTGCCGGCGTCGTGGATCCTCAATCGCACCGGGATGAAGAAAGGTCTGGCGTTGAGCCTGGCGGTGATGGCGGTCGGTGCGATGGCCTTCGGCGAGTTCGCCACGCAGCGCTGGTTCGGTGGCGCATTGGGCGGCCTGTTTGTCATTGGCGGCGGCATGGCGCTGCTGCAGACCGCGGTCAATCCCTACATCAGCATCCTTGGCCCGATCGAAGGCGCCGCGCAGCGCATCGCGCTGATGGGTATCTGCAACAAGATCGCCGGCATGCTGGCGCCGGTGGTGATCGGCACCTTCGTGCTGCAAGGCATCGGTGACCTGGAAACCCAGGTGCAGGCGGCCGATGCCGTCACCAAGACCGAACTGCTGAACGCCTTCGCCGCCAAGATCCATACTCCGTATCTGGCAATTGCCGGCGTGCTGCTGCTGGTGGCGGTGGGGGTGCTGTTCTCGCCGTTGCCGGAAGTGCGTGCCGACGAGGCCAATGCGGTCGCCAATGACGGCAAGGTCGAAAAGCGCAGCATCTTCCAGTTCCCGCATCTGTGGCTGGGCGTGCTGTGCCTGTTTGTCTACGTGGGCGTGGAAGTCATGGCTGGCGATGCTATCGGTACCTATGGCAATGCCTTCGGCCTGCCACTGGACAGCACCAAGCTGTTCACCTCCTACACGCTGTTCGCGATGCTCGTCGGCTACATCGTGGGGCTGGCGCTGATCCCGCGCTTCATCTCGCAGGAAAAGTATCTGGCCGTGTCCGCGGCGCTGGGCGTGCTGTTCACCCTGGGCGCATTCTTCACCCATGGCTATGTGTCGGTCGGTTTTGTGGCCGCACTGGGTTTTGCCAATGCGATGATGTGGCCGGCGATCTTCCCGCTGGCGATCCGTGGTCTGGGCCGCTTCACCCAGACCGGTTCGGCGTTGCTGGTGATGGGTATTGCCGGCGGCGCGATCATCCCGCAGGCCTTCGCGCTGCTCAAGCACGCCTATCCGGAACACTTCCAGCTGGTGTTCGCGGCACTGATGATTCCCTGCTACCTGTACATCCTGTATTTCGGCACGGTGGGGCACAACGCGGGCAAGGCACGTGGCCGCTGAATCGAGCATCATGGCGGGAATCGAGCCAACGCGGGAAACAGTTATGCGTAGACCCACCATCAAGGATGTCGCCGAGCGGGCCAAGGTCTCGTTGAAGACCGTCTCGCGCGTCATCAACAATGAGCCATCGGTGATGCAGGCCACCCGTGCGCGCGTGCTGCGTGCGGTGGCCGAGCTGGACTACGAGCCGGACCCGTCGGCGCGCAATCTGCGCAGCAACACCACGTTCGTGATCGGGCTTGTCTACGACAACCCCAACCCGTACCACATCATCGGCGTGCAGAACGGGGTGCTCTCGGCCTGCCGGGAAACCGGCTTCGGCCTGCAGATCCATCCCTGTGATTCCACCTCGCCGATGCTGGCCGAAGAGCTGGCCGATTCGGTGCAGCGTTCGCGTCTGGCCGGACTGGTGCTGACCGCGCCGATGTCCGAGCGCCCGGAGCTGGTCGCCGCGCTCAATGCGCGCGGCATCAAGACGGTCCGCATCATCGCCGCCACCGAGGACCCGGGCGATGGCCCGTGCGTGTTCGTCGATGACCGTGATGCGGCCTATGAAATCACCGAGCACCTGATCCAGCTGGGTCACCAGCGCATCGGCTTCCTGTGGGGCGGCATTTCACACCGCTCCAGTGGCGAGCGCTATGCCGGCTACGAGGCGGCGCTGAAGGACTACGGCATTCCGCTGGACAAACACCTGGTCGTGCCGGGCGATTACACCTTCGATGACGGCTTCCGTGGCGCGCGCCGCCTGCTGGCGTTGCGCGAGCCGCCCACCGCGATCTTCGGTTCCAACGACGAGATCGCCGCCGGCGTGCTGGCGGCGGCCAACTCGGCCGGTTTGAACGTGCCGTATGACCTGTCCATCGCCGGTTTCGAGGACAGTCCTTTCTCCCGCCAGTCGTGGCCGGCACTGACCACCGCCAAGCAGGCCACCGGTGATATCGCCCGGCATGCCGCGCGGCTGCTGATCAGCCAGTTGCGCAGCGACGCCTATGACGACACCCCCATGCAGCTGCACAACCAGGGCTTCGTCCCGCAGCTGGTGGTGCGTGGCTCCACCGCGCCGCTGCGTCAACAGCCGTCGCGGCCTCCTTCCTCTCCCCCTGACCTGTCCGAGTAACGATCCATGGCACTGCCGAGTGAGACCGAAACCCTGATGTTCCGTGAGGCGGCCGAAAGCGCCGCCGTCATCGCCGCCCAGTTCGCCCGCAACCGCGATGTGGTGCAGGCGCTGGCCGCCGACCTGCGGCAGAACCCGCCGCCGTTCGTGGTGACCTGTGCACGTGGCAGCTCCGATCACGCGGCTACCTATGCCAAGTATCTGTTCGAAACCCGGCTGGGCCTGGTCACCGCCTCGGCCTCGCCGTCGGTCGGTTCGGTCTACGAGGCGCCGTTGCAGGTGCGTGGCGCGCTGTATGTGGTGATCTCCCAGTCGGGCAAGAGCCCGGACTTGCTGCGCAATGCCGAGGCCGCCAAGGCCGCCGGCGCGCGCGTGGTGGCGCTGGTCAATGTCGAGGATTCACCGCTGGCGCAGCTGGCCGACACGGTGATCCCGCTCGGGGCGGGCGTCGAGCGCAGTGTCGCGGCGACCAAGAGCTATCTGGCCTCGCTGGCGGCGATCCTGCAGCTGGGCGCGTACTGGAAGAACGATCCGGCGCTGATCGCCGCGCTGGACGAGTTGCCGGCAGCGTTGTCCAAGGCATGGGAATGCGACTGGTCGGCGGTGACCGATGGCCTGGTCGATGCCCACAACCTGTTCGTGCTGGGCCGCGGACCGGGTCTGGCAGCGGCGCAGGAAGCGGCGCTGAAGTTCAAGGAAACCTGCGGCCTGCACGCCGAGGGCTACAGCTCGGCCGAAGTGAAGCACGGTCCGATGGCGCTGGTCGGCAGGGATTTCCCGGTACTGGCGTTCGCGATGCCCGATGAAACCGGCGCCGGCACCCGCGCCGTGGCCGAGGAATTCGCCGCGCGTGGCGCCCAGGTGTGGCTGGCCGGTGAAGGTGGCGCGCTGCCGGTGGCGGCGGCACCCCATCCGCTGTGTGCGCCGCTGCTGATCGTGCAGAGCTTCTACCGTGCGATCAATGCGCTGGCGCTGCGTCGGGGCAACAACCCGGATCTGCCGCCGCATCTGAACAAGGTCACGGAAACGGTCTGATGAAAACGGTACTGCGCAACGGCCGCATTCTTGCCGGCGAGGACTTCCGTGACGATGTCGCGGTACTGATCGACGACGGCCGTATCGTTGCGCTCGTCGCTGCCGATGATCCGCAACTGGCCGCTGCCGACGAGGTGGTGGATCTGGGCGGCGGCTGGCTGATGCCCGGCTTCATCGACGTGCAGGTCAATGGCGGCGGCGGTGTGCTGTTCAACAACCGGACCGATGTGGAAGCGCTGCGCACGATGATGGCCGGCCATCGCAGGTATGGCACTACCGGCATGCTGCCGACACTGATCAGTGACGATGCCGGGGTGATGGCGCGTGCGTTGCAGGCCATCCGCGACGCCATCGCGGCGCAGGTGCCGGGTGTGCTCGGCATCCACCTTGAAGGGCCCTACATCGCCCCGGCGCGCAAGGGCACGCATGATGCCGGCAAGTTCCGCGTGCCCGATGCCGACGAAGTCCAGATGGTGACGTCGCTGGACAACGGCATCACTCTGATCACGCTGGCACCGGAGCGGGTGCCGGCCGCGACGATCCAGCAGATGGTCGCCAACGGTGCGATCGTTGCCGCGGGCCATACCGCAGCGACCTACGAGGAAATCCGCGCCGGACTGGACGCCGGCCTCACCGGTTTCACCCATCTGTACAACGCGATGTCGCCGCTGCAGGGGCGTGATCCGGGTACCGTCGGCGCCGCGCTGGAAGATGCCGGCAGCTGGTGCGGGGTGATCGTCGATGGGGTGCACGTGCATCCGGCCAGCCTGCGCGTGGCGCTGGCGGCCAAACCGCGCGGCAAGGTGTTCCTGGTGACTGACGCGATGCCAATGGTGGGCTCGGACAATCCGGCGTTCGAGCTGTATGGCGAAGTCATCACTGCCGTGGATGGCGTGGTGCGCAACGCCGCCGGTGCCTTGGCCGGCTCCGCGCTGGACATGGTCACCGCTGTGCGCAACACGGTGAAGCTGCTGGGCCTGCCGCTGGCGGAGGCCGCACGCATGGCTTCGACCTATCCGGCGCAGTTTCTCGGGCTGGGTGACCGCTACGGGCAGATTGCGGCCGGTTATCAGGCCGATTTCGTCCTGCTGGACCGGGACCTGCAAGTCCAGGCCACCTGGATCGCCGGTCAGCGCGACTGACCACGTCGCTCCGGTAGATGGACAAGCCCGTTCGATTCGCCTCGGTTGATGCCCTGCGTGGCATCACCGTCGCGGCGATGCTGCTGGTCAACAATCCCGGCAGCTGGAGTCATGTCTATGCGCCGCTGCTGCATTCGGACTGGTATGGCTGCACGCTGACCGATCTGGTGTTTCCGTTCTTTCTGGTGATCGTCGGTGTGTCGATCGCGCTGGGTGTGGTGCCGAGGGTCGAACAGGGTGCGGACCGCGCGCGGCTCGCTCGCACCGTGCTGCTGCGCGCGCTGCGCATTCTCGGCTTGGGGCTGCTGCTGCACTATCTGGCGTGGTGGTGGCTGGACCTGCCGCACTACCGGCCATGGGGGGTGTTGCAGCGCATCGGTATCTGTTTCGCGCTGGCCGGCATGGCTGCAATCTGGTTGCGGCCCCTGGGGCAATGGCTGCTGCTGGGCGGTGTGTTGATCGGCTATGCGGTGCTGCTGGCCGCCGGTGGTTCGCTGGAGCCTCTGGTCAACCTGCCCAGTCGCGTCGATAGCGCGCTGCTCGGTCCGCTGCTGTACCAGTACGACCTTGCCACTGGCCAGGGCCATGATCCGGAAGGGCTGCTGTCCACGCTGGGCGCGCTCGCCTCGACGCTGATCGGCCTGCAGGCCGGGATGCTGTTGCGCAAACGTACCAGACATCTGCTGGTGGGCGCGCTGATCCTGCTGACGGGAGGCCTGGCGTGGTCGCCGTGGCTGCCGTTCAACAAGAATCTGTGGACCCCGTCCTACGTGCTGTGGACCGCCGGCTGGGCGTTCGCCTGCCTGTGGGTGGCCCATGTGCTGATCGACCTCCGCCACTGGCCGGCGCTGGGGCGCCGTTTCGGCGTCAATGCGATCACCGCTTACGCCGGCTCGTCGGCGATGGTGCTGGCGTTGATAGCTGCGGGTGTCTGGAGCGGGCTGTGGACGCAGGTGTTCGACCGCTGGATCACACCGCTAGCGGGGGCGCAGGCCGCGTCGCTGCTGATGGCGCTGACGTTCGTCGCGCTGTGGTGGCTGCCGATGGCGTGGATGGACCGGCGCAAGATCTATCTGAAGATCTGACAGCGCCGGGCTGCGGCGGGCAGGATGAGGCTGGTACAGTCGCTGGCGTAATCCATTTCTCCAGGAACACCGATGTCCACTGAAGTCCCTTTCACCCCGCTCAACGATCTGGAAGTCCGTCTGCTGCGAACCCAGGAAGCGGCCGTCAGCCCGGCGTATTTCCTCGATTCGCTGCTGAATGAAAAGGTCTTTGTGCTGCTGGACAAAGAGATTCCCGAAGGCGGCGACTGGGATGAAACCATCAACCCGCTGGTGCTGACCAATGACGCCAACGAGCCGATGTTCGCGGTGTTCTCCGCGCCCGAGAGAGCGGTGGTCTGGAGCGAGCAGGTGCCCGCGTTCGAAAACGCGCTGCATCTGGATTTCCGCTGGCTGCTGGGCGGTATCGCCGATGGCGTGGGCATCGTGCTCAACCCGGGCTTCGACGTCGGCATGGAAATGGTCCCCGACGCGGTGGCACAGCTGAAACAGCGCGCCGCGGCATTGGCACGCGCCGCAGGGGTTTAACGCGCCGCGCCAATGGCGCGGACGCGCGCCTTGGCCAAGGCCTCGCCGATGGCGGGGCCTTTCAGCCCCTCAGTAGCGATATCCCGGGCATTGATTGCCAGGGCGGCGGCATGCAGGCGCTGCAGTGTGCTGCGCTGTGGATAGTCGCTGTCTTCAAAGCCGAGCCGCCCGCGCTTGTCGCATTCGCACACCAGCGCCATCTGCGCGATGCGCTCGGGCCGGCGGAAGCCGTCGCAGCGGGAGATCAGTTCCAGCACGGTGGCGTCACGCAGTTCATCGATGCGATGCACGTTGAGATGCTCGCGGCAGACCGCTTCGGCCAGTTGGCGGTGATCGACCGGAATCTTCAGGCGTTCGCAGAGCTTGGCCAGCGGCTTCAGGCCGCGCTGTTCGTGCATGATGTGGCGGGGCAGTTCATCGGCCGGGGTCAGCGCCTTGCCCAGGTCGTGGGTGAGCGCGGCAAAGCCGATCAGGTCATCGCCCGGCGCCAGCTGTGCGGCCATGTCGCTGACCATTTCCTGATGGATGCCGGTGTCGATTTCCGGGTGGAACTCGGCGCGCTGTGGCACCCCGTACAGCGCATCCAGCTCGGGCAGGATCACCGCCAGCGCGCCGGTGTCGTGCAGGCTGCGCAGGAAGGCCGAGGGCTGCCTGCAGGTCAGCGCCTTGCGGGTCTCCTGCCAGATGCGCTCGGGTACCAGCGCCTCCAGCTCACCGCTTTCGGCGATCTGGCGCATCAGTGCGGCCGTTTCCGGCGCCAAGGTGAAACCCAGTGGCGCGAAGCGGGCCAGGAACCGCGCCGCGCGGAGCACGCGCAGCGGGTCTTCAACAAACGCCGGACCGACATGGCGCAGCACCCGCTGCTGGATATCACGCACGCCGCCCCAGGGATCGACCAGCTCGCCGCTGTCCTGGTCGCGGGCGATGGCGTTGATGGTGAAGTCGCGGCGCTGCAGATCCTGCTCCAGCGTCACCGATGGGTCGGCATCGACCACGAAGCCGCGGTAGCCGCGTCCGGACTTGCGCTCGGTACGGGCCAGCGCGTGTTCCTCGCCGGTGTCCGGATGCAGGAACACCGGGAAGTCCTTGCCCACCGCCTTGAATCCGCGCGATTCCATTTCCGCCTGGGTGGAACCGACCACCACCCAGTCACGGTCACCCGGCGGCAGGCCCAGCAATGCATCGCGGACCGCGCCGCCAACGAGATAAATCTTCATGGGCACATGATGCCGCACTCGCAGTGGCATCAGGGGCGCGTTTCAGCGACTGCCGCTGGTCACCACAGGTGCGCTGGGGCAGGTGAACGGCTTGCGGCGGGTGTCGATCTTGCCAACCATGCGCTCGCTCAGGGTGGCGGCGTCGCCATTGAGGCGCCAGTCGTAGATCACGCTGAAGGCGAGCACGCGGGCCACGTACTCGCGGGTTTCCTTGTAGCTGATGGTCTCGATCCAGAAATCCGGATCAAAGTCCGGGCGCTGCGACTGCCAGCGTGCGGTCGGGGTCGGGCCGGCGTTGTAGGCGGCGATGGTGACGTAGGGCTGGCCGTTGTATTTGTCCATCAGCTGGCGCAGGTAGGCGCTGCCGATGGCGATATTGGTGTCCGGGTCGTACAGGCTGGCCGCGCCGCCATAGCCGCTCAGGCCGATACTCTTGGCCACACTGGCACCGGTGGCGGGCAGCACCTGCATCAGGCCCATCGCGTTGGCCGGTGAGCGCGCGTTGGGATTGAAGATGCTCTCGGCGCGGATTTCCGCGGCGATCCAGGCCGGGTCCAGCGCGTTGCGCGCGGCTTCGCGGCGGATGCTGTCGTCGTGGTGCAGCGGGAACCGCAGCTTGTACAGGCGTTGCTCCTGCGGCCCCTTGAGCGCGAACACGGCGCGGTCGAACCAGCCGTTGTCGCTGGCCACTTCCACCGCGAGCCGGCGCTGGGTGTCGTCAAAGCGCGACAGCGCGTCGGCCCATTCGCGGGCGGCCCACAGCGGGCGCTCGATCTTGAACAGTTCCAGGGCGCGCACCAGTGCGGGGTCACGGGCGACGCTGCTCTTTGCCTGGGCGCTGTCGCCCGGATTCCACGGGCACAGCGCATAGGGCTGTTTCAGCTTGTCGGCGGCGAGGAAGCCATGAAAGGTCGGCTCGTTGGCGGCGGCGCGGTAGAGCGCGCTTGCGTCGGCCGGCTTGCCGGTCTTCTCCAGCAGGCGGCCTTCGAACCAGCGCCAGCGCGAGTCGTTGCGCTGGGCGGGCGGCATCTTGCGGATGGCGGCCAGCGCGGCCGGCCAGTCGCCGCGCGCCATCGCTTCGCGGGTACGCCATTCGTGCAGGCGTTCGTCATAGGCCGATTCGGGTACCGCGGCCAACCGCCGCGCCGACTCCGGCAGGTAGGAGGCCACCGTCCACAGTGCGATCTGGTAGCGCACCTGTCCCTGCTGTGCGGCGCTTAGCTCCAAAGTCCGGGTGTACTGCGGCAGCTGCTGCTCGGCGGCGCCCGGGTCGGTCTTGGCCAGCTTTTCCAGGCCATCGGTGGCGATACGGCGGCTGCGCTCGTTCTTCGGCCAGTTCAGGGCGCGGGCGTCGGGCTTGTCGACGAAGGCGGCGTAGTCGTTGGCCTGGGCCAGTTCGGCCGCAGGCAGGCCGCGCGCGGCGGCGCGCATCACCGCCGGTTGCTGGGCATCGGCGGCGGCATCGATGCGTTCCCAGCGCAACGCGGCGGGCAGGCCACCGCGGCTGGCGAGCACCGCGAATACCGGATCGCAGGCATCGGGCAGGGACTTGCCGCTGCTGCGCCACAGCGCCTGCGCCTCGCTGGTCCACTGCGCATCGGCCTTGCCGGTAGCCTGGCGGGCATTGAGCACGGCGCAGCGCAGGCCCGGATCGGTACTGGAGGTGTAGTTGGCCAGCAACGTCGGCCAGTCCTGGCGGCGGGCCAGCGCCGGCAGCCACGCCGCGCGGAACGTCTCGGCCACCGCCTGGCCCTGGTAGCGCTTGAGGAAGTCCTGCGCCTGCGAGGTCGTCAGCGTGTCGATGTTGCGGCGTAGACGGGCGTACTCGAGCCACCCATACAGGGGATGGTTGCGCAGGCCGCTTATCGAGGCATCTTCGGCTTTGCCGGCCTCGGCATTGGCGATGGCGGTACGCAGGGCGGTGCGCTGCGCCTCCACGTTCTGGGCGTGGAGGCCGGCCGTGGCCAGCGAAAGGAAAATGCCCAAGGGCAGCAGGGAGAATCGACTCATGCGCGAAGCATAGCGGCGCGGGTGTCAACGGCGGTGCGCCAGTCCTGCTCGATGATGAATGCCGGTGGCCGGGACCTGCGCAACGATGCCGGGATGACAGGCGAAACGTCGGCTGAATCCGTCGGCTGCGGACCTCCGCCGCTTGCATCATCGGCGCTAGTCTCGGCCATGAGGCGAGCGGCCTCCACGGGAGGGGAAGACCATGGCATTCAGTGCGAAGGGCAATTCTGGACCGTTGGCCGAGATCAACGTCACGCCGCTGTTGGATGTGATGCTGGTGTTGCTGATCATTTTCATCGTGACCGCACCGCTGGTGTCCTATCCGATTCCCGTGGCCCTGCCGCAACCCACCACCACGCCACCGCCACGGCTTGAACCACCGCCGCCGATCGAATTGCGGGTGGATGCCGGCAACCAGCTTCGCTGGAATGGCCAACCACTGGCATTGGCCGATGTGCAGACCCGCCTGCAGGAACAGGCGCAGGCCCATGCGGGCAATCTGCCGGAGCTGCGCATCGCCACCGATCCGGGCGCGGAGTACGCCGTGATGGCGCGGATCGCCTTCGTGCAATAACGGCGGCGCGACATGGCACCGATGGAAAGGCCGGCAATCTGCCGGCCTTTTTCCGTATCTGCGCGGTGGATCAGCGCAGGCTTTCTTCCGGCACCTGGACTTCCATCTTCACCGCCAGATGATCCGAATAGGCGGCGGGTACCGCCTGCGTATCCACCACATTGAGCGTGTCGCTGGTGAGGATATGGTCGATGGCCCGTTCCGGGCGCCAGCTGGGGAAGGTCGGGACCAGGCAGCCGGGTGGCTGCAGCCGGGTCTTGCGATAGAGCAGCTGCATCTCCGGACGATCGGCCATGCAGTTGAAGTCCCCCATCAGCACCGCGTTGGGATGATCGCTCAGCAGGTCGGAGATGAAATCCAGCTGCGACATGCGCGAATTGGTACCCAGCGACAGATGCGCCACGGCCACGGTGAGCCCTTCCTTGCCATCCCCGTAACGGGCCAGCAGCACGCCACGGCCGCCGATACGGCCGGGCAGGGGGTGATCCTGCACCTCCACCGGCTCCAGGCGGCTGAGCAGGCCGTTGGCGCTGGAGGCCACACCGCCCATGCGCCGGTTCGGCTGGTGGCTCCAGTAATTGAAGCCGGCGCGTTGGGCCAGATAGTGGGTCTGGTTGGTGAAGCCCGAGCGCAGGCTGCCCGGATCGGCTTCCTGCAGGCCGACGATGTCATGCCCGCTGGCCAGCTGGGCGATGGCGTCCAGGCTGGAGCGTTTCTGCCCGGCGGGCAGCGCATGCGACCAGCTGCGGGTCACATAGTCGCTGTAGCGACGGGTGCTCGAGCCGGCCTGGATGTTCGCGGTCAACAGCCGCAGCGTTTTGGTGGGGGATTTCACGATAGTGCGACTGGAGGGCCCCGGGATTCCGAGGCCCTTGATACCTTACCGGGCGTTGGCGGCGCGTTCGCGCGCGACCAGGTGGTCGGCGATGCGCAGCATGTCTTCCCAGCCCTGGCCCTTGACCAGGTACTTGCCGTTGACGATCAGCGACGGGGTGCCGGAGATCTTGCTGCGCTGGGCGAACTGCTTGGCGCGGTTGACTTTGGCCGAAACCGAGAAGCTGCCCATGGTGTCGGCGAAGGTCTTCGGCGCCACGCCGTGCTTGCCGTAGAAGTTGGCGATGTCCTCGACCGAGTCACGGCCGCGCTCGCCCTTCAGGGTCTGCTCGATGTGGATGGCCGAATACAGCGCATCGTGGGTCTTGTCCTGCACGCCCAGCGCTTCGGCGGCGTAGAAGGCGCGCGCATAGTCATCCCAGGTGCCGCCGAACACGGCCGGCACGTAGACGAAGTTCACGTCCGCCGGCAGGCCGGCCTTCCACGAGCTCACCAGCGGCTGGAAGCGGGCGCAGGCCGGGCAGACATAGCCGAAGATCTCGGCCACTTCGATCTTGCCGGTGGCCGGCTGGAACGGCTGGCCGCCTTCGATGGCCACATAGTCGGTGCCGGCAACCGGCTCCGGGCCAACCAGGCGGGCGGCGGCCGGAACCGGCGCGGCCGGAGCGGCGGCCTCAGTGCTGGCGTCCGCGGCCGGTGCCTGTTCGGTGGCGGCCGGAGCCGGCGCCGCTTCCGGCGCGGCCGGGGTGGCCGGAGCGGTGGTGTCGGCCGAGCCATCCTGGGCCTTGCAGGCGACCATCAACGGGAGCAGGGCCATCAGGGCCAGGGCGAAACGGATCTTCATCGGGTGGGATCTCCAGCGGAAATTCGGGGGTCCTCAGGCCGCGCGGAGCGACCGGGGACCACATGATGACATTATGTGCAGGCGCGGCTGAACCGGCTGTCGGCCGCGAGGGAGCCGCTCAGCGGCGTTTGGCGGCAGCCCGTTCGCGGGCGATCAGTGCATCGGTGATGCGCACGGCATCCTCGAAGGTGCGGCCCTTGACCAGGTATTTGCCGTTGACGATCAGCGCCGGTGTGCCCGGTGCACGCACGCGCATCGCAAAGCTGCGCGCATTTTCCAGCTTGCTGTCGACCTCGGGGCTGCGCAGCACATCGATATAGCGCTGCGGCTGCACGCCGTAGTTGGCGTAGAAGCTCGCCAGTTCCTGCGGCGATACGTTCTGTACCGGCAGGCTGCGCTGCTGGTGCAGGGAACGGAACATGTCGCCGTGGCTGCGCTTGAGCACGCCCAGCTGCTCGGCGGCGTAGAACGCGCGGGCATAGGAGTCCCAGTGGCCGCCGAAGACTGCCGGCACCAGCGTCAGGCGCACATCGGGCGGCTGCCTGGCCGCCCAGGCTTCCAGTACCGGCTCGAAGTTGGCGCAATGCCGGCAGGTGTAGCCGAACAGCTCGACGACCTCGATCTTGCCGGCCAGCGGTGCGAACGGGCCGGGAGCGGCGATCAGGTCATAGTCCTGGCCTTCCACCAGCGCGGCCGAGGGGGCGGCACAGGCGGCCAAAGGCGCCAGGGCGAGCATGAGGGCCATCAGGCGGGAAAGAAACGACATAGGGCTTAAAGTCTCCAGTCAAAAATAAAGACGCCGACCTGGTGGGGCCGGCGCGTCTGCGAACAGCACCTGCCGGTCGCCGCAGCGACCTGCGCGGGCTAGGGTTGAGCGGGGGCAGCGGCCACCGTGGCGTCATCGGCCCGATCATGCAGGCCCTGCACATAGCTGGCCAGCGCCTGGATTTCCTGCTCGGTCAGTGCCTGGCTGACCTGCGCCATGATCTTGAACTGGGCCGCATCGGTCTCACCGGTTTGCCCGGCCTGGTAACGCTGCAGACGCTGCGTCACGTAGCCGGCGTACTGGCCGCCGATGTGCGGATAGGCCGGGCCGGGATTGCCGGTGCCGGTGGGCCCGTGACAGGCGATACACGCGGGAATGCCGCGGCTGGCGTCACCGCCGCGGTAGAGCTTCTGTCCGATCTCGAAGAACTTCATTCCGGCATAAGGGCCCTCGCTGACCTGTGCATCATCGGCAACGCCGGCACCACTTTTCTGCGTGGCGAAGTAGGCGCCGATATCACGCATGTCCTGGGCGGTGAGGTTCTGCACGAACGGCACCATCGCCGCCACCGCGCCTTCGTTGCGCTGGCCGTTGGCGATCAGCGCCACCTGCCTGGCGACATAACGTTCGCTCTGTCCGGCCAGGCGCGGGTAGATATCGATCGGCGAATTGCCGTCGGCGCCATGGCAGGCCGCACAGGTGGAAGCTTTGGCCTGTCCGGCGGCGGCATCGCCGGGGCGGGTCTTGCTGAAATCGATTTCCAGCGGCGCCACGGCCACCGGCGCATTGTCGGGGACGGCGCTCACCGAACTCTGCGCAAACGCGACGACGGCGATCAGCGGTACAGCGAGTGCAGCAACGGCAAGAACACGAGCATGGCGCATGCGGAAGCTCCGTGTGGACCGGCCGGGCGGGGCTTCCGCCGGCATCGCCCGGATTATCAACGCCGTTTCGCGGCAGGGTCAACGCAGCACTGCAGCAAAAACCGCACGGGCACGGTGCCGAAGGGGGCGTAGTGGCCCGGAGGAGGGATTTTTCGCCGTTGCCAGGGGAAATGCCGCAGCGGCCATCAATCGGACACGGCGCGCGGCGCCGCAACATGCGATCCTATGCCCATGTCACAGCTCCTCGAACGCGCCCAATACCTGCTTTCCGCCCACAATGCCAAGCAATTGCCGGAGGATATCGGCAGTGAAGTGGCGTTTGCCGGTCGCTCCAATGCCGGCAAGTCCAGCGCCCTGAACGCCCTGACGCGCCGCAATGCACTTGCCCGCGTCTCCAAAACACCTGGCCGCACCCAGCAGCTGGTGTTCTTCCAGGTCACCCCCCAGGCGCATCTGGTCGATCTGCCCGGATACGGTTACGCCAAGGTGCCGCTGGACCTGAAGGCGCACTGGCAGGCCTTCATCGAGAAATATTTCCGCACCCGCGAGGCCCTGAAGGGACTGGTGGTGGTGATGGACATCCGGCACCCGTTGAAGGAATACGACCTGCAGATGCTCGGTTACGCGGTGCAGCGCGGGCTGCCGGCGCATGCGTTGTTGACCAAGGCCGACAAGCTCGGCCGGGGCCAGCAGATGCAGACCCTGCAACAGGTGAAGAAAGAGTTGTCCTCGCGCTTTGGCGACAGCGTCAGCGTGCAGTGCTTCTCCAGCGAATCCAAGCAGGGTGTGGATGAAGCCCGCCTGGTTGTCGGTGGCTGGCTGGGATTGAACCCGACCGTCGCCGATGCCGATACCGCTGCCGGATAAGGACCCTCTCCACCGCACCCCGGTGTGTGGCGCGGTGGGGGATCAGACCGGAATCTGGAACAGCCGTCCGATCAGGGCGGCTGCGGCCATCGCCATCGCTCCCCAGAACGTGACTCGCAATGCACCGCGTCCTGGCGAGGCGCCGCCCAGGCTGGCTGCCAAGGCGCCCGTCAGGCACAGCCCGATCAGCGTGGCGAGGGTGGTTGCCAGCGTCACGTGGGCAGCGGGAACCAGCAGCGCGGTCAGCATCGGCAGTGCGGCACCGGCGATGAAAGCCGCGGCCGAGGACGCGGCGGCCTGCAGCGGGCGTGCACGCAGGGTTTCGGTGATGCCCAGTTCGTCGCGGGCATGGGCGGCCAAGGCATCGTGTGCGGTCAGTTGCTCGGCCACGGCACGGGCCAGTTCCTCATCCAGTCCGCGTTGGCGGTAGATGCGGGTCAGCTCGTCCAGCTCACTGTGCGGGTCTTCACGCAACTCGCGGCGTTCGAGGGCCAGATCGGCGTGCTCGGCATCGGCCTGTGATTTGACCGATACGTATTCCCCCGCCGCCATCGACATCGCCCCGGCCACCGTGCCGGCAACGCCACTGGCGATGATCGTGGTGGCGCTGGCGCCGCCAGCGGCCACCCCCACCACCAGTCCGGCGATGGAGACAATGCCGTCATTGGCGCCCAGCACGGCCGCCCGCAGCCAGCCAACCCGGTCGGAACGGTGTCGTTCGTAGTGCATATGACGGCTACGGTCCATGCCCCAGTGTAGCGGGCGCGCCCGTCAAGCCGCCATAGCTGGGATGCTGAAATCCGCGACTGTCCACATGGCCGGTGCAGGCGGCGCGATATAGTGCCGCCTTGCGATGGACCGCTCCGGACCCCACATCGCGCCTTCATTCCCCCAGTGCGAGCCAGCCCTTGTCGAGCCCCAGCCACGTCGCCGATACCCCCATCACCGACCGCGACCAACTGGTCCAGGAGATCGCGTCGGGTGAAAAACCCAAGGCGCAATGGCGCATCGGTACCGAGCACGAGAAGTTCGGTTTCCGCCTCGATGACCTGCGTCCGCCGGCCTTCGACGGTGACCGTGGCATCGAGGCGCTGCTGACCGGGCTGACCCGCTTCGGCTGGGCGCCGGTGCAGGAAAACGGCCGCACCATCGCCCTGCTGCGTGACAATGCTTCGGTGTCGCTGGAGCCGGCCGGGCAGCTGGAACTGTCCGGCGCGGCGCTGGAAACCATCCACCAGACCTGCGTGGAAACCGGCACCCATCTCAACGAGGTGGCACAGGTGGCCGGCGAGCTGCAGCTGGGCTTCCTGGGTATGGGTTTCCAGCCCAAGTGGACGCGTGCGGACATGCCGTGGATGCCCAAGGGCCGCTACCAGATCATGAAGAACTACATGCCCAAGGTCGGTGCGCTCGGCCTGGACATGATGACCCGCACCTGCACGGTGCAGGTCAACCTGGATTTCGCCTCCGAGGCGGACATGGTGAAGAAGTTCCGCGTGTCGCTGGCGTTGCAGCCGATCGCCACCGCGCTGTTCGCCGACTCGCCCTTCACCGAAGGCAAGCCCAACGGCTACCTGAGCTGGCGCTCGCACATCTGGACCGATACCGATGCCGACCGCACCGGCATGCTCGACTTCGTGTTCGAGGATGGCTTCGGTTACGAGCGCTATGTCGACTATCTGCTCGATGTGCCGATGTACTTCTCCTACCGTGACGGCATCTACCACGATGCCAGCGGCCAGAGCTTCCGCGACTTCATGCAGGGCAAACTGCCGGTGCTGCCGGGCGCGCTGCCCACGTTGCGTGACTGGTCGGACCACATGACCACCGCGTTCCCGGAAGTGCGGATGAAGAAGTATCTGGAAATGCGCGGTGCCGACAGTGGTCCGTGGAGCCGGATCTGCGCGCTGCCGGCGTTCTGGGTGGGGCTGCTGTATGACCAGACCGCGCTGGATGCGGCCTGGGACCTGGTCAAGGATTTCAGTCTGGCCGAGCGCCATGCCCTGCGTGACGGTGTGCCGGAGCAGGCACTGCATCTGCCGTTCCGCAACGGCACCGTGCGCGATCTTGCCGCTCGCGCGCTGGAGATCGCGCGCGACGGCCTGCGTCGGCGCGCCGCGCTCAATGCCGATGGCCAGGATGAAACCCATTTCCTGGACGTATTGCAGGAGATCGTCGATTCCGGCAAGACCGCCGCCGAGCGCAAGCTCGACCTGTTCCACGGCCGCTGGAACGGCCGCGTGGAGCCGCTGTTCGCCGAGTTCGCGTACTGAACACAGTCGCCGCGTGGTAACCCGCGTAACGCGCACTGCCTGCCGGCAGCGCCGCGTATCGCGCCCATTGCCGGGCAGCGGCGACATCGTGCGCTGCCATCGATCCCTTGCCACAGGTGCTGCGCCGGTGGCGGGCATTTCCTGTTTCAACGGTGCAAGGCATCCGCACCTGGACGCCAGCGGATAGAGCCGGCGACCACCTGTAAATGTTCTGTAACTGAAGGTGAATACGATGCGCTGCATCTGCCTGGAAGCAGTTTCCAGGCACGACCTACGCATATCTCTTCAGGAACAAATCATGATCGTAGTCAGGAAGTCGGCGCTGGCTGGTGCCATCGTGCTTGCGCTTTGCCTTGCGCCAGAAGCCTTCGCGCAGGAGCAGCGGCAGGTTTCGGAGCAGGCAATGGCCGGTGGCGCGGTTCGCGGCCGTGTCTTCAATACCGATAGTGGCCAGTACGTGCGCAATGCAGAACTGCGCGTTGCCGGAACCACCAATGTCGTCTACAGCGATCAAAGCGGTGGTTTCCGCCTCAATGGTGTTCCCGCAGGTGAGGTTGTGCTCGTCGTCCGCTACGCCGGGCTTGAGGAAAGCCGGGTGACGGTCACGGTCACCAAGGGCGAGGTGGCCAGCGTGGATATTCCGCTCAAGGCCCCCGCCTATGCATCGGGAGCCAGCGAGGCGGTGAGCCTGGAGGGTCTGACCGTCACCGCCAGTCGCGAAGGCCAGGCCAGCGCGATCATGGAGCGGCGTGCGGCGATGAATGCCAAGAACGTGGTGGCCGCCGACAACTATGGCGCGCTGACCATGGGCGACGTCGGCGAGTTCATGAAGTCGATGCCGGGTCTGTCGCTGGATTACACCGAAGTCGACGCCACCGCGGTGCGTATCGGTGGTCTGGATCCGAAGTATTCGACGTTCACCACCGATGGCGCACGCATGGCCACGGCCACCTCGAACAACAACTCCGGCCGGCAGAACTCGTTCGAGCAGATGTCGATCACCGGCATCGAGTCGATCGAGCTCAACCACACGCTGACCGCGGCGATGGATGCCGATTCGCCGGGTGGCAGCATCAACCTGCGCAGCAAGCATGCTTTCCAGCGCAGCAAGCGTGATCTGGTGTTCCAGCTTGGTGCGGTGGGTACGTCCGATTCCAACTGGTCCGGCAGATACTTCCCCGACGACAAGAAGCACGACACGATCTATCCCTCCGGCCAGTTCGGCTTCGGCGATGTGTTCATGGACGGCCGCTTCGGCGTGGAGTTCAACGCCAGCTACAACGCCAACTATGTGCAGCAGGACCGCATCCAGACCGACTGGGCCTACAAGCCCGACGGCAGCGCCATGCCCTACCGGGTGATGTGGCGTCCGGGTCCGAAGAAGACCAGCCGTACCGCCGCCAACCTGAGCCTGGACTACCAGATCACCGACAACCTGGTCGCCTCGCTGCGCAGCACCTACTCGATGTACGACGTGGAGTACTTCAACCAGTACACCTACCTGATTTTTGGCACCACGTCCAAATCCGAAGCCGCGCCGGGCTCCACCCCCGAGCACATCGTGGTGGATCCCAATGGCACCAACACCCGGCTGCATACGCAGTACTCGCATCGCTATGCCGGTACCCCCGCCTATCTGGTCGCGCCCAAGCTCGAGTACAAGGGCGAGAGCTGGGAGGCGGTGCTGCGCGGCAGCTACTCGTCAGCCGAGTTCAACTTCCGCGACAACAGCAAGGGCTTCTTCCAGCGCACCGACAGCTGGCTGACCGGTATCGGTTTCACCCTGGATCGCCCGTCGGAAGGTTCGCACGCGTGGAATCTGGCGCAGACCGCAGGGCGGCCCTGGAACGATCCAGCCAACTTCAATCGCGATCACCCCATTGGCTACAACGTGCGCACTGCCGAATCCGATGCGGTCAACGACCAGTCCGGTATCAATCTCGACCTGAAGAAGCATCTGAGCTGGAACGACAACCCGCTCACGCTGATGGGCGGTCTGGGCACGCGCAGCAACGACTGGCGCACCAATGAAGGTTCCTGGCAGCAGTACAAGTATGTCGGTCCGAACGGCAGCCAGACCGATCCCTCGGCCTCGGTGCCGTGGACCGGGAATTACGACTTCGCGATCATCGGGACCGGCGCGGGAAACCTGAACGATCAGGGCTGGCGCGCTGACAACAACTACGCGATGTACGACATCTACCGGGAGCATCCGGAGTACTTCGTGCCGGACGATATCGGCAACCTCAAGCGCCGGCTCGACAACAACAAGCGCATCCAGGAAGACGTGGATGCCGCCTACATCGAAGCGGAAACCCGCATTGGCGATGCACGCTTCGACCTGGGCCTGCGCTATGAGAAGACCCATACCGCGGCGCGCATGGCCGACGTGCGTCCGCGCAGCGAGGTCCAGGCCGCCGGGCTGGACCCGAACACGGTCGAAGGCCTGCTGTACCAGTACAACAACGGCCGTTACACCACGCGCAAGGGCGGGTACGACGATTTCTTCCTCAGCGGCGGCATGAAGTACGACTTCACCGACAAGCTGGTCGGCCAGCTGTCCTTCAGCCAGTCCATCCTGCGCCCGGACTACGGCAACCTCGGTGGTGTGGTGTCGGTGAACGAGGACACGATGATCGTCACCGTGCCCAACGCGCAGCTCAAGCCCGAGCATTCCACCAAGTACTACGCCAGCCTACAGTACTACCTGGAGCCGTCGGGCATGCTGGGGCTGTCGTATTACAAACTGGACATGCAGGACATGCAGGTCACCGGTATCACGGTCGATCCGGAAAGTGTGGGTTTCAACCCCGGTGATTACGAAGGCTATACCTTCCGCAGTGCGCAGAACCTGCCGGGCACCAGCACCAACGAAGGCATGGTGCTGGAGTACAACCAGCAGCTCACCTTCCTGCCCGGTGCGCTCAAGGGCCTGAGCCTGTACGGCTCGCTGACCCATGTGAATCCGGATGGTCCGCGCCAGAACATTCCCAAGGAAGCAGCCAATTGGGGTGTCCGCTACAACTACGGGCGCTTCGATTTCCAGATCAACGGCAACTACCAGTCCGAGCATCGCGTCAGCGCCTTGAGCAACACGCCGACCACTGCCAACAACGGCATCCTCTACCGCGATTCGCGTCAGCTGTGGAATATCAGCGCCAGCTACAAGTTGACGGACAACATCGACGTGATGCTGGCCGGCCGCAACATCTTCAACGAGCCGGAAGTCATCTACTCCAACATCCCCAGTCGCGTGCAGATGTACACGGTCTACGGCTCGATGTGGAACTTCGGTATCCGCGGCCGCTTCTGATCGCCACTGCAGCCCTTCCGCGCCGGGCGCGGAAGGGTTTTTTCTGTCTGGATTCCCGTTGGAGACTGCTTCGTGACCGTCAATATCGATCGTCGCCGCCTGATCATCGGCGCCGGCCTGGGGATTGGTGCGCTGCTGCTACCGGTCGGCCGCACGTTGGCTTGCGAGCTGCTCGGCGCCAAAGGTTTCACCCACAATGTCGCCAGCGGCGAACCCGGCCCGCATTCCATGCTGCTGTGGACGCGCTATTTGCCCCCGACAGGCAGCAATGACGTGACCCTGCAGGTGGAAATGGCGCTGGACCGTGCGTTCACCCGGGTGGTGGCCGGCGCCAGTGTCCGCACCGGGAGCTACCGCGACTGGACAGCCAAGCTCACTGTCGATGGTCTGCAACCGGCGACCACCTACTGGTACCGTTTCATTGCACCCGATGGCAGCTTCTCGCCGGTGGGCCGCACCCGTACGCTGCCCGTAGGCGAGGTCGCCAGCTTCAGGCTCGGCCTGTTCTCCTGCGCCAATCTGCCGGTCGGCTGGTTCAATGCCTACGCGCATGCGGCCGAGCGCGAGGACATGGACCTGTGGCTGCACGTGGGCGACTACCTCTACGAATATGGTCTGGCTTCCTACAAAACGCAGGACCGGGTTGCAGGACGTGAGGGGCTGCCGGCGCACGATCACGAAATGGTATCGCTGCTGGATTACCGCCTGCGCCTGGCCTGCTATCGCGCCGATCCGGACTTGCAGCGGCTGCATCAGATGGCACCGATGGTGGCGCTGTGGGACGACCACGAGATCACCAACGACAGCTGGGAGGGCGGCGCGCAGAACCACCAGCCCGCCAGCGAAGGTGACTGGAACACCCGCAAGGCGGCCGCGGTGCAGGCCTATCGGGAATGGCTGCCGGTGTCCGACGAGCCGTGGAAGCAGTATCCGATCGGCACGCTGGCCACGCTGTACCGCACCGAGTCGCGCCTGATCGGGCGCACGCAGCCGGCCGATATCCGCAGCGCCTATTTGGCCGGTACCAAGGCGGCGCTGGAAGCGTTACGCGACGGCCCGTGGCAGGATCCCTCGGCAACGATGCTCGGTCTGGAGCAGGAGAGCTGGCTGTACCACGGTCTGCAGCACAACGCCGGCAACACCACGTGGCAACTGGTGGGGATGGGCACCATCCTCGGTCGCACGCTGATGCCGGAGCAGACCCTGGGCTGGCTGCGTCCGGAGGCCAGCGAACGTACGGTGCAGGCCTTCAAGGACAACATCCGCGGCGCACGCGTTGGCCTGCCGATGTGGATGGACCGCTGGGATGGCTACCCTGCCGCGCGTTCGCGTCTGCTGCGTGCGGCGCAACAGGCCGATGCCAACCTCGTGATGCTCTCCGGTGACAGCCACAACGCCTGGGCCTATGCGCTGGAGGAGGGCGGGCAACCGGCGGGGGTGGAGTTCGCGGTGCAGGCGGTCACTTCTGGCGGTATCGAAGGCAGCATGGCCGCCGATCCGAAAACGGTGGCTGCGGCCTTCATGGCCCGCAACCCGGAAATCCGCTGGTGCGATACCGCACAGCGCGGCTACGCGCTGCTGGACATCAACCCGCAGCGGATCCGCTGCCAATGGGTGTTCATGCAGGACATCAAGGCCCGCACCACCGCGTTGGCCGGCTCCCATCAGATGACCGTGCAGCGCGGACAGAACCGTTTCAGCGGCGCATGAACTGCCGCCCGCCTACCAACCGGCCACCTGCATCCGTTTCCAGGGATCTCCCATGAAAAACAGTTTCTACCTGCTGCTGGCGCTGCTGGCGGCTCCGGCGCTGGCCGGGGAACCGACTGCTGCCTCCGGCAAACCCCCTGTGCTGCCATTGAAGCAGGACGGGGGCACCTGGGATGCAGGACATGTGCAGGGCATCGCCGTGGACCGGCAGGGCGGCTTCATCTACTACTCGTTCACCGATCTGCTGGCCAAGTTCGACTTCGAGGGAAAGCTGGTGGGCACGCTGGCCGGCTGGACCGGTCATCTGGGTGATCTGGATCTCAACCCCGCTGACGGGCGGATCTACGGATCGCTCGAATACAAGGCCGATCAGGCGTTCTACATCGCCATCATCGATGGCCAAGGCATCAACCGGCTGGGGATGAATGCCGCCGAGGGTGAGGTTTTCCGCACGGTCCATCTGCCCGAGGTGGTGGACGACTACACCGCCGACGTGGATGGCGACGGTCGCTTCGATGGCGATGACGGTCGCTACTCCGGCAACGAGGCGCAGTCACCGGATCACCGTTATGGCTGTTCGGGCATCGACGGAGTGGCGTTCGGGCCACGCTTCGGTGCGAGCGAGGGCCCGCTGTACTTAACCGTGGCTTACGGCATTTACGGAAACACCGCACGCACCGACAACGACCACCAGGTGCTGTTGCAATACGACATCCGTGACTGGGCGCGTCACGCGCAGCCACTGCTCGAGGCACGGCCGCACCGGCAGGGACCGGCGGAGGTTGATGGGAAATACTTCGTGTACACCGGCAACACCACCTATGGGGTGCAGAACCTCACCTATGACGCTGCATCGCAGCGCTGGTTCATGGGCGTGTACCGCGGCCGCAAGGCGGCATTTCCCAACTACCAGCTGTTCGCCGTGGATGGCCGGGCGGCGCCGGTCCTTGGGGATCTGGTCGGGGTGCCGGCGGCCGATGGCAAGGGCTGGGAACAGGGCCTGCGACTGGCCCTGGCCGCGGATGGCCAGCGCGATCCGGCGACCGGCATCCGTGGCTGGAACCAGAAGGCCGATGTCGGCTTGCAGTCGCTGGGCGGGGGGCTGTTCTATTCCGTGCGCAATTCCGGCGCAAAGGGCGCGCAGCAGGCCGAACTGACGCTGATGCGCTGGACCGGCGACACATCGCAGCCGCTGATGCCGGTGTTGACGGAGCCGCCGGGGCAATGACCGCCGCCGGCCGGATTCGTCTTGCAGCGCAGCGGGCACTTCCGGGAGATGCCGCAGCGTGTTGCTAGACTGCCGTTCCACCATCCGGAGCCAGGTACATGGGCAGTTCGAACGATGAGATTGTCTTCTACACCCACCCGCAATCGCGCGGCCGCGTCGTGCGCTGGATGCTGGAGGAGATCGGGCAGCCCTACCGCGTCGAGGTGATGGGCTACGGGCAGAGCATGAAGTCGCCGGAGTATCTGGCGATCAATCCGATGGGCAAGGTGCCGGCCATCGTCCACCGCGGCGTGGTGGTGACTGAAACCGCGGCGATCTGCGCCTATCTGGCTGACGCGTTTCCGGCCGCCGGGTTGGCCCCGGCGCTGGCCGATCCGCTGCGTGGCAGCTACCTGCGCTGGCTGTTTTTCGTCGCAGGACCGGTCGAGGCCGCGGTCACCGCCCGCGCGCTGGGCCAGGAGCTGCCCCCGGAGAAGGCCGGATTCGTCGGTTATGGCAGCTATGAGGCGACCATCGGCCTGCTGGAGCAGATCGCGGCCAAGGCGTCGCCGTGGTTGCTTGGCGAGCGTTTCAGCGCGGCCGATGTCTATGTCGGCAGCCAGATCCTGTTCGGCTTGACCTTCAAGACGCTCCCGCCGCAGCCGGGCTTTCTCGCCTATGCGCAACGTCTGGGCGAGCGGGAGGCGTTCAAGCGCGCCGCGGCGGCCGATGACGCGCTGGTCGCACAGCCGGCGGGCTGATGCCGTGACCCGGCGTGGCGGGGAAGCCTACTCCCGGCTGGGGAGTGGTGCCCTGCGGCGGGGACGCCCGGCGCAGAATCGGCGTGGCTGCGCTCAATAGCGCGCGGCAGTCAGCGGCGCATCGGCCCACTGCCAGGCGGCGGCCTGCTGGCGAGAGGTTTCGTGCGCGGCATCGGCTTGGCCCAGGGCCTGCTGCGCCTGCGCCAGGCCGAACAGCGACCAGCCGTTGAGCGGATAGGTCCTCAGATCCTGGTTGAAGGCTTCCGCCGCGCCGTTGGCATCGCCGTTTTCCAGCAGCGCGGCGCCCAGATACGGGCGTACCGGCAGGGGCCAGTCGGCCGGCTCGTTGTAGGCCAGTGCGTCCTCGGCTGCGGTGGCTTCGCGCAGGCGGGTGATCGCGTCGCGATGTTTTCCCTGCGTCCGCAGCAACTCGCCCTGCAGCAGCCCATCGGCGACACGCAGGACATTGTCGGCGTGATTGATGTCGAAGAAGCTCACCTGCGCCATCGCCGGATCGATGGCGATCGCATGCAGCGCGTCGGCTTCTTTTTCCGCTTTATCCACTGCACCTTTGCGCAGCTGGGCCATGCCGCGGGCGAAGTGGCGTATTGCGGCCGGATAGGGCAATTCCGACGGGGCGCTGGTATCGGACAGGATCGCGTCCCAGTCGCCGAAGCGGACCTGGGTGAGCAGCGGCGCGACCACGAACTGCTGCATGAACTGCATCGGCGCCTCGCCCATGGCGCTGCGGTCGGCACGCTCGGCCGTCTGCTTTGCCGCCTGCAGCGCCAGCGTGCGTGAGCCGGTCAGGCCGGTGGTCATCGTCGCGAAGTGCCAGTTATGTGGCACATAACCCAGCGGGTAGACGCCGTTGCTGCCGCGGCATACGGCCAGGAAGTCCTTGTCGGCGGTGGTGGCGGCCAGATTGGTCAGGGTCGCATCGTGGTAGCGGCCGACGCGGATGTAGATATGGGCGGGCATATGCACCAGATGCCCGGAGCCGGGCGCCAGCGCCGCCAGGGTATCGGCATAGGGTTCGCCGCGCTTGGGGTCGGGGGAGGCCTCGATGGCGTGTAGGTAGTAGTGCATCGCACCGATATGGCGCGGATTGCGCGCCAGCACGCGCTCCAGTTCGCCGACCAGCTTCGGGGTGAACTGCGCCGGTGAGCCGTCCGCGTTCCAGTAGGCCCACGGCGACAGATCCATCAGCGCCTCGGCATACAGGGTGGCCGCGTCGTCATCGTCCGGGAACTGCGCGACCACCTGGGCCATCGCCTCGGCATAGGCGTGGTCCAGTGGTGCGCGGTCGTCCGGTGCTGGGGCGAGATAGCGCTTCTGCAGTGCCTGGATCAGGGCCTGATCGACCGGTCGCGCGCTGCCGGCCAGATGCGCCGCCTTTGCCGCCAGCGCGCTGGCTTCTTTGGCCGCAGCCGGGTCCATCGGCAGGTTGATGTTCGGGCCCAGCACCAGCGCCTGTCCCCATGTGCACATCGCGCACTGTGGATCCAGTCGCGCCGCTTCGGCGAAGGCCCGTCCGGCGGCTTCGTGGTTGAAGCCGTAGGCCAGCCGCAGGCCCTGGTCGAAGTAGCGTTGTGCCATCGGTACGGGCGTGCCGATATCCCGATGCAGATCGCCAAAGGTTTCAAACAGGGGCACCGGCACCGAGTCGGGGACGGCGGCTGTCTCGATGCCGGCGTTCCCGGCCCGATCACAGCCGGTCAGCAGCAGCGCAGCCAGCGTCGATGGCAGCAGCAGGAGCGCGGATCGGCGGATCATTGTGGCGTCTCCGGAGCAGTTGACCGGGACGATACTGCGGCCCCGCGCGCGCGGTGATACGGCGCTGTGAAGGATGTGCCGGCATCTCTGGCGGGTGCAATCGCGCAGCCTGCAAAATATACTACCCCCCAGTACAAGGTATCGGGGTCGGTCATGCCGCACTCGCCGGAGGAAAAAAGGAAGGTTCTGGCCCGGGTTAAGCGTATCCGTGGTCAGTGCGATGCGCTGGAGCGCGCGCTGCAGGCCGGTGCCGACTGCGGCCCGGTGCTGCAGCAGATCGCCGCCATTCGCGGCGCGGTCAACGGACTGATGAGCCAGGTCATGGAAGCCCACCTGCGTGAGGAATTCGGCCAGCTGGCGCGGTCCGAAGCCCAGCGCGCCGCGCGCGTGACCGAGATGTCCAGCCTGATCCGTTCCTATCTCAAGTAATCCCGGGCGGCGCACAGCGTCGCCTTCCGTCATTCCCGCAGGAGAACAACCATGAAATCCCGTGCCGCCGTCGCCTTTGCCGCCGGTGAACCGCTGCAGATTGTCGAGATCGATGTTGCCCCGCCCCAGGCCGGCGAGGTGCTGGTCAGGATCACCCACACCGGCGTGTGCCATACCGATGCCTTCACCCTGAGCGGTGAGGACCCGGAAGGCCTGTTTCCGGTGGTGCTGGGCCATGAGGGTGCCGGCATCGTGGTCGAGGTGGGCGAGGGCGTCACCAGCGTAAAGCCGGGTGACCACGTGATTCCGCTGTACACCGCCGAATGCGGCAAGTGCGAGTTCTGCACCAGCGGCAAGACCAACCTGTGCGTGGCCGTGCGCGCCACCCAGGGCAAGGGCGTGATGCCCGATGGCACCACCCGCTTCAGCTACAACGGTGAGCCGATCTACCACTACATGGGCTGCTCGACCTTCTCCGAGTACACCGTGGTGGCCGAGGTCTCGCTGGCCAAGGTCAACCCGGAAGCCAACCCGGAGCACGTCTGCCTGCTCGGCTGTGGCGTGACCACCGGCATCGGCGCGGTGCACAACACCGCCAAGGTGGCCGAGGGTGATTCGGTGGCCGTGTTCGGCCTGGGCGGCATCGGCCTGGCGGTGATCCAGGGCGCGCGCCAGGCCAAGGCCGGGCGCATCATCGCCATCGACACCAACCCGTCCAAGTTCGAGCTGGCCCGCCAGTTCGGCGCCACCGACTGCGTCAACCCGAAGGACTTCGACAAGCCGATCCAGCAGGTCATCGTCGAGATGACCGGCTGGGGCGTGGACCACAGCTTCGAGTGCATCGGCAACGTCGATGTCATGCGCGCGGCGCTGGAATGCGCGCACCGCGGCTGGGGCCAGAGCGTGATCATCGGCGTGGCCGGCGCGGGCAAGGAAATCTCCACCCGGCCGTTCCAGCTGGTCACCGGCCGCAAGTGGATGGGCACCGCCTTCGGTGGGGTGAAAGGCCGCAGCCAGCTGCCGGGCATGGTCGAGGACGCGATGGCCGGCAAGATCGAGCTGGAGCCGTTCGTCACCCACACCATGGGCCTGGAGCAGATCAACGAGGCCTTCGAGCTGATGCACGAGGGCAAGTCGATCCGTTCGGTGATCCACTACTGAGATGAGTGCGATGTTCAACAAAGATGGATTGGCCGCCGCACTGGCTGGCATGGACGACAGCGCGGAAGCGCGTGAGGCGATCGAGCGACTGCAGGCATCCGATCTGGCGGAGATTGACGCGTTGATCCTGTCGTCGCTGGACCGGAGCTGGAAGAAGGCCGGCTTCGTTACCACCGGCGTATTGATTGCCGCACCCGACGAATACGAGGATATTCCGGAGGCGTTCTACGCGTTGCGTATCCGCGCGCTGGCCAACGATTCGCGCATCGAGGTCAAGGGCGACCTGGACGTGTTGAAGACCTGCCAGATCCGCCTGTCGTCCGCCTCGGGAGGTGGCTGAGATGCTGGCCGAACGCCTCGAACACCGTGCCAGTTTCGGCGGCTGGCAGGAGGTCTACCGCCATCCTTCCCGGGTGCTGGGCTGCGACATGACGCTTGGGGTCTATCTGCCGCCGCAGGCGCAGGCCGGCGCTCGCTTGCCGGTGCTGTACTGGCTCTCGGGCCTGACCTGCACCGAGCAGAACTTCATCACCAAGGCCGGCGCGCAGCGCTATGCGGCCGAGCACGGGATCATTCTGGTGGCGCCGGATACCAGCCCGCGGGGCCCGGCGGTGGCCGATGCCGACGGCTACGACCTGGGCCAGGGCGCCGGCTTCTATGTCAATGCCACCACCGAGCCGTGGGCCCGCCATTACCGGATGTACGACTACATCGTCGATGAACTGCCGGCGCTGGTGGAGGCGAATTTCCCGGCCAGCGATGTCCGCGCGATCAGTGGCCATTCGATGGGCGGCCATGGCGCGTTGACCATCGCGCTGAGGAACCCCGGCCGTTACCGCAGCGTGTCGGCGTTCTCGCCGATCGTGGCGCCCTCGCAGGTGCCGTGGGGACAGAAGGCGTTTGCGGCCTATCTCGGCGACGACAGGGCGGCGTGGGCGCGTCACGACGCCACCGCGCTGGTTGCCGGGGCGAGCGAGCGTTTGCCGCTGCTGGTCGACCAGGGTGATGCCGACGAGTTCCTCGCCAGCCAGCTCAGGCCCGAGCTGCTGCAGGCCGCCTGCGAGGCGGCTGGCCATCCGCTGCAGTTGCGCCTGCAGCCCGGTTACGACCACAGCTACTACTTCATCAGCAGCTTCATCGGCGAGCACATCGCCCATCACGCCAGGGCGATGTGCGGTTGAACTGGCTGTCCCACTGGCGCAGGTCGTTCCTGCACCAGTGGGACAGTGGCCGGTGCGGTCAAGCCGTCAGGAAATCCGTATAGGCGTAGCGTGCGTCACGGAGCACGGTATCGCCCTGGCGCAATCGCAGTGGCGCACGGAACATCGGGCCGGCGCTGACGCAGGTGTGGAACTCGCCGTTCTCGCCGCAGGCATCAACGCCGGCGGGCAATGCGTCAAGGAAAGCCATGTCAAAGGCATGTCCGGCGAACGTTGCATCCAACACCTGGCTATCCACGCAGCACAGCTGCGCGCGCAATCCTTCCTGCACCATCTGCCGGGCCAGCGCAGCGGTGTCGCGGCCAAACAGGGGAAACAGTGTGTGCCAGCCGAGTTCGGCGTACTGCTGCACGCGCCAGTCGCGGATGTCTGCCAGCAACAGATCGCCGAAGGCGATGGTTTCCAGCGCAGGCCAGCGCTGGCGAGCGCCGCTCAATGCCTCGGACATGCGTGCCAGGTACACCGTGTTGTCGCAAACCGGTGGAATCCAGGCCTGTACCAGAGGCAGTCCCGCAGCATCGGCTTGGGCCTGGAGCACGTCGGCACGCACCCCTTGCATCGAAGAGCGGTTGTAGCCTTCGGTGAGCGTTGTAAGCAGCGCAATGACGACGAAGTCCTCGCGCTGGCGCAGTTCATGCAGTGCCCAGGCGGCATCCTTGCCACCGCTCCAGGACAGCAGGATCGGCGTGGCCACCGCTCAGCGCACGTCGCGCAGTTCCCAGTGGCTGCCGGCCAGCAGCCGCAGACGCTGCTTGAACAGCTCGCCGGGCAGGCGGGTGGTGGCCTGGAGGTTGATGCGCAGATCGGCCTGCTGGCCGGTCACCGTGGCATCCGGGTCGGTGGCGCCCAACGCCGGGTCGACATCCTCCGGATCCTCCTGGGTGGCCTTCCAGCGCTGGAACAGCTCGGGCGTGCGCAGCGCGGCCTGCAGCTGCGCGGCGAACTCCTCGGCGCCATTGGCGCTGAAGGACAGGCGCGGATCGTTGCCACGGGCTTTGGCCGGATCGGGCAGGGAGATGGAGTACTGCACGGACATACGGATTCTCCTGAGGGTTGACCCAACGTAACGTGCAACGCGTTGCGACCGCGTCACGCCAGTGATGGCCGGGGGCGATCGGTGGTCAGGCGGTGAAGCTGTGGGGCTCGTCGGCAAAACCGACGGTCACCGCGCCCTTGCCGACATTGACCATGCCGGTCAGGCTCATCACGCTTTCCAGCAGTTCCACCTTGTTCGCGCTGCAGGTATCACGCAGCGCGGCGTAGCCGGGCAAGGTGCGCAGTTCGGAAAGCTCGCCGCCGTAGCTCACGCATACGGTGGGCGTCAGCAGTCCGTTGCGCACCCGTTGCCCGGTGAAATCGAACAGCTTCTGCACCGCGTTGTCGAAACCCTTGATCTTGGCCACCGGCGCGGTATCGCCACGATAGCCGTGCAGTACCGGCTTGATATCCAGCGCGCTGCCCAGTGCGGCGCTGAGCAGGCCGACGCTGCGGTCGCCCTTGTGGCGGGCGCGGGCACGCAGGTAGTAGAGATCCCGGGTGACCATGTAGCCATGCACGTTGCCCGCCAGCTGTTCCAGCCGCTCGCGCATCTGCTGCACGCTGGCACCGCTTTCACGCAGGCGCACCGCCTCCACCGCGGTAACCGCCTGCGCGGCGAACAGGTTCTGGGTGTCGAGCACGCGCAGGGCGAACGGCGAGTTGTGGCCGGCAGCCTGGCGCACGGGCTTGTAGTCGTTGAGGATCGCGAAGCTGGCCTGCATGGCGTTGTCGTGGATCGGGCTGCGGGTCTTGGTGATGGTCATGCAGAACACATGGTCGTAGTCGATCACCAGCGTGCCCAGGAACAGATCACGGATCTGGTTGACGCTGAAGGCAATGGTTTCCGCTTCGGCACCGCCCTCGGCCACATGCGCATGCAGGAAACCCAGCGTGGCCTCCTCGTCGCGGTGGTCGGCCAGCACCGCTTCGCCGATCCGTACCGTGATGGGCAGCAGCACGATGCCGTGCTGGCGGATGAACTCCGGCGGCAGGTCGCAGGCCGAATCGACAACAATCCCTATGCGCATTAAAGCCCCCCGTCCCGATGTGATCTGAATGTGCGAACCGTATCGCAAAACCAACGCCGGCGTACGGTTTCGGGCCAGGTATTCCGTCCTTGAGCGGCGGCTGCCCGATGGTCCAGCGAGGAGTCCGGTGGACCGTATCCGGTTCCTTCCGCGCAGGCCTGCCGAGGGGGCCTGACCAACGGGCACAGGCACCGGCGATGGCGGCGCTCCCTGCACCTCGATGAAGGTGCCCGCCCGCCATTGCGTAACACCTGGCAAGTCCACTCGCTGGTGCGTGCCGGCTCCGGATCTGCGCAAACCTCTGGTCACGGCCGGGACCGGCCGGCAGGCTTCCAACCGCTCCGGC
Source organism: Stenotrophomonas sp. STEN013 (assembly GCF_056760355.1). NCBI lineage: Bacteria > Pseudomonadati > Pseudomonadota > Gammaproteobacteria > Lysobacterales > Lysobacteraceae > Stenotrophomonas > Stenotrophomonas sp. STEN013. The sequence continues at coordinate 601,333 of NZ_JBRREO010000001.1, read as the reverse complement.
GTGCAGGTATTGAAGCGACTCTGCCGCCACCAGATTTTTACCCCATGCAACAGCGGTATCAGCCATACCGCTACGCAGGGTGGTATTTATGAATGCGCGATAGAATGCGGGACATAGGGAAATTTGGCGAAGTGCAGTATGTGTTCCAGCAACGCGCTTTCTACAGGTCAGGCCGCCGGACAGGCCGCAGATACTCCAGGCGAAAAAGCAGTGACCGCCCACGGAGCCGGAGCGGTGGATTCACGCATGATTGTGATTGCGGTGAACCGTCCGCTGATCCAGCACGGACTTGTGCATCTGCTGGAGAAGCTGGAGGCCCCGGGACACATAAGCATCAGCCGCAGTGTCGCCCAGACAAGCCAGCTGCTGCAGCGAAGCAACGTCGAGGTGCTGTTGACGGATCCCGAGCATGCTTCGCACCTGCATCGTGCCGATCGTCATGCGCTTGCGTCGGTGCGCACGCTTGTCATCACCTCGCGCGACCATGCCGGTGAGGATGCTTTTCCCCGTCAGGGCCGTCTGTGCGGCATGCTCACGGAAAAGGGCTGCGAGTGCAGTGCCCGTCTCCTGCTGTTGACGCTGCTTGAATGCCGGTTCAGTGGTGCGGAAGATTCCCGGTGCGGTGGGTGTGTGCTGCAGGAAACCCTGAAAAAAGCCGATCTGCCGCTGTCGCCGCGTGAGTTCGAGATATTCCTGCGCATTGGCGAAGGCATGGGGCCGACACAGATCGCCAGCGAGTCCGGCCTGTCGGTGAAAACCGTCGAAAGCTATCGCGAGAAAATAAAACAGAAACTGCAGCTGCAAGGCCGTGACGCCCTGCTGGCGGCATCGATGCGGTGGCGCTCCGGTTACTTCATCCAGATCGCACCCGGCGACGATGCCGATTCACCCGCAACGCATCATGTGTTCAGCCATTGCTCGGCGAACTGCTCCGCCGGCAGCGGTACTCCGTAGAAATATCCCTGCGCATGGCTGCACCCGAGCCGCTTCAGCGCATCCACCTGCAGCGCGCTTTCCACGCCTTCGGCGACCATGCGCAACCCCAGGCTCTGCGCCATCGCGATGGTGGCCACCACGATGGCGTAGTCGTGCGGTTGCTCCAGCATCCCCAGCACGAAGGAGCGATCGAGCTTGATCTTGTCCAGCGGGAAACCCCGCAGATGCGCCAGCGACGAGTAGCCCATGCCGAAGTCGTCCAGGGACAGTGAGAAACCGGAATCTTTGAGCTTCTGGAGGATGGACAGTGACGACTCGGGGTCGATCATGATCCCGCTCTCGGTCAGTTCCAGGTCTATTTTTCCGGGCAGTACCCCCGCTTGGTGGACCAGCTCCAGCAGCTGTTCGGCGAACTGTGGATCATCGAGCTGGCGCGGGGAGATATTGATTGCCAGCTGGCCGGGGAGGGCACGCCCGGCCGACTCCCAGCGATGCAGTTGCCGGCAGGCCTGGGCGGCAACCCACTGGCCGACGGCGCCGATCAGGCCGCGATGTTCGGCCAATGGGATGAACTCGTCGGGACTGACTTGGCCCAGCACCGGATCGTGCCAGCGCAGCAGCGCTTCGGCACCTACCAGGGTGCCATCTGCGACGGTTACCTGGGGCTGGTAGTACAGCTCCAGGGCACCTTCATCCAGGGCATGTTGCAGACGACTGGCCAGTTGCGCGCGCCGCAACAGGCGTTCACTCATCTCCGGCCGGTAGATCTCGATGCCGCTGCGCGAAGATTTTGCCACATACATGGCGATATCGGCATTGCGCAGCAGCAGGCCGCTTTTGAGGCCGTCCTCCGGGCAGCTGGCGATACCGATGCTGGCGCGGATACCCATCATCGACTGGCCGATCCACAGGGGTCTGCCGATCGCAGTGGAGAACCGCAAGGCAGCGGTTGTCGCGCCGTCCTTGGCGCCGGTCGGGGTGAGCACGACAAACTCGTCTCCTCCGAGCCGGGCCACCATTTCCTGTGGTTTCAGGTTCTCCTTCAGACGGCGTGCGACCTCGATCAGCACTTCATCGCCGACGCTGTGTCCCTGGGTGTCGTTGATCTCCTTGAAGTCATCCAGATCGATGAACAGCAGCGAGAACGGTTTGCGGGTCTTCCCGGCATCTATCAGGTGACGTTCGAGGTTGCCCAGGAAGTTGGCCCGGTTGGGCAACTGGGTCAGGTCGTCGAACAGGGCCAGCTGTTCGATCCGCGAAAGCTGCGAGACCTGCAGCGAGATGTCCTGCACGGTACCGACCACGCGGACCGGCTTGCCGTTCTCCAGCAGGGCCCGGCCGCGCTCGCGCAGCATGCGCAAGGGATGCCCGGGATGTTCTACCCGATAGCGGACGTCATAGGTGACGCCGCTGGCCAGGGTCGAGGCGAAGGCGGCATCGACTTCGGCACGGTCGGCCGGATTGACCCAGTAGCGCAGGCGTTCGTACCCGTTCTTCTCCTGGGTCTGTTCCAGATGCAGCATCTCCTGCGCGCGCGGGCATCCGTTCAACGGGCCTTCCGGTAGGAACAGCTCCCAGCGTGCAAGCTGCGCCAGATCATGTGCCTCGGACAACAGCGCTTCGCTCTCGCGCAACGACGATGTGGATTTGGATAGCGCATGGCGATCGGTGAAGACATAGGCGTTCATCGCGATGCCCATGTCCAGAAACAGCCGCTTGATCACCGACTGCATGGCCGCCGCGTAAAAGCGCGGATCCTCGGTCAGGATCGGCTCCAGCGAGTGGGTGATCTCGCTGAGCAGCTGGCTGCAGGAGCCCAGATACCAGTGCGGTTCCAGCCCGATATGGTGGTGGACCATGCCGATACGCAAGCGGTTGTCGACGTAGGCTGGATCCACCGGCGCGCAGAACAGCTCGCGCAGGTAGTGCTGCTGCATCCCGCGCAGACGGTCGAGCTGGCGCCCGTCCTGGATGTAGGAGCCGGTTTCAGCGAACGCGCCCACATGGGCGTAGAAGCGGTCGATGTTGTGCTGGGAACAGCTCTGGATGTAATCCCAGGCCTGGTTGAGGTTGCGTTGATCTTCGGCGTTGTATTTCAGATAGGCCAGACGCAGGTCGATTTCAGCTTGCGGGATCTCTGGCGTTCCACCGGAAAACGGTGAGCTGGGTTTTGGAAAATCCATCTTCAAACCTGTTGGAAACTAGAGCGTAGCAAGTGGGGTGTCGCGGATGGCTGCCGACGGCGGCAGGGCCTGCAGATGGAAGCGGCCGGTCTGGGCATGCAGCTCCCGTGCGGCCTCGTGCAGGGCCTCGGCGGCGGCGGCGTTCTGCTCGGCCATGGCGCTGTTCTGCTGGGTAAAACGATCGATCGTATCGATGGCAACATCGACTTCGCGCAGGCTCTGGCGCTGCTGCCCGGCATCCGCGGAGAGGATGCCCAGGTCATGGTCTATCAGCCCCGCGGCCTCGGTGATGTCCCGCAGTTTCGCTGCCGCGTCGGCAACCAGCGACTGGCCGTGCAGGACGCCCTGCGTCGATGCCGTCACGATCCGGTTGATCTGTTGTGCGCTCTCGGCGCTGTGCTGGGCCAATGCCCGTACCTCACTGGCGACCACGGCAAAGCCCTTGCCATGGACGCCCGCGCGGGCCGCTTCCACGGCGGCGTTGAGTGCCAACAGGTTGGTCTGGAAGGCGATCGCGTCGATCTGTTTGACGAAGTTGGCGATCTGCGTGTTATCCCGGGCCATCGTGTCGATGGCATGGGCCACCGCGGTGACCATGTCCTGTCCGGACTGCGATTCCGCGTTGATCCTGGCGGCCTGCGCGGTGATCGTGTCCAGTGCGCGGTTGGTCTGTTGCAGATGCACGCCCAGCTGCTTGACCGCACTTGCCGACTCCTCCAGCGAAGCCGCCTGGGCTTCGGTGCGACTGCTGAGCTCGCTGCTGCTGGCGGCGATCTCGCTTGCCGTCTGCAGCACCGCCGCCGATGACACCTGGATGGACCGGATCATCTGCGCCAGATTGCCCGCCGCGGTGTTGAGTGCCACGTGCAGTTGCTGGAAGACCCCCTCGGCATGCTCATCCAGCCGGCTGCCCAGCTCGCCGCGGGCCAGAGCACTGGCCACGCCAACGGCACTCGTCATCGGGGCATGCACCGCCTGCATCATCGTATTGAGCAGCTCGGCCAGTGCCTGCATGCTGCCCTCATAGTGCGCGGGCTGGAGCCGGCCATCCAGGTCGCCATGGCCGACGCGGCGCACCAGCTCGTGTACCGCGTGGATGTCGTCCCAGATGGCGAAAGCCCCCAGATAGCGGCCGTTGCCATCGCGGATCGGCATGGCATCCAGTTCCATGCGCATGGGTCCGATCTGCAGTGACGCCGATATCTTTGTCCGCGCGTTGCGCAGCGCCTCGCGCTGGTGCTGCGGATGCCGGTGGAAGATATCGATACTGCGACCGACCAGCTGCTCCGGATCGAAGTCGGGGAAGCGACTGCGCATGGCTTCCAGGTTGCGCTGGAACATGCGCTTGAGCGCATCGTTGACGTACACGATGGTGCTGTCGGCATCGGCCAGCATCAGCTTGGCGGTCATGTTGTCCAGTGCGGTGCGCAGGCGCAGCTCGCTATCGGCGGCCTGTGCCCAACGGGTCTTGTCGGTCCATTCCACCGCGTAGATGCTGGTAGTCCCGTCGGCGCCGGCGATCGGGGTGATGGCCAGGCCGAACCGTGCGCTGCCGACACGGATGTCGGTCAGGTGGCGCCCTGTGAGCTGTCGCAGCTGGAGGTGGCGCGCCGCCGGATCATGATGGAAGCGGTCGATCGAACTGCCCACCAGCGTCGCCGCGTCAAAATCGGGAAATTGCTGGCGCAGTTCTGTTTCCAGGCTGGCCAGCATGTTCCGCAATGCCGGATTGACGGCCAGGATGACGCCCTCGGCATTGGCGACCATCAGGCAGGTGCTGGCGCCATCGACAATGCTTGCCCACAGCGCGGGCGACAACGATTGGATACCGGCGGCGCGCCTGCGCGGCCAGAATGCTCGGATCAGCGCTTTCAAAGGACCCCCTCCCTTTATCCGGCGAGGCTATGAAAGGCCGACGCGCTCCGCCAGCGGGGTTTCCCCCTCCCCCTGCCCGGGGCTGCCGCAGGCGGAGGACGCAGGTGGCCGTGCTGGCGACGGGCAGCGCACAAAGCCGTATGCACGGCGCTGCGCGCGGCTTAAGCTAGCGGCGCAATGCGATAGGTCTGCACGTCACCTTCAGGGGCCGCGTATGTGGGTGGGTATCGCCATATGGATAGCAGCTGATCGGGGAGACAGTGGTGGAAACGGCACGTTCGGTGGTGGAATTCTGGCGGGCGGCAGGGCCGCAACGCTGGTTCGTGCGTGACGATGCGTTCGATGCGGCATTCCGCGAGCGCTTCCTGGACACGCACTACACCGCTGCCCGGCGTGGCTGTGAGGACTGGCTGCACGACGCCGAAGGTGCCCTGGCGCTGCAGATCCTGCTGGACCAGTTTCCGCGCAACTGCTTCCGCGGTACCGCCCATTGCTATGCCACGGATGGGCTGGCACGGCACTACGCCATACGCAGCATCGAGGAAGGGCTGGACCGTGAGCTGACACCGCAGCTGCGGGCCTTCATCTACCTGCCGTTCGAACACTCCGAAGACCCGGTCGACCAGGATCGCTCGGTGGCGATGTTCGAAGTGCTGGGCGATCTGGAATACCTGCGCTTTGCCGAACTGCACCGCGACATCATCCGCCGCTTCGGCCGCTTCCCGCACCGCAACGCGGTGCTGGGGCGGATTCCGACCCCGGAGGAGCTGCACTTCCTGGCCGAAGGCGGGTTCGCCGGCTGAGTCCGCAGCCGGCACGGTTTACCCAAAAAAAACGCCGGCAATGCCGGCGTTTTCTGGTTCTGCTGTGGCCAGTAGCCGATCAGTACTTCGGTACGCTGTTGTCCACGTGCTCCGACCAGGCGTCGATGCCGCCGGTGATGTTGAACACGTTGCTGAAACCCTTGGCGCGGAACTGTTCGGCAGCCTGCGCGCTGCGGCCACCACGGTGGCACAGGAACGCCAGTGCGGTGTCCTTGGGCAGGGCTTCGAGCCTGGCGCGGTTGTCGCCGTCAAAGGTTTCGAAGGGCGCGTTGATCGCAGCGATGGCGCGCTCGTCGGCCGGGCGCACATCAACCAAAGTGATGCTGCCGGCGCGCAGCTGGTCATCGGCGCTGCGTACGTCCAGCTCCTGCACCGCCTTGGGGGCGTTGGGGTTGTTGATCGCCAGACCCTGGCCGCGGATGTCGTCCACCCAGTCGATGGTGATGCCTTCGGCGCGGCGGGCGCTGGAGACATCGAACTGCACGCGCAGGCCATTGGATTCGGCGGCAATCGCGTTGGGATCGTGCGGGGCCAGCTGGAAGTTCGGCTGGAAGTTGGCATCGATGCTCAGCTGCAGCGCGGCACCGGGGGAGTCGGCCAGCGCGCCCTTGAGCATTTCCACCGCCGCCGGGGTGACGGTGATGGTCGGCGGGGTGCGGTCCGGGGCGGCCACACCCAGCAGGCTGCTCAGCTCGCCGCTGTTGGCCATCTGCAGGATGATGTCGCTGCCGCCGATCAGCTCGCCGTCCACGTACAGCTGCGGAATGGTCGGCCAGTCGCCATAGAGCTTGATGCCTTCGCGGATGTCCTGGTCGGCCAGCACGTTGACATGACCGAATTCCACGCCCAGATCCTGCAGCGCGCCGACGGCCTTGGCCGAAAAGCCGCATTGCGGCATGGACGGCTGGCCCTTCATGAACAGGACGACGCGGTCGGCGGCGAGGATGGATTCAATGCGCGAACGCAGGGCAGGGTCCAGGGACATCGGGAACTCGCAGAAGTGGTGAGGACTGCGGCTGATTCTACGCTGCATGGCATCATGGGGCATGACTGCCCCGGAAACCCTGTATCGCATTCCTGTGCGCCCCTGGCGCTGGGTGAAGTGGCTGCTGGCCTCGCAGCTGGGCGTGGCGCTGGTGTGGTGGCAGCTGGGCTGGGTCTGGGGACTGCCGCTGCTGCTGGCCAGCCACGGGCTGTTTATCGTGCCGGTGTTCCTGCCCAACAGCCGCTTCTACGCGCCGGTGCTCAGCCGCGTGCCCGGCGCGGAGGTGTGGCTGACCATCGATGACGGCCCCTCCGATGAGACCCCGGCGCTGCTGGATCTGCTTGATCGCCATGCGGCCAAGGCCACGTTCTTCATGGTGGGCGAACGGGCAGCGGCGCGGCCGGAGCTGGTGCGCGAGGTGCTGCGGCGTGGCCATGAGCTGGGCAACCACAGCCACTCGCACCCGCAGGCGCGCTTCTGGGCGCTGGGTCCGGCGCAGATGGCGCGCGAGATCGGCCAGTGCCAGCAGGCCCTGACCGCCATCGCCGGCACCCCGCCGCGCTGGTACCGCTCGGTGGTGGGCATGACCAATCCGTTTGTCGCCGCCGCGCTCAAGCGGCATGGCCTGACCCGGGTGGGCTGGAGTGCGCGCGGCTTTGACGGGGTGGGTTGCACACCGGAAGGGGTGATGGCGCGGATCGCACAGGATCTGCAACCTGGCGCGATCGTGCTGCTGCATGAAGGCGCCGGGCATGGCCAGAACCTGGCCATCATCGAAGCGGTGCTGCAGCAGCTGCAGGCGCGCGGCCTGCGTGCACGCCTGCCACAGCGAACGGCGTAGACTCGCCTCCCCGCCATGCCGGCGGTGTTCCGGACCTGCACCATGCCCTTTTCCACGCTCGGCCTGTCTCCTTATGTATTGCCCGCCCTGCAGCAGGCGTTGCAGCAGGCCGGCTATGCGGCGCCGACACCGATCCAGCAACAGGCGGTACCGCTGGTGTTGAAGGGTCGGGATGTGGTGGCGCTGGCGCCGACCGGGTCCGGCAAGACGGCCGCCTACGTGCTGCCGGCGTTGCAGCGCTTCTTTGTGCCACCGCCGCGCAAGCCCCGCGTGCTGGCCCAGCTGGTACTGGTGCCCACCCGTGAACTGGCGCTGCAGGTGGCCGATGTGTTCGCCACGCTGGGGCGTGAACTGCCGCGCAAACCGCATCTGGTGTGTGCGGTGGGCGGGGTCTCGATCAATCCGCAGATGATGGCCTTGCGTGGCGGTGCCGATATCGTCGTGGCCACGCCCGGGCGGCTGCTCGACCTGCTGGCGCACAACGCGTTGTCGCTCAGGCAGGTGCAGCTGCTGGTACTCGATGAGGCCGACCGTCTGCTGGAACTGGGCTTCGGCGCCGAGCTGCGGCAGTTGCTGGCCGAGCTGCCGGTGCAGCGGCAGACCTTGCTGTTCTCGGCCACCTTCCCGGCCGATATCCAGGCGCTGGCCGCGGCCGGGCTGCGCGATCCGCAGCGGCTGGAAGTGGGCGCGCAGGCGCCGGTGGAGATCGAGCAGCGGGCGATCCAGGTCGATAGCGGCCGCCGTGCCGAGCTGCTGTTGTCGCTGCTGGAAGAACAGCAGTGGCCGCAGGTGCTGGTGTTCGTCGCCAGCATCCGCGAGGGCGACCGGCTGGCCGCGCAGCTGCGCAAAGCCGATATCAGCGCCCAGGCGCTGCACGGCGAGCTGTCGCAGGGCCGTCGCTTCGGCATGCTGCAGGCGTTCAAGGATGGCCGGTTGCGGGTGCTGGTGGCGACCGATCTGGCGGCGCGGGGCATCGATATCGCGCGCCTGCCGGTGGTGGTCAATTACGAATTGCCGCGTGCGCCGGCCGACTACCTGCACCGCATCGGCCGTACCGGGCGGGCCGGGGAGAAAGGTCTGGCGGTGAGCTTCATCGATGCTGCGGCGATGCCGCACTGGCGTCTGATCGGCAAGCGCCACGGGCTGGCGGTGACGGTCGAGGTGCTGCCCGGTTTTGTACCGCAGCAGGCGGCACCGGCGCCGGGCGTGGTGGCCGATAGCAATGGCGGCATCAAGGGCCGCCGGCCCAGCAAGAAGGACCGCCTGCGCGCGGCGGCGGCCGCTAAGATGGCCGGCTGACGCGCCGGCCTTGCCCGGTCAATCTTCGAAGTCGTTTTCCGGTGCCACCGCCGGCTCCGCGGCCGGGCGCGGGCTGCGCTTGGCCGGCTTGCTCAGCACTTCCACATAGAACTGGGTGTTGCCGGCGGCGACCAGCGCGTCGATGGCGCGGAACAACCCGTCATACGCCACCGGCTTGGCGGAGGCTTCGTCCACGCCGAGCCTGCTGTCGAAACCCCACGTATCGGCGCCGGCCGGCAGCGCTTTGCCGCGCTCACGCTTGGTGTACTTGCGGATGTCGTGCTTGCTGGCTTCCAGCAGGCGGTCCGGATGTTTGCCTTCGATATCGAGGCGGTAGGTCTTCTTCACGGGAGTCTCGTTGCGGTGCCGGCCCGGGACGGGCGGCGGAGGGAATGGGCCAATTATCGGCGCAAATGGGCCGGCCGTGGCTGATCGCGCTGCGCGACCAGCAGCCAGTTGTTGAATGGGGTGTTGCCGTACAGCGGAGTGAGGCGCACCGACAGCCCGACCTGCCGCAGCAATGCCTTCAGCGATTCGGCATCGGGATAGTGGCGTGGACGGAACTGCATCCAGCCGATCAGGTTGGCGGCACGGTCGCCCAGGCGCGAGATCCGGCCGCGGCGGCTGTCATCAGCCAAGGCCATGCGCAGCACCAGCCGGCCGTCGCCCTCCAGCATGCCGGCGGCGTGGGGCAGAAGCGACTGCTGCGCCGGGGCCGGAAGGTATTGCAGGACATCCAGAATCGCGACACTGCCGCGGTGTTCGGGCAGGGTGGTGGCCAGGTCCATCACCTCGAAGCTGGCGTCGGCCAGCGCGGCGCGACTGGCCACCGTACTGCCACGGCGGATCTTGGCCGCATCGTTGTCGACCCCACGGTAACGCATGCTCTGTCCGTCCCGGCGCAGGGCGTGGGCCAGCAGGCCCAGGCCGCAGCCCATGTCCAGCACGGGGGCGCGGGTGCCGCGCAGGGCCTGCAGCACCCCGGGGTAAAGCGGGTCGCTGCGCAGCTTGCCCAGGGTGTAGTAATAGTCCCAGCGGTTGCCCCAGGGCCGGGTCGGCGCGAAGGCGCGGGCGATGACGCGCGCGTCATCGGACGTCATGGCCGGGGAGTCGTCGCGCGCGCTCACTGGGGCTGCGAGGCCGTGAGCAGGCCACTGGCGACCGGCAGCGCCACTTCCATCCAGCGCCGGTACATCTGCGCCGACGGATGCAGGCCGTCGGCGACCAGCATGGCCGGCTGGTCGCCGCCATCACGGCTGACCGGGGTGATATCGACGAAGGCCACGCCGTAGTCGCCGCAGCAGGCACGGGCGGCGGCGTTGAAATCATCGATGTCCTGCGCGACCTGGGCGGCATCGCGGCCGTTGTCGCGCGCGTAGGGCGTGAGGCCCCAGTCGGGAATCGACAGCACCAGCACCCGGGCCGGCAGCTCGTCGGCCAGGGCGATCGCGCGCTGCAGCAGCTGCTCGAACTGCTGGCGGTACTCGGCCAGCGGGCGTCCCCGGTACTGGTTGTTGACCCCGATCAGCAGGCTGACCAGCGCGAACGGCCCCTGGGGCGCAGCCTCATCGATGGCCGCGGCCAGCTCGTCGGTGGTCCAGCCGGTGGTGGCGATGACCTGCGGGTCGGCCAGTGGCACACCCTGCGCGCGCAGCGCCGCGGCCAGCTGGAACGGCCAGGTGCCGGCGGCCGGCACGCCCTCGCCGATGGTGTAGGAATCGCCCAGCGCAAGATAACGGGCGGCAGCGGTATCGATCGCGTTCATCGCCTTCGCTCAGCCGGTTGCGGCAGTGCGGGGTTTGAGTGTGACCACCTTGGTCACCGCGTCGGCGCGGCGGGCCAGCAGTTTGTCGATGCGGGCGAACACGTCGCGCATCACGCCGGCTTCCGGCAGCAGGGTCACGCGGAAGTGGTTGCGGTAGGGCACGTTGAAGCTGGAACCGGGCACCACCAGCACGCCTTCTTCTTCCATCAGCTGCAGCGCGAAATCATGGTCGTCAAAGCCCTGCGCGGCCGGGCCGACCACCGCCGGAAACGCGTACAGCGCCCCGGCCGGGGTGACCAGCGACAGGTGCTCGCTGGCGGCGCAGGCCTCGATCACCGCGCGGCGGGTCTCGTACAGGCGGCCGCCGGGGCTGCACAGCGCGGTGATGGTATCCGGGCCATTGACCGCCGCCTCGATGGCGTACTGGCCGGGGACGTTGGCACACAGGCGCAGCGCGCTGAGCAGGTCCAGCGCGGCGCGGTATTCGCCCAGCTGTTCGCCGGCACCGGACAGCAGCATCCAGCCCACGCGCCAGCCGCAGGCGCGATGCACCTTGCTCAGGCCGCTGAAGGTCAGGCACGGATGATCGCCGGCCAGCGGCGCGACCGGCTGGAACTGCGCGCCGTCATACAGGATCTGGTCGTAGATCTCGTCCACCAGCAGCAACAGGTTGTGCTTGCGGGCGATGGCGACGATCTTCTCCAGCAGCGCCCGCGGGTAGCTGGCGCCGGCCGGGTTGTTGGGATTGATCAGCACGATGGCACGGGTGCGCGCGGACACCAGCGCCTCCATCTCCACCGGGTCGGGCAGGAAGCCGTTTTCCGGCTTGCACTGGTAGTACACCGGGCGGCCGTCGTTGAGGATGGTCGCGGCCGACCACAGCGGGTAGTCCGGCGAAGGCACCAGCACCTCGTCGCCCGGGTTGAGCAGGGCGCGCAGCGACAGGTCGATCAGCTCGGACACGCCGTTGCCCACGAACACCCGATCAGCCACCGCATCGGGCGCGCCGCGGCGGGCATAGGCGGTGGCGATGGCTTCACGCGCGCCCGGCAGTCCCTGCTGGTGGGTGTACGGATCGGTGCGGCCCATGTCATCGGCGATCGCGTGCTGCAGGTGCTCAGGCGCGCGGAAACCGAAATTGCCGGGGTTGCCGATATTGAGCTTGATCAGCCTGCGCCCTTGCGCCTCCAGCTCCCGCGCTCGCCGGGCCAGTTCACCACGGATCTCGTAGCGGACTTCGGACAGGCGTTCACGGGTCGCAAGCGGTTTGGCAGAGGTTGACATTTCTCACAGCCGTCAAGGGCATGGACACCGCATGGTAGCGGAATTGTTGCGATGCGGGGCAACGGTTCCATTCCCAACAATTCCCAACAATCAGCGGCGCAACTGCCGTGCAAACCGCGCCTGCGCAGGGCCGTTTCCCCCTGCGACCACCGCCTTGGCGGGAGTCGATGCCGCAGCCCGGTAGAATTGGCCGATGACAGATTCCATCGACTTCACCGCGTTGCGTCCCATTGGCTGGCCCTGGCCCGGCGCGCCGGAAGATCCGGCCTGGCAGGGGCTGTTCGCCGCGCATCCGCAGGCCCGTCCCGGACGGGTGATCGAGCAGCACCGCTCCGGCTATGTGGTGGCCGATGCGCCCGAGGCCGCGATCAAGACCGAATCGCCTCCGGAATGGCAGCGGCCGCGCTTCCCCAGCCACGAGCGCGCGGCGGTAGGCGACTGGGTGCTGCTGGAAGGCAAGCGCATCGTGGCGCTGCTGCCGCGGCGCACCTCGATCAAGCGCGGCGCCGCCGGCGAGCATTACCACCAGCAGGTGATCGGCGCCAACATCGATACGGTGTTCATCGTCTGCGGGCTGGATGCGGACTTCAATCCGCGTCGCATCGAGCGTTACCTGCTGCTGGTGGGGGGCGGTGGCGCCGAGCCGGTGGTGGTCCTCACCAAGGCTGACCAGACCGAGTACAGCGACGATGCGCTGGAGGTGCTGCAGGATCTGGCCGCGCAGCAGATCCCGTTGCTGGCGATCAACGGCAAGGATCCGGCCAGCGTGGCCGCCTTGCATCCGTGGCTGGGGCCGGGCCGCACCGTGGTGCTGGTCGGTTCCTCCGGTGCCGGCAAATCGACCCTGACCAATACGCTGCTGGGCGAGGAGCGGATGAAGACCGCCGAGGTGCGCGGCAATGACTCGCGCGGCCGCCACACCACCACCCATCGCGCGCTGATGCCGTTGCCCACCGGCGCCTGTCTGATCGACACGCCCGGCATGCGCGAGCTCAAGCCCACCGGCGAGGAAACGCTGGCCGAAGGCGGTTTTGCCGATATCGAAGCGCTGATCCTGCAATGCAAGTTCAGTGACTGCTCGCACCAGACCGAGCCCGGCTGCGCGGTGCAGGCCGCGATCGAGCGTGACGAGATCGATGAGACCCGGCTGGAGAGCTACCGCAAGCTGCGCGAGGAAGTGGCCGCCGCCGCCGCCAAGCTGGCCCAGCGCCAGGCCGAGCAGGCCACAGAGCGGAAACGCAGCGGACGTGGTGCGCAGTGGCGTCCGGTCAACAAGGGCAAACGCCGCTGACCGGCAGCGGCCACTGATCGAGGTTGGGGGTATGGGCAACGCAATCACCGCCAATGATCCGGCCATCGTCCACCACGCCGCGCTGGATGCGCGCATGGTGCAGGCGGTGAAAGGCCTCCGTCTGTTGACCCTGACCAGCTGGCCGGCGTCGATGCAGGCGCCATTCCTGGACAGCGTGGCCCGCGGCAATCCGCGCCTGCCGCAGGTGCGTTACCCGCAGCACGATTTCAGCGACGCGCGCCGTGAACTGGCCGCCATCGAGGCGGCCGTCGATGAATCACATCCGCTCGGGGCCTACCTGCGTGATTCGGTGCGCAGCTGGGACCAGGCCGCCAGCCTGCTTGAAGCATTGGGCACGCCGGCGGTGGACCATTTCTCCAGCCAGCTGTTCGGCGTGCCCGAGCAGCCGATGCCCGGTAACGGCCCGAGCACCCGCGAGGCGGCACGGCATTTCATCCAGATCGCGCAGGAGCTGGACCATGAGCTGCTGGCGCCGGAGGAAACCGTGCCGGTGTCGGCCACCGCGCTGCAGTTGCAGTTGCAGGCCGATCTGGATGACTTCTTCGATGGGCGCGTTATCAGCGTGGAGCTGGACGCGGGGCTGATCGCCAAGGCCGCCGCCGGTGCCACCCGCATCCGCCTGCGCAGCGGCGCCTGCTTCAGCGCCTACGACCGCGCGCAGCTGTTCCACCACGAGGCGCTGGTGCATTCACTCACCGCGCTCAACGGCCGCGAACAGGTGCTGCTGCCCAGCCTGGGGCTGTCCTCGCCGCGCATCACCGCCACCCAGGAAGGGCTGGCGACGTTCGCCGAGCAGATCACCGGCAGCATCGACATCCAGCGGCTCAAGCGGGTGAGTCTGCGGATCGAGGCCATTGCGATGGCGCGCGACGGGGCCGATTTCATCCAGGTGTTCCAGTACTTCCGTGATGCCGGGCAGACTCCGGATGAAAGTTTCTCCTCGGCGCAGCGGGTGTTCCGCGGTGTGCCGACCCGCGGTGGGTCGGCCTTCACCAAGGACACCGTGTATCTGCGCGGGCTGGTGTCGGTGCATACCTTCTTCCGGCAGATGCTGCGCGATGAAAAACTGCAGGTCTGCCGCTGGCTGTTCGCCGGCAAGATGACCCTGCACGATGCGCAGGCGCTGGCGCCGCTGTTCGAGGCCGGAGTGCTGGCGCCGCCGCGCTGGCTGCCGGGCTGGATCCAGCGCGCCAACGGGCTGGCCGGGGTGTTGGCGTTTTCGCTGTTCGCCAACCGGATCCGCATGGACCAGCTCGGCGAACGCTGAGGCCTTCGCCCGGAACGCGCTCTCAGGGCGTGCCGAGCAACTGTGCGATGGCGCGCTCGCCGCTGCCCATCGCCAGCGTCCAGCCGAGCATGCCGTGGCCGAGGTTGCAGCCCAGCCCGTCGCCGAGGTCGCGGATGACCGGCGAGGACCACGGTGTCACCGGGCGCAGGCCGGCCCAGTGGCTGGTGAGGTGGTCGTAGTCGGCGGCCTCCGGCAGCGAGGCCCGCGCCATCGCCACCAGCTGTGCCAGCCGCGCCGGTTCCGGCGCCGGGTTCCAGTCGTTGAGATCGGCCAGACCGGCCACGCGGATACGCTCGCCGAGCCGGCAGAACACCAGCTTGCGTTTGGTGTCGGTGATGCTGACCTGCGGCGCATTGGCGCCACATGGCGCGGTGAACGAATAGCCCTTGATCGCCATCAGCGGCACGCGGATGCCGGCCGGGCGCAGCAGCCGGGCACCGTCGATGCCGGCGCAGACCAGCAGCCGCGGTGCCCGCAGCGCCTGTCCATCGGCTGATTCCAGCTGCCACTGGCCGTTCCTGCGCTGCAGCGAACGGGTGTCGAAATCGAACCGGGTCTGCACGCCGTACTGGCGTTGCAGTATTTCCAGCAGTCCCAGGCTGAAACGCCATGGATCGCCGGCCTCCTCCTCGGGCGAGTACACCGCGCCGGCCAGCCACGGCGCACCGCTCAACGCCGGCTCGATGGCGCGGGCCCCGGCGGCATCCACCAGTTGCTGCTGCACGCCGTAGGGACGCTTGAGCGCGATCATCGCCGCCGCACCCTGCACGCCTTCTGCGGTGGGATACAGGTGCAGCTTGCCGGAGACGGCGTGGTCGAAGGCGATCGGGTGCTGCTGCAGCAGCGCCTGCATCGCCGCGCGCGACTCCAGCGCCAGTTCCAGTGTGGCCAGCGTGTTTTTGTGCAGACTGCCCGCATTGGCCTGGCGCAGGAAGGCCACGCCCCAGCGCAGGAAATCCGGATCGGCCGACCAGCGGGTGCGGAACGGGCCATTACGGCCGAACGCCATTTCCGGCAGCTGGCGCCAGGTGGCCGGGCCGGCCATCGCGTCGGTATAGGCGTAGCTGAGCTGGGCGCCGTTGGCGAAGGAGGTGCCCAGCGCCGGACCGGCGTTGCGATCGACCAGCAGCACCGCCAGGCCGCGCCGGGCGGCCGCCCAGGCGCTGGCCAGACCCACCACGCCGGCACCGAGGATGATCAGGTCAGGACCGGAGGACGCGGGGGCTGCAGCGGGAGAGGTCATGGTGAAGGCGGCTACGGGGTGAGCGTTGCTTCACATTGTCGCGCCATATCCGTGCGCATGGCACGGATATGGCGCACGGAACCGGTCGCTCAATGCGGCCAGAAGTTCAGGAAGCCGGTGATGATCAACGCGTTGATGAAGTCGATGAAAAACGCGCCCACCAGCGGTGCTACCAGGAACGCACGCGGTGCAATGCCGTAGCGCTGCACCAGCTTGCGCATCACCGCCATGGCGTTGGCGGTGGTGCCGAGCATGAAACCGATGAAACCACCGCCCATCACCGCCGCGTCATAGTCGCGGCCCATCAGGTAGAAGATCGGCACCGCGAACAGCGCCACCACGCCGACCTGGATGATCAGGTTCACCAGCAGCGGCACGCCCAGACCGGCCAGTTCCCACAGTTTCAGGTCCATCAGCGCCATGGCCAGGAACAGCGCCAGGCAGATGTTGCCGATCAGATCGGTGGTGGGTACCGACAGCTTGATCCAGCCGGTGGCGTCATCGATGTTGCGGATCAGCGCGCCCACCAGCATCGCGCCGATATAGCCGGGCAGGGTCAGGCCGATGTGGGTGAAACTCTTGCCCACCCACGCGCCGACCCACATCGCCATCAGCAGCACGACGATGCTCTTGAGCGAATCGAACTCGCGGGCCGCTTCGCTGGGATAGCGCAGCAGGATCGACTCATCCACGTCCTTTGCGCCACTTTCGCCGCGGCTGCTGGGGGTGATGACCTTGAAGCGGCGCAGCAGCACGGTGATGACCGGTCCGCCGACGACGCCACCGCAGATGATGCCGGCCATGGCCGCGGTGACGGCCAGGGTCTCGGCGCCCTGCAGGCCGGCCTTCTCGAACAGCGGCGCGAACGCCAGGCCGGTGGCCGGGCCGCCAGTCAGCGTGGCCGAACCGGCCAATACGCCGAACATCGGGTGCAAGTCGAACATCCAGGCCACGCCGATGCCGATCAGGTTCTGCAGCACCGCAAACAGCGCCGCGATCACCAGGAAGGTCATCACCTGCCGGCCACTGATACGCAGCAGCCGCACACTGGCATTGATGCCCAGGGTGGTGAAGAAGGCCACCATCAACGGGGTCTTGAGCGTGGTGTCCAGGGTGAACAGCGTTACCTGCTGGCTGTGCGCCCACCATACCGCCAGCGCCACCAGCAGCCCGCCGATGACCGGCTCGGGCAGGTTGTAGCGGCGGAAAAACGGGATGGCGCGGCACAGCGCGTAACCCGCGAACAGCGTCAGGCCGGCAAAGGCCACCGTCTGCACGGCATCGAGTTGGATCATGGAACAGGTACCTCTACCAACGGGACACGGACTTTGTCCGGCTCAGGAAACAATATCAATAGCAGGTAGAGGTGGTTGCAGCGGCATTTCCGCCACCAGGTGGCGCTAGAATCGCCCGGCTCTAAGCTGAATGGGGATGGCTTGCGATGCATGCAGTGCCGGCCCCGCGCGCGATGTTGGGGTTTGCCGGCGGAACCCGCGCCGCGGTTTGCGGCCTGCGGCTGGGTGCGCGCCTGTTCGCAGTTCGAGCGGCCGGGTGCGCCCCGCTGCGGAAAGGCGCCGCGCTGCCGGCGGCTCAGTCGCGCGGTGGACGCTTGTAGGCCACGCAGTCCACTTCCACCTTGCAGTCCACCACCATGCGGCTTTCCACGCAGGCACGGGCCGGCGGGTGCTCGCCGAAATAGTGTTTGAACACGCCGTTGAAGGCGTAGAAGTCGCGCGCGTCGTCCAGCCACACACCGCAGCGCACCACATGCTCGGGGCCGTAGCCGGCCTCGGCCAGGATCGCCAGCACGTTGCCGATCACCACGTGCGACTGCTCGGTCACGGTGCCGGCGACCAGCTCGCCATCGCGCATCGGCACCTGGCCGGAGACGAACAGCCAGCCATCGGCCTCCACCGCCCGCGAGAACGGCATGTGCTGTTTGCCCTGGCCGACGCCGCCTTCGGCGCCATAGCGCTTGATGTCACTCATGGGTATTCCTTTCTATGTATGAGGTGTACCGGGAAGGTGCGCCGGTTCAGGCCGCTGGCGCCGCTTCCGGACGGATGAACCGGCCCGGGCGGGCGGTGACCTGGCGGCCGTCGTAGGCGAGCCGGCCGTTGACCCAGACCGCGTCGATCCCTTCGGCGGCGCGGATCGGATCGTGGAAGCTGGCGGTATCGCGCACCCGGGCCGGGTCGAACAGCACCAGGTCGGCCCACCAGCCTTCGCGGATCTGGCCGCGGGCGCCCATGTGGAAGCGCGAGGCCGGCAGCCCGGTCATCTTGTGCACGGCGGTGTGCAGCGGGAACAGCTGCTCGTCGCGCGCATAGTGGCCGAGCACGCGCGGGAAGGTGCCCCACAGCCGCGGGTGCGGGCGCGGATCGCGCGGCAGACCGTCCGAGCCGATCATCGTCAGCGGGTGGCTGAGGATGCGGCGCACGTCGGTTTCGTCCATGCAGAAGTAGACCGCGCCGGCCGGCTGCAGACGCACGGCGGCCTCCGTCAGCGGCAGATGCCAGTCGGCGGCGATCTCGGCCAACAGCCGACCGCCCTGGTCCGGTTCGGACTCGGACCAGGTGATCAGGATGTCGTAGGCATCGGTGACCTGCTTCAGGTCCAGGGTCGAGGCGCTGGCGGCGTAGGGATAGCAGTCGCAGGCCACGTCCTGCCCGGCCGCGGCGTGCTGCAGGTGTTCCAGTACCTCGGCGCTGCGGCCCCAGTTGTCCACGCCTGCACATTTGAGATGCGACACGCGGACCGCGGCTTGCGGCGTGCGCGCGGCATGGAGGGCTTCATCCATCGCCGCGAGGATGCCGGCGAACTCGTCGCGCAGGTGGGTGGCGTAGAGCCCGCCAGCCGGCAGTTCCCCGGCCAGTGCATCCACCTCGGTGGACGGGGCATTGAAGGCCGAGGCATAGGCCAGGCCGCTGCTCAGGCCCAGCGCGCCGGCGGCCAGGCTCTCGCGCAGCTGCGCGCGCATGGACGCGATCTCCTCCACCGAGGCGGCGCGATCCAGCCGGTCCATATGGTTCTGGCGCAGCGCGGTGTGGCCGACCAGTGCGGCCACGTTCACCGCCGGGGCGGCCGCTTCCACCGCACGGCGGTAGCTGGCGAAATCCGGATAGCGGAAGTCGGGTGCATCGCCGAGCAGGTTCATCGGATCGGGCACCTCGCCGCGCACCCGGACCGGGCTGGCGCTGATCCCGCAATTGCCGACCACCACGGTGGTCACACCCTGCGAGAGCTTGCTGGTCATGTCCGGGTTGCGGATCACTTCCAGGTCATCGTGGGTGTGTACATCGATAAAGCCCGGCGCCAGCGCGCGACCGGCGGCGTCGATCACCTCACCGGCCGGGCCGGCGAGCCGGCCGATGGCGGCAATGCGGCCGCCGTTGATGGCCACATCGGCGCGGACCGCGGGCCGGTCGTTGCCATCGAAGACGAGGGCGTTGCGGATAAGGAGCTCGTACACGGATCAGTCGCCCAGGGGCAGGCGCGAATCGCCGCCGCGGTAGCGGTCCAGCGCCAGCTTGATGCGGCGCAGGTGCTCGTGGTTGTCGCTGGCGTTGTTGAGCGCGACGGTGGTGGCCAGCACGTCGATGGCCAGCATCATCGCGTAGCGCGAGGCCGAGGGTTTGAACACGAAATCCGTTTCCTCGATGCTGATCGGCAGCAGCCAGTCGCTGCGTTCGGACAGCAGCGTGTCGGCGCGGGTGATGGCGCCCACGCGCGCGCCATAGGTACGGGCGATGTCGATGGCCGAGACGATCTCCGGGGTGATGCCGCTGACCGACAGGGCCAGCACCACATCCTTCGGACCGAGGGTTGCGGCGATCATCTTCATCGTGACCGCGTCGCTGCAGGCCGAGATCGGCAGGCCGAAACGCATCAGCCGGTTCTGCATCTCCTGCGAGAACACGGTCGAGCAGCCACCGATGCCGAACACATGGATGCGCCGGGCCTGACACAACGCGTCGGCCAGGTCCTGCACCACGCTTTCCTTCAGGTTGGCCAGGTTGTGGCGCAGGCTGGCTTCGATGTCATCGCAGATCTGCGCATACAGGGCCGAGACCGGCGGCGCGTTCTGCTGTTCGAGGAAGCGCTTGCCGACCGCGCCGGCCGAGGCCAGGCGGGCACGCAGTTCGCGCACGTGTTCGCAGCCCAGGGTCTTGGCAAATCGCGAGATGGCCGCGGCACTGACGTCGGCGCGATCGGCCAGCTCGGTGACACCGTATTGGGCGGCAGCGTCCACATCGGCAAGGATGGTGTGGGCGATGCGGGCTTCGACCGGGCTGAATTCATGCAGCCGCTGGCGTAGTTCGTAGACGATATCGAACATGGTGGAGGTCATCGGTTCAGAGCACCGCGGCAAGGGCCATCACCAGCAGCAGCGCGGTGACGGAGATGAGGGTTTCAAGCACGGTCCAGGTCTTGAAGGTCTGGGCCACGCTCATGTTGAAGTATTCCTTGACCAGCCAGAAGCCACCGTCATTGACGTGTGACAGCACGACCGAGCCGGCGCCGGTGGCCAGCACCAGCAGTTCCGGGTGCGGATAGCCCAGCGCGGCGGCGATCGGGGCGACGATGCCCGAGGCGGTGGTCATCGCCACCGTAGCCGAGCCGGTGGCCACCCGCATCAGCGCGGCCATGGTCCAGCCCATCAGCAGTGGCGACAGGTCGAAGCGCTGCGACAGGCCGATGATTTCGGTGGCCACGCCGGTGTGGACGAGGATGCCGTTGAGGCCGCCGCCGGCACCGACCAGCAGGGTGATCGCCGCGGTCGGGGCCAGGCACTCCTGCGAGAACTTCAGGATCTGCTCGCGGTTGAAGCCGCGCATCAGGCCTAGGGTGACAAAACTCATCAAGGTGGCGATCAGCAGCGCTACCACCGAGTGGCCGATGAAGCGCAGGCCATGGTTCAGCGCCGAGCCCGGCGTGGCGATCTGGTCGGCCCAGCCGCCCAGCAGCATCAGCCCCACCGGCACCAGCAAGGTGGCCAGGGTGATGCCGAAACCCGGCAGCTGCTCATCGGGAATCCGACCATGGCCTTCATCCAGCAGCGCCGCCTCCATCGGGTTGTGCGCCGGCAGCTGCACCCGCGGTGCGACGAACTTGGCGAACACCGGGCCGGCCAGCGCGGCGGTGGGCAGGCCGACGATCAGCGAATACAGCACGGTGCGGCCGACATCGGCCCCATAGGCCTGCACCGCCAGCATCGCCGCCGGGTGTGGCGGCACCAGCCCGTGCACTACCGACAGGCCGGCGACCATCGGCAGGCCGACCAGCAGCAGCGGCACGCCGGTACGGCGGGCGACGTTGAGCACGATCGGGATCAGCAGCACGAAGCCGACCTCGAAGAAGATCGGCAGGCCCACGCAGAAGGCGATCAGCATCATCGCCCAGTGCACGTTCTTCGGCCCGAAGCGGGCGATCAGGGTTCGCGCGATGCGTTCGGCGCCGCCGGATTCGGCCATCATCTTGCCGAGCATGGTGCCCAGCGCAACGATCAGCGCGATATGCCCCAGGGTCTTGCCCACGCCCTGCTCATAGGCCGGCAGGATTTCCGGGGCCGGCATCCCGGCCAGCAGCGCCAGCCCGACCGAGACCACGGTGACACTGATGAACGGGTTGAGCCGGTAGCGGGCGATCAGCACGACCAGCGCCAGGATCGACAGTACCGCGTAGATCAACAGCAGGTTTCCATTGCTCATGCGTACAGGCCGGGTGCGTGGATCAGAACTGGGTGGAAATGGCGTCGACGACGGTATAGGCGTCATCCACCACCAGCAGATGGCGCCACTTGTCGAAGGTCAGGCACGGGTGTGAGATGTCGAAGCACAGCATGTCGCCCACGCGCAGGTCGTCCTGGTCGCCGACGTCGAGGAAGGCGTGCTGGTCCATCATCGCGGTGATCTTCCAGTGCCCGGTTGCGGCAACCGGTGCCGCGGTGCCCGGCCGGTAGTGCAGCGCCGGTACCGGGAAGCCGGCATCGAAGGCGGCATCGCGCTTGCCCAGGGCGATGATCGCCTTGCCCGGCTCCGGCCGGGATTGCACATAGGCCCACAACTGCAGCGCCGGTTGCAGGCTGCTGCCCATCTGGCGCGCCACCGGGTTGCTGGCATGGATGCGCTTGGCCGCGTCGCGGTAGATGCCCACGTCATGGGTGAGGTAGCAGCCCGGGCGCAGCACCACCTCGATGCCCGGATCGCCGGCCAGTCCCGAAAACTCCTCGGCCACCACGTCGAACCAGGCCGAACCGGCGCCTGAAACCAGTGCCGGCCTCCGGGCCAGCGCGCCCAGTTCGCGCAGCTGCTGGAAGGTGGTCACGGTGCGCTGCAGGATCGCGCGCACCCCGGCCTCATCCGGCGCCACGCCTTCGTAGACTTCCACGCCCGCCAGCTGCACGGCGTCCGGCCAGCGGCCGAGTTCGGCGATCACCGCGTGGACCTGCGCCGCGTCGCGGACACCGGTGCGGCCGCCGGCGGCACCGATCTCCAGCAGCACGCCAACGCGCAAGGCCTGCGGCCGGAAGTACGCGCCCAGCGCGGCGACGTTGTCCGGCGAATCCACCAGGCAGAACAATTCGGTGCCGGCATCGCGCAGCAGGTCGGCGGCGATGGCCATGTTGGCCTTGCCCACCAGCTGGTTGGCCATCAGGATGCGCCGCGCGCCGGCCAGCCACGCCTCGCGGGCCTGGGGCGCAGTGGCCACGGTGATGCCCCAGGCGCCGCTTTGCAGCTGCAGCCGGAACAGTTCCGGGCTCATCGTGGTCTTGCCGTGCGGTGCCAGGTGCACGCCGTAGGCGGCGGTGAAGCGGCGCATCCATTCCAGGTTGTGCAGCAACGACTCATGCCTCAGGACGGCGGCGGGCAGGCTGACGTCCTCATGCAGGATCGACCAGCCCTGGGCGCTGGCGTCTGCAATACCCAGGGACGTGGCGGACACGCCAATGCCCTTGCCGCGTAGCGGGGTGGGCGTGTGCTGAAATAATTTTTTATCCAATGCGATACACCCGGGCGACAAGCGCTGGCCACTGAAGCGGGAGCTGTCTATGTACCAGATATCGCCGCGAGTGAAAAATATTTTCGCATATTGCTGCATGGCAGCATATGAGAAGGGTGACGTTTGTCCTGAATGGGGACCTGCCGGAAACCGCTAATGTCGGCGCCGAGTCGCTAGAATCGACGGTTCAGCCACTGCAAGTCCCGTCGATGTCCAAAGAAGATTTCAAGCAGGCCGCCCTCGAATACCACCGCATCTCGCCTCCGGGCAAGATCCGGGTCGCGGCGACCAAGCCCATGTTGACCCAGCGCGACCTGTCGCTGGCGTACTCGCCCGGCGTGGCGCATGCCTGCGAAGCGATCGTGGCCGACCCTGCGCAGGTGAGCGAACTGACCGCCCGCGGCAATCTGGTGGCGGTGATCTCCAATGGCACCGCGGTGCTGGGCCTGGGCAATATCGGCCCGCTGGCCAGCAAGCCGGTGATGGAAGGCAAGGGCGTGCTGTTCCAGAAGTTCGCCGGCATCGACGTGTTCGATATCGAGGTCGACGAGAACGATCCGGACAAGCTCATCGACATCATCGCCTCGCTGGAGCCCACCTTCGGCGGCATCAACCTGGAAGATATCAAGGCGCCGGAGTGCTTCGTCATCGAGCGCAAGTTGCGCGAGCGGATGAACATCCCGGTGTTCCATGACGACCAGCACGGCACCGCGATCATCGTTGGTGCGGCGGTGCTCAACGCCATGGTGATCACCGGCAAGAAGATCGAAGAGGTCAAGCTGGCCACCACCGGCATGGGCGCGGCCGGCATCTCCTGCGTGAACATGCTGGTGCAGCTGGGCCTGAAGCCGGAGAACATCCTGGCCTTCGACCGCGACGGCGTGATCCACACCGGTCGTACCGATCTGGATCCGGAAAAGGCCCGCTACGCCCGCGATACCGACAAGCGCACGCTGGCCGAAATTGTCGATGGTGCCGATATCTTCCTCGGCCTGTCCGCGGGCGGCATCCTGACCAAGGAGATGGTTGCGACGATGGCGCGTGATCCGGTGATCTTCGCGCTGGCCAATCCGTACCCGGAAATCCTGCCCGAAGACGCCAAGTCGGTGCGTCCTGACGTGATCATGGGGACCGGCCGTTCGGACTATCCGAACCAGATCAACAACGCGCTGTGCTTCCCGTATCTGTTCCGTGGCGCGCTGGATGTCGGCGCGACCGGGATCAACGAGGAAATGAAGATCGCCTGTGTGCGCGCGATTGCCGCGCTGGCGCGCAAGGAGGCCTCGGATCTGGGCGCCGCCTACGGTGGCGAATCGCCCAGTTTCGGTCGCGACTACCTGATTCCGCGTCCGTTCGACCGTCGCCTGCTGGTCGAACTGTCCGCCGCGGTGGCCCAGGCGGCGATGGATTCGGGCGTGGCAACCCGCCCGATCGCCGACATGGCCGCCTACCGCGACAAGCTGGCGCAGTTCGTCTACCGCACCAGCCTGTTCATGAAGCCGGTGTATGACCGTGCCCGCTGCGACAAGCAGCGCGTGGCCTATGCCGAGGGCGAAGAGGAAGTGGTGCTGCGCGCGGTACAGAACGTGATCGACGAGGGCGTGGCTTTCCCGATCCTGATCGGCCGCCCGGAGGTGATCGAATCGCGCGTGGAGCGCCTGGGGCTGCGCATGCAGGCCGGCGTGGACTACGAGATCACCAACATCAACGATGATCCACGCTTCAACGAGTACTGGCAGTACTACCACGAGATGACCGGCCGCAAGGGCGTCACGGTGGCCGCGGCCAAGAACCTGATGCGCTCGCGGCCGACGCTGATCGCGGCGGTGATGGTCGCCCGCGGCGAAGCCGATGCGATGCTGTCGGGCCTGGTCGGCCGCTTCCACAAGAAGCTGGGCTATGTGCGCAGCGTGATTCCGCTGGAAGCCAAGGTCAGCTCGACCTCGGCGATGACCGGCGTGATCAACAACCAGGGCGTGTTCTTCTTTGTCGATACGCATGTACAGGAAGACCCGACCGTCGAGCAGATCGTCGAGTCCACGCTGCAGGCGGCCTACCGCATGAAGCTGTTCGGCATCGAGCCGAAGATCGCGCTGCTGTCGCATTCGAACTTCGGCAGCCACGATTCCAAGGACGCGCTGAAGATGCGCCAGGTGCGCGAGGCGCTGCTCAAGCGCAATCCGCGTCTGAACGTGGATGGCGAGATGCAGGGCGATACCGCGTGGGACGAGGCGCTGCGCGAGAAGCTGCTGCCCAACAGTACGCTCAAGGGTCGCGCCAACCTGTTCGTGCTGCCCAACCTGGAAGCGGCCAACATCGCCTACAACCTGGTGCGCGTGTTCACCAACGGCGTGGCGATCGGGCCGATCCTGATGGGCATCTCCAAGCCGGTGCATATCCTCACCAGTAGCGCCAGCGTGCGCCGGGTGCTGAACATGACCGCGATCGCCGCGGTGGATGCGCAGATCCGCAAGCAGATGGAAGCCGAGCGCGGCAACGGCTGACCGGGCGGTTCACCGCCTATCCAAAGGGACCGGGCATTGCCCGGTCCCTTTCGTGTTTCTGGGGCCGGCGCTGCTAGAATTGGGTTCTCGCAATCCAGTTCCGTGCCTAGCCATGAGCCATACCGCCACCGCGCCCGCCAACGCCGAAAAGCGTTACACCGTGCACCGCGCCGACTTGCCGCTGAGCTGCCCGACGCCGGAAATGGCGCTGTGGAATTCGCACCCGCGCGTGTACCTGCCGATCGAGAACGAGCCCAATGGCGAGGCCGCGTGCCCGTACTGCGGCTCGGTGTTCGTGCTGGCTGATTGATCCTGCCGATGCGCCGCCTGACTGTGGTGCAGTTGCTGCCGGCGCTGCACTCCGGCGGTGTCGAGCGCTCGACGTTGGAGATTGCCCAGGCGCTGGTCGCCGCCGGCCACCGCGCCATCGTGGTGTCGGCGGGTGGACGCCTGGTGCAACCGCTGCTGGACAGCGGTGCCGAGCATCTCACTCTGGAGATCGGCCGCAAGTCGCTGCTGACGCTGCGGCACGTGGCCAGCCTGCGCCAGCTGTTTGTCGAAACCGGGGCCGATATCGTGCATGCGCGCTCGAGGCTGCCGGCGTGGCTGGGCTGGTACGCGTTGCGCGGGTTGCCAGCCGCTCAGCGTCCGCACTGGGTGACGACGATGCACGGGCTCAATTCGCCCGGGCGCTACAGCGCGATCATGGCCAGTGGCGAGCGTGTGATCTGCGTGTCGCAGACCGTGCGCGACTACCTGCTGGCCAACTATCCGCAGACGGATGCCGCGCGACTGCGGGTGATTCCGCGCGGCGTGGATGTGGCCCAGTTTCCGCGCGTTGCCCGTAGTGATCGCCGCGCACGGCTGGCGGTCGCCGCGCAGTATCCGCTCCTCGCTGGCGATGGCCCCCTGCTGCTGCTGCCCGGTCGCGGCACGCGGTTGAAAGGGCATGCCTACGCGTTGCGGCTGCTGGCGGCGTTGCGTGGCGAGGGTGTGCCGGCGGTGCTGTGGATGCCCGGTGCACGTGAACCCGGTCGCGAGGCCTATGTGCGCGAGCTGGAGCAGTCGGCGCAGAGGCTCGGCGTTGCCGAGGCGCTGGTGATCAGCGAGCCCACGTCCCGTATCGCCCAGGCCTATGCCGCCAGCGATCTGGTGCTGCAGCTGTCCGACAAGCCAGAGGCATTCGGACGCACCGTGCTGGAGGCGCTGTCGGTCGGGCGTCCGGTGCTGGGCTGGGCCCATGGCGGTGTCGGGGAGCTGCTGGGGCAGCTGCAGCCTTCCGGAGCGGTCGTGCCGGCAGACGAGGCCGCATTGCTGCAGCGGGCACGCGCGCTGCTGCTGCATCCGCCGGCCTTGCCCGCCCGTATGCCTTTGACGCTGCAGGCGATGCAGCGCGCCACTTTGGATGTCTATGGTGAACTCGTTCGCTGATGCCGCTTCGCTGCCGCCCGCCGCGCGTCTTCCGGGGCGCTGGGCGCCGGCATGGGTGATCGCTTTCGTCGCGCTGTGGCCGGCGCCGGGGATCGCCGAGGCGGTGCTGGTGCTGGGCGCGCTGTTCACGGTAGTGCGCCTGCTGCAGCTGCGGGCACGGGGCGGCATCGCGCCCTTGCTCAGCGTGCCGGCGTGGGCGCTGACCGGCGTGCTGTTCCTGGCCTACTGGTTGCCGCAGCTGTTCTCGGCAATGGACGCGGCCGATCCGGCCAAGGCCTGGGGAAAGGTGGCCGGCGGGCTGCGCTATCTGCCCTTCATGTGGCTGGTGGCGATTGCCGTGGCCACCAGTGGTCGGCGGCGGACGACATTCACCGGACTGGCGGTGATCGTTGGACTGTGGACGCTGGATGCACTGGCGCAGGCGCTGTCCGGAATCAGTCCGCTGTTCTGGTCGATGGACAAGCTCAAGTGGCTGATCAATGGCCGCGGTCTGTGCAGTGCAGAAGACCTCGCCGCAGTGGACCGGCTCAGCGGCGTGTTCGGCCCCTGCAACCTGAAGTTCGGCCAGGTGCTGGCGAGCATGGCGCCGTTCGCGCTGTTTGCCGTGGCCGCACGTTGGCGGCGCTGGGGCTGGCTGCTGGCGGCGGTATTGATCGGCGCGGTGGTGGTGCTGGCCGGTTCGCGCGCGTCGTGGATCACCTATGGCCTGGTGCTGCTGTTCTCGGGCTGGCGCCTGCTCGGTGGCAAGTGGATGGCGCTGCTGCTGCTGGCCGGCGTGGTGGGCGTGGCCGCGCTGGGGGCCGGCTCACCGCAGGTGCGTGAACGTATCGCGCGGACCACGCTGGCGCTCAGTGGCGACGGTGCCGGCGTGAACGAGGCGCTGTCCGGGCGCAGCCAGATCTGGGGCGCGGCCCTGTGCATGATGCGCGAGCATCCGATCAACGGGGTGGGCACGCGTGGCTTCCGCGATGCCTGGCCGGAGTGTGATCCGGCTCCTGCGCAGACCGCGGCCTGGGGCCAGGGGCCGGCGCTGCACGCGCATCAGATCGTGCTGGAAATCCTGGCCGAAACCGGTGTGGTGGGCCTGCTGCTGTGGCTGGCCGGGGCGGCGATGGCGCTGCGTGCGTGGCGTTATGCCAGTTGCGCCGCGCGGGAGCGTGCACTGCCGGCGGCGTTGGCGCTGGCGGTGACGGTGTTCCCGCTGAACACCCATCTGGCGTTCTATTCGGCGTTCTGGGGTGGGCTGACGCTGCTGCTGGCGGCCCTGTATGCCGGCGCGCTGCTGGCCGAAGAGCCGGGCGGCGCGCGCTGAGCGGTGACGCCCGCGGTGCGGGCGTCAGTCGTAGAAGTGGCTGCGGCCTTCGGGCTGGCGCTTGAAGCGGCGGTGGATCCACAGGTACTGGTCCGGTGCCTCGCGCACCATCTGCTCGATCGCGGCATTTACCCGTGCGGTGTCGGCGACCGGATCGTCGGTGGGGAAATCCGGCAACGGAGGCGCGATCTTCAGCACATAGCGGCCACCGACGCGGCGATGGAAGAACGGCACCACCGCGCAGCCGGTCATGCGCGCGAACTGGTGGGTTGCGGTGATGGTGGAGGCGGGCATGCCGAAGAACGGCACGAATACCGAATCCTTGCCGCGCATGTCCTGATCCGGTGCATACCAGAGCACGCCACCCTTTTTCAGGTGACGCACGGTGGCGCGGATGTCTTCGTTGGCGAACATCGCGCAGGCGTACTTCAGCCGCCCGCTTTTGACCGCCCACTCCATCACCGGGTTGCGGTACTTGCGGTACATGCCGGCCAGCGGCACGTGATCACACAGCAGCCGACCGCACATTTCCAAGGTCATGAAGTGCCCGGACACCAGCAGCACGCCGCGGCCTTGGGTCTGCAGGGCGCGCAGATGTTCCAGGCCTTCCATTTCCACCTTCGGGCGGATGACCTCGATGCTGCCCCACCAGGCCCGGGCGAACTCGAAAACCCCCACGCCCAGCGCATCGAAGCTGTCGCGCAGCAGGCGCTGGCGCCACGCCTGGTCCTGTTCGGGAAAGCACAGTTGAAGGTTCACTTCCGCCGCGCGGCGGCGGCTGCGGGCCAGGTGCAGGGCCAGCCAGCCGATGCCTCGACCCAGTGCGCGTTGCAGCGTCCATGGCAGGCGCGCGGCCAGCGCGGCGATACCCAGCCAAGCGAAGGTCGGCCAATGCCGGGGATCGCCCAGCGAAGGGCGGGTGGCGGTGGTGGGAGAATCGGACATGGGAGGATTCTAAGTGATGCATGACCCAACCGGTTTTGCCATGCGTTGCAGCGGCCGCTCCCGTATCCTTCCCGCATGCGCAAGGATCCCGTTGAAATATTGCTGCGCGGTCTGTATTCGGCCGTGTTGTATCTGTTGTTGCCGATCACGGTGTACCACCTGGTGTGGCGCGGGTTCCGGGTGCGCGAGTACTTCAAGCGTTGGGACGAGCGCTATGCCTCGTATCCGGAAAGTGGCAGCGAGCCGCGGGTGTGGCTGCATGCGGTGTCCGTGGGTGAGGTGAACGCCGCCGCGCCGCTGGTCAACGCGCTGCGGCAGCAACGTCCGGATATCCGCTGGATCATCACCACGATCACCCCGACCGGTTCGCAGCGGGTGCGTGCGCTGTGGGGCGATGCGGTGGATCACGTCTATCTGCCGTATGACGTGCCGGGCAGTGTCGGGCGTTTTCTCGAGCACTTCCGGCCGAGTCTGGCGCTGATCCTGGAAACCGAGCTGTGGCCGAATCTGCTGTTCGGCTGCCGCGATCGCGGCATTCCGGTCTACATCCTCAACGCGCGCCTGTCGGCGCGCTCGCTGAAGGGCTATCGCCTGCTGCGGCCGCTGGTGGGGCGTGCATTGCGCACGGTGACCTGCGTGGCGGCACAATCGCAGGACGATGCCGGGCGTTTCATCGCGCTGGGGGCAATGCCGCAGCAGGTGCGCGCGCTGGGCAACCTGAAATTCGATATCCATCCGCCGGATCCGTCGGCGGTGCGGGCGGCTTTCGGCTGCCATGTACCGGCAGATCGACCGGTGTGGATCGCCGCCAGCACCCATGAAGGGGAAGAGCAGGCGGTGGTCGACATCCACACGCGTCTGCTGGCACGGCATCCGCAGGCGCTGCTGTTGTGGGCGCCGCGCCATCCGGAGCGGTTCGCCCGGGTCGAGGCGCTGGCGCGCGAGCAGGGCTGGCAGGTCGCCACGCGCAGTGCCCAGCAGTGGCCGCCGGCCGGCACCGGGGTATTCGTGATCGACACCCTGGGCGAGCTGATGGCGTTCTATGCCTGCGCGACGGTGGCCTTTGTCGGTGGCAGCCTGCAGCCCATTGGCGGGCATAACCTGCTGGAGCCTGCGGCGATGGGAACCGCAGCGGTGACCGGGCCGCATCTGCACAACTTCGCCGAGATTTCGAAGCGCATGTCCGAGGCCGGGGCGGTGCGTATCTGTGCGGATGGAAACGCGGTGGCGCAGGCGATCGAGCACCTGCTGGACGACACCGTGGCG
The DNA here is from genome assembly GCF_056760355.1 of Stenotrophomonas sp. STEN013. Classification (NCBI taxonomy): domain Bacteria; kingdom Pseudomonadati; phylum Pseudomonadota; class Gammaproteobacteria; order Lysobacterales; family Lysobacteraceae; genus Stenotrophomonas; species Stenotrophomonas sp. STEN013. Next base: position 571,038 of record NZ_JBRREO010000001.1, on the reverse strand, counting down.
CGTGAGCGCATGGTCCAGGCGGGGCGGGCGCTGGTTGCCAACGGTCGCGGGGCGCTGGAACAGACCCTGGCGCTGATTGGCCCGGCGCTGCCGGCACAGGCCTGAGATTTTCCGAACCGCCGCACCCATGCAAAAGGCGGGCCGAAGCCCGCCTTTTGCGTTCCATCGGATTGGCGTGGGCGGTTACTGCACGCTTTCCGGCTGCAGCTTGGCCTCGGCATCCTGGGTGAGCAGGCGGTTGATTTCCTGCACCTCGGCCACGTCCACCGCGCCGACGGCCTGGCTCAGCTGCAGACGGCTGAGCAGAAAGCTGTAGCGCGCCTGTGCATAGTCCAGCTGTGCCTGGAACAGGGTGCGCTGGTTCTGCACCACGTCCAGCACGGTGCGGGTGCCAACCTCCAGGCCGACCTGCGAGGCGTCATAGGCGCTCTGCGCCGAGACCACGGCCAGGCGGCGTGCTTCCACCTCGCTGATCCCGGCCACGACCGTCTGCCAGGCGTTGCGGGTGTTGCGGTCCAGTGCGCGCTTCTGCTGCTCGTACGCATCCTGGGTGATGTCACGCTGGGCCAGTGCCTGGCGCACGCGCGACTGGGTGGCGCCGCCGGCGAAGATCGGCACGCTCAGGGTCAGGCCGATCGAGTTGCTGGTGCTGTCCGGCGTACGCGAGGAGCCGCCGATGCTGTCGCCCCAGCTGGCGTTCTTGCCCCAGGCACCGCCCAGCGCCAGGGTCGGATAGTGGTTGCCGCGTGCAGCCGAGACGTTGGATTCGGCCGCGCTGACCTGCAGTTCCTGGGCCTTCAGGGCCGGGTTCTGCGCCACGGCTTCGGCCACCAGCTGGTCGACATTGCTGCGGTTGGCCGGCAGTTCCGGGCGGAAGTCCTCCGGCAGGCCGCGCAGGCCGCGGACCGGCTGGCCTGTCAGCTCGGTCAGCGCCTGATAGGCGTCTTCCAGCGCATTGCGGGCCAGGATGGTGTTGGCGCGGGCCTGGTCGTACTGGGCGCGGGCTTCGTGGACATCGGTGATCGGGGCCAGGCCCACTTCCAGGCGCTTGTCGGCGTAGTCGAACTGCTTCTTGGCCGCCGCCTCGTTGGTCTGCGCGGCGGTCAGCGATTCGATCGCCACCAGCACGTTGAAGTAGGTCGTGGCCGAACGCACGATCAGATCGTCATTGGCCGAGTCCAGGGTGAAGTCGGCCGCCTTGCTGATGTCGCGCTGCGCCCGCAGGGTGGCGAACTGGCTCCAGTTGAACAGGGTCTGGCTGCCGGAGACGCGGTAATCGCGGCTCTTGCTGGTGCTCGAGCCGCTGACGCCGTCAAGTTCCACCCGTGAGCGGTTCAGCGAGGCCTCGCCGTTGATCTGTGGCAGCAGTGCCGCGCGCGCCTGCACCTGGCCCTCCTTGGTATACAGCCGGTTGGACTCGGCGGAGGACAGCTGCGGGTCGCCGTTGCGGGCCATTTCGTAGACCTGCAACAGGTCGGCGGCATGGGAGGTCAGCGGGGTGAGGGCGACGGCCAGCGCAAGGGCGAGGGATCGGCGAATCATTGCGGCTTCCTTGGACGTTTCAGAGTTGGAATTGCGGGGCTGGAGCGGCGCCCAGCAGATAGTCGATATCGGTTTCAAACAGCGATTCGATGCTGCCGTCGGCCTTGACCAGCACCGCCTCCATCACCGGGGATTTGCCCTGGATGACGAACATGCGGCCGCCCGGGCGCAGCAGCTTCAGCAGCTGGGTCGGGATGGTTTCTACCGCGGCGGTGATGCAGATGGCGTCGAAGTGGCGCTCGGTCTGCCAGTTCAGGGCATCGGCAACCTCGATGCGCACGTTGTTGCCGAGCTTGGCCGCGTCCAGACGCTGACGCGCGGTTTCGGCCAGTTCCGGATGGATTTCCAGGCTCAGCACTTCGCGGGCCAGATCGCCCAGGCAGGCGCTGATGAAGCCGCTGCCGGTGCCGATTTCCAGCACTTCCTCGCCCGGCTGCAGCGCCAGTGCCTGCAGCATGCGACCTTCGATGACCGGCTTCATCATCTTCTGGCCGTGGCCGAGCGGCAGCTCGATATCGGCATAGGCCAACGCGCGGTTGGCCTCGGCGACAAAGGCCTCGCGCGGCAGCCGCGCCAGAACGTCCAGCACGCGGGTGTCCAGCACGTCCCAGGGACGTATCTGCTGTTCAACCATCATTTCGCGGGCGTGGGAGTAATCGATCGTCATGGGAAGCTCATCATTCCGGCGCAGTGGGCCGGCCATTTTACCGGTTAGGAGTGGACGGTGCGGGGCAAGCATCGCTGCCACCTTGTGCGGTCCGCAGTGCCGGAAGTCATCGGGACCTCCGGTTCGTTCAGGTTGTCAGCGCGGCGCATAGGCGCGCAGGAAGAAATCGACGCAGGCGGCGATATGCGCGCGGGCATCGGGTACCGCCGGTGCCGAGCACAGGCCGCACATCATATGGGTATGCACTTCGCCCTTGATCAGGCAGAAGAACTGGCGGGCGGCCAGTGCCAGGTCATCGATGACCAGTTCCTGGCGGGCCACGCGGGCGCCCAGGAAGTCGGCCAGCGCCGCTTCGGTCCGCGCCGGGCCGGCCTGCCAGAACATCTGGCGGATGCGGTCGTCGGTGTCCGGGGTCATCATCATGCGCTGGGTGGCGATGGCCGCGTCGCTGCTGATCAGCGTGAAAAACGCATCGCCGATCCCCAGCAGCTGGTCGCGCAACGGGCCTTCGTTATCGGTCACAAACAGCTCGTCGGGCATCATCTCCACGCACTTGGCCTGGATCGCTTCGGTGAACAAGGTCTCCTTGTCACCGAAATGGCTGTACACGGTGAGCTTGGAAACGCCTGCCGCGGCAGCGATGCCGTCCATGCTGATGCCGTTGAAGCCCTGTTCGATGAACAGTTCCTTGGCCGCATCGAGGATCGCCGCGCGCTTGCCCAGGTCCTTGGGACGACCGGGGCCGGCGCCACGTGCAACGGGCTTCTCGGGAGCGTTGGCGGACGAGGAGGAAGACATCGTTTAATACTAGACCAGCTGGTTCGATATTTATACTATACCGTGTCGTTCAGTAATGGCGGTGACGTCCCGGCCGCTTCCCTTTCCTCCCGCTTCTGCGACCCCTCCGATGAAAAACGTTCGATGGATTGGCGTCATCCTGCTGCTGGCCGTGCTTGGTGCCTGTGGAAAGTCCGAACCCGCGCCGGTGGCGCCGGTTCCCGTGCTGGTGGTGCATCCCGGCGACAGCGTGGGGGCGGGCATCAGTGCTTTCCCGGGTGAGGTACGGGCCCGCGAGGAAACGGCGCTTTCGTTCCGGGTCGGCGGCAAGCTGCTGCGCCGGCATGTCGATGCGGGCGATCAGGTAAAGCGGGGGCAGCTGCTGGCCGAGCTGGATGTGGCCGATTACGCCTTGCAGGCCCGCGCCGCGCAGGCGCAGTACGCGGCGGCCGAGGCGGATCTGGTGCGTGCCCGGGACGAACAGAAGCGCTACGAGACGCTGGCTGCGCAGCAGCTGGTGAGCCGCTCGGCGCTGGATGCGCAGACTGCGGCATTCAAGGCCGCGCAGGCCCAGGCCAACGCGGCCCGCTCCAATCTGGAGGTCGCCCGCAATCAGGCCGCCTACGCGGAATTGCGCGCTCCCGAAGACGGCGTGATCGCCAGCCGCCAGGCCGAGGCCGGACAGGTGCTCGCCGCCGGACAGACGGTCTACACGCTGGCGGCCGCCGGCGCGCGCGAGGTCGCCATTGCGCTGCCGGAAAGCGGCATCCGTGACTACAGCGTCGGCCAGGCGGTGCAGGTCGAGTTGTGGAACCAGCCGGGCCGGCGGTGGCCGGGCAGCATCCGCGAGATTGCACCGGCGGCCGATGCCCAGGCGCGCACCTATGCCACCCGCGTGGGTCTGGCGCCGGAGGCATGGGGCCAGGTCGAGCTGGGACAGAGCGCGCGGGTGTTCATCGCCCATGAAAAGAACGCGGGATTGACGGTGCCGCTGGCGGCCGTGCAACAGGGCAAATCAGCGCAACAGGCCAGCGTCTGGGTGGTGGATCCGGCCAGCGCCACCTTGCAGGCGCGCGCGGTGTCGCTGGGCGCCTATGGCGCGCAGGACGTTCCGGTGTTGTCGGGGTTGAAGGCCGATGACTGGGTGGTGGCCGCTGGCGGCCATCTGCTGCGCGAAGGACAGGCGGTGATCGCGGTGGACCGCAAGAACCAGCCGGTGATCGCGCCGGCTGCTGCCGCCAAGCAGGGGGAGTGAGGCGTGCGCCGCTTCAATCTTTCCGAATGGGCGCTCAACAACCGCCCGCTGGTGCTCTTCGTGATGATCGCCATGGCGGTCATCGGCGCATGGTCCTACAAGCATCTCGGCCAGTCCGAGGATCCACCGTTCACCTTCAAGGCGATGGTGGTGCAGACGATGTGGCCAGGTGCCACCGCCGAGCAGGTCTCGCGGCAGGTGACCGAGCCGATCGAGAAGGCGCTGATGAACACCGGGCAGTACGAGTTCATCCAGTCGTACTCGCGACCGGGCGAATCACAGGTGATCTTCATGGCGCGCGATTCGATGCGCTCCAAGGATGTGCCCGAGCTGTTCTACCAGGTGCGCAAGAAGGTCGGCGACATCCGCGGCACGTTGCCGGCCGAAGCCGTGGGGCCATTTTTCAATGACGAGTTCGGCGACACCTTCGGCAACATCTACGCGCTGACCGGCAAGGGCTTCGATTACGCGCTGATGCGCGACTACGCCGATCGCATCCAGCTGGAGCTGCAGCGCGTGGCCGATGTGGGCAAGGTGGATCTGCTCGGCCTGCAGGACGAGAAGATCTGGATCGAGCTGTCCAACACCAAGCTGGCCACGCTGGGCATCTCGCTGCAGCAGGTACAGCAGGCGCTGGCGCAGCAGAACGCGGTGGCACCGGCCAGCTTCTTTGAAACCTTCAGCGACCGCGTGCAGCTGCGTGTGAGCGGTCAGTTCGACTCGGTCGAGGCGATCAGGCAGTTCCCGATCCAGGCGGGCGACCGCACGATCCATCTGGGCGATATCGCCCAGGTCAAACGCGGCTTCGCCGATCCGGCCTCGCCGAAGATGCGCTTCATGGGCGAGGAGGCGATCGGTATCGCCGTGGCGATGAAGCAGGGCGGCGACATCCTCCAGCTGGGCGCGACGCTGGATGCCGAGTTCGGGCGCTTGCAGAAGACCCTGCCGGCGGGGATGGAGCTGCGCAAGGTGTCCGACCAGCCGCATGCGGTGGAGGAATCGGTCGGCGAGTTCGTGCAGGTGCTGGCCGAGGCGGTGATCATCGTGCTGCTGGTGAGCTTCTTCTCGCTGGGGCTACGCACCGGGCTGGTGGTGGGTGTGACCATTCCGCTGGTGCTGGCGATGACCTTCTTCGTCATGCACTACTTCGATATCGGCCTGCACAAGATTTCACTTGGCGCGCTGGTGCTGGCGCTGGGCCTGCTGGTGGATGACGCGATCATCGCGGTGGAGATGATGGCCACCAAGATGGAGCAGGGCTACGACCGCCTGCGTGCGGCCAGTTTCGCCTGGACCAGCACCGCCTTCCCGATGCTGACCGGCACGCTGATCACCGCCGCCGGTTTCCTGCCGATCGCCACGGCCGCCTCGAGCACGGGCGAGTACACGCGCTCGCTGTTCCAGGTGGTGACCATCGCGCTGGTGGTGTCGTGGATCGCGGCGGTGCTGTTCATCCCTTACCTGGGTGACAAGATGCTGCCGGACCTGCACAACCCGCAGCCGCCCAAGCCGGGCAGCCTTGCCGGACGCTGGCATGCGCTGCGGCTGCGCTGGGCCGACCGCAACCCGGCGCTGGCCAATCTGATCAAGCCCAGACAGCTGGCGCACGACCATGACCCGTACAAGAGCGCGTTCTATCAGCGCTTCCGCCGCTTCCTCGACGCCTGTCTGCGCCGGCGCTGGCTGGTGATCTTCGCCACCATCGGCCTGTTCGTGTTCTCGCTGGTGATGTTCCGCTTCGTGCCACAGCAGTTCTTCCCGGATTCGACCCGGCCGGAACTGATGGTGGATATCGAACTGGCCGAGGGCGCCTCGCTGAAGGCCACCCAGGCGCAGGCGGAGAAGTTCGAGGCGTTGCTCAAGCAGCGCCCCGGCATCGCCAATTTCGTCGGCTATGTCGGCAGCGGGTCGCCGCGCTTCTACCTGCCGCTGGACCAGCAGTTGCCGGCGACCAATTTCGCCCAGTTCGTGGTGCTGGCCGATGACATCCAGGCGCGCGAAGACGTGCGCCAGTGGCTGATCGATGAGGTCGTGCCGCAGTTCGGCGACGTGCAGCTGCGTGTCACCCGGCTGGAGAACGGCCCGCCGGTGGGCTATCCGGTGCAGTTCCGCGTCTCTGGCGAGCACATCGACCGGGTCCAGGCCATCGCCCGCCAGGTGATGGCGAAGGTGCGCGAGAACCCGCATACCACCAACGTCAACCTCAACTGGTCCGAACCGAGCAAGGTGGTGCGGCTGGTGGTGGACCAGGAGCGCGCCCGCGTGCTGGGCGTGAGCAGCGCGCAGATCGCCCAGTTCCTGACCAGCTCGCTGTCGGGCATGAGCGTGAGCACCTACCGCGAAGGCAACCGCCAGATCGGCATGCTGCTGCGCGGACCGGATGACGAACGTACGCAGCTGGACATGCTCGCCAGCCTGGCCATTCCCACGGCGGGTGGCACGTCGGTGCCGCTGTCGCAGGTGGCGAGGCTGGAATCCACCTTCGAGGACGGGATCATCTGGCATCGCGACCGCCTGCCCACGGTCACCGTGCGCGCCGATATCGGCGACGGCACCCAGCCGGTGGGCGTGGTGGAGCAGATCGTGCCGACGCTGGCGCAGATCCGCGAGGCGCTGCCGGACGGCTACCTGCTGGAAACCGGCGGCACCGTGGAGGATTCGGCGCGCGGCCAGGACTCGATCAAGGCCGGCTTGCCGCTGTTCCTGGCGGTGGTGGCGACCTTGCTGATGCTGCAGCTGCGCAGTTTCTCGCGGGCGGCGATGGTGCTGGTGACCGCACCGCTGGGCATCATCGGCGCGACCCTGTTCCTGCTGCTGTTCCGGGTGCCGTTCGGGTTCGTGGCGATGCTGGGAACGATCGCGCTGGCCGGCATGATCATGCGCAACTCGGTGATTCTGATCGACCAGATCCAGCAGGACATCGACGCCGGGCATGACCGCTGGCACGCGATCATCGATGCCACCGTGCGCCGCTTCCGGCCGATCGTGCTGACCGCCCTGGCGGCGGTGCTGGCGATGATCCCGCTCTCGCGCAGCGCCTTCTACGGCTCGATGGCGATCTCGATCATGGGCGGCTTGATTGTCGGCACGGTGCTGACCCTGGTGTTCCTGCCGGCGCTGTACGCGGCCTGGTTCCGGGTACGCCCGGACGAAGCCGGCAGCTGAATCGACGATGATCTCCGGCCCCTGTGTCCCGCGCCGCAGGGAGCCGGGCACGGCGAATGTTAGATTGGCACGCCGGTGCACCGCCGGCGTGCCTGCGGGAGGCGGGTTTGGCGATTTCCCCACGTGATCGGTACTCCTGCCAACCGTGCGCGCCGGCGCGGCGGTGGACGCGGGTGTGGCTGGTCACGCTGGTGCTGGTGGTCGCCGGCTTTTTCCCGTCATGGGCCCAGGCCGGCCGGCACACCGTCGCCAGCTGGGATATGGCGCAGGGGCTGCCGCACAACCTGGTGCAGTCGCTGGCGCAGGGCACGGACGGCTTCATCTGGATCGGGACCTGGGAAGGTGTGGTCCGTTTCAACGGCCGCAGCTTTACCGTCTTCGACCGGCAGAACACCCCCGGGGTGGAGTTGTCCGGAATCCTGAGCATCCTTGCCGAGGCCGATGGCGCGATGCTGTTCGGAACCGCTTCCGACGGGGTTTACCGCTATCACAAGGGGGCATGGCAGCCGCTGGGCGGCGCCGATGCCCGGCAGTTGTCGGTGGTGGCGATGCTGCGTGACCACGACGGCTCGCTGTGGATCGCCACCAATGAACGTCTGCTGCGGCTCTCGGTGAGTGGTGTGCTGGAAGACGCCAGCGCGGCGATGGGCTTGCCGGTCGTCCCGGTCACCGCGCTGCGCCATGACCCGAGTGGCGGCATGCTGATCGCCACCGAGGTGGGGATCTTCCGTCTTGCGCAGCAACGCCTGCAGCCGTGGCGCAACAGCCAGGCATGGCGCGTGCGCGATCTGGTCGACGATGGTGCCGGCGGCTGGGTTGTGGCGGCCGATGACGGTATCCACTGGCTGCACGGCAACGGTCGCGTCGAACACCTCAAACGCGGCGAGCGGGTGGACGCGGTGCGCCGCGATGCTGCCGGTGCGCTGTGGATGAGTCTGTCCGCAGGCCGGCTCGAACGTTATGCCGATGGCGTGGTCGAGCGCCTGCCGGTGCATGGCCAGGTCAGTCCGGCGCTGTTGATCGATCGTGAGGGACTGGTGTGGTCGGGCAGCACCGATGGCCTGTTCCGGATCGACGAGGGGGCGGCCAGCGGGCTGACAGTCGCCGATGGCCTGCGCTCGAACTATATTCGCGCGGTGATGCAGACGCCCGATGGAGCGATCTGGATCGGCCATTCCGAAGGGCTGGAGCGCCAGTACAACGGGCAACTGGCCAAGGTGCCGCTGCTTGCGGATGCGCAGCGCGATGCTTCGGTGCTGGCGCTGGCCCAACGCGACCAAACCCTATGGGTAGGCACCTACAACCAGGGCGTGTTCGCGCTGGACAGCAACGGGCGTATCCAGCAGCGGGTGACGCTGCCGGGACTGGTGCAGCCGCTCGTGCGCGCGCTGCTGGCCGAGGCCGATGGCACCGTGTGGATTGGTTGCGCCGACGGGTTGTACCGGTACCGTCACGGTAGCCTGCGCCACTACGGGACGCTGGACGGCTTGCCGCCAGCGGCGGCGGTGCATGCGCTGTACCGTGATCAGGCCGGCGTATTGTGGATCGGCACCAGCAACGGCATGGCCTCGCTCGATGCGGCGCAAAAGCTCCGGGTATGGCCGGCAAACGCGGCCGATTTCCCGGCGCGGTACGTGTTCGACTTCCTGGGCGATGCCAACGGCGACCTGTGGATCGCGACCGACCATGGCCTGCTGCGGCGTCGGGGATTGTCGATCCAGGCCTTCGATCACGCCCGCGGGCTGCCGCGCGACAAGATCTTCCGCATTCTCGATGACGGGCAGAACCATCTGTGGCTGTCCAGCAATCAAGGTGTGTTCCGCCTGGATCGCAATGATCTGGTCGGCGTGGCGGCCGGCGCGCGTGCGCAGCTGGCGGTCCACGTCGTGGATCATACCGACGGCATGCCCAGCCGCCAGACCAACGGCGCCTCCTCACCGTCCAGCTGGATGACCGACCAGGGACAGCTGCTGTTTGCGACATCGGGCGGCTTGGCCGTGATCGATCCGCAACGCGTGGGACAGCAGCGTCTGCAGACCGCGCCGGTTGCCATCGAGAGCGTCATCGTCGATGGCGCGCAGCAGCAGATGCGTGAGCGCTACCAGCTTCCCAGCGAGGTCGAACGCATCGGGGTCGCCTACAGCGGGCTGGGCTTCCGCGCGCCGGACAAGATGCGCTACCGCTACCGGCTGGAGGGTTTCGACGCGGACTGGGTAGACGCCGATACACGCACCGAAGCGGTCTACACCAACCTTCCACCGGGCAGTTACCGGCTGCGCATACAGGCGATGGCGCTGCCGCTGGACTGGGCCGATGCCGCGCGGATTGGCGAGACCGTATTGACGCTGGAAGTGGCCACGCCCTACTGGCGGCGGCCCTGGGCACTGGCCCTGCTGGCGCTGGCGCTGATCGGCCTGGTAGTGGCACTCATCAGCTGGCGGACGGCCAGCTATCGACGCCGGCAGCGGCAACTCGATGACGAGATCGCGGTGAGGACGCAGGAGCTGAGCGAGAAAAACCGAGCGCTGGAGCAGGCCGATGCCGAACGGGACGCGCTGCTGAAACGGCTGGCCCATCAGGCCACCCACGATGCGTTGACCGGATTGCCGAACCGTCGCGCCGCCGACGCGCATCTGCAGCTGGCCTTGCGTGACGATCCGGCCTCGCCGTTGACCGTGGCGCTGGTCGATATCGACCACTTCAAACGCATCAATGACGTCTACGGCCACGAGGTGGGTGATCGTGTGCTGCGGGATGTGGCGTGGCTGTTGCAGTTGCAGCTGGGCGAGGGGCAGTTCATCTCCCGCCATGGTGGCGAGGAATTCCTGATCGTGCTGCGCGGAATGGGGTTGAGCGAGGCGTTGCCGGTGCTGCAGGCGCTGCGTACGCGGGTTGCGCGTCTGCGGCTGGAGGATGTGGATGCGGAGGCGACGATCACCGTCAGTATCGGTGCCGCCGAGCGCGGGCCGGGGCAGGAGACGACGCACACGCTGATCGCCGCTGCGGATCGACAGCTGTACCGGGCCAAGAATACGGGCCGCAATCGCGTCCTGTCCTGAGCGTTCCGGGCCAGGACGCGATCCGCACGGGTCAGTACAGGCCCTGGGCCAGCATCGCGTCGGCCACTTTGACGAAACCGGCGATATTGGCGCCGTCGACATAGTTGACGCTGCCATCTTTGCGCACGCCATGTTGCACGCAGTTGGCGTGGATCTCCTTCATGATCACGTGCAGGCGTTCATCGACATCGGCGTGACGCCAGGACAGTCGCAGCGCGTTCTGTGACATCTCCAGGCCCGAGGTGGCCACGCCGCCGGCATTGCTGGCCTTGCCGGGTGCATACAGCGTGCCGGCCTGCAGGAACACCTCCACCGCCTCCAGCGTCGAGGGCATGTTGGCGCCTTCGGCCACGCACAGCACGCCGTTGTGGACCAGGGTGCGCGCATCGGTTTCGTCCAGCTCGTTCTGGGTCGCGCAGGGCAGGGCGATATCGGCCGGGATGTGCCAGGGCCGGCGGTCCACCAGGAATTCGAAGCGGGGATCGTCGGCCAGCTCGGCCAGGCGGCCACGACGCTCGTTCTTCAATGCCATCACATCCAGCAGGCCCTGCTCATCGAAACCATCGCGCGCATACAGCGTGCCGCCGGAGTCGGAGAAAGTGAGCACGCGCGCGCCCAGATCGGCCGCCTTGGCGGCAGCGTACTGGGCAACGTTGCCCGAGCCGGACACCAGCACCTTGGCCCCATGGGTCTGGCGTCTGGCATGGTGCAGCATCTGCTCGACGAAGTAGACCGTGCCATAGCCGGTGGCCTCCGGGCGCATCAGGCTGCCACCGTAGGCCAGGCCCTTGCCGGTGAACACACACGAGGCATCGTTGCTGAGTTTCTTCATCATGCCGGCCATGAAGCCGACTTCGCGTGCGCCCACCCCGATATCTCCGGCTGGAACATCGGTATTGGGGCCGAGATGGCGGTGCAGCTCCAGCATCAGCGCCTGGCAGAAGCGCATCACTTCGCCGTCGCTCTTGCCCTTGGGATCGAAATCCGCGCCGCCCTTGCCACCCCCCATCGGCAGGGTGGTCAGTGCGTTCTTGAAGGTCTGCTCGAACGCCAGGAACTTCAGGATCGACAGGTTCACCGAGGGATGAAAGCGCATGCCGCCCTTGAACGGACCGATCGCCGAGCTGTGCTGTACGCGCCAGGCGCGATTGACGTGGGTCTGGCCGTGGTCGTCCGTCCAGGTCACGCGGAACTGGATCACGCGTTCGGGCTCGACCAGCCGTTCCAGCATGCCGTACTGCAGGTACTTGGGATTCTGCTGCAGGAACGGCCACAGGCTGAGCATCACTTCCTTTGCCGCCTGCAGGAATTCGGGCTGGTAAGGGTCGCGCTTGGCCACATGGGCCAGGAAGTCGTCGGGAGTGCGATAGTTCAAGGGCGTTCCTTTCAGGAGAGGGACTTGAAGCAACAAGTCCAAATGTGGAGGGAGCGTGCAATCCACCGGGCGGAAACGGGCCGCCAAAACAAAGACGCGGCCGATGGCCGCGTCCAGGTAAAGCTAGTTCAGCTGCGCAAGCACCGCCTGCGCGGCCTGTTGCGTGGACAGCGCCTGTCCCTGTGCCGCCAGGTCGGCGGTGAAATGGCCCGCATCCAGCGCGGCGCTGACCGCCTGCTCGATGGCGGCCGCCTCGGCCTCCAGTCCCAGCGAGTGGCGCAGCAGCATGGCCGCGCTGAGGATGGTGGCGTAGGGGTTGGCGATCCCCTTGCCGGCGATATCCGGGGCCGAGCCATGGATCGGCTCAAAGATGCCGACCTGGCCCTGTTCGCCGAGCGAGGCCGACGGCAGCAGGCCCAGCGAGCCGGCCAGCATCGAGGCTTCGTCGGTGAGGATGTCGCCGAACATGTTCTCGGTGACGATCACATCGTAAGCGCGCGGCTTGGCGATCAGGTGCATGGCCATCGAATCGACCAGCTGGTGTTCCAGTTCCACGTCCGGGAATTCCTCGCGGCCGATGCGGGCGGCGATGTCCCGCCACAGCCGCGAGGTTTCCAGCACATTGGCCTTGTCCACCGAGGTCAGCTTGCCACGACGTTGCTGGGCAAGACGGAAGGCGCTGCGCAGCACGCGTTCGATTTCGACCGTGGTGTAGCGGCACAGATCGCTGGCGCTGTCGGCATCGCGGGTCTTGTCGCCGAAATAGATGCCGCCGGTGAGCTCGCGCACGACCACGAAGTCCACGTCCCGCAGCAGCTCGGCCTTGATCGGCGAGGCGTGCAACGCCGCGGGATGGGTACGCACCGGACGCAGGTTGGCGAACAGCCCCAGCGCCTTGCGAATGGCCAGCAGGCCCTGCTCCGGACGCACCTTGGCATTGGGATCGGACCACTTGGGGCCACCCACGGCGCCGAGCAGCACCGCATCGGCCTTGCGGCAGGCCTCCAGCGTGGCCGGCGGCAACGGCTGGCCGTGCGTGTCGATGGCGATGCCGCCGATATCGTGTTCGACAAAGTTGAAGCTGTGGCCGAAGCGGGTGGCGATGGCTTTGAGCACATCGACCGCGGCGGCGGTGATTTCAGGGCCGATGCCGTCACCCGGCAATACGACGATTTCAGCGTGCATGTTCACTCTCGTAACGTTCGATTTCAGTCGTACGGCCCAGCAGGTAACCCAGCTGGTCAACGCCTTCGAGCAGGCAGGTCTGCGAGAAGCCGTCCAGCGGGAACGGATAGGCCTTGCCACTGGAAGTGCGCAGCTCGCGCGCGGCCACATCCACGGTCAGCTCGTCATCCGGGTTCTGCATCAGCGCTTGCACGTCGGCCTCGTCCAGCACAATCGGCAGCAGCCCGTTCTTCAGCGCGTTGCCACGGAAGATATCGGCGATCTCGCTGCTGACGATGGCGCTCAGTCCCAGATCGGTCAGCGCCCACGGCGCATGTTCGCGCGAGGAGCCGCAGCCGAAGTTGCGCCCGGCCAGCAGGATCGAACGCCCGGCGTTCTGCGGCTGGTTGAAGGCGAATTCCGGGTTCGGCGAGCCATCGGCCTGCCAGCGCCAGTCGTTGAACGCATGCTTGCCCAGACCGGCACGCTCGGTGGTGGACAGGAAACGCGCCGGGATGATCTGGTCGGTGTCGATATTGGTCTGGCGCAGCACCACGCTGCGCGAAACGATGCGGGTCAGTGCGGCCATCACGCCACCTCCTTGGCAAACAGCTCACGCGGGTCGGCGACACGGCCGTTCACCGCCGCCCACGCCGCGCTCATCGGCGATGCCAGCAAGGTACGCGAACCGGGGCCCTGACGTCCTTCGAAATTGCGGTTGCTGGTGCTCACCGCCAGCTGGCCGGGGGCCACCAGATCGCCGTTCATGGCGATGCACATCGAGCAGCCCGGCTCGCGCCATTCAGCACCGGCCGCACGCACAACTTCGTGGATGCCTTCGGCCTCGGCCTCGCGTTTGACGATTTCCGAGCCCGGCACCACCAGCATGCGCACGCCATCGGCGATGCGGCGGCCGCGCAGCACCTGTGCCACTTCGCGCATGTCGCTCAGCCGGCCATTGGTGCAGGAACCAACGAACACCACGTCCACCGGCGTGCCGATCAAACTGTGGCCGGCTTCGAATTTCATGTAATCCAGGCCCTTCTGCGCGGCGGCGTCGTTGGCGGCCGGGATCGGCGCATCCACCGCGATCGCGGTTCCGGGATGTGTGCCCCAGGTCAGGGTCGGACGGATGTCGCCGGCATCGATATGGACTTCGCTGTCGAAGTGCGCGGCCTCGTCACTGTTTAACGACGCCCAGTACGCCACGGCCTTGTCGAAGTCGGCGTCCTTGGGGCCGCGCGGGGTCCTGGCAATCCAGTCGAAGGTGACCTGGTCCGGTGCGACCATGCCGGCGCGGGCGCCGGCTTCGATCGACATGTTGCACAGGGTCATGCGCTGCTCCATGTCCATCGCGCGGATTGCCGAGCCGCGGAATTCCAGCACATGGCCGGTGCCGCCGTTGACCCCGATCACGCCGATGATATGCAGCACCACGTCCTTGGCGCCCACGCCCGGGGCCAGTTCGCCATCGACGGTGATGGCCATGGTCCTGGCTTTGCGCTGCAGCAGGCACTGCGTGGCCAGCACATGGCCGACTTCGCTGGTGCCGATACCGAAGGCCAGCGCGCCGAACGCGCCGTGGGTGGAGGTGTGGCTGTCACCACAGACGATGGTCATGCCTGGCTGGGTGAAGCCCTGCTCCGGGGCGATGACGTGGACGATGCCACGGCTGGCCGAGGCCATGTCGAACAGTTCGATGCCGTATTCGGCGCAGTTCTTGGCGAGGGTTTCGACCTGCGCTTCGGAGGCCTTGCTGGCGTAGGGCAGCGTGCCGTCCGGACCGGCCGGCAGGGTCGGCGTGGAGTGGTCCATCGTCGCCTTGGTGCGATCCGGCCGGCGCGGCTTCAGCCCGCGCTCGCGCAGCTCGGTGAAGGCCTGCGGCGAGGTCACTTCATGGATCAGGTGCAGGTCGATATACAGCACGGCCGGCGCGCTGTCGGATTCGGGGACCACGACGTGGGCATCCCACAGTTTGTCGTACAGGGTTTTGGGTGCGGCGCTCATCAGTTCGTTCCGTTGCCTATGTTCTGCCGTCGCGCTCAGGCGCTGACGGCTTCCTCGCAGGTGCTGCTTTCGCGATGGCGCAGCAGGCGATTGGTGACATCCAGCCAGGCAAGTGCGCTGGCTTCGATGATGTCGCGGCTGGTGCCGGTGCCTTCGAGGATCTCGCCTTCGTGGCGCACGCTCAGGTTGGCCTCACCGCGCGCATCGGCACCGATGCCGACACTGTGCACATGGTAGCTGTCCAGGGTCAGTTGCACGCCGGTGGCCGCCGACAGCGCCGAGAACAGCGCATCGACCGGGCCATCGCCCTGTGCGGTCTCGGACACGCGGTTGCCTTCCGGATCGGACAGCTCGACCAGCGCATTGGCGCGGCTGCCGACGTCGCTGATGGTCATCGAGGCCAGGCGGTAGCCGTCGCTGCTGGAGGTGCCCTGCATCAGGGTCTGCAGGTCGGCATCGGTGACCACCCGCTGCTGCTCGCACAGGGCCTTGAACTGCTCGAAGACCAGCTTCAGCTCTTCCTCTTCCAGCAGGTAGCCCAGCGCCCGCAGCCGTGCCTCGACCGCGGCGCGGCCGCTGTGGCGGCCCAGCACCATCTGCGAGGATTCCCAGCCCACGTCTTCTGGACGCATGATCTCGTAGGTGTTGCGGTTGCGCAGCATGCCGTGCTGGTGGATGCCGGACTCGTGCGCGAAGGCGTTGGCGCCGACGATGGCCTTGTTGCGCTGGACCGGCATGCCGACCAGGCGCTGCAGCAGCTGCGAGGTGGGCACGATGCGGCGGGTGTCGAAGCCGGTATCGAAGTTGTTGTAGAAGGCGTTGCGGACTTTCAGCACCATCGCGATTTCTTCCAGCGCGCAGTTGCCGGCGCGCTCGCCGATGCCGTTGATCGAGCCTTCCACCTGGCGCGCCCCTCCTTCGATCGCGGCCAGCGAGTTGGCTACCGCCAGACCCAGGTCATTGTGGCAGTGGGTGCTGAACACCACTTTGTCGGCACCGGCCGCATTGGCGATGACATGCTGGAACATCGCACGGATTTCTTCCGGCGTGGTGAAGCCGACGGTGTCGGGCAGGTTGATGGTGCTTGCGCCGGCAGCGATGGCGACCTGGGCGACTTCGGTCAGGAAGTCCAGTTCGGTGCGGGTGGCGTCTTCGGCGGAGAACTCGATGTCATCCAGATAGCCGCGCGCCATGCTCACATGCCTGTGCACCGATTCCAGCACCTGCTCCCGGCTCATGCGCAGCTTGTGCTCGCGATGCAGCGGGCTGGTCGACAGGAACACGTGCAGGCGCGGGCGTGCTGCAGCCTCCAGCGCCTTGACCGAGGTTTCGATATCGCCGGCCAGACAGCGCGACAGCACCGCCAGCACCGGCTGGCGCACTTCGCGGCCGATCAGGGCCATGGCGTCGCGGTCGGACTGCGAACTTGCGGGGAAGCCGGTTTCGATCACGTCCACGCCCAGTTCCGCCAGCGCCCTTGCCATCACCAGCTTCTGCGGTGGCGTCATGCTGCAGCCGGGTGATTGCTCACCGTCACGCAGGGTCGTGTCGAAGATGGTAATTCGCGGGGTGTTGTTGGTTGGAGTATTCACCAGAGGGTCTCCTCGACTGCGGCGGTAACGGAAAGATTGGGGATGTCGGCTTTGGCGGTGCGCGAGGCCGGTATGACGGCGCGGCTTCTAAGTCGCTCGGTATTGCGTTGCCGCGGCTTGCGCGGCGGGCGCGGTCGGACTTCCGACAGCAGCATGGACAGCACCGCGGCATCGATGTTGCCGCCGGACACCACCGCGCACTTGCGCTTGCCGGCCACGCGGCGACCGGCGGCCAGGGCCAGCGCACCGGCGCCTTCGGCGATCAGGTGTTCTTCCAGCGCCAGCCGCACCAGGGTTTCACGCAGCTCCGCTTCGCGCACGATGACCACGTCGTCGAGCAGGCTGGCGCACAGGCGGCGGGTTAGGAAGCCGGGAATCTTGACCTTGACCCCGTCGGCCAGGGTCGGCACCGGATCGATTTCGCGCACATCGCCGCGGATCGCCCGGGCCATCGAATCGACGCCCTCGACCTGGGCCCCGATGATGCGCACGCCCTGCGACTTCAGGGCCAGTGCCACGCCGGAGGCCAGGCCGCCACCGCCGATCGGCACGATCACCACGTCCGGGGCATGCGGGGCCAGCTCGATGCCCAGCGTGCCCTGGCCGGCGATCACATCCGGATCATCGAAGGCGGACAGAAAGCGGTAGCCGTTCTGTTCGGCCAGCTCGCGGGCGAAGGCGAAGGCTTCGTCGTAGCTGTTGCCGTGCTGGCGCACGGTGGCGCCCCAGTGCTGGACGCCGGCAATCTTGGTGGCCGGTGCGCCGTGCGGCATCACCGTGATGGCCTGCACGCCCAGCCGGTGCGAAGCCCAGGCCACGCCCTGGGCATGATTACCCGCGGAGGCGCAGATCACGGTGCGGTCGTCGCCGCGCTCCAGCGCCGCCAGCATCGCGTTGAGCGCGCCCCGAACCTTGTAGGAGCCGGTGCGCTGCAGGTTTTCCAGCTTCAACCAGGTGCCGAAACGCTCGGCATAGTGCAGCGGGGTGGGCGGCAGGAAGCGGCGCAGACGCGCCTGGGCGGCCAGCACATCGGCGACGCTGACGTGGATGTCGCCAGCGTACGCGGCAGTTGCAACGGGGCGGCCACGGTCAGCCATGTACGTGGCCGTCACCGCGGACGGACGGGCCGCGTTGCCGATGCCCGGATGGAAGAAGACGCCTCCGCAGGCTGCGGCGGCGTACTACCGGTACGCCACTTACCTCGCTGCTCATACCGGGGTACCCGCTACCGGTACCACCTGTACCGATTCGCAGTCGTAAACCTTGCGCAGCTGGTGGCACAGCGTTTCCGGCGGACGTGTGCCATGGATGTCCATCTGCACATGCCAGCGGCCGGCATCGTCGGCGTTGCGGTTGCCGGCGATGTTGCTGGGCGAAAAACCACGGCGTTCGACCATGCCGATCACGCGCACCAGCGCGCCTTCGGCCGGCTTCAGCACCAGGTCAAGCCGGTATTGCATTGGAACTCTCCTGCGTTGCCTTGGCGTGGGCGGGGTTGCTGTCGAGCATGGTGCTGTTGGCGTTGTTGGGCGGCACCAGTGGCCAGACATTGGCGCGGGCATCGATGGACACATGCAGCAGTGCCGGGCCGGGCGTGTCCAGCAGCGCGGCCAGCGCATCCTCGACCTGCGCGCGCTGGGTGATGCGGGTGGCGGGAATGCCGAACACCTGCGCCAGCGCGGCGAAATCCGGGTTGTCGGACAGGTCGATCTCGCTGTAACGCTCGGCGAAGAACAGTTCCTGCCACTGGCGCACCATGCCCAGCGAGGAGTTGTCCAGCAGCACGATCTTCACCGGCAGGCGGCAGCGGGCGATGGTGACCAGCTCCTGCACGTTCATCATGAAACTGCCATCGCCGGAGACCAGCACCACGGTGCGCTCCGGGCAGGCGAACTGTGCGCCCATCGCCGCCGGAAGGCCGAAGCCCATCGTGCCCAGCGCGCCAGAGGTCAGGTGGTTGCGCGGGTGGTTGAAGCGGCAATGCTGCGCCACCCACATCTGGTGCTGGCCGACGTCGCAGGCGATCACGGTGTCGGCTGGCGCCACTTCGCTCAGCCGCTTGAGCAGCGCCGGCGCGTAGATGTCCTGGCCTGGGGCGTCGTAGCGGGCGGTGAACTTCTCGCGGTTGGCCGCGCAGCGGGCGCGCCAGGCGTTGCAGTTGCCGCGCAGGGGAGTCAGTGCCCGCAGCGCGGTGGCGACATTGCCTGGAATGGCGACATCGACGCTGCGCAGCTTGGCGATCTCATAGGCATCGGCATCCAGGTGGATGACGCGGGCGAAAGGGGCGAACTCGGTCAGCTTGCCGGTGGCGCGATCATCGAAACGGGCGCCGACCACGATCAGCAGGTCCGATTCCTGCACCGCCATGTTGGCCGCCCGGGTGCCGTGCATGCCGAGCATGCCCAGGTACTGCGGATGATTGGCCGGCAGCGCGCCCAGACCACGCAGGGTCAGCACGGTCGGAATACCGGAGGCTTCGACGAACTGGCGGAACTCGCCGACCGCATCGGCCAAGCCGATGCCGCCGCCGCCGTAGATGACGGGCTTCTCGGCCGCGGGGGGGGGGGGGGGAGCCCCCGGCCCCCCCCCCCCCCCCCCCCCCGCCGCCCTCCCCCCCCCCCCCCCCCCCACCCCCGCCCTGCGCCCCCCCCCCCACCCCCCCCCCCCCCCCCCCCCCCCCCCCCCCCCCCCCCCCCCCCCCCCCCCCCCCGCTGCCGCCCGCCCGCGCTTTTTTGGGGGGTTGGGGGGGGGGGTTTTTTTTTGGCCCGCCGCGCGGCCAGACGCTCCGCCTCCGGCGCCGGCACCGGATCCACCGTGGCCGGCCTGTGATCGGGCAGATGCGAGGCATCGGCCAGCTGCACGTCCTTGGGCAGGTCGATCAGCACCGGACCGGGCCGTCCTTCGCGGGCGACACGGAATGCTTCGGCCACCACCTGTGGCAGTTCCTCGACACTGCGCACCAGCCAGCTGTGCTTGACGATCGGCATGGTCATGCCGAACACATCCAGTTCCTGGAACGCATCGGTACCCAGTAGCGGGGTGCCGACCTGGCCGGTCAGGCACACCATCGGTACCGAATCGAGCATCGCATCGGCGATACCGGTGACCAGGTTGGACGCACCGGGGCCGGAGGTGGCCACGCAGACACCGACCTTGCCGCTTGCGCGGGCGTAACCGTTGGCGGCCAGCGCCGCGCCCTGCTCGTGGCGTACCAGGATGTGCTTGAGGCTGGAGTCCACCAATGCGTCATAGAACGGCATGATGGTGCCGCCCGGGTAGCCGAACAGCGTTTGCACGCCTTCGGCTTCCAGGGCCTGCGTCAGCCAGCGTGCGCCATTGCGCGGCGCACCGGGGGTGGATGTGTTCATGCAGCGACCTTTGCCTGTTGCGGGTGGGGGACCGCGGGGTTACGCGTTCTGTGCTTGCAGCCAGACCATCTTGGCGCGGAGCTCCTTGCCCACCTTTTCGATCGGATGGTCCATGTCGGCCTGCTGGAACTTCCTGTAGTTCGGCAGCCCGGCTTCGTACTCGGCTTCCCAGTTCCGGGTGAAGGTGCCGTTCTGGATGTCGGTCAGCACGTCCTTCATGCGTGCCTTCACCGAGGCGTCGATCACGCGCGGACCGGAGACGAAATCGCCGTACTGGGCGGTTTCGGAGATGAACTCCAGCATGCGGGTGATGCCGCCTTCGTAGAACAGGTCCACGATCAGCTTCAGTTCGTGCAGCACTTCGTAGTAGGCGATTTCCGGCTGGTAGCCGGCTTCCACCAGCGTCTCGAAGCCGGCCTGCACCAGCGCCGAGGCACCGCCGCACAGCACGGCCTGCTCGCCGAACAGGTCGGTTTCGGTCTCTTCCTTGAAGGTGGTCTTGATGATGTTGGCGCGGGCGCCGCCCAGCCCGGCGGCGTAGGCCAGGGCCAGCTGCTCGGCCTTGCCGCTGGTGTCCTGGTGGACCGCATAGATGCACGGCACGCCACGGCCGATTTCATACTCGCGACGCACCAGTGCGCCCGGGCCCTTCGGTGCGACCAGCACCACGTCCAGATCGGCGCGCGGCTCGATCATGCCGAAATGCACGTTCAGGCCGTGCGCGAACAGCAGGCAGGCGCCAAGCTTCATGTTCGGCGCCAGCACCTCGTTGTACAGCTTCTTCTGCACCATGTCCGGGGTCAGCACGGCGACCAGATCGGCGTCCTTGACCGCTTCGGCCGGGCTCTTGACGGTGAAGCCGTCGGCCTGGGCCTTGACCTCGGTGGGGCCACCGGCGCGCAGGCCGACGACCACGTCGAAGCCGGATTCACGCAGGTTCATGGCATGGGCGCGGCCTTGGCTGCCGTAACCGACGACGGCGATTTTGATCTGGGGCAGTTCGTTGGTGCTCATGGTGCTTGGGTTCCTTGCAATGAAGAGAGACTGCAGAAATGAAAACGGCCGTTGCGTCAGGACGCAGCGGCCGGGGCGGGCGGGGCAGACACCATGCAGGTGGCAGCGCTGCAGGTGGCAGCGTTGGTGGTGTGTTTGCGGGTGGTGTCAGGGGTCGGAGACATGGTTTCAGATGAAATAGAAGCTGGAAACGAAAAACCCCGCACCGGGGTCGGCGCGGGGTCTTTGATCGAATCTGGCCGTTTTCTGCTACGCGCCAGCTCGTCCCGCACCTGTGGGTTCGGTAATAAGTACGAGTACAAGCAGCGATGCCGCGACCGGAGTCGGGCTCGATGACAGGTGGGCGGCGGTGGTGTGGCGTTGCAACATGGAACCGAGATAACCATCCCCACGGTGCGCATGTCAACGCTTGCAGATGTGATCACCGGCAATGGGCCGGCAATGCCCGCCACAGCGGCTTGGTTGCTCTTGAAACTGAGTGCCTGCACGGAATTCAGCGGACCTGGTTGCGCGGAAAGCCGCGCCCGCGACACGCGGTTCAAGAAAATTGGGGGGTCGATGATCGGATTCCGACGCTTTTGCCGGTTTAACAAGTACAGGGCAATTTCTGTTTTGGACCGGGGGAACTCATGGCATTGGATTTGGAGCGGGAGACGAGGCATGGCTGCGGTGCCCCGTGCAACAGCGCGTTCACTGACCGCGGAGCGGCGCTGGTGCCGCTGATGGCCTCCGGCGACGGGCTGCCGGCGCCGATCATCTATCGCAAGGGCTGGGCGCTGCTGGGCTATCTGGCGGTGGAGTCCAATCGCATGCACTCGCGGGTCGCGCTGGCAGCGCTGCTGTGGCCCACCCTGGGTGAAAGCAGCGCGCTGACCAACCTGCGCCAGGTGCTGAGCAACCTCAACCGCTTCTGCACGGCCAGGCTGGGGCCGGACATCCTGCGTATCGAACGCACCGCCGTCGGCCTGGTGCGCAGCGAGGCGCCGCGGTTCGACATTGATCTGCTGCTGGCCGCGCCATGCCAGTCGTTGCACCTGTTGACCGAGCAGCGTGTCTTCATGGAGGGCATGGACGACATCGCCGATTCCAACTTCCAGTCATGGCTGGAAACCACCCGGCAGATGCTGGAGGCCCGCCTGGTTGGTGCGGCGGAGAATTGCTGTGATGGACTGTTGGTGGCCGAACAGTGGGAGCGGGCCATCGATGTGGCCCGCGCGCTGAGTCTGCGTGACCCGTGGAACAACGCGCATGCCCGCCGGCTGATGCACGCCCATGCCGGCTGTGGATTGCACAGTGTGGCGGTGACGATCTACCAGCATTTCGAGTTGGAGCTTCAGCGGGAGCTGGGCCTGGAGCCGGATGTGGAAACCCGGCGGCTGTTTACCCGCATATCCAGTGGTTCGGCTGCTCAGCGCCGTGCTCCCTCGCCGGTGGCGGTAGCGGCCGGAATCAGGGCGGCGAAGACCGGTTTGCGTATGGCCGGCTGAACCCGCGGCTGCTCCTGTCATGTTGCTCCCGATGGCAGCCCTATGGCTGCCATTTCCATTTGCCTGCAATGCGCCGGTCCGCGTCAGGGCGCGTGCGCGGAGTCTGCCTGGCGCCGCTGGGGGCGTAGCGCCAGCACCTCCATGGCCCTGCGGATTGTCTGCGGGGCCGGGACGCGTTGGTTCTGGCGATGGGGCTGAACCGTACCCCTGGGGAGGATCAGGGGGTCGCGCCGATCTTGCCGATCTCGGCGCGCTCGGCCGGTCCGGGCGTGATCCCAAGCATGTCGGCACGCTGGGCCTGCAGGGAGACCGCCCGATACAGCGCGGTTGCGCGGAGCTGCAAGGGATAGATGCCGCCGTCCGGATCATCGCTGGCGGGGGTGCCGTCGAGGAACGCGCTGCGGAGCTGGGCGGTCTTTTTCACGTTTTCCACGCTCTTGGCCTTGAATGCGGCCGATGCCGTCGTCGCGCCCAGCGCACTGCCGAGTCCGACCGTCGACAAGGGCACGCGCCAGCTCCAGCCGCCAATGGAGTTCGCCGTCTCGCCGATCGAGTCGAAGATGCCGGCAGTGGCGCTGAAGATCTGTGCCACCGACAGCACGATGGCGGCGTCGGCACCCAAGTCACCGGCATGGGCAAGATCGACCATGATCTCGATCTGCTCCTGGTAGTCGTCCATCGCCGGTACATTCAGCGAAGCGGCCGCGGCGGCATTGGCGTGCGCATGCAGCGCGCTTCCCAGCGATTCGCCGCAGCGCAGCCGGCTCCACAGCTGCTCCATGCCGACCGCCCGAACCTTGTCCTGATAGTCGTTGCCGGCTTCCCGCCGCGGTGATGCGAAGGTGTGGCCCTTGTTGATGGCCGTCGGCGCGCTTGTCGCAGGATCGGTCAGCGCCAGCGCATAGGCGACGTTTGTGACCCGGCCGCTACTGCCGATGGTGTGGGCCTGGCTGCCCAGCGCCGGGGCGTTCATTGCCGTTCGCAGGGCATAGCAGAAGTCCAGGCCGTTGCTTTTCAGCGCCGGTACCGCGGTGCAGTCCACGCCAGCAAGCGTGGCGCAACCGGTCGGCAGCGCGACCTGCGCACTGATACTGCCGGAGGTGGCGTTGCCGAGCATCTGCAGGACAGGGGCGCGGTCCACGGCCACCGCCAGGTCACCTGCCACCGAGGCGAGGTCCGGATCGACGCCAGTGATCGCAGGACTGCGGTACACCGCATAGCGGATGCGTCCGGCACGCGGTTCGGGCAGCCCGAGTTCGGCATGCGGCAGGAAGCCGGTGCTCAGCGTGCAGTTGGCGATCCCGTCGATTCCCGCCGCCGGGCAGGGCAGGTGGTGCCGGGCGGAGACATAGGCCAGCAGCGCGTCGTCGGCGCGTTGTAGAAGCGTGCGTTGCAGCACCTGCTTCTGCTCGGCGTGGGCATAGGTCAGCCAACGCACAAGCAGCACCCCGGCAATGCCCAGCACCACCAGCACCACGCTCAACTCGACCAGCGAGAAGCCGCCCATGCGTTGTCGCGAACGCCTGTGGAATCGTGTCATCTGTCTACTCCGGCTTGATCCAGGGCAATCGCGGTCCGGCTTGCCGTGTCGTACATCACGTGTGCGCGATCACGCTGCTGGTTGGCATACATCAAGGCGGTGTTGGCCGCTTCGATACCTTCTTTGGCGCTGGCGATGTCTGCCTTGGCCAGTTCCACCGAATGGGCGGCATAGCCGATCGAGGCCAGGGCAGTGGCCTGCTCGCCGATGCCGATGGCTATTCCCAGCGGATCGGGTGGGAATCCTGCGGCGGTGAGGACGATGGCGATGGCCTCGTCGAAGATGGCGAACGCCAGGCCGGTAACCGCCGATGCCATACCGGTTTCGGCCTGGACCATGACGATCTGCGCGGTGCGCGCGTCGAACTTGCGGAAGCGGGCCGTATAGGCGGTGACTTCCATGATGCTGTGAGCGGCCAGCGCGCTTTGCGCCGCGCCTTGTGTGCGGGCAACCCGATCGCTGCAGGACAGGCGGCTGGCCAGTTCGCCGAATCCGGCGGCCTGCACCGCCATGGACGCATCGGCATCGCTGCTTCCGGGCAGCCGCAACGTCGCGGCGGCGGCCACTGGGGTGCCTTGCAGTGGAGAGCCATCGCGCGCGCCCAGCGCATAGGCGGCGCTGCTCTCCAGCCCGGGCAGCGGCGGTGCCGCCGTCTGCAGGTCGAACAGCTTCAGGCACAGGTCCAGTGCGTTCGGTGCCGGGGCGGCGGTGCCGGCATAGGCGCCGGCCAGCTGCGGCACGAACAGGTCGGCCGGTGGGACCAGCAGCGCCGGCTGCACCTGGTACAACAGGCGCAGCCTCGTTGAAAGGCCCAGGTCGCGGACCGGCAGCCAGCCCGCCGTGGCGCCCGCATCGGCCTTGCCATCGCCATTGGTGTCGGCGGCCGGCAAGCGGAGGTTGCCGCGCAAGTGGCCAAGCATGGCCTGCTCGGCCTGGGCCAGTTGCTGCTGGCCGGCATCGCGGCCCAGCACCTGCTTGCCGAGCGGAATAAAGCTCACCGCCACCGCGGTGAGCAATGCGGCGATCACCAGCACCACCGCCAGTTCCAGCAGGCTGAAGCCTCGGTGGTGGCGCGAGGAGATCGGCCTCATTGGCCAGCTCCGGCCGGTGCCAACGGGCCAACCGCGCCCCGCTGGTCGGCCTTGAGGATCAGGTTGCCGGCACCGATCACGATCGGACTCTCCTCGCCGCTGCCGATCGTGGTCTGCGCGGCCTTGAGATCCTCATACTTCTGCAACAAGTCGTTGTAGCGGGCCTGCAGGTTTTTCCGGTTGGTGGTTGCCTGCTCGCTTTGCGCTTTGGACCGCTGCCAGTCGGAATAGGCCTGGGCATAGCTGTAGTAGGTGCATGCTCCCTTAAAGAGGCAGTTAATCGTCTGCTGTGGTTCCAGCAGCGGCATTCCCCGGCTGCCCGACGCGGCCGGGAAGTCGTCGTAGTAGCGGGTTCTGCGATCGTCCGGATCATCCTTGCCGGCCCTGGTACACGTCGCGCTGCGGTTTCCGTAGCCGCACCAGGTGTAGATGCCGGTGTCCTCCTCGATCAGCATCTTCTCGAACACCCATTGCTTGGGGTACTCGATGTAAGGGGAGGGCTGGTCGTCGTAGGCTTTCCGGATCGTCTTGAGCAGTGCCTGGTAGGTCTTCAGTTCACTCTCCGCCCTGGCCAGATTGGCGGCGATCATCGGCTTGCACTGCAGGTTGTAGTCGCGCGGATTCTTCTGCATCTCGTCGAGAACCGTCAGCTTGCCGTTCTCGTACTGGGTGCTCTGGCAGGTATCCAGATAGCGGACCTGGTTGTTGGAGTTGTCGCAACGGATCTTGTCCTCCTGCGATGTGGCTTTTCCGCAGATCTTGCTGGCATCGTCACGGGCCATCTGCAGCAGCGTGGCGAAGCTGTCCTTCTGCTTTTTCAGCTCGTCGACCGCATCGGTCATCTCTTCCACGTAGCGCTTTGCATCGGACCACTGCTCGGCCAGCCGCAGGCGCTTGAGGGCATCGACCTTCGCGCTGGGTTTGAGATAGACCTTCCAGCTGTAGCCGGCATTCTCCCCGGACGCGGGCAGTGTGCAGGAGCTGTTCAGGCTGCCGCCGCCGGTCGCTTCGCAACGCCATTCCTGGTAGCGCGCGTCTGATGCACCGACATTGATGCGGTCCGGTTCGATGGTGCGCTCATTGAAGGGCGAGATGCGATGGGTGTAGTACGCGTTCTCGACCGCCAGCGTCCGGTTCTCCTCGGCCCTGGCCTTGTCCACCTGTTGCTTCAGGCCGTCCTGGAATTCGGTTTTCTTGCTCAGGCATTCGTAGACCGGCTGACCGTTCTCGTCGAACACGACCTTCCCGTCTTTCATCACCGGAATCGGGAAATGGTCGGCCCCGAGCTTGTACTCGCAGGTTTCCACCATGGCGCCGAACAGGGTCACCTCCAGCTGCTTGAGCACATCCTCCACCGACTGGGCCTGTGGCTTCACCGCCCGTCTGGCCCGGTCGCGGGCCTTGACGCTGGCGTCCAGGGCCATGCCGACCGGGATCAGCGCGGCCGTATTCAATCCCAGGGCAACGGTGCCGCTGACGGCCGAGACGACCGCAGTCACCAGTGCGGTGATCTTGAACGCCACTTCCCAGCAGGTGATGCCCAGCGAGGCAATGCAGGTGGCAACGGCGCGAACCAGTTCGCCTGCCGACAGATAGGTGCTGCTCAGTGCGTCGTAGATCCCGCCCACGTTCAGGGCAATGGCGGCGATGGTCGTGGCCTGGGTGAAGGTGGCATCGATCACACCCAGCTCACCATTGCCGATGTTGTTTTCCTGCAACTCGCCAATGGTGGTATGGATCGCCACCGCGCCGGCCAGGGCATCCATGGCAATGATTCCAACACTCGGCGGGGCCTGGTCGGGCGAGGTGGTATCGGCAAACTGGCGGCAGCCCAGGCTGTGCGCCATCGATTCGAATGTGCGTACCCGCACCCGGTCGTCGTAGTCGGCATCGCCGGGTTGCGCCGGACTTGGCAGCGCGATGCTGTCCGCGCTGTCGAAACGGCCATGTCGGCCCGGCTGGGTGCCGGCGGCCGTCAATCCGTAGGCGATGTTGTAACGCGCACCGGCGGCATCGACCGTATTGGCAGCGCTGGCATCGCCCTGGGAAAGTGAATTGCGATGCAGCGCGGCGCAGAAGTCCAGCCCATTGCCGACGACCGCAGGCGTACTGCCGGTTGTCCCGAACAAGGCGGGGTTACCGGCCGGGGCGTCTTCTTCCAGCGGCTCACCGTAGGCGTCGGGGATGAGGTAGGCATCGCCGGGTTCGCGCAGTGAGGGGAAGACCATCGGGGCGCCGGCGATGCTGCGCTGCGTTCCCTGCGATGCGGTGTAGCGCACCGGCCCGGCGGCCAGCGCTTGTTCGTTGGCACCCGGCAGCAGCGCGATGGGCAGGAACCCGGACGAAAGCGCGCAGTCCTCCGCCCCCTTGACCGGGTCCTCGCTCCAGTTGCGGGCCGGACAGGGCAGCCGTGAATGGGCCGCCGCATAGGCCATCAGTGCCTCATCGGCCCAGCGCAGCTGTTCCTGCTGGTTGGCGGCCTGCTCCAGTGGGCGTCCGGATTGCAACATAAGCGCGGCAGCGGCGACGACCGCGCCGAGCAGCATCAGCACCAACATGGCTTGCAGCAGGCCGAATCCGCGCTGGCGGCCTCCGGGGGGGGCGGGCGTGCCGATGTCCGGCACCGGGAGATGGATCGACATGGCTGACTCCGCTTACTGGTTCATCTTGATGTAGGCCTGCACCACGGCAATCTGCGCATCCACATTGGCACCTGCGGCACTTTGCTCGTGCCGGGACCACAGACCCGCATCGGCGACGAGCGCGCCGCTGGTGGCGCCCTGGCGACCGACTTCGCGCATCCGCCCGAAGCGCGCATCGACACGGCTGTCGAGGCGCTGGTCCAGCTGTTGGGCCA
This sequence comes from Stenotrophomonas sp. STEN013, assembly GCF_056760355.1. Taxonomy (NCBI): domain Bacteria; kingdom Pseudomonadati; phylum Pseudomonadota; class Gammaproteobacteria; order Lysobacterales; family Lysobacteraceae; genus Stenotrophomonas; species Stenotrophomonas sp. STEN013. Next base: position 543,078 of record NZ_JBRREO010000001.1, on the reverse strand, counting down.
GCTCGGGGGTCAGGTTGCTCAGCCGCATCACGTTGCGCACGCGCCCTTGATAGCCGCTGGAACTGATCGGCTCGGCCCAGTCGGACACCGCCATCAGACACACTTCGATGCGCTGCGGGATGCCATTGCGATCCTGGTAGACGTAGGCATCCTGGCGGCCCTCGGCGGCCCCGTCGGGGAGGGTGACGCCACGTTTGAGCATTTCATCGACCAGATCCTTGCCGCACAGCGCCGTGGCCGTGGTGGCGCCGCCGACAATCCCGCTGAGCGTGGTGTCGCCGGGCACGCTGCCGGTCTGGGTGGTGTAACGGTCGTAGGCCAGAATCCAGCCTTGTACGAACTGGCTGCTGATGCGCTCGGCCACGGCGCTGCGGTAGACGTCGCGGCCCACGGTCACGGCACCGATGATGATGGCGATGATCACCAGCACCACCGACATCTCCATCAGGGTGAAACCACGCGCGCGATAGATTGATTTCATGGATCGGGTTTCCTTATATCTGCGGCGAGGTGATCGCCTGCTGCACCAGGTCATAGACCGGCAGCAACAGCGCGACGATCAGAAATACGAACATGCCACCGGCCAGCAGCACGACCACCGGTTTGATGATTTCCGACAGGTTGGTGATCAGCCGCTGCAGGCGCAGGCTGTATTCCTCCGACAGCCGCGAGAACTGGCTGTCCAGGGTGCCGGTGTCTTCGCCGACACTGATCATGCGCACCATCATCGAGGGAAAGCCGCCGACCTGGCGCATCGCCGAGGACACCCGGTCGCCGCGTTCGAGCACCTGGCGGATGGCGATGATGCGGTCGCGGTAGTACTCGTCGCGCATCGCCCGTTCCATCACCTGCAGGCTGGACACCATGTCCACGCCGGCGCGGATCAACAACGCCATGTACTCGGTGAAGAACGCCAGTCCGGAAGAGAACATGATGGTCTTGGCAATCGGCAGCCGGTGCAGCGTGTAGTGGGTTGCGCGGCGGAAGGCGCGGCTGTAGCGCCAGCTGACCCACAGCGCGAAGGCCGCCAGCACCAGCGCCACGAGGATGTAGCCCACATGCGAGATCAGCCACTCCGAGCCTTTCATCACCGCCACGGTCAGCGGCGGCAGCTTGGCGTTCATCTGTTTGAAAAGATCGGCCAGGTTCGGGACCACGTAGTAGATCCAGAAACCGCCGGCGGCGAAGATCGCCGAGAACACGAAGGCCGGATAGATCAGCGCCTGCTGGGTATCGGCGGTCATCCGCGAGATCCGTTCGACGTGGTCGGCGGCCTCTTTGAGCATCTTGTCCATGCTGCCGGTCTCGTCGCCGATCATCACCAGGTTGCGCACCGTTTCGGGAAACGCATCCGGATAGCGGCTGAAGGCGTCGCTGAGCGAGGCGCCGGCATCGAGCTCTTCGAGCAGGCGGCGGGCCAGGCGGGCCGGGTTCGAGGCGCGGCCCTGGCCGACCTCGTTGGCGACGGCCCGCAACGCTTCCATCACGGGAATGCCGCTGCTGGTCATCACCGCCAGGTCGCGGAGCATCCCCGACAGCTCGACCGGTTTGATGGTCGGCTTGATCAGGTGGGAGAGCGAGCGCTGGGTTTCGGCCAGCCAGCCGGGAAAACGGTGCAGCGTCAGCACCACGGCGTCGAAGTTCTTTTCCAGCCATAGCCGGGCCGAGGCGTCATGCTCGACGGCCAGCTGGGTGACACCGCTGCGCACGCGGCCGTTGGACAGCAGCAGCTTGTAGTAATAGACGTTCATGGCGCCGGCCCCACGCCGACCACACGCAGCACTTCCTCGCTGGTGGTCTGTCCGGCGATCACCCGGGTACGGGCGACCTGCTCGATGCTCTTGAAACCGGAGGCCATCGCCAGGCTGCGCAGGTTCTCGCGGCCCACGTCATCGGCAATCCCGTTGGCCAGCGCGTCATCGACGATCATGATGTCGTACACCGGCAAACGCCCGAAGTAGCCACTGCCACGGCAGCGGTCACAGCCCGGCCCGCGCCGGCCCATGGAACCGGGCGGTACACCCAGCCATTCGCATTCCTTGGCCGAGAACGGGGCTTCGGTGGCGCAGAACGGACAGACCTGGCGGACCAGGCGCTGGTTGACCACGGCCAGCAGGTTGTCGGCGATCACCTGCGCTTCCAGTCCCAGCGGGCGCAGGCGCGGTACCACGCCGAATACGGTGGTGACGTGCAGGGTCGAGAGCACCAGGTGGCCGGTGGCCGCGGCCTCGACGGCGGCCTGCGCGGTCTCGGCATCACGCATTTCTCCGAGCAGGATCACGTCCGGATCGTGGCGCAGGAAGTGGCGCAGCGCCGAGCCGAATTCATAGCCGGCACGGCGGTTGACCTCGGTCTGCCCGGCGCCGGGGACGCGGTATTCGATCGGATCCTCCACCGTCAGCACGTTGCGTTCGATCAGCGACTGCATGCGCAGAGCCGCGTGCAGGGACGAGCTCTTGCCCGAACCGGTGGGACCGGTGATCAGGATCAGCCCGGCCGGCTTGGCGAACAGCCGTTCCAGCAGTGCCACGTCTTCCGGGAAAAAGCCCATCTCCTCCAGCCCGGCCAGATCGCTGTGCTCGGGCAGCAGACGCATGACCATGCGCTCGCCCGATTCGGTGATCAGCGTGGAGACACGGACGGTGAGCGCGGAGTCCAGCACGGTGGCGCGGAAACTGCCGTCCTGCGGGCGGCGCTGTTCGGAGATGTCCATTTCCGAGGCCAGCTTGATGTAGCCCAGCAGGCGGTTGAGCGTGTTCGGCATCGCCCACATCGGCCGCAACACGCCATCGACACGGAACAGCACGTGCAGACTGTGCTCGGACGGGGCGATGTGGATGTCGGTGGTGCGTTCGCGTACCGCCAGATGGAGCAGGTAGTCGAGCAGTTTTTCAGGGCTGTAGGCGTGGTCGTTGTCCACCGCCAGGCGGCGGATCTCCTTCTCCAGCAGGCTCTCGATCGGGTTCTGCGCGAAGTAGTAGGTCTGCCGGATCAGGCGCGCGACCTTGCCGTACTCGCCCTGCAGGAAGTGGCAGCGCAAACCGCAGCGCTGCAGCACCAGCTGGGCCACGGCGGCGGCATCGGCGTCGCCCAGCAGCACCTCGAGCTGGTCGCCGTTGCGGCGCAACGGCAGGAACTGGCGCATCTGGCACAGCTCGCGGTTGAACATCGCCAGGATCTGCGGGTCCGCCACGGGCAGCGTTTCCACCGCGGCGAACTCGATGCCCATCATGCCGGCATGGGTACGGACGATGTCCGATTCGTTGGCCAGCCCGTGGCGGATCAGCAGGCGGCCGAAGCTCTGCTGCTCGACGAGGTTCTTCTGGCGGGCGTACAGCAGCTGGATCGGGTCCAGCAGTCCCTGTTCGTTCAGCAATACCCCGAGGCGCGCCTGTTCGAGGCTCACCAGCCCCTGGGTGGTGTTCGCCGAGGCGGCGGGGATACGGGAATCAGCCGTGGCCATAGGGTGGGATATCCGTGGGGTTCGAAGAGGTGGAGGCGCCGGAGGGGAGGCTGTCGAGCAGATGCAGGGTGAGCGGATCGGCGATGCCGGTGCCGGGCAGGTGATAGCGCAGCTGCAGCCGGGCGATGGCGCGATGGGTCAGGGGGCCTAGGCGGCCATCAATGTGGCCGTCGTAGTGGCCCGCCTCCCGCAGCTGCTGCTGCAGATACCGTATCTGTCCGGGTACTGCGTCGAGCGGCTGTGATATGGCCGGTGCGCCGAAGGCGATTTCCGCCTGCGTACCGGTGCTGCGCAGGCAGCGGCCGCCATGCGTCTGCAACAGGGCCGCGGTCTGGGCCGGAACGGACTGGCGTACCCGTACCGCCGGATCGATCTTCGCGATGCAGCGCTCCCAGGCGTGGTCCTGGGGGACCTGTGCGACCGCCGCGGCCGGAGCCGGTTCGGCGTGGCTGTCGCCGCTGCGCAGCAGTGTGGTGGTGGCGATGCCGCACAGGGCGGCCAGCGAGGCGGCGATGGCCCACGAGGGCGCATGGCGGCGTTTCGCGCGTGGTTGCCGCACCCCCGCCTCGGCGGCAGCGGCCTGGACCAGCGTTGCATCGATCGTGCGCTGTGCCCCGTTGTCGGCGTACAGGCCGTACAGGCAGCGGTCCATGATCAGGTGGATGTGTCGCGGGTTGCCGCCCGTTGCCTGGTACAGGGCGGCGGCCGCGTCCTCGTGCAGGCTGAAGCGGTCGTTGCCGCCGGCAGCCTGCAGCCGGTGCTGCACATAGGCGCGAACACTTCCAGCTGGCAACGGGTCCAGGCAGGCATGTTTGCTGATGCGGCTGGTGAGCTGGCGGATGCCCGGCTGCGCGAGCAGCGTCAGCAGCTCCGGCTGGCCCGCCAGCACGATCTGCAGCAGCTTCTCCTGCCCGGATTCCAGGCAGGTCAGCAGCCGCAGCAACTCCAGGCTTTCGATATCCAGGTTCTGTGCATCGTCGATGACCAGCACGCAGGTGGTCTGCCGTTGCCAGCATTGCAGCAGGAAGCGGTTGAGTGTCTCGATATCCGCGGCCGGGTTGCCCTGCGGCATCAGCGCGAAATCGCGCAGCACCGCAGCCAGCAGGTCGCCGCCCTGAAGGAATGTATTGAACACCAGCGAGACCACCATCCCGTCCTGCTCCAGCCCGGCGATCAGCTTGCGCAGGAAGGTGGTCTTGCCCGTGCCGACTTCGCCGGTCAGCAGTACGAATCCGGCGCGGGTGCGCAGGCAATGGCCTGCTTCGACCAGGTCGCGCTCCAGCGCCAGGGTCTGGAAGTAGCCGGTGGTATCGGGCGTGGGCGGGAATGGCGAGCGTTGCAGTCCCAGCAGCTCCAGGTGCCGGATCATGGCCGGGTTCATTGGCTGGCTCCCTGCAGCTGCGCCAGCGCCCGGCGGATCAGCGCCGAGTTGCCGTTTTCCGCGGCCAAGCGCCGCAACCGGGTCTGCGCGGCTTCCGCTTCGCCACGACCGGCTTCCAGCAGCGCGAGGTTGACGCCGGCCTGCTCGTCGTTGGTGATACGCGCCAGGATCTGCCGATAGCTTTCCTCTGCGGCCACCAGCTCACCCCGGGTATGGGCCACCCAGGCTTCGGTACGCAGCAGGGTCAGGCTGTCGCCCGGCAGCTGCGAACGCAGCAGCACCAGTCCGGCCTCGATCGCGGCCGCATCGTCCCGTGCCACCGCCGCTTCCAGCGACTTGAGCAGTGCCGGAATCTGTGCGGAAGAGGACGTGGCCGGTGCCGCCATGGCCGGGGCCTGGGTGCCGCTGTCGCGGCGGCTGACGGTGATGCTCAGCTGCTGCGCCTGTACGTCCACCACGGTGTCGGTCGTGGCGACCCCCGTCGCCGTCGGCGCCACCGCAGGGGCCGATGCCGGCGGTGAGGCCGGCACGACGGCCGAAGGCGAGGGTGCCGGCGATGCCGGAATGGCGGCGGTGCCGGTATCCCGGTCCATGGGCGTTGGCGGCGGCAGTGTCGGCAAACCAGGTGTCGGTGACGGCGTGGCTGCCACCTGCCGGATGGCAGGTGCCTTTTGCGCAGGCACGGGGGCGGTCGCCACTGGCGCGACTGGCTGGGGCGCGGCGGGGAGCGGAGCGGTTGCCTTGGTATAGAACAGGCCTGCAGCCAAACCGCCGGCCATCACCGCCGCTGCCCACACAAGCCGTGGGCGGTGGCGTGACGCATGCGCAACCGGCCGCGCGGCAGGTACGGCCGCGGGCGAAGATCGCGCGGGCAGGGCGTTGCTCTGCCGCAGTGCGTCGTAGATCAGGCTCACAGCACTTTCACCCTCAGCACCAGCACCAGCTCGCGGGTGGTGTGGCGCTTGGCGCGGGAACCGAACATGCGGCCGAACACCGGTACGTCGGACAGACCGGGCACGCCACGATCATCCAGGGACGCGTTCTGGTCGATCAGCCCGCCGAGCATCACCGTGTCGCCGTCGCGCAGGTTGAGGGTGGTGGTGATGCCCTTGACGTTGACCTGCGGCAGGGTGACCGCATTGCCGTTCGGGAATTCCTTCAGCGCCAGGCTGGCGGTATCGACCTCGGTCTGCATCGGATGCACCAGCAACTCGACGGTACCGTTGTCGTGGATCATCGGCGCCACGCCGATCACCACGCCGGAGAACAGTGAATCGGTCTGGATGTCGGTGGACTGGTTGGAAGCACCGCCGCCGGTATTGGAGAAGTTGCTGGTGGACTTGGTGACGTAGCGGATGTTGGTGCCCACGCTCAGGTAGGCCGGGCTGCCGTTGCGCACGCGCACACTCGGGTTGGACAGCACCTTGACGTTGCCGAAGCCGCGCAGCACGTTGACCGCGGCCGAGAACGTGTCGCCCACATAGCTCAGCCCCATCGCGCGTCCCAGGGCGGAGCCCAGGGTCTGGTTGGGGAACGTGATCGTGCGTGCCTGCTCGTTTAGACGGGTCAGGCCGTCATAGCCGAGGACGGAATCGGCGGCCGGCAGAATCGTTGCCGGCGTATCGGCGTAGATGCCGGCAACGCGATCGCGCAACAGGTTCCAGTCCACCCCGAAATTGCTGTTGTCGTTGAGCGACACATCCAGGATCTGGGCTTCGACCAGCACCTGGCGGCGCAGCTTCTTCTTGTTGTGCTCGACCAGCTCCTCCACCGCACGGATCTGCGAGGGGCGACCGCGCACGAACAGGGTGCCGCTGTTCGGATCCAGGTTGTAGCTGGCAACCGCGGCCGGCTTGGGCGCGTCGGGCGTGGTCGGTGCGGTGTTCTGCTTGGCCTTCTCGATCTCCAGGATGACATCCAATGCCGCGCCGAGCTGCTTGTACGGGTCGCTTTCCTTGCCGACCGTGCCGATCATCGACAGTGCACCGCGCAGTGACTGCCCCCCGCCTTCGCCGGCCATGCCGGCACCGAACACGTCGCCACCGGTGGCCAGGTCCAGTGACGTGACCGAATTGAGCATGTCCACGTTGAAGATGCGCTCCTTGGTCTGGCTGACGACCAGTGCCCCGCCGCGCAGTTCGCCATGCAGGTCGAACGCTTCCAGGATGTGGTTGAACACCTCGCGTGCCGAGACATTGCTCAGGTGCAGGCTGGAGCGCTGTTTCTGCTCGAGCACCTTGGGGTCGACGATGAGGTTCATCTTCAATTCGCCGGCCAGTGCCCACAGCAGCTGGCCGACGTCGGCATCGAACATGCTGATGCTGACCACGCTGTGCTCCAGCGGGTCGTAGGCCGGCGCCAGCGGCGTGGTGACGGTGCCGAGCGGGGCCTTGCGCTCGATGCTTTCCAAACGGCGGTCCTGTGCCTGGAGCAGCTTGGCCGACTCATCGGCGATCGCCGTGCCCGTCTTCTCCAGGGCCTTGTGTTCGACCGGCGGCAGGTCCTGCACGCTGCGCGGAGGCATGTTGGCGCAGGCGCCCAGCAGCAGGCTGCCGATGCCGGCCACCAGCAGGCGGGGCAACGGCGTGGTCTGTGGCGATGTGGGCGTCGTGGAGCGGGACAGGTGCGTCATGGGATGAACCTCGGAGAAGACGGGGTGGTGAGCTCAGCGTTCAAGGGCGGTCAGCCAGCCGAGCAGGGTTCCGGCGCTTTCGGCCAGCACCAGGTCGTCATGGCGGAAACTGGAAGGGCGGTCGGGATTGGCCATGCACAGGGAACTTCCCGAGGCAAAGCCGTTGTTGACGGTATCGAAGCGCGGATGCGGGCTGGCGCTGTTGCCGTCCCTGTCGCGGCCGGGGGCTACCAGTGCGAATGCAGGATTGACGGTGTCGCCGGCCTCGTCGCAGACCGGAGTCGCGCCGGCGGGATCGGCCGGATAGAAGGCAGTGCCAGCGGGGACCTTGTAGTACGGCTGGCCGGTTGATCCGGGTTGAGCCGTCACGTCGGCCAGCGTGGCCAACAGGCCTGCGGTGCCATCCTGATCGGTGAATTCGGCGGACCGGGGGAGCGGGCGGGTCAGGTCGGTGCCGGCTTTCCGGTAGACGGCATAACGCAGCCGTTGTTCGAGCGGTGGCAGGCTCAGGCCCAGCGATTCGTACGGCAGCCAGCCCACACGCAGTGCCGCCGGGCAGCTTGCAACGGCGGTGCCCGTGCCCGGGGTTTCGCGGCCGAGATGGCTGCTGCCGGCGGCCTCGCTGCTGTCCGGACAGGGCAGCCGTTTATTGCGCACGAGGAAGGCACGCAGCGCATTGCGTGCTTCGGCCAGCTCCGCCTGCGCGCGGGCGTGGTCACGCGATTGCCCGTACAGCTCGAAGGCGCCCACGCCCAGCGCGCTCAGCAGGCCGATGATGCCGGTGACCACCGACAGCTCGACCAGGTTGAATCCCCGTTGGCGGCGCGGCAAAGCCATATCAGCGGGGGACCGCCGGGGCCGGTGCCGCGGATGCCGCACTGGAGATGTCATAGCGCAACTGGGCCCGCAGGCGGCTCAGCTCGTCACTGACCTGGGAGATGCGTGCCTGCCGCTGCGGCGAGTCGGGCTGCTGGATCAGCATGGCCATCTCGCGGCCGAGCCGTTGCGCCTGCAACGCGATCTGGATGTTGGCGCGTGCCGCTTCGATATTGACGTTGGCTGGCAATGAGCCTGTGGCAGCGGCCGTATCCAGCTGGCGCAGCAATGCCTGTGCCTGGGCTTCGTTCTGTGCAAGCTGCTGGTCCATCTGCTGCAGGCTCAGCTGTGTGGCGGCGGCCGGTTTGGCCGGGCGGCGGGGAAACGCGGGTGCCGTGGCGATACCGGTATCCGGCGCGGCTGTCTGCGCGGCGCCGCTGCTTTGCCACGGGGCCACCGTGTCCTCCGTGGCAGTCGCGGCTGGCGGGAGCCCGCTGGACACGGTTTCCACAGCGGATTGCGCGGTCGCCACGGCGGCGGAGGGCTGTCGCCGCAAGCCGGCGACCAGCAGCACGCCGACCAGTGCCAGGGCGCCGGCGCCCAGCACGATCTTTGCTGCCGGCTTCACAGCGTGTCTCCACTCATGACCGGATTGCGTACCTTCAGCACGCTGGTCTGGCCATCGGCGCTGCGCAGCCGCACCCAGTCACGGCCGATCGCCAGCACGCGCGAGCCATCGTCCAGCCGCGAGCCGGTTCTCACCGGTTGGCCGTTGACCACGGCACTGCTGCGGCCGTTGGTGACAAGAACCATGGAGACGCTGACCGGGCCTGCGAATGTGTCGGGGCCGGTGGCGCTGCCGTCCGTGAGGGACGGCGCCGCCTCGGTGGCCGGCGGCAGGGCGATGAGGGATTCCCCCGCACTTGGGGCGGTAACCGGGCGCAGCCGCGCGACCAGCTCCAGTACTTGGCGGTTGCGGTTGATCGATGCGCGCAGTTGCGCTGCTTGCGTGCTTTCCTCGGCGTTGTTGCCGAGGAACAGCACCGCCGGTTTGACGATCACCATTGACGCCAGCCAGCCCGAAACACCGAGCCAGAGCGTCAGTGCGGTCATCGCGATGTATTTTTTCTTCACGGTGTCGGCTCCGGCGTGCCCGTGGCAACGGTTTTGAGCAGATAGGAAAAGACGCCCCCTCCGGCGCGGGTGCCGCCGCCAGACTGCGGATCCAGCGGGACTGGATCGAAACCTTCACGGCGCAGGCGCTCGACGAACGTGGCCACCTGCATGCCGGGTGTGCCGCGCCCGGCATCCACCATTCCATCCACGCGCAGGGTGCGTTGTGGTGCAGCCCCCGGCAGTACCGGCATACCGGGCTGGCTGGGCGGTTGTTCCACCCGCACGCGCAGGATCCGCACCTCATCGCTGGCGGCGCGACGGACGGCTTCCAGGCCGCTGACCGGATTCACCCTGTCGGCAAGACCCTTGGCTTTCTCGACGAACTGCAGCGCGTTGTCGAATCCGGCCGGTAGTGCAGCGTCACCGGCCAATTGCAGGGTCTTGCTCTCAAGTGCCGCGATTTCAGCGGAGATGGCCTCACTGCGCGTTTCGGCGTCGTTGGCGCTGAGGGTCCACCGCGCGCCGAGCGCACCCAGTGCGATGGTGATCAGCAACGAGGCTGCAGAAGCCAGTGGCAAGGCCCACTCGGCCAGATAGGCGGCACGGCTGGGCAACGGGTTGACCGCGTCGCGGGTGGAGGCATGGGCACGTACCCAGTCGATGCCACTGGACCAGCGCCGGCCCTCGGCATCGCTGAAAGTCCGCATCGGAACCTGGCTGACGCGCGCACCGGTGTTGACGGAAAAAATCTCCGCCAGTGCCTCGTTCATCGGTACCTGGCCCGGTTCGGCCGCGGGAACAAACAGCGAACACCACTGGAACTGCAGCGGCTCGGCATCCTCGTCGCTGCGTGCCAGGTCATCGGCGACCTGCTGGGCGAGGGCACCGGCGGTCATCGTCAGGTCGGTGACATCCTCGCTGTAGGCCATCGAGGAACGGCAGATGATGTCGTGCTTGCGTACCGCCAGCACGCACAGCTGCCGCCCGGCATGGATGACCAGGCCTTCGCCACTCTTGATCGCGCTCCACATCAGCGAGGTCAGTGGCACCACCAGACAGTGGTCCGGCTGGGCCTCGGCCCACGCATAGGTCTGCTGCCAGAGCTCGAGCGGTACCGCGGTGAACAGCGATTGATAACCGGCGCCCATGGAGCGGTTCTTGTGGATCAGGATCTTGCCCTCGCCGTCGATCATGCCGTCGGCGCGCAAGCGCTTTTCGATCAGGGCGACCGCATGGGCGGGGCTGCCTTCCAGGGAGATGACGCTGCTGACGCCGCCTTCGAATTCGGCGAACAGCCAGGCCGGCCCTTCCAGGCGTGGACGGCTGTCGGTGACCGCCACGGTATCGTGGCCGAACACCAGCCAGCGGCCGTGGAGCTGGACGATGCTTTGCATGCTCATGGTTGGGCGCTCGCGTGGGTGGTCTGCGCAACGATGCCGGTGGTATCGGGCGGGCCGGCGGTGCGGAACAGCAGGCTGCCGCGCAATGTCAGCGACAACGGTGCCGGTGGTCGGTCACCCAGCTCCAATGGCAGATGGAACAGCCCTTCTTCGACGTGGGTCACTGAAAGTTCGAAGGTGTCGGCACCGAAGATCCGCTCCGGTGCCGGGGCGATGCCGGCCAACAGCGAACTGGCGTCCGCGCGCGAAAGCTGCGTCTGGTTCAGGTTGATCAGGCGTTCGCCCCAGACCTCCGGGCGCATGTCCAGCGCCGCCAGCTGATCCATCAGCTGGCCCGCCGAACGCGCGTTGTCGACCTTCAGTTGTGCCTCTTGCTGGTGCATTTTCGCCAGCGCCAGCAACTCGTTGCGGTTGCTGAGCTGGTCATAGGCCTTTGCCAGCCCGGTCCGTGCGGTGATGAACCACGCGGCGGCGGCGACCAGGGCTAGAAGCGTCCCGGCGAACACCAGCAGGGAGAGACGACGTGACCGGCGCAGCCGGCCCAGCGGCGAGGCGATGGCCATGGCTTTTACTGGTTCATCTTGTAGTGGGCGGTCATCGTCAACACCTGTTCGGTATCGGTGTTGGTGCCGTTTGCGGCAGCCGTGCCGGTGCCGGAGGTATTGAAGGCCTCGGTGTTGTTGCCCTGCCATTCGATGCCGGCGGTGTTGGCATTGTCCGTGGCGGTCTTGGCGGCGACGCCCTGCTGGCGGAACGCGCCGGATTGCGGATCGGGCTTGCCGTCGATCATCTGGTCCAGTGAGCGCGCCAGGTCCGGGGTCAGGCCGGAGATGACCATCACATTGCCCGAGCCGGAGCCGGTACCCGGCGGATTCCACTGGAAGCAGACCTGCACTTCCTGCGGATTGCCGTTGGTATCCAGGTAGACATAGCGGTCTTCAAAACCTTCGCCGCGACCCGGCGGCAGGCTGATGCCGGCGCGGCGCATCATGTCGCGCAGCTGCAGGCCATTGGTGCTTGCCGCGGTGATGCCCTGCGGGGCGGCGGCATTGCAGATGGCACCGGGCGAGGTCGCGCCGGCCATGTCGCCGCCGGACAGCGAACCGGCGGCACCGTTGAAGTCGATACCGGCAACCATCAGCCGCGGCGCCGCCTGGTTGTCACCCACCGGGGCGCCGAAACGCTGGTGGTAGCTGTTGTAACCCACCACCCACTGGTCGACGAACTTCTGCTTGATCCGGGTGTACTCGGCGTTGCGCTGGACATCGCGGCCGATCATCACCGCGCCGATGATTACACCAATAATGACCAGCACCACGGCCATTTCGACCAGCGTGAAGCCGCCTTGGCGGCGGTTGGATCGGATTTGCATTGAAGAGCCCCTTTGGAAGAACCGGTGTGCCCGCTGTTGCTGGCGCGGGTGGTGTGTTTCAGCCGACTAGATACGGGGGCGGCGTAAGACACGCGTAAGAGCTGGGCGAACGCGGGGTGCTGGACTATCTTCTGGATATTCCCGACAGGTACCTTCCGATGATCCGTAGCGCGCTGTTGCTGGCCATGACCGTGGTTCCCGCGACGTTTTCATTTGCCGCCGACCGCATCACCGGTCCCGGGTTTGCCACCCGTTCGGAGGTCATCGCGCCGCATGCGATGGCGGCGACCTCGCAGCCGCTGGCCACGCAGATCGCGCTGGAGGTGATGAAGTCCGGCGGCTCGGCGGTGGACGCGGCCATTGCCGCCAATGCCGCACTCGGGCTGATGGAGCCGACCGGCAACGGGATCGGCGGGGACCTGTTCGCGATCGTCTGGGATCCGAAGACGCAGAAGCTGTATGGCTACAACGGCTCGGGCCGTTCGCCGCGTTCGTTGACCCTGGCCGAACTCCAGCGCCGGGGACTGAAGGAGATCCCGGCCACCGGGCCGCTGCCGGTGTCGGTGCCGGGCACGGTGGATGGCTGGTTCGCGCTGCATGAGCGCTTCGGCCGCAAGCCGATGGCCGACAATCTGGCACCTGCCATCGGCTACGCCCGCGACGGCCATCCGGTGGCGGAGGTGATCGCCTATTACTGGGACCGCTCGGTGCCCAAGCTGTCGTCGTATCCCGGGTTCAAGGAACAGTTCACCATCGACGGTCGCGCCCCGCGCAAGGGCGAGATCTGGCGTAATCCGAATCTGGCCGACACACTGCAGCAGATTGCCGAGGGCGGTCGTGACGCGTTCTACAAGGGGCCGATCGCCCGCACCATCGGCGCCTACTTCAAGGCCAATGGCGGCTATCTCAGCTACGAGGACCTGGCCAGCCACCACGGCGAGTGGGTGGAGCCGGTCAGCAGCAACTACCGGGGATATGACGTCTGGGAACTGCCGCCCAACAGCCAGGGCATCGCCGCGCTGCAGATCCTCAATATCCTGGAGGGCTACGACTTCTCGAAGATCCCGTTCGGCTCGCCCGAACATGTCCACCTGTTCGTGGAGGCCAAGAAACTGGCCTTCGCCGATCGGGCGCGCTTCTATGCCGACCCGGCGTTCTCACCGGCGCCGGTGCAGCGGCTGATTTCCAAGGACTACGCCGCGCAGCGGCGCGCGTTGATCTCGCCAGACAAAGCGTTGACGCAAGTGCAGCCGGGCACGCCCCGTCAGCTGGAGGAGGGCGACACCATCTACATGACCGTGGCCGATGCCGACGGCATGATGGTGTCGCTGATCCAGTCCAACTATCGCGGCATGGGCAGTGGCATGGCGCCGCCGGGGCTGGGCTTCATCCTGCAGGATCGTGGCGAGATGTTCGTCCTGCAGAAGGATCATCCCAATGGCTATGCACCCGGCAAGCGGCCGTTCCAGACCATCATCCCGGCGTTCATCACCAAGGACGGCAGGCCCTATGCGAGCTTTGGCGTGATGGGCGGCGCGATGCAGCCACAGGGGCATGCGCAGATCGTGATGAACCTGGTGGATTTCGGCATGAACCTGCAGGAGGCCGGCGATGCCCCGCGCATCCAGCACGAAGGTTCGACCGAGCCGACCGGACAGGCGCTGGCGATGAGCGACGGCGGCGAGGTCAATCTGGAAACCGGGTTCCCGTACGAAACCATCCGCGCGCTGATGCGCAAAGGCCACCGGGTGGTATTCGCCGACGGTCCCTATGGTGGCTATCAGGCGATCCTGCGTGACCCGGACAGCGGGGTGTATTACGGCGCATCGGAGAGCCGCAAGGACGGGCAGGCGGCTGGCTACTGAGTCCGGTTGAGAAAGCCGCCGCCGGCAACGGGCGGGACTGACGGCAGCGCCGGCAAGCGCGCTTGGGGGCTGTCCTCGCAGACACGCAGGCCAGGCGTGTCACTGATCCGCCACCCTGCGTTCCCGGACGGAAGCGGGCGGGCCGCTTTGCTCAGCGATGGCACGCACCGCCCAGGCGCGGGCACCGCTCAATCACCGCCCACGGTGCGTTCCGCCTCGGCCCGGGCGTCCTCCTGGGCCATCTGTTCGCGTTCTATCCATGCCTCGATGATGTGCCGGGTGCGCTGTGCCAGGCGGCGCTGCCGGTGGTGTTCGGCATCCAGTACCCGGTACAGCGACACCATCACCAGCACCATCAGCAAGGCGAAGGGCAGCGCCGCGATGGTGATCATGCTTTGCAATGCGTCCAGTCCGCCGGCCAGCAGCAGGACTGCGGCGATGAGCGCAACAGCCACGCCCCAGACCAGTTTGCGTGACAGCGGCGGGTCGCCGGCTTCGTCAATGGACATGCTGGCCAGCACCAGGACCGCCGAATCGGCCGAGGTGACGAAAAAGATGGTCAGCAGTACCAGCGCAAGGCCGGAAAGAAGCAGTGAGGCGGGCAGGCTGTCGAACATCGTGAACAGTACCGTCTCATAGCCGTTGCCCAATGCCTGCACCAGATCGGCCTGGCCGAACAGCTGCGACCACAGTGCGGTTCCACCGAACACGGAAAACCACAGGAAGCCGAGCAGCGTGGGTGCCAGCACCACGCCCACCACGAATTCCCGCACGCTGCGACCCCGTGAAACGCGCGCGATGAAGGAGCCGACGAAAGGCGCCCATGCGATCCACCACGCCCAATAGAAGATCGTCCAGTCCGCCACCCAGGTGCTGCCGGAGAAGGGCGACATGCGCAGGCTCATCGTCACCAGCTGGTTCAGATAGGAGCCCAGCGTGGTGGTGAACGTATCGAAGATGAAGCCGGTGGGGCCGAGCAGCAGGACCGCCGCCAGCAGCAGCGCGGCCAGGGCGAGGTTGAAGTTGGACAGCCACTTGATGCCCCGTTCCACGCCGCTGGCGGTGGAGGCCATGTACAGCACGAACGCCACCACGATCACGGTCAGCTGCAATGGGACGCCGGCACTCACCCCGAATACCCGTTGCAGGCCGGCGGCGATCTGGATGGTGCCAAAGCCCAGTGTCGGGGGCACGCCGATGGTGGTGGCCACCACAGCGGTGATGTTCACCAGCTTGCCGAACCAGCCGCGGTGATGATGTCCGATGACCGGTTGCAGCATGTCGCTGATCAGTCCCCGTCCATTGCGGTTGTACTGGAACCAGGCCATCGCCAGCCCGATCAGCGCATAGATTGCCCAGGGGTGCAGGCCCCAGTGGAAGAACGCATAGCGCATCGAAGCGCGCGCCGCGTCCATGCTTTGCGCTGGCAGGCCCTCGGGCGGAGTAACGAAGTGCGAGATCGGCTCGGCGGCACCCCAGAACACCAGGCCGATTCCCATGCCAGCGGCAAACAGCATCGACAGCCAGCTGGCGCGGGAGAAATCCGGTTCGGCATCCTCGCCGCCGATGCGCAGGTTGCCCAGTCGGCCGAAGGCCAGATACAGCAGGAACAGCAGCGTCAGAAACACGATCAGCAGATACAGCCAGCCGGCGCCGCGTACCACCTCGGTCAGCGCGGTCTGCACCACCTCGTTGAACGGACCGGGTGCGATACCGGCGATGAGCACCAGCAGGGCAACCAGTGCGATGGAGACACGAAACACCATAAAGGAGCTTCTCCAGTCAAAGGGGATTGAAGGGAGCTGAGCCGGGATCTGCGCAGCAGGGGGTTCTCCGCGGGCAGGCGCGGCAAGGCGCTGCAGGCGAGCCCGGAGTAGGGCCACTGGAATTGGCGCGACGATCATCATGCTACTGAACGGAATGTCACCATTTTGTTAGCGGTCGATGACGGGGCGTGGTGCGGCGGTGACCGGCTGACACGGCACCGTCCTGCGTTGCGTTGCGTTGCGTTGCGTTGCGCGGCGATGCCGATGGGGCGATGAGTCCGCTGCGAGGACATGGCATGGGTGACGCATCCCAGTCAGGTCACCCTCACCGGGGCAGCGGGTGAGGGTGATCGGGCAAGCCGTGGACGGGGTGGGGGCGCCACACCCCGGCAGGCCGAGACCCTCAAGTCCCCGTGCGCGGGTCCGGGTATCCCTTTCCAGCCCCTGCCATTGCCCGGAGGTCCGGGCACAGCGCATCCGGCGGCTGTTTGACCGCCGGCACCGGTTGGACGTGCTAGCGTTCTTCCGTCCACCACTGGGAAGTCGTCATGGAACTTCGCACCGTTTTCCGGCTTGTCGGGCTGTCCTTGGTACTGATGCTTGCCGCCTGCGCCAGCACCCCGCGTGTAGCCAGCCAGGCGGATCCCAGCGCGGACTTCTCGCGCTACCGCAGTTTCGCGTTCTACACGCCGCTGGCGCTGGAGCAGCACGGTTACACCACCATCACCAGCAACCGCATCCGTGCGGCGGTCCGCACCCAGATGGAGGCACGGGGTTATGTGTTCGATGAGCGCAATCCGGATTTGTGGGTGAACCTCAACGCGTACCTGCAGGACAAGACGCGTGTCACCACGATGCCGGAAGTGGACTACGACTATTACTACAGCTACCGCGCCCGCGGCTATGTGGCTGTGCCTTACTGGCGTGACCGTACCGATGTGTACCAGTACACCGAGGGCACACTCAATGTGGATGTGATCGATGCCCGTCTGAAGCGGCTGGTCTGGGAAGGCATCGCGGTTGGCACCGTCGGCCGTTCCGACCCGCAGCGTCGCGGCGAGCGGATCGACACGGCCGTGGCGGCAATATTTGCCGAATACCCCTATCGTGCGGCCGCCGCCACCCCCTAGAGTCCCGTCGCATGGCGAGGATGTCCGGTGCTTTCGCGCGCGCCCAGCTGAGATGGATCGTACTGGCACGCAAGCACCCGTCGGCCTGGTTGCTAGGCGTGCAGCTGCTGGGCGTGCTGCTGTATCCGGTGATGGAAAACATGCCAGCAGGACGTGCGGTGTTCGGCGCCTTCGGCATGGCGGTGCTGGGCTTGTCGGTGTGGGTGGTGCGTCGCAGTCCGCTCACCATCTGGATTGCACTGGTGCTGGCGATACCGGCGGTGATTTTCTCGGTCGCCGGCGCCTTGCTCGATCGCTATTCGGTGACGATGGTGGCGCAGGTATTCGAATGTCTGCTGTACTTCTATACGACATGGAGCCTGATCGCCTACATGTTGCAGGATCACAAGGTCACCCGCGATGAGCTGTTCGCCGCCGGCGCGACCTTCACCCTGCTGGCCTGGGCATTCGCTTTCGCGTTTTCGGTCTGCCAACACTGGATCCCGGGCAGCTTTGTCGCCACCAGCGAGGGCGATTTCCGGACGTGGACGGAGCTGCTTTATCTCAGCTTCAGCTTGCTCTCGGGAGTGGGCCTGAGTGATGTCGTACCGGTGCTGCCGCAGGCCCGCGCGCTGGTGATGCTGGAGCAGTTTTCAGGCGTGATGTATGTGGCTCTGGTTGTTTCCCGACTGGTCGGACTGACGATCCACAAAGCCGGAAAAAAATGAACGCCAGATAAAAATTTCGCGCCCGGAGGCGCGAATTTTGCAGCAGATTATGTGTATTCGTCGGCGAGAGAGAGCCTGATGTCGTCCCGCGTGGTAACGCGAGGAACCTCGATAGGCTAATATTTGCTCGATCTAATTCATTTGCGCTTTGCGTTGACGCCGTTTGCGGACTTTGGCGGTTCACTGGTAGCCCTGCTTCCAGGGGGCGGACACAGGATTGTGTCCTCCGGCAATTCCTTCCCTGAGTGGCATGGATATACCCAACAACGAAAAACCGGTGTCCGATCGCTTGCTGATCGGTGAATGTGTCGTGGTGCTGTCCTCGCGTGAGGTGCATGTGCCCGGCGCACGGCGGTTGCGCCGATTGACGCCCAAAAGTATCGGAGTGCTGCTGGTGCTGGTCCGCAAGGCCGGCCAGGTCGTCACGCGTGATGAGCTGTTCGCCGAGGTGTGGCCGGACACCATGCCGACCAACGATGTGCTCACCCAGGCGGTCACGCATTTGCGCAAGGCCTTCACTTCGGGCGAGAGCGGAATTGATGGCGCGGCGTATATCGAAACCATCGCCAAGACCGGTTACCGCTTGCTGGCACCGGTGTCGTGGGAGGGCCAGGGTTCTATTCCTGCGGGACGGTCGCCGTTAAGCGAAACGGCGCTGGTTCACGGCGCGCAAGCTGGCGCAACGCATGCGGCCGATGTGCCCAGACGCTCGATACGCCGGCGGCTGCGACGCCAGGTGTTGATCGCTGTCGGCCTGGCGCTGCTGGCCAGTACGGTGGTGATGTTCTGGTTGTTGTGGACCGCGCCGGCGGTTGCCGATCCGGATGTGGTCAACACCCGTGGTACCCGTGTGGTGGGTAGCCCGGAGCGCCCCTACCGGCTCATCACCTCTACCGCAGCCTTCGAGACCAGTCCGGCCCTGTCGCCCGACGGTTCGCTGGTGGTGTTCGCCAAGGAGGAGGAGGGGCTTTCCAGTCTGTGGATACAGAGCACGGGCAATACCGCCGCCGCGCCGCTTGTCGCGCCACCTGCGCAGGCTTCCGACCGCTTTCCGGCATGGTCGCCGGATGGGCGCGAGATCGCATTCGCGCGGTTCCATCCGGGGGACATGTGCGAGGTGTTGCTGGTGTCGGCGACAGGGGGCAGTGCGCGGCGGGTGGCGCGTTGTGATGGCACCGAGATGCTCAGCTTCGACTGGTCGCCGGACGGACGCAGCCTGCTCTTCGGCTCGATGACAGGAAGCCAGGCCAGCCGGGGTATCCGGGTACTCGATCTGGTATCCGGCCGTTGGTCGTCGTTGCGCTATGAAACGGGCAATGACGATTTCGACTACGCGCCGCGTTACTCGCCCGATGGCAAGCGGATCGGTTTCGTGCGCAATCCGCAGGTGGGGGATCTGTGGGTGATGGATGCCGATGGGCGCAACGCCAGGCGTGTGACCGAGGATGCGGCGGAAATACGCGGCTGGAGCTGGCTCGGCGCGACCGAGTTGGTGTTCGGCCGACGTGTGGACAGCGAGTCCCGTCTGTATCGCCTGGATGTGACAACCGGCCTGCTGCGTGATCTGGGCGTGGATGACGCCGACAGCCCGTCGGTGTCGCGGCAGGGACGCAGCCTGGCGTTCAAGCGGGACCACCCCCGGTACGCGCTGTTCCGGTTTCCATTGGGAGAGCAAGGCGGCAAGCCGCAGCGGTTGTTCGCATCCTCGGGGCGGGACGGTCAGCCGATGGTGTCGCCAGACGGCAAACGCCTTGCGTTCACCTCCAACCGCTCGGGCACGTTCGCGCTGTGGTGGGGAAGGCTGGATGATCCCGATTCGTTGCAGGTGATCGAAGGTTTCCGTCCGGAAGCGCGGCAGCCGATGGACTGGTCCGCCGATGGCCACAGCCTGCTGGTTGCCGGGCGTGACGGCGAGGGCATGCCGGGCATCTATGAGGTGACGCCCGAAGAGGGGCACTGGAAGAAATTGCCGGTGCCGGTGCATGAGCCGTTGCAGGCGATCTATGGATCACAACCGGGCAGCGTGCTGGTGCTCGAGCGCGACACCGATGACCGGATGCGGTTGACCCTGTTCGACCGCCGGCAGCAGCCATGGCGGCGCCTGGCCTCGATGGAGGGGGTGTCCCAGGTACGGCTGGACAGGGCAGGAGATCGTGTTCTGTTCACGCGGCTGGCGCACGCCGGCTTGTGGCAGGTGGGCCCGACGTTGGCCCAGAGCAGTATCAGGCTGCTCAGCACGGAGGCGCCTACGCGCTGGCGTTATCGCACGTGGGCGGTGACGGGCACCGGCCACGTGCACTATCTGCATATCGCTCCGGACTGTGCCAGTCAGCTCACCGCCATTGAGCAGCCGGATCGCAGCCTGTGTCTGGACGCGCGACGCTACGGATCGCGCAACGGTTTGAGCATGGCACCCGATGGCAGCGCTGTTTATGTCGCTTTGGCCATCGCCGACGGCACCGATATCGGTCTGATGCCGGTAGCGGAGCGTGTGCCGTGGCCTTCGCTTGGTGCGGCCAAGTGGTTGCCGTGGTTGAAAAAACCGCTTTCGTGATTCTTTCGCAAGTGGCATCTGGAAATTTTCGGAGCAAACTCGCCGGAACTTCCTGACCCGGGGCGCCAGAGTTGGCAAAACCATCGGCCATTGACGGCAAATGATGGTGTGTCACATGCGGCAGGTATCCTGGGTCGATCGCGGCCAGTCGGTGTCATTCGAGAAGCAGGCTGAAGAGGGCGTGCGACCCAATTGCGTGGGCGTTGCCCGGCTGGGCAGTCTGCAGACCTCCGGAACGGTGTTCACGGTGTGGTTGCAGTTGCGTGGCAGCGCCTGGGTGGAGTCCAAGGAAGGCAAGTTCCGCCTGCGCCAGCGCGAGTGGATCGCGTTCGAGAAGGAGTCGCGGCCGCTGATCCAGGCCGGGCGCGATGGGATGTGTATCGGCGTGAGCCTCGACAGTGACGCGCTGCGCATGCTCGGAACGCTGGCCGACAGCAGCGTCTATACCGGCCGTGGCCGCATGACCCAGGCCGAGGCCCGGCTGGCACTGCGCCTGTGGCGCGAAGCGCAAGGGCCGGGTACCAGCATCCATCACCTGCGGCCGTTGCTGCTGCATATCGCCTCGCTGCAGCGGGAGATGTCCGGCGGCGTGCAGCGGTGCCCGGGACGGTCACGGATGCGCAAGCGGCAGGTGTTCGGGCGGATGCAGCGGGCGCGCATGTACCTGGAAGGCAACAGCCACCGGGTGGTGCGTATCGGTGAACTGGCCGAGCTGACCAACTTCTCCAGCTGGTACCTGTCCAAGACGTTCCAGAGCCTGTATGAGGAAAGTCCGCAGTCGTTGTCTGCACGCCTGCGTCTTGAACGTGCGGCCATGTTGCTGCGCGATACCGACATGATGATCGGTGAAGTGGCCGCTGCCAGTGGCTTTGACAATTGCTGCAGCTTTGCGCGGGCATTCCGCTCCAAGTACGGCACCTCGGCCACCCGCTACCGCGAGGCGATGGAAATGTTGCCGCCAGAATCGGCAAAGTTTCCGATTGGGTTGCGCAAATAAAACTATGCGACTCGAACGTAACGTTCAGGGGTGTTTAACGCACCACTAACGTAATCGGAGAGATTGATGAATTTTCGTACTCCCGCTGTGCGGTTGGGCTTGCTCCCGGCCGGCATTGCCATTGCGCTGACCCCGGCTTTTGCCTCGGCGCAGGACGCCGCTGCTGGCGCCACCACGCTGGACCGCCTGGAAGTCACCGGCTCGCGCATCCGCGGTGCCAACATGGAGACCCAGCAGCCGATCCTGACGCTGAGCCGTGAAAACCTGGAAAAGCAGGGCTTCACTTCGGTTGCCGACGTGCTGCAGAACATGACCTCGGCCGGCTCCCCGGCCATCTCGCGTTCGGAATCGCTGGCTTCGGGCGAGAATGTGGGTGGCTATTACATCGACATCCGCAACCTGGGCGCCAACCGCACCCTGGTACTGATGAACGGCAAGCGCCTGGGCGCCACCTCTGGTGGCTACCAGGATCTGAGCCAGATCCCGATGTCGGCCATCGAGCGCATTGAAGTCCTGAAGGACGGTGCCTCGGCCATCTACGGTTCGGACGCCATCGCCGGCGTGGTCAACGTGATCACCCGCAAGAACTTCGACGGCGCCGAAGCAAACGTCCATATCGGCCAGTACGGCGAAGGCGACGGTGACCTGGAGCAGTACTCCTTCACCATGGGCGCCACCGGCGAGCGTGGCAGCCTGACCCTGTCGGCCGAGTACAGCAAGCAGGATCCGGTGATGGCCGGTGACCGCTGGTACTCGCGTGACGGCGGCAAGGGTCCGAATTCGACTCCGGCTGACTGGAGTGCTGTGACCAACAAGGGCAGCTGGTTCGGCCCGTGCGGCCCGGGCGGCGCCGATGCATGGTGCACCCTGAACGAAGGCGGCAATCCGAACAACGTTGCGGATTACCACCCGATCACCCAAGGTGAGTACACCAACGCCAATAC
This sequence comes from Stenotrophomonas sp. STEN013, assembly GCF_056760355.1. Taxonomy (NCBI): domain Bacteria; kingdom Pseudomonadati; phylum Pseudomonadota; class Gammaproteobacteria; order Lysobacterales; family Lysobacteraceae; genus Stenotrophomonas; species Stenotrophomonas sp. STEN013. The sequence continues at coordinate 520,935 of NZ_JBRREO010000001.1, read as the reverse complement.
CGAGATGAGCCTGCAGACCGGTATCGAGCGCAAGTCGGTCTATGTCAACGGCACCTACGACTTCACCGACAACATCTCGTTCAACGCGGACATCCTGTACAACGAGCGCAATACCGACCAGCAGATCGCCGGTTACCCGTACCAGTCGGCGCAGGCTGCTATCAACACCCCGATGTCCGCCGACTCGGTGTTCAACCCGACTGGTGAGCAGATTCAGTTCCGTCGCCGTCTTTCGGAAGTGCCGCGTACCACCGACAGCCAGCTCAAGACCCTGCGCTTCGCGCCGTCGGTCAGCGGCTTCTTCGATTTCGCCGGCAAGTCGTTCGACTGGAATGTCGGTGCGCTGTTCAACCGCAACGAGTCGGTCAAGAGCAACCACGGTGACATGAGCCTGATCGCTGCACGTCAGGCGCTGGGTCCGTCGTTCATCGACGCCAATGGCGTTGCCCGTTGCGGCACCGCCGCCAAGCCGATCGACGGCTGCCTGGCCTGGAATCCGCTGCTGCCGATCGGCGTGGCTGGCCCGGGTTCGCTGGCGGACAAGGATCTGCAGGAATTCCTGTTCCCGACCTTCACCACCACCGGTGTCTCCAAGACCACCGCGTTCACCGCTGACCTGGCCGGTTCGATCATGACCCTGCCGGCCGGTGACCTGGGCTTCGCCGTCGGTATCGAGCACCGCGAAGAAGACGCACGCTACGTGCCGGATGCGTTCATGCAGTCGGGCCAGTACACCGGTCTGGCGCAGAGCACCACCAACGGCAAGTACGACCTGGACGAGGTCTACCTCGAGCTGAACATCCCGGTGCTGGCCGACATGGCTTTCGCCAAGGAACTGACCATCAACGTTGCCGGCCGTTACTCGGACTACAGCAACTTCGGCGACACCGTGAACGGCAAGTTCGGTGTCACCTGGCGTCCGCTGGATGAACTGCTGGTCCGTGGCACCTACGCCGAGGGCTTCCGCGCTCCGTCGATCGACAACATGTACGGTGGCATCAGTGCCAGCTTCGAGCGTTACACCGATCCGTGCTCGGTCGGCGTGGCCGGCAGTGTTGCCGGCAATGCCGCCTGCACCGCGGCTGGCGTGGCTCCGCACTACGTGCAGTTGGGCCAGGGCTCGGAGCCCTGCACCACCTGGCCGTGCGCTACCCCGGACCAGTTCATTTCCGGTTCCAACCCGAACCTGAAGCCGGAAACCTCCACCAGCAAGACCGTGGGTCTGGTGTGGAGCCCGCGCTGGGTGCAGGGTCTGGACATCTCGCTTGACTGGTACAACTACCAGATCAAGGACATGATCATCTCCGACAGCGTCACCCGCATCCTGCGCGATTGCTATGTGCTGGGTGACAGCAGCCGTTGTGCCGGTATCGTGCGCGCCGCCGATGGTCACATCACCGAGATGTTCTACGGCCTGGCCAATCTGGGCCAGATGGAAACCGAAGGCTACGACCTGGGTGTGAAGTACCGTCTGCCGGAACTGGCCATCGGCCAGATCTCGCTGGATTGGCAGACCACCTACACCGCCAAGTACGACGAAGTCGGCCAGAACAAGGCCGGTGACAAGATCATCATCGGCAACGTCGGCTCGCCGGGTATCTTCCGTGTGCGTTCGAACGTGGGCGTGAACTGGGAGTACGGCGATTTCGGTGTGAACTACACCGCGCGCTACTTCTCGGGCATGAAGGAAACCTGCATCACCACCGCCGAGGGCTGGTGTGACCTGCCGAACCGTTATGAAAACGGTGAGAAGGCTCCGCTGCGTACCACCGGTTCGAACACCTTCCACGACCTGCAGGTCAGCTACAAGGCGCCGTGGAATGCCACCGTTGCCATCGGTGCGAACAACCTGTTCAACCACCGTGGCGCGCTGCAGTACTCGGCGCCGAACAGCGCCTTCGCGTACTACGGCGGCTTCGACATCGGTCGCTTCCTGTACCTGAAGTACACCCAGAAGTTCTGATCCATCGGATTTCTGTGACGCAAGACCAAGGGGTGGGCCGCAAGGCCCACCCCTTTTCTATGGACCTGTCCCGGATGCAACAGCGCCTGCGTGCCGCTTCCCGTCCGTACTTGAACGGCTATCCCGGTGGCTGGAGGGGCCGCAGGCACATACAAAAAAGGCCGCCCAAGGGCGGCCGTTTCGCTGTGCTGCCGGACGGGGAGTCAGGCCTCGACGCTGAGTCCGGCCAGATCGGCCGCCAGCTCGCGCCAGCCTTCCAGCTTGGAAATCACGCCAGTACGGGTGAGGTACTGCTCGTCGACCGCCGTGCCGCCGGCCAGTGCGGTGGCCACATGCACCGCGCCGCTCACCCAGAAACTGCGCACGGTCGAGCGCTGGGGTTGAAGGTGGAAGGCGACGGCTTCGATGATCGGCATTGGCAGGCCCCACAGCCCAAGCAGATAGGCGCCGGCTTCGGCATGGCCGGGGCGGTCGTCGCCGTCGGCCGGAGCCTCGCTGCGCTCGTTGCGTACACCGGGCAGCAGCAGGCCGATGTCGGCCAGCAGTGCGGCGGTGGCGCCCAGCTCGGCGCTGGAGGCGGGCAGCATCTTTGCGGCCAGGCGTGAGGCCAGCAACGCCCGGGACTGCAGGGCGTTGCGTTCGGCGGCGGAAATGGCGGCCAGCGAGAAAACCTCACTGGCCAGCACCAGGTCGCGCAGCGTCGACAGCCCCAGCCGGGTCACCGCGCCACGCAGGTCGGAGATGGCGCGGCCATTGTTGAAGAAGGCCGAATTGGACAGCTGCAGCACCTTGGCGGCGATGGCCGGATCGGCCGCCACCAGCTTGGCGATCTCGCTGGCATCACTGTCTTCGTTCTCTTCCAGCGCCTGCATCAGGCTCAGGTAGAGATGGGGCGGGGAGGGCAGCTTCTCGATGCGGCCGATGGAAGTGCGCAGACGCGGGCTGTCGAGCAGTTCGCGCAGCTCTTCCAGGCTGGTGAGGGCCTCCAGCAACACTTCCGGCGCCAACGGCAATGGCAGAAAACGATGGGCCACGCCGATGATGCGGGCCGAGGGGGAGCGCTGGCTGCTGTCGGTGTCGATCAGCGCGATACGGATGGTTTCCGGGCGCAGCGTGCGGATCTGACCCAGTAAGGTCGCCGGGGTGAGATCGGCCAGCACCGGGGCCACGATGACGGCGTCCACGGCCGAGGTCGCCACTGCGGCGATGGCGGCATTGCCATCCGGGGCGGTCTGCAGCTGCCAATCCTCTCCAAGATCGCTGACGTACTCGAAAAGTTCGTTCGACAGACTGGCTTCATCGCCGACAAGCAGGATACGCAAGACACTTTCCCCAGAAAAATACAGTTACTTGGCCACAACGGAAACAGGCCGGGAAAACCGGCCTGTCAATGTAGCCGAACCCCGTAACAGGGTCATGCGCTACAGATATGAAACGTGATCACTGTCGCTGCAGGCGGCAGGATCAGCCTTGCTGTTCCTGCTGGGCCAGGAAGGTCTGGTGGGCTTCCACCAGGATCTTCTTGGCTTCGGCGGCGTCGCCCCAGCCTTCGATCTTGACCCACTTGCCCTTCTCCAGATCCTTGTAGTGCTCGAAGAAGTGACCGATGCGCTCCAGCCAGTGGCTGGAGACCTGTTGGATGTCTTCCACATGGGCATAGCCGTTGAAGATCTTGGCCACCGGCACGGCCAGGATTTTCTCATCGCTGCCGGCTTCATCACTCATTTTCAGCACGCCCACCGGACGGCAGCGCACGACCGAGCCCGGTACCAGCGGCAGCGGCAGCACCACCAGCACGTCGGCCGGGTCGCCGTCGCCACACAGGGTCTGCGGCACGAAACCGTAGTTGCAGGGGTAGCGCATCGGCGTGGAGAGGATGCGGTCAACGAAGATCGCGCCGCTTTCCTTGTCCATTTCGTACTTTACCGGCTCCGAATCCTTCGGAATCTCGACGATGACGTTGATTTCTTCCGGCGGGTTCTTGCCCGGCGAGACAAGTTTCAGGCTCATTGCGCTGACTCCGAATCGTGATGTTTGGGGAAAACGCCCATTCTACGCTGGCGCCTATTGCACTGCATCACGCCCGCCCCTGGAAACAGGACACCCCGCCGGAGCGGGGTGTCCTGTCCTTCATAAACAATGGCTTGCGGAGTCTCTACAGCAACGGCACCAGCAGCAGCGCGACGATGTTGATGATCTTGATCAAGGGGTTGATCGCCGGGCCGGCGGTGTCCTTGTACGGGTCGCCCACCGTATCGCCGGTCACCGCCGCCTTGTGGGCATCGCTGCCCTTGCCGCCGAAGTGGCCGTCCTCGATGTACTTCTTGGCGTTGTCCCAGGCACCGCCACCGGTGGTCATCGAGATCGCTACGAACAGGCCGGTGACGATGGTGCCGATCAGCAGGCCGCCCAGCGCTTTCGGTCCCAGGAGCAGGCCGACCACCACCGGCACCGCCACCGGCAGCAGCGAGGGCACGATCATTTCCCGGATCGCCGAGCGGGTCAGCATGTCCACTGCACGGGAGTAGTCCGGTTTGCCAGTGCCCTGCATGATGCCGGGGATGTCGCGGAACTGGCGACGCACTTCCTCCACCACCGCGCCGGCGGCGCGGCCCACCGCTTCCATCGCCATCGCCCCGAACAGGTAGGGGATCAGGCCGCCGATCAGCAGACCGATGATCACGGTGTGGTCGGACAGGTCGAAGGCGAAGACCGTGCCCGGGTTGGCCAGCTGCAGGTTGTGCGTGTAATCGGCAAACAGCACCAGCGCGGCCAGCGCCGCCGAGCCGATCGCATAGCCCTTGGTCACCGCCTTGGTGGTGTTGCCGACCGCATCGAGCGGATCGGTGATCTCGCGGATTTCGGGCGGCAGTTCGGCCATCTCGGCGATACCGCCGGCGTTGTCGGTGATCGGGCCGTAAGCGTCCAGCGCCACGATCATGCCGGCCATCGACAGCATCGCGGTGGCGGCGATGGCGATGCCGTACAGGCCGCCATGCAGGTGGGAAAACCAGATTGCGGCGCACACGGCCACTACCGGCAGCGCGGTGGATTTCATCGACACCCCGAGCCCGGCGATGATGTTGGTGCCATGGCCGGTGGTCGAGGCCTGCGCCACGTGCTGCACCGGCTTGTACTGGGTGCCGGTGTAGTACTCGGTGATCCACACGATCAGGCCGGTGAGCGCCAGTCCGATCAGTGCGCAGATGTACAGATTCATCGCGCCATAGGGTGAATCGGCCATCAGCTGGGTGGTGACCGGCCAGAACGCGATCGCGGCCAGCACCGCCGAGACGATCACGCCTTTGTACAGCGCGCCCATGATCGAGCCGCCCGGCTTCACCTTGACGAAGAAGGCGCCGATGATCGAGGCGATGATCGACACCCCGCCCAGCACCAGCGGAAACAGCACCGCGTTGCGGCCGACCTCGGCCATCATCATGCCGCCCAGCAGCATGGTGGCGATCACCGTCACCGCATAGGTTTCGAACAGATCGGCGGCCATGCCGGCGCAATCGCCGACGTTGTCCCCCACATTGTCGGCGATCACCGCCGGGTTGCGCGGGTCGTCCTCGGGAATGCCGGCCTCGACCTTGCCGACCAGGTCCGCGCCCACATCCGCCCCCTTGGTGAAGATGCCGCCGCCCAACCGCGCGAAGATCGAGATCAGCGAGCTGCCGAAGGCCAGCCCGACCAGCGCGTGCAGGTTGTCGGCCTGACTCAGGCCCAGCTTCTGCAACACCAGGTAGTAGCCGGCCACGCCCAGCAGGCCCAGCCCGACCACCAGCATGCCGGTGATCGCACCACCGCGGAACGCCACATCCATCGCCGCGCGCAGGCCGTTGCGGGCGGCCTCGGCGGTGCGCACATTGGCCCGCACCGAGACGTTCATGCCGATGTAGCCGGCCGCGCCGGACAGCACCGCGCCGATCGCAAAACCAATCGCGGTGTACCAGCTGAGGAAGAAACCGACCAGCACGAACAGCACCACGCCGGCGATGGCGATGGTCAGGTACTGGCGGTTGAGATAGGCCCGCGCGCCTTCCTGGATGGCGGCGGCGATTTCCTGCATGCGGGCGTTGCCGGCAGGTTGCCGTAATACCCATTGGGCCGAAATGATGCCGTAGACGATGGCGACCGCGGCGCAGACCAGCGAAAGCACAAGACCGTACTGTTCGAGCATGACCCCTCCAACAACGTTGATGGATGCCATCCGGCAGTGGATGAAGCGGGGACACGCCGGGCAGAACGAAGCACTGGAACAGACCCGGGGCCGCAGGCGGCTGTGGTACGTGTCGCGGTGTTCAAACAATCCTGGAGCGGTCCGAGTATGACTGGCAGCTGTCTGCACCGCCAGCCGGCCCCGTCCTTGCCCTGGGGTTCAGCACCACGCTGGCAGCGTCGGCGACCTGCCGATACGGAACCGACGATGATGAAAGCCGCCGCTGTCCTGATCCTGTTCACCGCGCTGCCGTTGCCGGTGCTTGCCGCCAGCGCCAAACCGGAGATCGAACGCCCCGCGGGCAGTGCGCAAGCCGATGGTGCGGTGCACACCGTGCGGCAGATTCCCGAGGCCTGCACCCGTATCGAAGGGCGCTTTACCGGGGACGCGGCCAGTCCCTATGACATGCAGCTGGTACGCACCAGTGCGCAATGCCAGCCGCGTGCGGTGTTTCTGGATTTCGCCAAGGTCACGCCCAGCGAAGCGGCCGGCTGGAAGCTCAATGAGGTCGTGCGTATTCCATCGGCTGCCTGCCGCTCACAACAGGCGCAGGTGGAGGTGTGGCGCAAGCCGGCTGGACAGCAGGTCGCGCTGGATGGTCAGGGCCAGAACCGTGTCTATCTGGGCGATGCCAAGACGCAGGCCGCTGCCGGCAAGCTGGCAGCGCTGCCGGCGTACTCGGCCCGGTTGTCGGTGGAAGGCGCCGCCTGCACCCGTTGAACGGGTGAAAGGTGTCCGCCCGTTTCAACGGGCCGGACACTCGGGCCTCAGCGCTGGTCCACGGTGACCAGCATGGGTGAGGCGAAGATGGCCGCCGGCGAAATCACCGGCTCGTCCCGTGGGATGTTCGCGCCATAGCGCTCGCGCAGTTTGGCCCGCACGGCCGGTGCCTGCAGGTCGAAGCTGTCCAGCCGCGCCAGCGGTGCCAGGCGGATGCCGGTGGCATCGCGGTACAGCTTCCACACCAGTTCGGAGCAGTAGATGCGCTGGTCGGACCACTCGAAGGTCAGGTCGTAGGGTTTGCCGAGGTAGGGCGTGGCCGCGCGCTGCAGGCGTGCCTTGGTGTTGGCATCCAGCGGCGTTGCGGGCCGTTTGATCACATAGCGGCCTTGCCTGCCACGGTCGAGCCAGGCCTGCAGTGGCGTGTAGCGCACCGGTTGCACGGCTTCCAGCACGTGGGGGACACCGCCGCGCAGCAGCACGATGCCCATGTGGCTGTAGGGCGAATGCGTGGCGGCCTGCACCGCCACGCTCTGGCTGGAGGTCGAGGTGTGGAACACGATGTCGCCGTCCTGTGGCGTGTAAGCCGATGCCGGTAGCGTCCAGCACACCAGCAGCATCAGCAACGCCCAAAGGCCAACGCGCGGATACATCGTGTTCAGCCTTCCCACGCCGGCAGCTTCTTGGTCACCGCCACATTCTTCAGCGTCACGTACTTGGGCAAGCCGTCGCGCCCATATGGCAGGGGCGCCTCGCCGCGGATCAGCGGCTGCAGGTAGCGGCGGGCCTTGTCGGTGATGCCGAAACCGTCCTTGCGGATGAAGCTGGCCGGCATCTTCTTTTCGTGATTGGCGATCTTCGACAACGGCGCGGCCTCGATCTTCCAGCGGTAAGGCGCATCGGAGCTGCGCACGATCACCGGCATCACCGCGTTGTGTCCCTTCAGTGCGAACTGCACGGCCGCCTTGCCCACGGCCTGCGCCTGTTCCCAGTCGGTCTTGGACGCGATATGGCGGGCCGAGCGCTGCAGGTAGTCGGGCAGGGTCCAGTGCACCTTGTAGCCGAGTTCGGCCTTGACCTTGCCGGCCAGGTACGAGGCGACGCCGCCGAGCTGGGTGTGGCCGAACGAATCGGTGGCGCCCCCGGCATCGGCGACGAACTGGCCGTCGGCGGTCTGGATGCCCTCGCTGGCCACCACCACGCAGAAACCGACCTTGGCCACCACCTGTTTCACCTTGGCCAGGAACTTCGCCTCGTCATAGGCGCGCTCGGGCAGCAGGATGATTTGCGGCGCGTCCTCGGCGTTCTCGCCGGCCAGTCCGGCGGCTGCGGCCAGCCAGCCGGCGTGGCGGCCCATCGCCTCGTAGATGAACACGCGGGTGGAGGTTTCGGCCATGGCGGCCACATCCAGCGCGGCCTCACGCACCGAGATGGCGGTGTACTTGGCGGCCGAGCCGAAGCCGGGGCAGGTGTCGGTCACCGCCAGGTCGTTGTCGATGGTCTTGGGCACGCCCACGCAGGTCAGCGGGTAGCCGTACTCCTTGGCCAGCTGTGAGACCTTCAGCGCGGTGTCGGCCGAATCGTTGCCGCCGTTGTAGAGGAACCAGCGCACGTCATGGGCCTTGAACACCTCCAGCAGGCGCTCGTATTTGGCCCGGTCCGCATCCAGCGATTTGAGCTTGTAGCGGCACGAGCCGAAGGCGCCGCCCGGCGTGTGGGCGAGCGCGGCAATACTGGCGGCCGACTCCTTCGAGGTGTCGACCAGCTCCTCGCGCAACGCACCCAGGATGCCGTTACGCGCGGCCAATACCTTGATTTTCTTCGACCTTGCTTCAGTGATGACGGCCGAGGCGGTAGCGTTGATGACGGCGGTCACGCCACCGGACTGGGCGTACAGCAGGGTGCCTTGGGACATGGGTAAAACTCTACGGGCGGGGGACATTCCGGGACATTGGCCGGATGCGGTAAGCTGCGCATATTGCGGTGCAGCGTGAATCGGCCCCTGAGTCTAACGCCGCTGTCCGTCCCTGAAAGACATCATCCTCAAACATATGGGAGTCAGGAATGCGATTGGTTCTGTTGGGACCGCCCGGTTCGGGCAAGGGCACGCAGGCGACGAGCCTGAAGGAACAACTGCAGGTTCCGCACATCTCCACCGGTGATCTGCTGCGCGCCGAAGTGGCCGCCGGCACCGAGCTGGGCAAGCAGGCCAAGGCGGTGATGGACGCCGGCAACCTGGTGTCCGACGACATCCTGCTGGGCATGCTCGAATCGCGCCTGTCGCAGGCCGACACCGCCAAGGGTTTCATCCTCGACGGTTACCCGCGCAACGTGGCCCAGGCCAACGCGCTGGGCGAACTGCTGGCCAAGCTGGGCCAGCCGCTGGATGCGATCGTGCAGCTGGATGTGCCGACCGAGCTGCTGGTCGAGCGCATCGCCGGCCGCGCCCAGGAGCAGGGCCGCGCCGATGACAACCCCGAATCGGTGCGCCAGCGTCTGCAGGTCTACAACGATTCGACCGCACCGGTGATCGATTTCTACGCCGCCAAGGGCACCCTGGCCCGCGTCGATGGCGTCGGTGCGCTGGACGAAGTGCTGGCCCGCATCCTGGCCGCGATCAAGCGCTGATCCGCTGGCGGCTGTGGCGGGCAACGGCCACGACCGCCCAGACGCAAACGCCCGGATCCAGTGATGGATCCGGGCGTTTGCATTTGTAGAGGCCAGCAGATGGGCTTGCTCAGAGCCCCGCAGCATGAGCTCCCTGGGGATGGCCTCTTGGGGAGTAGGACCTGAGGGATACTGCGGCTGGCGTGGCGCATTCTGGGTCCGATTGGCTGAACGCGGTATCAGGTAATTCCCTACATACGGGTAGGTATTCCGGAAGGGCGGTACCCGGGCGTGAACGCATCGGCGACAATCGCCGGCATGAGCAAGATCCATATCCTCGGCATTGCCGGTACTTTCATGGGCGGTGTGGCCGCCTTGGCCCGCGAGCTCGGTCACCAGGTCGAAGGCAGCGACCAGGCGGTGTATCCGCCGATGTCCACCCAGCTGGAAACACTGGGGATCACGCTGTCGCAAGGCTATCTGCCTTCCAATATCAGCGCTGATTGCGATGAGGTGGTGGTCGGCAATGCGCTCTCGCGCGGCAATCCGGCGGTGGAAGCCGTGCTCGATGACGGCCGTCGCTACACCTCCGGCGCGCAGTGGCTGTCCGAGCAGGTGCTGCCCGGGCGCGACACCCTGGCCGTGGCCGGGACCCACGGCAAGACCACCACCACCACCATCCTGGCCTACCTGCTGCAGGCTGCCGGCCGCGAGCCCGGGTTCCTGATCGGCGGCGTGGCCGAGGACTTCGGTGTCTCGGCGCGGATCGGGCAGGGCCGCGAGTTCGTGGTCGAGGCCGATGAGTACGACACCGCGTTCTTCGACAAGCGCAGCAAGTTCGTCCATTACCGGCCGCTGGTGGCGATCCTCAACAATCTGGAATACGACCACGCCGACATCTTCCCGGATGTGGAAGCGATCGAGCGCCAGTTCCACCACCTGGTGCGCACGGTGCCGGCGCGCGGCCGGCTGATCGTCAATGGCGAGGACGCGCACCTGGAACGGGTGCTGGCGATGGGATGCTGGACGCCGGTGGAACGCTTCGGCTTCGCGCCGTCGCTGGAATGGAGTGCGCGGCTGATCCACGACGATGGCAGTGCGTTCGCAGTACTGCATCGCGGGGTCGAGATCGCGACCGTGCAGTGGCCGTTGCTCGGCCGGCACAACGTGCTCAACGGCCTGGCCGCGCTGGCCGCCGCGCAGGCGGTGGGCGTGGATGTGGCGGCCGTGGCGCCGGCCCTGGCCCGCTTCCATAGCGTCAAGCGACGGATGGAGGTCATCGGCACCGCCAATGACATCACCGTCTACGACGATTTCGCCCATCACCCCACCGCCATCCACACCACGCTGCAAGGCCTGCGGGCCAAGGTGGGTGAAGCGCGCATCGTCGTGGCGATGGAGCCGCGCAGCAATTCGATGCGGCTCGGTGCCCATGCCCAGGCGCTGGCGCCGTCGCTGGAGCTGGCCGATGCGGTGGTGTTCCTGGCGCGTCCGGAACTGCCGTGGGATGCGGCAAAAGTGATCGATGACGTGCGCGGCGATGCCCAGGCCGTGGCCGATACCGATACGCTGCTGCAGCGTCTGGATGAGCTCGCGCGCGCCGGTGACCATGTGGTGTTCATGTCCAACGGCGGCTTTGATGGCGCGCCGCGCCGCTTCCTGAAACAGCTGCAGGGCGGCTGAGAATGCTGCCCGGACGATGGTCAGGCCAACGCCAGGGCGTACTATTCCGGTGCAATACGACTTTTCCCGCTGATCGATGATGTCACCGCAGACGCTCCCCCTGTTTCCCCTGCACGCGGTGCTGCTGCCCGGCGCCGCGCTGGGCCTGCGCGTGTTCGAGGCACGCTATCTGGATCTGGTGCGCGAATGCGGCCGCAGCGGCGGCAGCTTCGGTATCTGTCTGATTCTGCAGGGCAAGGAAGTCGGCGCGCCGGCTGTGCCCGCGGCATGGGGCGTGGAGGCGCAGATCGAGGATTTCGACGTCGGTGCCGATGGCGTGCTGGTGTTGCGCCTGCGCGGTGGCCGTCGTTTCCATGCGACCGGCACACGGGTGCGCGACAACGGCCTGGTGGTGGCCGAAGTGCACTGGTGCGACCGCGACAGCGACGACGAGTTGCGCCCCGAGCACGGGCTGCTGGGCACCTTGCTGGAACACATCCTTGACCAGGCCGGCGGGCAGTTCACCGGGATCGGTCCGGCGCAGCTGGACCAGGCCGCCTGGGTCGGCTGGCGGCTGGCCGAACTGTTGCCGCTGGCCGAGGAGCAGCGGCTGCAGCTGCTGCAGGAGCACGATCCGCACCAGCGCCTGGACCGCCTGCTGGAATGGATACCGGGCTTCGACGTGCCGATCGAGGAGCCGTTGTAACCGCAATCCAGGCCGTCGCCGGGCAACCGTCGCTCCGATCGCGCTGGGCGATACGGCGCCGTCACGCGTGACGGCCAGCGGTGGTGATGGGGGCATGGCTACCTGCGTCAGTGGATTCCACCCGCCGCAGCGCTTGCCCGTGACGGGCGTTACGGCGCCGGTTCGCTGCGGATCATCAGCAACGGCAGGTCGCTGTCGTCCTGGGTCTGCTGCCGGCTTTCCAGTCCGTCCAGCGACTGCTTGAGCGCGTCCAGCGCCGGGTCCACCCCGCGCAGCGGCCGCCACATCCCGAACAGCTTCAGGTGGCGCTGGAAACGCAGGGTCTGTGCGCTACCCAGCCACACCGGCGTGCTGCCGGGCTGCAGCCGCACATGGGACGGCCACAAACGCAACGCGTAGATCTCGTCCGGCCGCGTGCCCGGGCGCAGCATCAGCAGCGCCTCGACATTGGTGTCCAGCGTTGCCGGCAGCACCGGCACCTCGCGCGGGCTGGCCTTCTGGTCCAGCATCAGCAGCGCCTGCTGCCAGCCGGCCTGCGGCTGCAGGGTCCAGCCGTTGCGTTCCAGTTGCTGCTGCAGCGGCGCCAGCGGGCCGGCGACCTGCACGTCCAGCGGCCAGCGCTGGTCGTCATCGAATTCGTTGCGACGGGCGGGCAGTTCGCGCCAGCCGTCCTGCCACCAGTGGCCGGCGGCAATCAGCCGGGGCGCCTCGGCGACCGGCTCGAACTTGGCCAGCTTGGCCGGCACATTGCGCGGCGCGTACCACAGCCCGGCCAGGATGAAGGTGCCATAGAACAGCCAGCCCACCGGTTTGACCCAGAACGAGCGGTTGAACCGGCGCCGGTAGGCCACGCCCAGCACCAGCAGCCAGAACATGCCGAACAGCATTCCGCCGATCACGTCACTGAGCCAGTGCGCGCCGAGGTAGATGCGCGCAAAGCCGATCACGGTGACGACGATGCCCGAGACCAGATAGGGCCACACGCGCGCGCGCCCCGGCAGTTCGCGGCCGATCAGCACCGCGAAGAAGCCGAAGGTGATGGTCGCCATCGTCACCGCCACCGACGGGAAACCGAAGCCGCTGCTGGCTGCCGGCGGACGCACCACATCGACGGTGGCGCCCAGCAGCTTGGTCAGCGCCAGGCCGAAGGCCAGTGCCGCCAGCCAGTGGGCGGCGGCCATCCAGCGCCGGCGCCAGGCCAGATAGCCCATGCCCACGGCGATGGCCGGCAGCAGCACCTGCCAGTCGCCGAGCGAGGCCAGCGCGGCCATCGGGTAATCGGCCAGCGGGTTGCGTAGCGCCAGCATCAGCCGGTGCACGGCCAGGTCCAGCGCCAGCGGTTCGCCGTGGCCGACCACCACCATCAGCAGCACGAACCAGCCCCAGCCCAGCAACAGCAGCATCAGCGCCAGCATCGCCAGCGGCACCGATTCGCGCCGGTGCGGGTCGAACAGATCGGTCAGCGAGCGCCCCAGCAGCTGCGGGTGGCGCTGCGACCAGTGCAGCAGCCGTGCCAGCCAGCCGTCCATGCGGGTGGCCGACCAGCGGTAGCTGTACAGCACGATCGCCCACACCAGCCCGAGCATCGCCCCGAGCAGGGCCAGCACCACGAACAGGCGCCCGGCCACGGCGGCCACCGCGTCGTAGGCCTGGCCCAGCGCCCAGCCGGGCAGCAGGAACAGGATCGCCCAGGACACGCAGGCGATACCGCTGGCCTTGAGGTAGCGGCTGAACGGCATGCAGGCCATGCCGGCGATTGCCGGTACGAACGGCCGGATGGCGCCGACGTAGCGGGCGATCAGAAGGCTCTTGAAGGCGTTGCGCCGGAACAGCACTTCGCCGCGGTCCAGCAGCTGCGGATAACGGCTGAACGGCCAAACCCCGCGCAGGCGGTCGCCCCAGCGGCGGCCGACCCAGTAGCTGATGCCGTCGCCGGCGAACGCACCCAGCGTCGCGCAGGCCACCGCGTACGGACCGGACAGCTCGCCCATGCCGATCAGCACGCCCACGGCGATCATCAACGGCAGCGCCGGCACGATCGCACCGAGGATGATCACCGCGTCGCAGAAGGCAATGGCAAATATCGCAGCGCCGGCCAGCACCGGGTGGGCGGCGATCCACGCGAGCGTGGCGTCGATCCAGGAAGAATTCATCGGCCGATTATAGGGGGCGGACCCCGTCAGACCGGCGTTCTGGCGCGGGGTTCCCGCCGGGCGCCTGCCTGTGGTTCACCTGGCCGGGCCCGCAACGGACGCCGCCGACTAGAATGTCGCGATGGCAGAACTTCCCGACGCGCGTGTGCAGGCGCTCAAATCAGACAGCTTCGGCAGGATTCTGCTGGTGGAGGGCCCCGAGGGCCGTTTCGTGCGCCGGGACCTGGGCGCCACGCCGCTGTGGCTGCGGTTGCCGGCCTGGTGGCTGGCCCGGCGTGAGGCCCGCGCGCTGGCCGCGCTTGACGGCATGGAGGCCACGCCGCGGTTGCTGGGCTGGAACGGCCACTGGCTGGATCGCAGCTATATGGAGGGCGCGGCGATGTACCAGCGCCCACCGCACGGTGATCTGGCCTACTTCCGTGCCGCCCGCCGGCTGCTGCAACGGGTGCACCGCCATGGCATCGCCCACAACGATCTGGCCAAGGAGGCCAACTGGCTGGTGCGCGAGGACGGCTCGCCTGCGCTGATCGACTTCCAGCTGGCGGTGCGCGGCAACCCGCGCTCGCGCTGGATGCGTCTGCTGGCGCGCGAAGACCTGCGCCACCTGCTCAAGCACAAGCGGATGTACTGCCGACACGCGCTGACCCCGGTGGAACGGCGCCTGCTCAAGCGCCGCTCGTGGATCCGCGAGCTGTGGTTTGTCACCGGCAAGCCGGTCTACCGTTTCGTCACCCGCCGCATCCTGCACTGGGAAGACAACGAAGGGCAGGGCCCCAAGCCCTGAGTTTGCGGCGGCATCAGTGCGTAGGCGTATGGAATGGCCGGTGCGGGGCATAATCGCGGTTCCCGTCAGCGTGTTTCCGGAGTCGGCATGTCATCGTTGCAAGGCAAAACCCTGTTCATCACCGGCGCCTCGCGCGGCATCGGCCTGGCCATCGCGCTGCGCGCCGCGCGTGATGGCGCCAATGTGGCTATCGCGGCCAAGTCGGCGGTGCCCAATCCCAAGCTGCCGGGCACGATCCACAGTGCCGCCGAGGCGGTCAACGCCGCCGGCGGCCAGGGGCTGGCGCTGAAGTGCGACATCCGCGAGGAAGACCAGGTACGGGCGGCGGTGGCGGCCACGGTGGACACCTTTGGCGGGATCGACATCCTGGTCAACAACGCCTCGGCGATCTGGTTGCGCGGCACCCTGGACACGCCGATGAAGCGCTTCGACCTGATGCAGCAGGTCAACGCGCGGGGCAGCTTCCTGTGCGCGCAGGCCTGCCTGCCGCACCTGCTGGCCGCGCCCAACCCGCACATCCTGACGCTGGCGCCGCCGCCAAGCCTGGACCCGAAGTGGTGGGGCCCACATACCGGCTACACCCTGGCCAAGATGGGCATGAGCTTTGTCACCCTGGGGCTGGCGGCCGAGTTCGGCCCGCAGGGCGTGGCGGTCAATGCGCTGTGGCCGCGCACGGTGATCGCCACCGATGCGATCAACATGATTCCCGGTGTGGATGTGGCCGGCTGCCGCACGCCGCAGATCATGGCCGACGCCGCGCACGCGGTGCTGACCCGGCCGGCGGCCGGTTTCAGCGGCCAGTTCCTGATCGATGACGAGGTGCTGGCGCAGGCCGGCATCAGTGACCTTTCCGGCTATGCGGTGGACCCGTCGCGGCCGCTGCTGCCGGACCTGTTTCTGGACTGAGTCACCCGGCAGGCCGCCCGCGCCGGTTTACGGCCTCGGGCGGCGAGGTGGGATGTGCTTTCCCACCCCGGAACCTCACCGGGCAACCTGCTGGCGTTGTCGATCGGACCGCGGCGCTGCGATCTCACGTCACTGGTTGAATGGCTCCGGCAAGACGCTGCCGCAACGGCGGCAGTGACGGGCGTCGGCTTCGTGCCCCTCCAGCCCGCAGTGCGGGCAGCCGCGGGCGTCGCGGCGCGCGGCCGCGTCGGCCTCGCGCATGGTGCTGGCCAGCTCGGCGGTATAGATGCCGGTGGGCACGGCGATGATGCTGTAGCCGATCAGGATCAGCACCGAGGTGACGAAACGGCCCAGCACGGTCTGCGGCACGATGTCGCCGAAGCCGACGGTGGTCATTGTCACCACCGCCCAGTACATGCTGCTGGGGATGCTGGTGAAGCCGTGATTGGGCCCTTCGATCACGTACATCAGCGCGCCGGCGATGATGGTGATGGTGACCACGGTGAACAGGAACAGCAGCACCTTGCGCCGGCTGCGCCACAGCGACAGCATCAGGATGCCGCTCTCCTCGACGTAGCGGGTCAGCTTGAGGATGCGGAACACGCGCAGGATGCGCAGCGCCCGCACCACCAGCAGGCTCTGCGCGCCGGGAATGAACAGCGACAGGTAGGTGGGCAGGATCGCGGCCAGATCGATGATGCCCCAGATGCTGACCGCGTAGCGCAGTGGCCGCCGCACCACCGCCAGCCGCAGGAGATACTCGGCGGTGAACAACAGGGTGAAGCCCCACTCGACCACATACAGCCAGCTGGCATGGGCGGCGTGGAAGCGTTGCACGCTGTCGAACATCACCACCAGCACGCTGGCGATGATGGCGTAGACCAGCAGCAGGTCGAAGTTGCGCGAGGGGCGGGTGTCGTGCCGGTAGATGATGTCGAACCAGTGGCGACGCCAGCCCGATTCGGTGGCGGGATTGAGCTGGGGAGCGGAGAACGGGCGCATGCCCTGCATTGTGCCGCAGCTGTTGGAATGGGGGAGAATGGGCGACCAATCCGCCGCCGATACCCCGATACCGTCATGACCGCTGCCAATGCCGATGCGCTGTTGTCCCTGTCCAACTACTACCTGCCGGTCTACAAGCCGCGCCAGCTGGTGCTGGAGCGAGGCCAGGGGGCGCGTCTGTGGGACACGCAGGGCCGTGAGTTCATCGATCTGGCCGCCGGCATCGCCGTGTGCAGCCTGGGCCACAACAACGCCGAGCTGAAGGCCGCGCTGTTCGCGCAGGCCGACAAACTCTGGCACACCAGCAACATGTTCTACAGCGAGCCGCCGCTGCACCTGGCGCAGGAGCTGGTGGAGGCCTCGCGTTTCGCCAAGCGGGTGTTCCTGTGCAATTCCGGCGCCGAGGCCAACGAAGTGGCGATCAAGCTGGTGCGCAAGTGGGCCAGCGCCCAGGGGCGCGACGCAGCCAAGCGCTACATCGTCACCTTCCGTGGCAGCTTCCACGGCCGCACCCTGGCCACGGTCACCGCCACCGCCCAGCCCAAGTACCAGGAAGGCTACGAGCCGCTGCCCGGTGGCTTCCGTTATGTGGACTTCAACGACGTCGCCCAGCTGGAGGAGGCGATGGCCGCTGGCGACGTGGCCGCGGTGATGTTCGAGCCGGTGCAGGGCGAGGGCGGGGTGATGCCGGCCAGCGCCGAATTCATGCGCCGTGCCCGCGAACTGTGCGACCAGCACGACGCACTGCTGGTGCTGGACGAGATCCAGGTCGGCATGGGCCGCAGCGGCGAGCTGTTCGCACACTGGCATTGGGGGGTGATCCCGGACATCGTGACCCTGGCCAAGGCCTTGGGCTGCGGTTTCCCGATCGGCGCGATGCTGGCCGGGCCGAAGGTGGCCGACATCATGGGCGTGGGCGCGCATGGCAGCACCTTCGGCGGCAACCCGCTGGCCGCCGCCGTCGCCCGCGTGGCGCTGCGCAAGCTGGCATCGGACGAGATCAAGGCCAACGTGCTGCGCCAGTCGGCCGCGTTGAAGGCCGGACTGGAAGCCATCGGCGAGGAGTTCGGCGTGTTCGAGCAGGTGCGCGGCATGGGCCTGATGCTGGGCGCGGTGCTCAAGCCGGACTACGTGGCCGACATCGGCGCGCTGCTGGACCTGGCCGCCGAGAAGCAGGTGCTGATCCTGCAGGCCGGCACCAGCGTGCTGCGCTTCGTGCCGGCGCTGAACATCACCGACGAGGAAGTGGCCGAAGGCCTCAAGCGCGTGCGCGAGGCGATTGCGGCGTACATGGCCGCGCGTTGATTGCGGTCATTACTGTCTAGGGGAGAAAGGCCGCCGGTGCATGCCGGCGGTCTTTTTTTTTGCGCCCGGCGCAGCGCTACCTTGTGCAGGAAGGGGACGCGTTGAGCAGCGTCTGTCATCGGTTCGGTGGCCGTGACGTCGCATATGTTCAATACGCCGTAAGGGAGGAATAGTGTCAGGCCTGCTGCGGAGGCAGGACTGCAAGGCTGTGCGCCGCAATCGCCGCCGGATCACCGTGGCGGGGCCGGTTGGAAACCTCGGGCGTTGTATTGCTGCCGTGCTCCCAGGGTGTGCCGTCGGCGGTACTGGCGTGATTTTGGTGATTACGATTAGAATTCGCGCGGGGTCACACTTACTTCGTTTGCTGGTTGCGCCGTTGCGGTGTGATCTGCTTGGCATTGGCGTGTTGCTTGGGGAGTCGCGCGCCGTGCGCTGGCACAGCAGGCAGTTGCAGCAAGTACTTCTGCGCGCCTGCGGATCTGGCCAGCTGTTGGTCTGCTTCCGCTGATCCGGTCATGCCGGTAATAGGGTGCCGGCTGACCAGGTGCCGCCAGCGTGGGCCAACTTCGCCTTGATTTCTGCGGTTCGTGTAACTGCGTTTTTGCAGGCTTTTCCTTCGCTGGGGATCGGCTTTGTCCGGTGGCGATCCGTTTTCTTCTATTCCTGTTGTCGTGTTCTGGAGATGCATGCATGCCGTTCCTCCGCAGGTTCCTGATCCTCGCGTTTGCCCTGTTCCCGCTGCTGGTGGTGGCCTCGGCGCAAGCGGCGATCACCGCGCGCGTTACCTACCAGAGCCATGCGGCTTACCTGGGCAACGGCAACCCGGCGCCAGGCGAGATCATGTTCATGCGCTCGGACATCCCCAATGCGGGTAACGACAACGGAGGGGTGGCCAATGGCAACACCGCGCGCCTGGTACTCAGTGGCAATGTGACCAATGCTGTGGTCAACCTCGGTTCGACGCCAGGCCACTTTACCGCCAACTTCAATCATGCGGGTTCGAGCGCTGCATCTGGTTGTGCCACCTCGCCGATCAATTTTTCCACGTCGCAATACCTGGCCGATGGCCAGAGCATTGACATCACCGTCACCTGCACGATGCCCGACAACACGCCGCCGACGCTGGCCAGCGCGGCGACCTCGACCAATGGCAGCCAGGTCATCCTTAACTGGTCAGAGGCTATTGATTATTACGGCAACGGCGAGGACTTCCGCGTTTACCAGAGTGGCACCCTGCGCACGATCACTGCCGCCAGCTATGCCGGCTCGCAGTTGACACTGATGGTGAGCCCGGCGATCAATGCCGGCACCACGGTGACCCTGGACTATGTCGACATCGGCAACCTGTATGACTTTGCCGGCAACCAGTCGGCCAGCTTCAGCGGGCGGGTTGTGACCAACAACGTGGTCGGTGGCCTGCCGCCCACTGTCACCGATGGCCGGATCAGCATTGCCGGTGCCACGGGTACCGGTGGTGTCTTCCTGTACGGCGATAGCGTCACCGCCCGCTGGGACAGCAGCGCCAGCGGTGACAACAACGCCGGCATCACCGGCGTGACGGTGGACTTCAGCCAGTTCGGCGGCGGGGCCGCCGTGGCGGCAACCAACAGTGCCGGTATCTGGAGCGCGATCTATACGCTGGGTGCAGGCATCAGCGCCAGCAACCGCAATGTCAGCATCACCGCTACCAACAGCAGTGGCAGTACCACCCGGGCCGACACCAGCAACGCCACGGTGGACACGATCCAGCCCGGTGTGACTTCGGTGGCGGTGCCTGCCAACCGCACGTACGGGGTGGGGCAACCCCTTTCTTTCACGGTGAGCACCAGCGAGAGCGTGGGGGTGACCGGAACACCGCAAATTGCCCTGAACATCGATGGCAGTGTCAAGCAGGCCACGTATGTCTCAGGTTCGGGCAGCACCAGTCTGGTGTTCCGTTATGTGATCGAAAGTGGTCTGAACGATCCGGACGGCATCACGATCGGCGCACTGGCCCTGAACGGCGGCACGCTGCGCGATGCGGCTGGCAACAACATGTTGCTGACCCTGAATTCAGTCGGATCCACCGCCGGTGTGAAGGTGGACGCCGTTGTACCTACGGTTCTCAGCATCGCACCGGCGCCCACTGCGTTGCCCACCGATACCACGGTGGATTTCACGGTCAGCTTCAGTGAGGCGGTGACCGCTGTTTCCACCGACGATTTCACCGTGACCGGGTCGGGCAGCGCAACAGGGAGCATCAACAGCGTTTCCGGCAGCGGCAGCAGCTACACCGTCACCGTCAATAACATCACCGGCAATGGCACGCTCAGGCTCGACCTCAATGGCGCCCGCAATATCGCCGATGCGGCCGGCAACATCAGCCCGCCGGCCTACAGCAGCGGCAGCAGCCATACGGTGGCCATCGCCACCGCGCCTGCTGCCCCGACTATCGGCACGGCGACCGCTGGCGAGGGGCAGGCCTCGGTGGCATTCACCGCCCCGGGCAACAACGGCGGTTCGCCGGTCACTGGTTATACGGCCACCGCCAACCCGGGCGGTGCGACCACTACCGGCACCGGTTCGCCGCTGGTGGTGAGCGGCCTGAGCAATGGCACCGCCTATACCTTCACGGTAACAGCGACCAACGCCGTCGGTACCAGTACGGCGTCGGCCGTGAGCAACAGTGTGACGCCGAAGGCCAACCAGACCATCACCTTCGCCCAGCCAGCCAACTACAACTTTGGCGCCCCGCCCACTTTGACCGCCACCTCGACCTCGGGGCTGACGGTAATCTTCACCTCGTCCACCGCCGGGGTCTGCACGATCACCCCCGGCGGTGTGCTGACCTTCGTCAGTGCCGGCACCTGCACCATCGATGCCGACCAGGCTGGCAACGCATCCACCAACGCGGCGAGCACGGTGACCCGCAGCTTTACCGTCAATGCCATCGTGCCGGATGCGCCGACCATCGGCACGGCCACGCCCGGGGACACCCAGGCCACGGTGAGCTTCAGCGCGCCGGCTTCCACCGGGGGTGCGGCCATCAGCCCTAGCGGCTACACGGTCACTGCCAGCCCCGGCGGCGCCACCGGCAATGGCTCCAGCTCGCCAATCATCGTTACCGGCCTGACCAACGGGGTGAACTACACCTTCACCGTCACCGCGACCAATTCGGCGGGCATCAGCGCGGCCTCGGCCGCGTCCAACGCGGTCACCCCGGCGGCGCCGCAGACCATCACGTTCGCCAATCCAGGGTCGCAGACCTTCGGCACCACGCCGACGCTGAGCGCCACGGCCGATTCCGGCCTGGCGGTCAGCTTCAGCTCCTTGACCACCGGCGTGTGCACCATCACCAGCGGTGGTGCATTGACCTTCATCACGACCGGCACCTGCACCATCAACGTTGACCAGGTCGGCAATGCGGCGTGGCTGGAAGCGACGCCGGTCAGCCAAAGCTTCACCGTCAACCCGGTAGTGCCGGGGGCGCCGACCATCGGCCCCGCCATCGGGGGTGATACCCAGGCCAGTGTGGCCTTTGCCGCGCCGGCCAACACCGGCGGCATTCCGATCACCGGCTATACGGTGACCGTCAGCCCGGCAGACGTGGCACCGGTGAACGGCGCAAGTTCACCGATCGTGGTCAGCGGCCTGACCAACGGGCAGCCGTACACGTTCACGGTGACCGCCTTCAACAGCGCCGGCACCGGGCCTGCCTCGAGCGCCTCCAACAGCGTCACCCCGAAGGCGACCCAGACGATCACCTTCAACCATTCCGGTGCGCAGAACTTCGGCACCACGCCGACGCTGATTGCCACGGCCGATTCCGGCCTGGCGGTCAGCTTCAGCTCGTCGACCACCGGCGTGTGCACCATCACCAGCGGCGGTGTACTGACCTTCCTCACCGTCGGCACCTGCACCATCAATGCGGACCAGGCCGGCAACGCCAGCTATCTGGCCGCGACCCAGGTCACCCGCAACTTTGCCGTCAACGCGGTGGTCTCCGGCGCGCCGACTATCGGCACGGCCGTGGTGACCGGCGTGGCACAGGTAGCGGTGTCTTTCACCACGCCGGTCTTCAACGGCGGCGATGCTGCACTCAGCTACACCGTTACACCAAGTCCGGCTGTGCCGGGCGGGCCATTCACCGGCAGCAGTTCGCCCATCGCCATCAGTGGATTGGACACGGGGACCAGTTACACCTTCACTGTGACGGCCAGCAACAGCGTGGGGCCGGGCCCGGCGTCGGCCGCGTCCAACGCGGTCACCACGGCAGCCACGCAGACCATCAGCTTCGCCAATCCGGGCGCGCAGAACTTCGGCACCACGCCGACGCTGACCGCCTCGGTGGATTCGGGGCTGCCGCTGCGCTTTGTCGCGTCGACGCCGGCAGTGTGCGCGGTCACCGCGGATGGGCTGTTGAGCTTCAGCAGTGCCGGCACCTGTACGGTGACGGTCCACCAGGACGGCGATGCTGGCCATTTGCCGGCATCGCTGGCGCAGTCGTTCAGTGTCAACGCGGTGGTGGCGGCGGCGCCGGTATTGGGGGCCGTGACCGTGACCGGTTCGGGCGAGGTGGAAGTTGCCTTCACGCCATCGGCCGCCACCGGCGAAGCCATCACCTACGTGGTGACCGCACAGCCGGGCGGCATCACCGCCAGCGGTACGAGCTCGCCGCTCAAGGTGACCGGTCTGACCGACGGGGTGAGCTACACCTTCACCGTCAGCGCCACCGGCCAGGCCGGCGACAGCGCGCCGTCGGCGCCATCGGCCCCGGTGGTGCCGCAGGTACTACAGGCGGTGACTTTCGACGAAGTGGGTACGCAGCGCTTCGATCAGGTGCCGGTGTTGTCCGCCCGCGCCGACTCCGGCTTGCCGTTGACCTTCAGTTCGCAGACGCCGGCGGTGTGCACGGTCACGGCCGATGGCCAGCTGGCCTTTGTGCTGGCAGGCAACTGCACCCTGGTTGTCGAGCAAGCAGGCGATGCCACCCATCGTCCGGCTTCGGCCACGCGCAGCTTCCTGGTCGAACCGGTGCCGCCGGGCGTGCCGTCCATCCAGACGCTGACGCCGCTGGGATCGGGGCAGGTCAGTGTGGTGTTCACGCCGCCGGTGTTCACCGGTGGCACGACCATCGACGGCTACCGCGTCACTGCCACGCCGCAGGGCGTGGCGGCACCGGCCATCCGCGCGATGAGCCTGCCAGCGGCCGGCACACCGGGGGTGATCACGACCACCGGCAGCGGTTCGCCGATCCTGGTGCAGGGGCTGGCCGAAGGCGTGACCTATGTGTTCACCGTGGCGGCCTACAACCTGGCCGGCGAAGGAGCGTCGGACAGCGCGCAGGAACTGGTGGCCGCCCCAACGCTGAGCTGGATCGGCGGCCTGCAGAAGGTCTATGGCGAGGCCGATTTCGAGCTGCCCCTGCCACAGAGCAACAGCCCCGGTGTGTTCACCTTCAGCAGCAGCAATCCGGCGGTGGCCACGGTCAACGGCCGCACGGTCACGCTGGTCGGCGAAGGCAGCACCACATTGACCGCGACCCAGGCGGCGACCCCCAACTTCCTCACCGGCGCGGTGATGCTGACGCTGGTGGTCAGCCCCCGTCCGGATCCAACACTGGATGCCCAGGTCAGCGGCGGCCTCCAGGCGCAGATCGATGCAAGCGTGCGCTTTGCGCAGGTGCAGGGCGGCAACATCCGTGACCGTCTGCGCCAGGTGCGCAGTGGCCACAACACCAGCAACGTCAACTTCGCGCTGGCCTATGCCGGCAGCCGCGGCGTCCCGGGGCTGTCGGTGCCGGTAGGCCGTGTGGCCGAGACGGCGCTGCCGGCCCTGCCCGAGGGTTGGGGGCTGTGGCTGGCGGGCACGGCGACCTTCGGCAAGGCCGGTCGCAATGGACGTAGCGGCGGCGGTTTCGATTTCAACACCGGTGGTATCACGCTTGGCGCCGACCGCGCGGTGGGTGAAAACCTGTTGCTGGGCATGGCCGGCAGCTGGGGCAAGCAGGGCACCGACTTCGACGGCACCCCGTCCAAGGTTGACGCCGACCAGCGTTCGCTGGCGGCCTATGGCTTGTGGCGGCTGGGCGAGCACCTGTTCGTCGATGGGTTGCTGGCCAATGGTCAGGTGGACTTCGACCTGACCCGCTGGAGCGAGCCGGCCAACGCCAGTGCCCGCGCCACACGTGCCGGCGACCAGTGGTTCGGCGCATTGACCTTCGGCTACGAGCATCGCAACGCCACGGGTCTGACCCTGACCGGCTACGGCCGCTACGATGGTCACCGCGCCACGCTGGATGGCTACCGCGAAACCGGTCTGGGCGTCTATGACCTGGTCTATGGCCAGCAGCGGGTGGACAACAGCGCGCTGGCAGTGGGACTGGAGGGCAGTCTGGCGTTCAAGGGCGAGCGGCTGGGGTGGCGCCCGCACTGGCGCATCGAGTACCGCGGTGCGTTGGAGAACCGCGGCGACGTGTCGATGAACTATGTGCAGCGCCCGCAGGGCACCGATTATGTGCTGGCCATGCGCAGCTACAACGACGACACGCTGTCGCTGGGCGCGGGCATGGACCTGCAATGGGACAGCGGCTGGATGTTCTCGCTGCTGCTGGGGCATGAGCAGGGCCGCAATGCGATGCGCAGCAACAGCATCGGCTTGCAGGTGCGCTACGGGCAACAGGGGGCTAACGCGCCGATGTACAGCGATGCGCCTGGCGTGCAACCGGTCGGCGGTTCTGCGCGTTCCTGTGGCGGTTCTTCCATGCCCTGTAACGCCCCACCGGGTGCTCAGCCCAGGTGATCGACAACAACGCCGGCGAAAGCCGGCGTTGTTGTTTCATCGCAGCCCACAGTGCAGTGCCAGGGCGTTGGTTTGCCTACAGCAGCTGGTAGCGCTTCAGCAGCTTGCGCAGCGACTGGGTGTGGTGGGCGGTATCGGCCAGCAGGCCGGCGGCGCGTGCACCTTGCACGTTGCGGAACAGATGATCGACGAACAGGGTGCAAGCCGGGGCACAGCGCAGGGTCGTACAGGCGGCGATATAGGCGGCCGGATCGGGTTTGCGCACGCCCAGTGCCGCGCTGCACAGCACGGCGGTGCCGGGCAGCAGCTGTTCGATCACCGGTCGGGTGAGCGGGCCGTTGTTGGTGAGGACGGCCACCTGCACGCCGGGCCGCAGCTGCCTGAGCAGCGCCACGCTGTCACGTCGCACGCGGGTGGCGGCATGTCGGGCCGCGTGCCAGTGCTGCGCCCGCAAGCGGCTGTCCAGGCGCTGGTTGAGGGCGGCAAGCAGTTGCAGGCCATCGAGTTCGCCGCGCGCATGCGCCAGCTCCAGTCCATCTCCGCGCAGCGCCGTATCCACCTGTGCGGAGGAACACTGCGCGGCCTCGGCCAGCTGGTGCAGATGGATGCGGTGGTCGTAGTCGGCCAGCAGGCCATCGAAGTCGAGCAGTAGGGCGTGCAGGTCAGGCATCAGGCGGCAGGTTCAAGGCGTGACCGGCAGTATCGTGCCTGCGGCGAAACAGCGCAGCCCTGCGACATTGCGTCGCGGAGGCGGAGCGGGGTGTTGTTCCTAGAATAGGGCCGTTGCATTGTTTTCCCTGGAAGTCTGGAGTCCTGTTCGATGCGCATTCCTGTGTTGCTGTTGGCCCTTGCCGGCCTGTTGCCCGCCGCTCCGGTGCTGGCCCGCACCTGCGCGGTCACCATCGAAAGCAATGACCGCATGCAGTTTTCGTTGCCGCAGATCACGGTGGCGGCCGACTGCACGCAGGTCGACCTCACGCTCAAGCACACCGGCAAGATGGCCGCCAACGTGATGGGTCACAACTGGGTGCTCACGCGCACGGCCGATTTCCAGCCCGTCGCCACCCTGGGAATGCGTTCGACGCTGGCCGACAGCTACCTGCCCAAGGGCGATGCGCGGGTGATCGCGTTCACCCCGGTGATCGGTGGCGGCCAGACCACCCGGGTGCGCTTTGCCACCAACAAGCTGGTCCGTGGCGGCGACTACACCTTTTTCTGTTCCTTCCCCGGCCACTGGGGAATGATGAAGGGCAAGCTGGTTTTCGCTTGAGCCCTTGTACGGGGCAAAGAAAAAGGCCGGCATGATGCCGGCCTTTTCCGTATTGCCATCGCGTGGCGGGATCAGCCCGCCGCGACCACGTTGAACGCCTCACGCGCTGCAGCCAGCGTGGCTTCGATCACCGTCTCGTCGTGCGCGCTGGACAGGAAGCCGGCTTCATAGGCCGACGGCGCCAAGAACACACCGCGCTCGAGCATGGCGTGGAAGAACACGTTGAAGGCCTTGATGTCACAAGCCGTGGCCTGGGCATAGGTCTCCACCTTCTCGCGGGTGAAGAACAGGCCGAACATCGCGCCGACCTGGTTGGTGGTCACCGCCACCCCGGCCTGCGCTGCGGCCGCTTCCAGCCCGGCGCACAGGCGTGCGGTGGTGGCGGCCAGACGCTCATGGAAGCCCGGGGCGCTGACCAGCTCCAGCATCGCCAGGCCGGCGGCCATCGCCACCGGGTTGCCGGAGAGGGTGCCGGCCTGGTAGATCGGGCCGGCCGGGGCGATCTGGTTCATCAGTTCGGCGCGGCCGCCGTAGGCGCCCACCGGCATGCCGCCGCCGATGATCTTGCCGAAGGTGGTCAGGTCCGGGGTGATGCCGTAATGCGCCTGCGCACCGCCCAGGGCGACGCGGAAGCCGGTCATCACCTCGTCGAAGATCAGCAGCGCGCCGTACTGCGTGCACAGCGCCCGCAGGTGCTGCAGGTAGCCTTCGCGCGGCGGGATGCAGTTGGCGTTGCCGACCACCGGCTCGATGATCAGCCCGGCAATCTCGCTGCCCTGCTGCTCGAACAGCGCCGTGGCGGCATCGAAGTCGTTGTAGGGCAGGGTCAGGGTCAGTTCGCTCAAGCCGGCCGGCACGCCCGGCGAGGTCGGCACGCCCAGGGTCAGCATGCCGCTGCCGGCCTTGACCAGGAACGAGTCGCCGTGGCCGTGGTAGCAGCCTTCGAACTTGACGATCTTGTTACGGCCGGTGGCGCCGCGCGCCAGACGGATCGCCGATAGCGTGGCCTCGGTGCCGGAGTTGACCATGCGCACCATCTCGCAGGACGGCACCAGCGCGGTGATGGTTTCGGCCATGGTCACCTCGGCCGCGCACGGGGCACCGAACGACAGGCCGTTGCCGATCGCCTGCTGCACCGCTTCACGCACCGCCGGATGGTTGTGGCCGACGATCATCGGGCCCCAGGAGCCGACGTAGTCGATGTAGCGGTTGTTGTCGACGTCGTACAGGTACGGGCCATCGGCGCGCTGCACGAAGAACGGCTCGCCACCGACCGACTTGAACGCGCGCACCGGCGAGTTGACGCCGCCGGGCAGCAGCGTCTGCGCGCGCGCGAACAGGGCGTGGGATTGGGCGTGGTTCATCTGGGAACTCCTGGGAACGGTAAAAGCGGTTGCCATCAGGCAAAGCAGCGGCGGTAGGCCTGCAGTGCGTCCAGCGGATCGGGTTCGGCGAACACGCCGCTGATGACCGCGATCAGGTCGGCGCCGGCGTCCACCACGGGCGGTGCATTGTCCGGCGTCAAACCGCCAATGGCCACCCGCGGTACGCCCAGTGCGGCGCTTTGTCGCAGCAGTTCCGGCGTTGCCCGGCGCGGGGTCAGCTTGCTGCGGCTGGGGAAAAAGGCGCCGAAGGCGACGTAGCTGGCGCCGGTCGCCACCGCGCGCTCGGCCCGTGCCAGTTCGTCATAGCAGGAGGCGCCGATGATCGCCTGCGGGCCAAGCATCGCCCGGGCGGCGGCGATGTCACCGTCGTCCTCGCCCAGATGCACGCCGGCGGCGCCTACCCGGGCGGCCAATGCGGCATCGTCGTTGATGATCAGCGGTACGCCGGCGGCCGCGCACAGCGCCTGCAGCGCAGTGGCCTGGGCCAGGCGGGAAGGGGCATCGACGGCCTTGTTGCGGTACTGCAGCCAAGTGATGCCGGCCAGCAGCGGGCGGACCCGCTCCAGCAGACGTGTGCTGTCGGTTTCGTCGGGGGTGATCAGGTAGACGCCACGGGCGTCGGCAAGCTGGGTCATGGATGGCTACCGGTACGGCGAAGGGAATGTGACAATCAACGCCGTTTCTCTATGCGGCGATTATCCCCGATGTCCGATGCCACGGCCTCCACCCTGCGCGACTGGATCTGTATCGTCTGCGGTTTCATCTACCGCGAGGCGGACGGCTTGCCGGAAGAGGGCATCGCGCCGGGCACGCGCTGGGACGAGGTGCCCGATACCTGGACCTGTCCGGATTGTGGCGTGACCAAGGACGACTTCGAGATGGTCGAGCTGGACTGAACGGCCGGCACCTGCGGTAGTACGCGCCCGGCCTGATCGCCACCCACCTGCCTGGCGTGGCGCTTCTGCCGCTGCATCTTGCCGCCGGCGTGGTTTCAGTGCAGCCGCGGACGTTCGCCGCCGATATCGATCAGGCGTTCGCGGATCGCGGCCGCATCGCCGGCCTCGGGTTCCATCTTCAGATAGCGCGCCAGATCGGTGCGCGCGCCGGCCAGGTGTTCCAGCTGCAGGTAGGCGAGGCCGCGGTCGCGGACCGCATCGGCCTGTTGCGGTGCCAGTTTCAGGATGCGGTCGGCACTGCGCGCGGCGCGGTCCCACTCTTGGCGCTCCACATACACGCCATGCAGGTTGCGCAGCATCCGCATCAATATGGCGCGGTGCGGTGCCGGGTCCAGAATCTGCGCCAGCACCTGATCGTCCGGGACTTCCCCGCCCAGGTTGGCGCGGGCGCGCTCACGCAGCTCCTCCACGCTCAATGGCCGGCCGCCATTGAAGGGGTCCATGATCAGCACACCTTCTTCCACCGGCAGCCGCACCAGGAAGTGCCCGGGGAAGGAAATGCCTTGCAGGGGCAGGCCCAGCCGCCGCGAGACGTCGATCTGCACCAGCGCCAGCGAGATCGGATTGCCCAGCCGGCGCGCGACCACCTCGTTGAGATAGCTGTTGCGCGGATCGTAGTACTCGTCGTGGTTGCCGCTGTAGCCCAGCTCGTTGAACAGGTGGTGGTTGATCGCCGCCACTTTCAGCGGCCACTCGCTGATTGCGCCCACTTCCGTGTGCAGATGGTCTGCATGGGCCTGCAACATGCGGTCGTACCGGGCAGCATCGAGCTGCGGGTATTCGTCGAGCGCGATCAGCAGCGCGGTCGGCAGCAGGGGCAGTAGCTCATCGCCCAGATTGGCAAGCTCGTCCCACTGCGGCAGGGTGATACGGGGTTCAGACATGGCTGCAAGACTGGCGACAAAGCGCCGCCGGTTCAAGCGTGGTGCCGTCTTCCATGCAGCGGTGGTTCAATCGGGCTGGACGATGCCGGGACCGAAGGTCAGCTCGGCACCGTCTTCCAGTTTCAGCCTGGCCGCCTGCCCGGCGTTGAGTTCGAGCACGTAGCGGGCCGGCTTGAAGCTTGGATACGGCGGGCAGGCGTTGCCGGCCGAGCACGGCGGCACATCGCGCTGCTGGCTGACAAGCCGGCGCGCGCTGTCGAAGTACAGGATGTCCAGCGCCAGCTTGGTGTTCTTCATCCAGTACGCCTGTGGTTCCTCGCGGTCATGGATGAACAGCATGCCGTGATCGGCATCCATCTGGTCACGGAACATCAGCCCGCGTGCGCGGCTTTCATCGTCCTGGGCCACTTCCACCTGGTAGCGGGCCCCGGCCAGCTCCACCCAGTGCGTGCCTCCGGCGCTGGCGCAACTGGCAAGAGCGAGCAGGGAGCTGGCGAGCAATAGACGTAGCAGGGACATGGGCAGGGACCGGGAAGGGGATGAGGAGTCGGTGGGGCGGCGGGACGGCACGCGACTGCATGCCGTCAGAGGCAGTGGGCAGGCTTACAGCACCTGGGGCGGTTCACCGCCGATGATCACCACATCGGCCGGACGCCGTGCGAACAGGCCGACGGTGACCACGCCGGGAATCTGGTTGAGCTGCTGTTCCAGCTTCACCGGGTCGGTGATGGACAGGTTGTGCACGTCCAGGATCAGGTTGCCATTGTCGGTGACCACGCCATCGCGCCACACCGGCTGGCCGCCGGTCAGCGCCAGGATTTCGCGGGCGACCAGGCTGCGCGCCATCGGAATGACTTCCACCGGCAGCGGGAACTTGCCCAGCACCTTGACCTGCTTGCTCGGGTCGATGATGCAGACGAACTGCTTGCTGGCCTCGGCGATGATCTTCTCGCGGGTCAGCGCGGCCCCACCGCCCTTGATCAGGTTCTTGTTGCCGTCGCACTCGTCGGCGCCGTCCACGTACAGCGACAGACCGCCGGTGTGGTTCAGGTCCAGCACCTCGATGCCGTGGCCCTTGAGCAGCGCGGTGCTCTGCTCGGAGCTGGAGACTGCACCTTCGATCTGGTCCTTGATGCGCGCCAGCGCCTCGATGAAATAGGCGACGGTGGAGCCGGTGCCGACTCCGACGATCATTCCCTTTTCGACGTATTCAATGGCTTTTTCGGCGGCCAGGCGCTTGGCTTCGGACATGGTGGGCTCGGTGGATGGGGAAAGGGAGGGTAGGAGCGATGGCAGGCGCGACCGGCGCTTTGCCGGGAAAGTCCCATCGCGACTGACGTCGCTCCTACGGGCAATGGGATGTCAGGCCGGCTTCTTTTCCAGCGACAGCAGCAGCTTCCACTGTGCGGCGGTGACCGGGAACACCGACAGGCGATTGCCCTTGGCGGTCAGCGGAAAACCTTCGCCCAGTTCCTCGGCATGCAGCTTGATCTCGTCCAGCGCGATCACCTGCGCCAGTTTGCGCTCGAACGCGACATCGACCAGCATCCAGCGCGGCTGCTCGCGCGTGCTCTTGGGGTCGTAGTAGTCGGATTCGGGATCGAACTGGGTGTCATCCGGGTAGGCCTCGCTGGCCACCGTGGCGATGCCGACGATGCCCGGTACCTTGGTGTTGGAGTGGTAGAACAGGATGCCGTCGCCGACCTTCATGCCATCGCGCATGAAGTTGCGCGCCTGGTAGTTGCGCACGCCATTCCACGGCTCGGTGCCCACGCGCTGCAGGTCGTCGATGGAAAAGGCGTCCGGTTCGGACTTCATCAGCCAGTAGCGCTTGCGGGCGGTCATGCGTTCAACGGTTCCGGGTAGAGAGTGGCCTGCTCGGTACAGATGGCATCCACCGCCACATCCCAGTCCTCGACCGGCAATGACGGCACCTGCTGGGCGGAAAACCCCACACCCACCAGCCACGGCGGCGCGGCCTGGCGCTGCCGGAATGCGAAGCTGCGATCATACCAGCCGCCCCCCATGCCCAGCCGCCGGCCCGTGTCGTCGAAGCCGACCAGCGGCGCCACCACCAGCGCCATCTCTTCCGGCCGCAGCGCCTGCGCCGGGTCTACATCCGGCTCGGGAATGCCGTAGCGGTTGCTGACCAGCGGCTGCCCCGGCCGCCACGGCGCGAAGCGCAGCAGCTTGCCATGCAGCACCGGCAGGCAATAGGTCTGTTGGGCTGGCAGCTGCATCTGCCAGCGGTGCAGCGCGATCTCGCCATCCATTGCCCAGTAGCCGGCCACCGGGCCGCTGACATCGGCGAATGGAAGGGACAGCAGGCGCGCGGCCAGACGTTCGGCGGCGGCGATGCGCATGGCGGCGGGAATATCGCGGCGATGCTGGCGCAGTTGCTGGCGCAGCTTCTGGCGAAGCTCTGTCATGACAGGCGGGGACCGTTGTGGAGTGGAAATGTGTTGCGGGCGGCACAACGAAAAGCGGGAACGGCACCCGAAGATGCCGCTCCCGCGGAATATTGCATTCTCCGCCATGACGATGCGTGCGAAACGACCTTGAACCCGGGGTTCAAGTGGGAACGCTGGGGAACCATCGGGCTTCCCGCTACAAGGCGGACTTGCACACCCGGCGCCGTCGCGCCCCCGTGGTCGTAATTAAGGGACAAGGCGAATGTTTGCACACGCCGTCGTTCACGGCAGAGAACGCAGGGCCAGTATAGCGAGGTTGCGGGCGCAAATGCAGCCTTTTCCAGCCGCCGCGGATTCAGCTGCCTGAGCCGCTCAGCTGGATCAACGCGCGTTGTCGATGGCGGTGTCCAGACGACGGTTCAGATCATTCAACGTGCTCTGGAAACGCTGCTGCTGTTTGGCCAGCTCGTCGCGCATCAGCTGCATTTCATGCGCCAGATTCAATGCGGCCAGCACCGCCACGCGATCCACCGCGGCCATGCGGTTGCTGCCGCGGATCTCGCGCATCCGCGCATCGAGCATATGCGCGGCGGCGGTGAGGCTGTCGCGCTCGCCCGGTTCCACGCCGACGGTGTAGTCGCGATCGAGAATACGGACACTGACCGGTTCGTTCTGGCTCACGTGTGCTGCTCCAGCGACTTGAGGCGTGTGATCATCGCTTCCACGCGCGAGCGCGCCTGTTCGTTCTTGGCCAACAGCTGCGAGCGTTCGGTCATCAGCTGTTCCTGCTGCTGGCGCAGGCTGCGATTCTCATCGGCCAGCCGCTGGTTGCGCTCGAACAGCAGTTCGATGCGGACGGCAAGGGCCTGCAATTGGGCAGCGGGGTCGAAGGAATCCATGGCGTGCACGATAGGCATGCCGGTGAGGGGCGGTCAAGGTGGTGATGGGGTGCGGTTGGTACACTGTGCGGCCGCTGTCGTTGTTTGCCGCGACGTGGCCCCATCCGTTTTTCAGACCTGTGACATGACCGAACTTCCTGCCGTCAACGACATCCTCAAAGCCAGCCAGAGTCTGGGTCTGGGCGCCTCTCCTGCCGAACTGCACGGAGGGCTGTGCGGCTGGCTGGCCGCCGGCGGGGCCGATGTGCCGGCTTGGCCAGGCCAGGTGCTGGCCGATGCCAGCTTGCCGGTGCCCGAGCCGGGCAGCGTGCTCGATCAGCTGCGGTTGGCGACGGTGGCGCAGCTGGAAGACCGGGATTTCGCCTTCGAACTGGTGCTGGCCGATACCGCTGCGCCGCTGCAGGCGCGTACCGATGCGCTGTTCGAGTGGTGCCGCGCCTTCCTGGGCGGTTTCGGTCTGGCCTCGGGCAAGCGCCCGGCGCTGAGCGAGGAGGGGGAAGAGGCGCTGCAGGATCTGGCCAAACTGGCCCAGGCGTCCAGTGACGAATTCGATGCCGGTGAGGAAGACGAGGACGCGCTGGCGGAAATCGAGGAGTTCGTGCGCGTGGCCGCGCTGCTGCTGCATGGCGACTGCGTGATGGGGTCGCGTCACCGCCAGCGTCTGAACTGAGCGGCGGCATGAAGCGACTTTCCGGGATCACCCCCGCCGAGTACGCCAGCCGCCGTCGCCAGTTGATGGAGGCGGCCGGCGATGACGCCATTCTGGTATTGCCGGCCGCACCGGAACGGGTGCGCAGCCACGACACGTTCCATCCGTATCGGCAGGATTCGGATTTCTGGTACCTGTGCGGTTTCCAGGAGCCGGAGTCGGTGCTGGTGCTGATTCCCGGCAGGCGCCACGGCGAGACGATCCTGTTCTGCCGCGAGCGCGACCCGGACCGCGAGGCCTGGGATGGTCCGCGCGAGGGCCAGGAGGGCGCAGTGGCGCGCTACGGCATGGATGACGCGTATCCGATCGATGACCTGGATGAGATCCTGCCTGGCCTGCTGGAGGGCCGTTCGCGGGTGTACTACCACTTCGGCCGTGATGCGGACTTCGATCTGAAGCTGATCGGCTGGGTCAACCGGGTGCGCTCGCAGGTCCGCCACGGCGCACAGCCGCCGCACGAGTTCCTGGAGTTGGGTCACCTGCTGCACGAGCAGCGGTTGTACAAGTCGGCCGATGAAATCGCGTTGATGCAGATGGCGGCGGACATCAGCGTGCGTGGCCATCGCGCGGCCATGCGGGCTGCGCGCGCGGGTATCCACGAGTACGAGCTGCAGGCAGAGCTGGAGCGGGAGTTCCGCGCGCATGGCGCCTGTCCGGCCTACAGCAGCATCGTTGGCGCCAGCGGCAACGCCTGTGTGCTGCATTACCGTGACAACAGCAGCGGCAGTCGTGACGGCGACCTGGTGCTGATTGATGCCGGCGCCGAATACCACGGCTATGCCAGCGACATCACCCGCACTTTCCCGGTCAATGGCCGCTTCAGCCCCGAGCAGCGCGCGCTGCACGATCTGGTGCTGGCGGCGCAGACCGCCGCGCTGGAGCAGGCGCAGCCGGGTATCGCCTACGAGGAGGGGCACCTGGCCGCCGTCGAGGTGCTGACCGAAGGCCTGCTGCGGCTGGGGTTGCTGAAGGGAGATCTGGAAGAGAACCTCATCGAACGCCACTACCAGCGCTTCTACCGGCACAAGACCGGGCACTGGCTGGGGCTGGATGTGCACGACGTGGGCGATTACCGGGTGGCTGGCGAGTCGCGCCTGCTGGAGCCGGGCATGGTGTTCACCATCGAGCCCGGGCTCTACATCGCCAGCGACGATCGCAGCGTGGAGGCGCGCTGGCGCGGCATCGGTATCCGCATCGAGGACGATGTGCTGATCACCGGTGACGGCCATCGTGTGCTCACCGGCGCGCTGGAGCGCAGTGCCGAGGAGATCGAGGCGTTCATGGCGGCGCGCTGAGTTCGAGTGCCGGAAAATGGAAAAGGGCGCCGATCGGCGCCCTTTTCTGTTGCATGGCCCGGGCCGGTCAGGCCGTGGCTGCGGCGGCAAATGCCGGGCGGGTGAGGTTGTCGGCCTGGCCTTCGGTACACAGCACTTCGTCTTCGATACGGACGCCGCCGTAGGGGCGGAAGAAATCCACGCGATCCCAGTTGATGCTGGCGGCGTTGCCGGCTTTCTTCACTTCGTCCAGCAGCATGTCGATGAAGTACAGGCCCGGCTCGATGGTCACCACCATGCCCGGTTCCAGCACGCGGGTCATACGCAGGTAGGGATGGCCGGCCGGGCGTTCGATCCGGCCGCCGTGCTCGCCGGCGGCGAAGCCGGCCACATCGTGCACCTGCGCACCGATCAGGTGGCCGATGCCGTGCGGGAAGAATGCCGCGCTCACCCCGGTGGCTAGCGCGGCCTCCGGCGATACGGTGATCACACCGAAGTCCTTGAGGATGCCCATCAGCGACAGGTGGGCATCGATATGCAGCTGCTTGTAGTCGAAGCCGGCGCGGACCGCTTCGCACATCTTGATCTGCGCCGCGTCCACCGCATCGACCAGCGCCTGGAATTCACCGTGGCCGGCGGCCGCGTAGGTACGGGTGATATCGCTGGCATAGCCGCAGGCCGAAGCGCCGGCGTCGATCAGGAAGCTGCGCAGCGGCTGCGGTGCGCTGCGGCCCAGGTCGGTGTAGTGCAGCACCGCGGCATGTTCGTTGAGCGCGATGATGTTGCCGTAGGGCAGGTCGTTGGCGTCCTGGCCGACCGCTTGGCAGTAGGCCATGTGGATCTCGAACTCGCTGGCACCGGCCCGGAACGCGGCCTCGGCGGCACGATGGCCACGCACGCCCAGCACCTGCGCCTGGCGCATCAGTGCGATTTCATAGGGGGTCTTGTAGCCGCGGTGCCAGTCCAGATGGTTGATCACCGCTTCCGGATTGTTCGGTACGAAGTTGCCCAGCGCGCTCTGCGGCTCACCGACAATGGCGCAGCGCGCCGGGTCCCCGGGCAGCAAGGCCAGCGCCTGGTCCGGCTTGCGGATGATGTGGATATCGAAATGCTCCACCCACCAGCCGCTGGGTGCGGCCGGAACCGCGTGCCAATAGTCGAACGGCTGATAGAACACCAGCGTCGGGCGTTTCCCGGGGGTGTGGATCAGCCAGCTGTTGGGCAGCCGGGTCAGCGGCAGCCAGGCCTTGAACTGCGGGTTGACCGCGTACGGGTAATCGCGGTCGTCGAAGGCCTGGTAGTGCAGGGTACCGCTGGGAATGACCAGGTGATCGAAACCGCCGCGTGCCAGCGCCGCATCGGCGCGGCGGGAGAGCTCGCCCAGATGGTGGGAATACAGGACGCCTGGATCTTGCTGTTTCATCGCGGTGGCTCGCTCGACGGTGCGGAATACAGGCCTGCGATTCTGCCGCAATCACGCGCGAGCTGCTGTGCCGTTTTCGGCAGTCAGTCCGTAGGAAGGTTGCCCTCGATCCACCGCGCCAGCTGTTCGCGATGGGGCCTGTCCAGGGTCAGGAAACGGAAGCCGGCCCAGCAGTGGTCCGGGGTGTGGGCCGGGGTACGCCACAGCAGATGCACGCCGACGTCGATGTCGATCTCGCCGCCCCGGCCGTCGGGAATGGGAAACTGCAGCTGGTACAGGGCATCTTCCAGCAGGGGTTCGGAGGCGATGACCAGCATGCCGGTTTCGGACACGTTGCTCAGGCGGCCGATCACGCTGTCGGTCATCCGGTCCCGGACCGGGATCAGTGCTGGAATCTGCAGGCGCGGCGCCCGCCGGGTGTTGGTGATCATGCGGACTCCGCAGCGGAACTGCCGCCGGCAAGTGAGCGCAACGTGCGCAGGGTTGCCTGCCAGGCGCGGTCGATCAGGCGGCCGCGGTCTTCGGTGACCACCTGCACCTGGCCCTTGGCCATCAGCCGGGCGAGTGCGTCGAGCGAATGCTCGGCCACCTTCTGCCCGCGCTGGTTGACGAACAGTGCGTTGTCGGTGATCAGGCTATACCAGGACAGGCGCTGGCGCTGCGAATCACCCTGCTGGTTGACGGTGAATTCGAACCACGTGCCGAACGGCATCGTGCGCAACTGCCGGTAATGCGTTTCCTCTTCCGGGCTGCGGTTGGCTACCGGCTTGCGGCGCGGATCTTCTTCTTCGTCGCGCTCGCTGCCCTCACCCAGACGGGCGCGGGCTTTGAGTTTGGCGCTGAGCTCGGTCTTGGAGGTGGTGTCGTCTTCCCCGCCCGGGGTGGACAGGCGCCGGGCGATCGCGCCGGCCTCGTCGCGGTGGTAGCCGACCTGCAACAGTGATTCTTCGATCTGGTTGCCCAGCACCACGTCCGGCTCGCCGCCAGCGGGGCTGGCGGTGACTTCGCTGATGCGGGCGGTGGCGACCTGGCGCTGTTGCCATTCCTCGGAGTTGTCGCCCTGGCGCAGCAGGGTCAGGGTCAATACGTCGGCCCAGGCCTGGCGCAGCAGGGTCTGCACGAATTTGGGCGCCGCGCCGTTGCGACATTGCTGGTCGATGGTACGCGTGGCCAGCTGCTTGGCAGCCTCCAGCCGCTCCTTGCCGCGTGCCGCTTCCACATGCCGGCGCTCGGTGACTTCGGCCTTGCGGGCGGCCGTCCGCAGGTGGTTCTGGATCTGCTGGTTGGCCTCGGTGAAGACCGCTTCGTTGCCGTCGTAGTCGGTGACGACCTTGTTGACCGCCTCACCGAGCTTCTGCAGCAGCACCGGATCGCCATCGTCATCGCCCAGCCAGGTGGCGCCGGATTCGGCCACCGCGTTGAGCAGCTCGCGCGCGGGGTGCTGGTCACGGACGAAGAATGCTTCGTCGTGGATCGCCGCCCGCGCCACCGGTACCTGCAGCTGGGTCAGCAGGTCCGCGGCCGCGCCTTCGGTGCGGACTTCGCGCTGGATCTGCGTGTACAGCATCCCCAGCAGGTCGAGGGTGTCGGCATCCTGTGGGGCGAGTGAGGCCGCAGGTCCGTGGTCGGCCTTGATCTGGCCGAGCAGCGCATTGCGGATGTCGCCAATGCTGCGCCGCGTGCCCGGCGAGGCGGCCTGCGCCTGCAGGCGGCCGAGCACCTCCATCACGGCCTGGCTGGGAACCGGTCGGGGTGCGTCGCCTGCCGGCGGCGCTGCAGCGGTGTGCGGGTCGTCGGTGGTGGCCGTGGCGGCACTGGCTGCCACGTTGCCACGTGGCTGGGGATGGCGGGCGGCGTCCAGCAGGCTGTGCAGGGCGGACATGCCGGGGGCGGAGATACCGCTTTCGCTGCCTGCAGGCATGGCGCCGGGGACAGCGCCAGTGCTGCCCGCGCCGGCCGAGAAGGAGGGGGCGGAGGCGGCTGCTGATCCTGCAGTGGCAACGGCGGCAGGGAATCCAGCCGTGGCGCCCTCATCAGGCAGAACCGCCCACGACGCCGCGGGCGCCTGTCCCTGCCAGCCGGTCAGGGGCCGGTTGGCCGCCGTGCGCTCGCCATTTGCGGCGTTGGCGGTCGAAGGCCCGTTCTGGCCGCCGCCGCGCGGGGCGGAAGGGCGCACCAGGTAGGGGCGGTAGACCAGCCCGGGCAGCACGCCTTCGCGGGCGAGCAGGATGTTGGCGCGATCGATCAACTCGCTGTGGCGTTCCATCGCCTGGCGCTCGAACACCTGATACAGCAACAGCTGCGTTTCCAGGCTCAGCTGCAGCTGCTCGCCGCAGTCGCGCAACGCGCGGCACAGCGCATAGGGGCCGATCGGCAGCCGTTCGATCTCGATGGCCGGTTGCGCGGCGAGCACGCCAAAACGCTGCCCCAGCAGTTGCAACGGACTGGGCGAGCGGTTGCTTTCGCGCCGGGCCATTTCATGCAGCACGATGTCGCGGTCGATGTCGGTGTCTTCGACCAGCGTCATGGTCTTGAGCGAGGCGTCCCTTGTCCGCGCGGCCGCGGTATGGCGGGCATCCTTGAACTGGACCAGTTGCTGCTCCAGCGCGTAGAAAAAGCGTGCCGGGAACTGGTCGCTGCACTCGCGCAGCTGGCGCATCTGCGCGTAGATGTCCGATTGGAGCTGGCTGCTGCGGGCTTTTTCCGCATGCTGGAACAGCTCGCGGTCCAGTCCGAGCATGGTCAGCTTCAGTGGCTGCTCCAGCACTTCCACGGCCAGCGCGTGGATCTGCTCCAGCAACATCCGCACACGGGGTGGCAGCGCGGCGCCAGCGATTCGAGCCGGCGCATGGCTGGCGGTGGTTGATGCGTTCCCTGACATCCGATGTACGTTCCGCGCCCCTTGTATGGGACGTTTTCTACCATTTTAGTGACGGAGTAGCCACTTCCGTCGCGTGCGCTCAGCGCAGGAACAGCTCCACCACGTCATTGGTGAAGTGCCGGCCCAGCTCGGTGGGCGTGGCTCTGGCACCGTCACAGATCAGCCAGCCGCGCGCCTGTGCGGTATCCAGTGCCGGTCGCAGCACGCTGCGCTCCAGTCCGGTGCGGGCCTCGAAATCGGCCAGCGGGAAGCCTTCGTGCAGGCGCAGCAGATTGAGCATGTACTCGAACGGCAGGCGTTCTGCGCCGACCACGTCATCGCCGCCGATGGCGGCGGGCGTGCCTGCGGTGTCCATGAAAGTCTGCGGGTGCTTGTGCTTCCAGCGGCGCAGCACCTGCTGCTCGGCGCCGGAGCTGATCTTGCCGTGAGCGCCGGCACCGATCCCCAGGTAGTCGCCGAAACGCCAGTAGTTGAGGTTGTGCTGGCATTGCCAGCCCTCGCGGGCATAGGCGCTGACCTCGTACTGGCCATAGCCGTGCTCGGCGAGCAGGGCCTGGCAATGCTCCTGGATGTCCCAGGCGCCGTCCTCGTCGGGTATGCCCTGCGGCGGCTTGGCGAAGAACACCGTGTTCGGCTCCAGCGTCAGCTGGTAGTGCGAGATATGCGTGGGATCGAGTGCGAAGGCCCGCTCAAGATCATGCTCGGCCTGGGCCAGCGTCTGCTGCGGCAGCGCGTACATCAGATCGATATTGAAGTTGTTGTAGCCGGCGTCCTGCGCCAGCTTGACCGCGCGTTCGGCCTCGCGGCTGTCGTGGATACGGCCCAGGCGCTGCAATGCTTCATCGTTGAAGGTCTGGATGCCGAAGCTGATGCGGTTCACGCCCGCCGCCCGGTAGCGGTCGAAGCGGCCGTGTTCGGCGGTGCCCGGGTTGGTCTCCAGCGTCACTTCCAGATTCGGCGCAAAGCGCAGGCGCGCGCTGGCTGCCTGCAGGAAGCGGTCGATCGCCTCGGGCGGGAACAGGCTGGGAGTGCCGCCGCCGAAGAACACGCTGTTCACCACCCGGCCCCAGACCAGTGGCAGATCCTGGTCCAGATCGCGGATGAGCGCATCGATATACGCATCGAACGGCAGCGCACCCTTGCCCGCGTGCGAGTTGAAATCGCAGTACGGGCATTTGCGCACGCACCATGGCAGGTGCACATACAGCGACAACGGCGGTGGTACCAGTTGCACCGGGCCCGGGGCATCACAGCCGCAGGCGTCGTCATGGGTGTGGAGGTCCATATGCATGCCGACCTCAGCGCGCCAGCTGGGTGGACAGCTGCTGTACCAGCAACTGCAGCGCCT
This sequence comes from Stenotrophomonas sp. STEN013, assembly GCF_056760355.1. Taxonomy (NCBI): domain Bacteria; kingdom Pseudomonadati; phylum Pseudomonadota; class Gammaproteobacteria; order Lysobacterales; family Lysobacteraceae; genus Stenotrophomonas; species Stenotrophomonas sp. STEN013. Next base: position 480,685 of record NZ_JBRREO010000001.1, on the reverse strand, counting down.
TGGCGCGATGGCTGCGGCCATTCTTCTGCGCCGGCTCCATCTGCGCGGCGGTCAGGCCAAGTTCTTCATCCAGGAATACCGGGTTGTAGCCGAAGCCGTTGCTGCCGCGCAGTTCATCGATGATGCGGCCTTCCCAGCTGCCTTCGCAGATCAGCGGCTGCGGATCATTGGCGTGGCGCAGCAGCACGATCACCGCGTAGAAACGCGCAGTGCGGCGCTGGGCGGGCACATCGCGCAGCGCTTCGAGCAGCTTGGCGTTGTTGGCGGCATCGTCGGTGGGGCTGCCGGCGTAGCGCGCGCTGTACAGGCCGGGCGCACCGTCCAGTGCATCGACGATCAGGCCGGAGTCATCGGCCAGCGCCGACAGGCCGGTGACTTCGCAGGCGTGGCGCGCCTTGATCAGCGCGTTCTCGACGAAGGTCAGGCCGGTTTCCGGCACATCGCCCACGCCCAGCTCGCGCTGCGGCACGATCTGCAGCGGCAACCCGCCCAGCAGGGTCTGCAGCTCTTCCAGTTTGCCGGCGTTGCCGCTGGCCAGTACCAGTTTCATCATTTGGGTTCCAGCAGGTCCCAGGTATTGCCATACAGGTCGCGGAACACCACGACGGTGGCATAGCTCTCGTTGCGGGGCGCTTCGGTGAATTCCACACCGAAGGCCTGCATGGCCTCGTAGTCGCGCCAGAAGTCGTCGGTGTACAGGAAGAAGCCGACACGGCCGCCGGTCTGGTTGCCGATATGCGCGCGCTGCGCTTGGTCACTGGCGCGCGCCAGCAACAGCGATGCGGCGTTGCCATTGGCCGGGCCGACCACGACCCAGCGCTTGTGGCCCTGATCCAGGTCCTCCAGCAGGCGGAAGCCCAGCGCGCCGGTGTACCAGGCGATGGCCTCGTCGTAATCGGCGACGACCACCGTCACCAGGGCCAGATACCGGCTCATGCCTGCGCCAGTGCCGCCTGCTGCGCGTCGAACAGCTCGCGGATACCCTTTTCAGCCAGCACCAGCAGCGCGTCCAGCTCGTCACGACGGAAGGCGTGGCCTTCAGCGGTGCCCTGCAGCTCGATGAAGCCGCCGCCGTCGTTCATCACCACGTTCATGTCGGTGTCGCAGTCGCTGTCCTCGACGTAGTCCAGATCCAGCACCGGTACGCCTTTGTAGACGCCGACCGACACCGCGGCGACGGCGCCGAAGACCGGATTGCGCTTGATGTCGCCGCGCTTGAGCAGCACGTTCACCGCGTCGACCAGTGCCACGTAGGCGCCGGTGATGGCGGCGGTGCGGGTGCCGCCGTCGGCCTGCAGCACGTCGCAATCCAGGGTGATGGTGCGCTCGCCCAGCGCATTGCGGTCGATGCAGGCGCGCAGCGTGCGGCCGATCAGGCGCTGGATTTCCAAGGTGCGGCCGCCCTGCTTGCCACGCGCGGCTTCGCGGTCGGAACGGGTATGGGTGGCGCGCGGCAGCATGCCGTATTCAGCTGTCACCCAGCCTTCGCCCTTGCCGCGCAGGAAGCCGGGAACGCGGTTCTCGACACTGGCCGTGCACAGCACGCGGGTATTGCCAAAGCTCACCAGAACCGAGCCTTCGGCGTGGCATGTGAAGGCGCGTTCAAGGGTAACGGTGCGCAGCTGATCGGCCTGGCGGCCGCTGGGACGGGAAAAGGTCATGAAAAGTCCGGATTGCGAAGGCTTCGATGGGGCGTCCGGGCGGTCAATACACCGGCGTCCGGGGCTGGCTAGGGTACCATTCGCCCTTTGAAATTCATCGGAAAACACATGATTCGGAGCATGACCGCCTACGCCGGTGGTGAGCGCGTGACGCCCTGGGGCACCTTGGGCTGCGAACTGCGCTCGGTCAATCACCGCTTTCTCGAAGTAGGGGTGCGGCTGCCGGAAGACCTGCGTTCGCTGGAGCCACAGCTGCGGGAGCGCGTGTCCGCACGGGTCAGTCGCGGCAAGCTGGATCTGGTGATGCGCCTGCGTGCGCCCGAGGCGACCACCTCGCTGGCGGTCAATGAAGTGCTGGTGGAACAGCTGGGCGATCTGGCGGCACGTCTGCAGGCAAGTTTTCCCTCCATGCAGGTGGGTTTCACCGAATTGCTGCAATACCCGGGGGTGCTGCGCGCCGAATCCACCGACGCGGCCGCCCTGCAGGCCGAAGCGCTGGCGCTGCTGGATCAAACCATCGACAGCTTCGTGCAGGCGCGTGAGCGCGAGGGCCAGAAGCTGGCCGAAGCCATCAGCGAGCGTGTGGACGGGGTCGAGCGTATCGCCGCGGAAGTGCGTGAGCTGATTCCAGCCATCCGCGAAGGGCAGCGCGCCAAGCTGGCCGCACGACTGGCCGATCTTCCCCATCCGATGGATCCGGGGCGCGCCGAACAGGAACTGGTGCTGTGGCTGCAGAAGCTTGACGTGGACGAGGAGCTGGATCGTCTGTCCAGCCACATCGCCGAGATCCGCCGGGTGCTCAAGCAGCGCGAGCCGGTGGGGCGTCGCCTGGACTTCCTGCTGCAGGAATTCAATCGCGAAGCCAACACCACCGGGTCCAAGTCGGTGGACAGCCGCACTTCCAATGCCGCGGTGGAGCTGAAGGTGCTGATCGACCAGATCCGCGAGCAGGTCCAGAACATCGAATAACCGCGTCCCTGGCGTTGCTGTGAACCGGCCACCACCGATCTGGTGGCCGGTGGATTCGGGTTGCCGGCCGGTGCGTGATATTCTGCGCTGCCTTGCAAGTGGCGCCCCAGTTCCATGCGCGGAACTCTCTACATCGTTGCCGCCCCTTCCGGCGCAGGCAAAAGCAGCATCGTCAACGCCACCCTGGCGCGCGATCCGCAGATTTCACTCTCGATCTCCTTCACCTCGCGGGCCATGCGTCCGGGCGAGGAGAACGGCAAGCACTACCATTTCGTCAGCGCGGCCGAGTTCGAGCGGATGATCGGTGACGGCGATTTCTTCGAGCACGCCCTGGTGCACGGCGACTGGAAGGGTACCGCCCGCCAATCGGTGGAGCCGCAGCTGGCCGCCGGCCAGGACGTGCTGCTGGAAATCGACTGGCAGGGTGCGCGCCAGGTGCGCGAGAAGGTGCCCGGTGCGGTCAGTGTGTTCATCCTGCCGCCGTCGCGCCAGGCGCTGGACGAGCGCATGCGCAAGCGCGGCCAGGACAGCGAGGCGGTGATCGCCCAGCGGCTGGCCGCCGCCCGCGAGGAAATGCTGCACTACGACGAATTCGACTATGTGATCGTCAATGAGGACTTTGACATCGCCGTGGGTGAAATGTGCTCCATCTTCGCCGCCAGCCGCCTGCGACTGGCGGCCCAGCAGCGGCGCCACGCCGGACTGATAGACTCGTTGCTGGCCCCGGAATCGACCCCGTAAAAACAGCAAGCGATTGATTCACAAGGGTCTGTTCAGGGGCTGGCTTGATTTTTGCCATGGCTCGCCCCTACAATCGCCCCCCTTTCCCACATTCGATCGAGCGGCCGTTGCAGGTCGCCGGGAGCCCGCATGGCCCGCATTACCGTAGAAGATTGCCTGGAAGTCGTTAACAACCGTTTTGAGCTGGTCATGATGGCGTCCAAGCGCGCCCGCCAGTTGGCAAATGGTGTCCAGGCGACGATCGATAACAGCGAGACCGAGGACAAGCCGACCGTGCTGGCACTGCGCGAAATCGCGGCCCGCAAGATCGACCTCAACCTGATCGAGGAAGTCGAGAAGGCCGAGCGCGAGCGCATCGAGCGTGAGGCGCTGGAATGGGCTGCCGCCGAAGTGGTTGCCGACGAAGACATGTCCAAGAACGACGATTGATCCGGCTGCCCGGATCATCGCGTGAGATGGCACCGACAGCCCGCTCTATGCGGGCTGTTCGCGTTGTGGGGTTTGCCGTTATTACGCTGCTGACATAGTCTTCTGACATGAACCCAGGCCCTACTGCCCAGGTCGCCACGCCAGCGGGCGGGGCGGTACCTGACTACGTACTCCAACTCGAACGTGCTGCCGGCTATCTTCCTGCTGGACAAGTGCCGTTGCTGCGGCGTGCATGGGAAGTGGGCGCGGCCGCGCACGCGGGCCAGACGCGCAAATCAGGCGAGCCCTACATCACCCATCCGGTCGCGGTGGCGCGCATTCTCGCGGAGCTGGGACTGGACGTGGAGGCGCTGATCGCCGCGATCCTGCACGATACGATCGAAGACACGCCGCTGACCCGGCAGCAGCTGGCCGCCGAGTTCGGCGAGACCGTGGCCGAATTGGTCGACGGGGTCACCAAGCTGGACAAGCTCAAGTTCCGTGACCGCCAGGAAGCGGCCGCGGAGAGCTTCCGTAAGATGCTGCTGGCGATGTCGCGCGACCTGCGCGTGATCATGATCAAGCTGGCCGACCGCCTGCACAACATGCGCACGCTGGGCGCGCAGAGCAGCGAGGCACGCCGCCGCATCGCCCTGGAAACACTGGATATCTACGCGCCGATCGCGCAGCGCCTGGGCATGAGTCTGATCAAGTCCGAGCTGCAGAATCTGGGCTTCCGCGCGCTGTATCCGTGGCGTCACGCGATCATCGAAAAGCACATCCGCAGCCAGCCGGTGGTCCGTCGCGAGTCGATGGCGCAGGTGGAGGTGCAGCTGTCGCAGCGTCTGGCACGCGAAGGGCTCGAACACCGCCTGATCAGCCGCATCAAGACGCCGTGGAGCATCTACAACAAGATGCGCGACGAGAACAAAAGCTTCGACCAGGTCATGGACGTGTTCGGCTTCCGCCTGGTCATGCGCAGCGTGCCGAACTGCTATCACGCGCTGGGCGCCGTGCATGCCACATTCAAGCCGCTGGATGGCCGCTTCCGCGATTTCATCGCCATCCCCAAGGCCAACGGCTACCAGTCGCTGCACACGGTGCTGTTCGGGCCATACGGTTCGCCGATCGAAGTGCAGATCCGCACCGAGGAAATGGACCTGATCGCCGAGCGCGGTGTGGCTGCGCACTGGACCTACAAGTTCGGTGGTGATTCGCCCAACAGTGCGCAGAGCCGTGCCCACGCGTGGATCGTCGATCTGATCGATTCGCAGCGGGCGGCCGGCTCTTCGCTCGAGTTCCTCGACAACGTCAAGGTCGACCTGTTCCCGGACGAGGTCTATCTGTTCACGCCCAAGGGCAAGATCCTGTCGCTGCCGCGCAACTCCACCACGCTGGATTTCGCCTATGCCGTGCACACCGATGTGGGCAACCGGGCGGTGGCCTCGCGGGTGGACAAGAAGCTGGTGCCGCTGCGCACCAGGCTGGTCAGCGGCCAGACCGTGGAAATCATCACCGCACGGTCGGCCACGCCAAAGCCGCAGTGGCTGGAATTCGTGGTCAGCTCCAAGGCCCGCACCGCCATCCGCCACCAGCTCAAACAGCTGGAACACGAGGATGCGGTGCAGCTGGGCCATCGCATGCTCGACCGCGCGCTGGAGGCGATGGACAGTTCGATCGAGCGGCTGCCGAAGGGGCGCCTGGATGCGTTCCTGGCCGAGTACCGGTTCCCGCGCTTGGAGGCGTTCCTGGCCGATGTCGCGCTGGGCAACTGGATGCCGACCCAGGCGGCACAGGCGTTGATGGCCTATGGCGAGCTTCGTGCCGGTGATTCGGCGCAGCGGCCGCAGGAGAAGATCCTGATCAATGGCAGTGAGCGCGGCGTGGTCAGCTTCGCCAATTGCTGCCAGCCGATTCCGGGCGACGACATCATGGGTTACCACACTGCCGGCAAGGGCATCGTGGTGCACCGCATGGATTGCCCGAATCTGGCTGAACTGCGCAAGTCGCCCGAGCGCTGGGTGCCGATCGGCTGGGACACCAGTGTGGTCGGGGACTACGACACGGCGCTGGTCGTGGAAGTGGAGAATGGCACCGGCGTGCTGGCCCAGTTGGCCGCGGCGATCGCGCAGAGTCATTCCAACATCGAGCGCGTGGACTATCTGGATCGCGATCCCAATGCCGCGGTGCTGTGCTTCAACATCCAGGTGCGCGATCGCACCCACCTGGCCGAAGTGATGCGGCGCCTGCGGCGTCTGTCGGTGGTGCAGGCGGTGCGTCGGCAGTAGTTGCGCAGTTCTCCACAGAGGGTGTGCAACACGGCGATGACAAGTTGTGGATAAGGTCTTCAGGGCCTTATGGGGCAGGTGTTTCCATGGGCTGGTCAAAATTTGACCAGACTTTCGTTGCCGCATTCCGATGGGGTGCGGGTGGCGACAGGGCCGGCGCTACAATGGGGCACCTACTATCAGAGTGGAGCTGTCCATGTCCCGCCAGATCATCAATACCGCCAACGCCCCGGCCGCCATCGGCCCTTATTCGCAGGCCGTGCGTGCCGGCAACACCGTGTATTTTTCCGGCCAGATTCCGCTGGACCCGGCGACCGGTGAGATCGTCGCCGGCGATGTGACCGCGCAGGCCCGTCGCGCGTTCGACAACCTCAAGGCGGTGGCCGAAGAAGCGGGTGGGTCGCTGGACAAGATGGTGCGGCTGGGCCTGTATCTGACCGATCTGGGTGAGTTCGCCAAGGTCAATGCGGTGATGCAGGAGTATTTCCAGGCGCCGTTCCCGGCACGCTCGACCATTGAAGTGTCCGGCCTGCCCAAGGGCGCCGCGTTCGAGGTCGACGCGGTGATGTTTCTCGACTGATCCGTCATCGGCAACCTGTCCATGTGCGAATGCCCGGTTCTGCCGGGCATTCGTCTGTCAGGACGCAGGAAGCCTGATGTCGGAGGGTATACGCCTGGTCCGTCGCTTGAAGGCGCGGCCGAGTGGGGACGTATCGTTGAGGCCGGGTGGATCGCCGGTCATGGCGATAGCCGGTTCGCGGGCCTGCACCACTGCCGCTGCAGGCTTGGTGCGGCTCGGGTGTTGCACCTGGCTGAAGCGGGATTGCCCGCCGCGCCGCCGGCGTGCGGATGGGCCACCTCGTGTCGTGGGGGAAGAAGGCAGCTGCCGGTGTGCTCGACAGGCGGGCGCTGAGCCCGGGCAACCCGGCGTTCCGGTGGGGCGGGGCGTAGGGAAACCCCGGCGTCTTCGGATGCCGGGGTTTCTGTTTGTGACGCATGACGGCATCCTTGTGCAATGTCTGCGCGTCGTGACCTTGCCACCCTTGATCTGTCCACCGAACCGCTGGACCGCCTTGCCGGGGTCGGACCCCGGGTGGCGGCCAAGCTGGAGGCGCGTGGGCTGACCACCCTTCAGGATCTGTGGCTGCACCTGCCGCTGCGCTACGAGGATCGCACCACGCTGCTGCCGATCCGCGCGCTGAAGGCCGGGGTGGCGGCCCAGGTGGAGGGCAGGGTCGAGGCGGTGGAGCGCGGTTTCCGCTACCGCCCGGTACTGCGCGTGGCGATCAGTGACGGGTCCGGCGCCCTGCTGGTGCTGCGATTCTTCCACTTTCGCGCCGCGCAGGTGGCCCAGTTCGCGCTAGGCCGGCGGTTGCGTGCCTATGGCACGCCGCGTGCCGGTCAGCAGGGGCTGGAGATCGTGCATCCCAGCTACCAGCTGCTCGCCGATGACGAGCAGGCCGCGCTCGAGCAGGCGCTGGATCCGGTCTATCCGGTGGTCGAGGGCATCGGTCCGGCCAGCCTGCGAAAGTTGATCGGCCAATCCATCGACCGGCTGCCCGATGCTGCCACGCTGGAACTGCTGCCGCCCGCACTGCTGTCCGGGCTGGGGCTGCCGTCCTTGCGGGAGGCGCTGCTGACCATGCACCGCCCCCCGGTCGACGCGGATGTTGCAGCGCTGGGTGCGGGCGTCCACCCGGCACAGCGGCGACTGGCGATGGAGGAGCTGCTGGCCCATCACCTGAGTCTGCGCCGCCAGCGGATCGCGCTGCAGGCCCATCGCGCGCCCGCGTTGCGTGGAGGCGACGGGCTGGTAAAGGCGCTGCTCGCGTCATTGCCGTTCCGTCTTACCGGCGCGCAGCAACGGGTGTTCGACGAGATCCGTCGCGATCTTGCGCGTGCGCACCCGATGCTGCGGCTGGTGCAGGGCGATGTCGGCTCCGGCAAAACCGTTGTGGCTGCGCTGGCGGCGATGCTGGCGGTGGAGCGCCGCAAGCAGGTCGCGTTGGCGGCGCCGACCGAGCTGTTGGCCGAACAGCATCTGACCAATCTGCGCAGCTGGCTGGAACCGCTGGGCGTTCGCGTGGCCTGGCTGGCCGGCAAGGTGACCGGCAAGGCCCGCAGCAAGGTGCTCGAAGACGTTGCCAGCGGGCACGCGCAGGTGGTGGTTGGCACGCACGCGTTGATGCAGGATGCGGTGGTGTTCAACGATCTGGCGCTGGCCATCGTCGATGAGCAGCACCGCTTCGGCGTGCATCAGCGCCTGGCGTTGCGCGACAAGGGCGCGGCTGCCGGCGTGGTGCCGCATCAGCTGGTGATGACCGCCACGCCGATTCCGCGCACGCTGGCGATGGCCGCGTATGCGGACCTGGATGTTTCGGCCATCGACGAACTGCCGCCGGGGCGCACCCCGGTGCAAACGATCGTCATCAGCGCCGAACGCCGTCCGGCGCTGGTCGAGCGTATCCGCGTGGCCTGTCGGCAGGGGCGCCAGGTGTACTGGGTCTGCACGCTGATCGAGGAAAGTGAAGAAGAGGGGAGTGGTCCGGGCCAGGCGCGGCTGGATGCGACCGCCGCGCAGACCACGTTCGAGACATTGTCCGCGCAGCTGCCCGAGCTGCGCATCGGGCTGGTGCACGGGCGGATGAAGGCGGCCGAAAAGCAAGCGGCGATGCGCGCTTTCAAATCGGCCGAGGTCGACCTTCTGGTGGCCACCACCGTCATCGAAGTCGGTGTCGATGTGCCCAACGCATCGCTGATGATCATCGAGAATGCCGAGCGGCTGGGGCTGGCGCAGCTGCACCAGCTGCGGGGGCGGGTGGGTCGCGGCGCGACCGCATCCAGTTGTGTGTTGATGTACCAGGCCCCGTTGTCGGCGATGGCGCGGGAGCGACTGGAAACCATGCGGCACACGGCCGATGGCTTCCTGATCGCGGAGAAGGACCTGGAGCTGCGCGGCCCCGGTGAACTGCTTGGCACGCGTCAGACCGGTCTTGCCGCATTCCGCGTCGCTGACCTGGCCCGCGATGCGGGTCTGTTGCCTGTCGTGCATGACCTTGCCGATTGCCTGCTGGCCGAGTCGCCGGCGCTGGCCGAACGCGTCGTGCAGCGCTGGATTGGTGGCGCGGCGCGATATGCGGCGGCCTGAACCCAGGCTTCCCCTGTCATGGCCAAACTGCCATGCTCAAAGATCGATCCGATGTGAAGCACAAGATGAGCAAGAAGATTCCGTTGCTGATTGATACCGATCCCGGCGTGGACGATGCGCTGGCCTTGCTGATGGCGTTTGCCGACGACCGCCACGACGTGGTCGGTCTGACGGTGGCGGCCGGCAACGTCGGTCTGGACTACACCGTGCGTAATGCATTGAAGCTGTGCGAAGTGGCCGATCGCGAGGATGTGCCGGTATTTGCCGGCGCGGCCGATCCGCTCGTGTATCCGGCAGAAGATGCCGCCCACGTGCATGGGCGTGATGGGTTCGGTGATGTGGATCTGCCGTTGACCGCACGCAAGGTGCAGGCCGAACACGCGGCATTGGCGATCCTGCGTCTGTCGCACGAATATGCCGGCGAGCTGCTGCTGGTCGCACTTGGGCCGCTGACCAACATCGCGCTGGCACTCAAGCTTGATCCGAGCTTGCCACAGCGCGTCAAGCGCTTTGTGGTGATGGGCGGGGCAATCAACGGCCATGGCAACATCACTCCGGTGGCTGAGTTCAACATCGCGTTTGATCCGGAAGCCGCGCACATCGTGTTTTCGATGTTCCCGCATGCGGACGTCGCCGACTGGGAAGCCACCATCGCCCATGGCCTGCTGCATCGTGATGTCGAGCAGTGGTTGGCCGCCGATACCGACAAGGCACGCTTCTACGAACTGATCTCGCGGCAGACGCGGTTGTGGTCCGAGGACAGTCGTGGTGAGTACTGGTACGCGGCCGACGCCTTGGCCATGGCGTGGGCTTTGCAGCCTGAAGGGGCGACGCGGGTGGAACAGCGTCCGCTGGCGGTCGAGCTCACTGGCAACCGCAGCCGCGGCGCCACCGTGGTGGACTGGAATCGGCAGACCGGAGCGCCGGACAATACCGCGCTGCTGATCGGCTACGAGCAGGGGCGTTTCGAGGCCCAGGTGCGCGCCGCACTGGGCCTGTAAACCCGGGCTGTATGGACTTGGCTTGCCTATCGTCGCAAGCCAAGCCTATAATGCCGCTCTTGACCACCAGCCCGCACGGTGTGAGCCCATGAAGGCCGATATCCATCCTGATTACCACAACGTCGTTTTCCACGACGTCACTTCCGATTTCAAATTCCTGACCCGTTCGACCATGTCCTCCAAGGAGACGGTCAAGTGGGAAGACGGCGAAGAGTATCCGCTGGTCAAGGTTGAAATTTCCTCTGCTTCGCATCCGTTCTACACGGGCAAGCACAAGGTCATCGATACCAGCGGCCGCATCGACAAGTTCCAGAAGCGTTACGCGCGCTAATCTGGTTGTTGTTGCCAAAACAACGGCTGCGCTCTGCGTGGCCGTTGTTTTGTGTTGTCTGTCGTATGGCTGAATTGCGATGAGGTCGGATTGGCCGTCACTGCGACGCTGTGTCGCAGCCATGGTCTTTCTATAAGACTTTCGTCATCGCAACCCGCAAATGTTGCTGTGCGATAATGACGTGAACCGCGGTGGAAAACCGCGGACTTCATTCACGCGTCTGCCCGCTCCCTCTCTGTCAGGACAGGCGCCTTCCACTTGAGGAGCGCACACTGTGTCCGATCTTGATCAGGTCACGCTCAACGCCGGCGACAAGTCGGTTGTTCTGCCTGTAGTCAAACCCGTTCTGGGCAATGACTGTGTCGATATCTCGAAGCTGACCAAAGAAACCGGTCTCTTCACCTACGACTCCGGTTACACCGCCACCGCCAGCTGCAAGTCGGCCATCACGTATATCGATGGTGACAATGGTGTGCTGCTGTATCGCGGTTATCCGATTGAACAGCTGGCCGAGAAGTCCAGCTTTGTTGAAGTCGCCTACCTGCTGATCAACGGCGAGCGCCCGAATGCCGAGCAGCTGAAGGCCTTCGAAGCCGAGCTGAGTGCGGAAGCTGGCGTTGATGCTTCGATCAACACGCTGATCGGCAGCTTTGCCAAGGACGCCCATCCGATGGCGATCCTGGCTGCCTCGATCGCGCAGCTGTCGGCGATCTACCACGACTCGCTGGATCTGTCCGATGCCGAGCAGCGCCGTCAGGCCGCGGTGCGCCTGATCGCCAAGGTGCCGACGCTGTCGGCGCTGATCTATCGTCATGGCAACGGTCTGCCGGCCAACACGCCGGACACCTCGCTGGATTACGTCAGCCGCTTCCTGAAGCAGACCTTCGAGTCGGCCGATGGCAAGTACGACCTGAACAAGGACGTGGTAAAGGCGCTGGACCTGCTGTTCATCCTGCATGCCGACCATGAGCAGAACGCCTCGACCTCGACCGTGCGTCTGGTCGGTTCCACCGGCGCCAACCCGTACGCCTCGGTCGCCGCTGGCGTCACCGCGCTGTGGGGCCCAGCACATGGCGGCGCCAACGAAGCGGTGCTGAAGATGCTGGAAGAGATCGGTTCGGCCGACAACGTCGAGTCCGCCGTGCTCAAGGCCAAGGACAAGACCTCGGGCTTCCGCCTGATGGGCTTCGGTCACCGCGTCTACAAGAACTTCGACCCGCGCGCCAAGGTCATCGGTGAGATGACCAAGCAGGTGCTGGGCCAGCTGGGCGTGCAGGATCCGCTGCTGGACGTGGCCGTCAAGCTGGAGCAGGCCGCGCTGCAGGACGACTATTTCGTCGCCCGCAAGCTGTACCCGAACGTCGATTTCTACAGCGGCATCATCTACAAGGCGCTGCAGATTCCGACCGAGATGTTCACTGTGATGTTCGCCCTGGGCCGCACCGCTGGCTGGGTCTCGCATTGGCTGGAACAGCAGGTCGATCCGGAAATGAAGATCGGCCGTCCGCGCCAGGTCTACACCGGTCACGCCGTGCGCGACTACGAATAATGCTGACGGCGCAGCGATGCGCCGCCATCATCATCGCGAAAAGCCCCGCTCCGGCGGGGCTTTTTCGTTGCCCGGATATCCCCACAGGCTGTGCGAGGGTGATTGTGCAAGTTGTGGATAAGGCTGCGCAGGCCATGTGCTGCAAGGTTCTGCCAGGCGCGATGAAAATTTGACCAGTGCCGGATCTGCCGGCTACCCACACGAAGAGCCTGCCTGGAGGCGTTGCGGTGATCCGGCCTATTCCGCGAGCAGCTGCCGCAGCTGGGCCAGCGTGGCCCGTGGCAATGGTTTGCCATCGTCGGCGGAGGCCGGGGGGTGGCGCAGCGCATCCTCGGGCAGCACCACCAGCTCGAAGGCGATGCCATCGGCGGTGAATTCCCAGCCGGGATAGTGTCGTCGTCCAGTCTGTCCGGCCAGCTGCAGTGACCAGGTTCTGGCCTCGGCGGGAATGTGTTGATCGTGCAGGAAATGCTGGACGGCTTCGGTGTCGTCGCTGTGCAGGTGCAGGATGACGGGGCTGTTGTCGCCGGCCACGCCGGTCAGCACCGCGCCGCTCAGGCGTGGCCGGAAGGCGTGGAGAAACTGCATCGCCTGCAATGCCGATTCCCTGCGCTGGCGTAACGCGCCGGGCTGCGTGGTGCTGCCAAACAGCCGCTGATGCTCGCGTACTGCCTGCTCGACATCGGCCAGACGTGGCAGCAGCGTCTCGTCGTGGATGCCAAGCCGCTCGGCGGCCTTGCGCCGGGCCTGCTCGAAGTCATGGATGCCGCTTTCAGTGATCAGGCGAGCGGCCTCCTGGGCGATCCGCACACGGTTGCGGACGGTGTGCAGGGGCCTGCGCTGCGGCCGGTTCTTCATCAACGGACAGTCCCATGGGCGACGGACTGCCTGATTGTAGGCGCTCGGGGCGGCGGAGAGCTCCACCGCCCCGGACAGGGATCAGAAGATGTCGAACGCGGCGTCGTCGGCCTGCTGTTCCTGCTGGTCAAAGTCGAATTCCTGCATGCGATCCAGATCCTCGACCTTGATCCATTCGGTGGCGCCATTGAGCGTGGCTTCGACCATGCCCGATGGCGGGTCGTTCTTTGCGATCGGGGCGTCTTTCAGTGCCACGCGCATGTAGTCGATCCAGATCGGCAAGGCCGCGCGACCGCCGTACTCGCGATAGCCCAGTGAGCGGAAGTCGTCACGGCCCACCCACACGGTAGTGGCCAGCGGCCCGCCAAAACCGGAGAACCACGCGTCGCGATGGTCGTTGGTGGAGCCGGTCTTGCCGCCGACGTCCTCGCGACCCAGGACCTTGGCCGCGGTACCGGTGCCGCGCTGGACCACATCGCGCATCATCGAGTTGAGTTGATAGGCGGTGCGCTCATCAATGGCGCGCGGTGCGATGCGGGCATCGGGGTTGGCCGGCGCGGCAGGCGTGGTCGATTCCTGCTTGGCCGGATCGGACGTGGCAGCGACTGGCGCGGCTTCAGCACCGAAGTTGAAGCCATCGACCACTTGGCTTGCAGGTGTCGTGCTGGGGCCCGCGCCGCCGCAGCCGCGACAGGCTAATGCGGGATTTTCCTTGAAGATCACTGTGCCGTCGCGATCTTTAACCTCGTCGATGATCCAGGTGTCGATGCGCGAGCCGCCATTGGCGAATGCCGCATAGCCGCGCGCCACCGACAATGGCGTCAATGACGCGGTACCCAGTGACATCGACAGGTTCGGCGGCAGTTCGGCTTCCTGGAAGCCGAATTCGCTGATGTACTTGCGCGCGAAGTCCACGCCGATGCTGTCCAGCAGGCGCACCGAAACCAGGTTACGCGACTGCACGAGTGCTTCGCGCAGGCGCATCGGGCCGCGGAAACCGCCGCCATCGTTCTGGGGCTGCCACGTTTTGCCGCGGCGATCACGGAACACCACGGGCGCATCGAGCACGATCGAGGCCGGGTTGAAGCCCTTGTCGAACGCGGCCGCATAGATGAACGGCTTGAAGCTGGAGCCCGGCTGGCGGCGGGCCTGGGTGGCGCGATTGAACTTGTTGCCGGCGAAGCTGAAACCGCCGACAAGCGCGCGCAGCGCCCCGGAGTCGGCATCCAGTGAAACCAGCGCCGCCTGGCCGCGCGGAATCTGGTCGATCACCCATTCGCCTTCCTTCTCGCCTGCACGCACGCGAATGAGGTCGCCGCGGGTGGTCAGTTTGGCGGGTGTCTTGTTGGCCCAGCGCGTGGCCGAGGCCGGGAGCGTCAGCTCGGTACGGTCGGCCAGCACTACGCTCACCCCGCCATCGGCATGGGTGGCCGAGACGATGGCCGGCAGCAAGCCCGATTGCGCCGGAATCGCACTGATATGGCGGGCCAGCGCAGCGGCATCGTCGCTGGCGGCGACATCGAAATGCTGTTCCACGCCGTGCCAGCCATGGCGATGGTCGTAGACGCGAAGGCCATTGGCCACCGCCTGGTTGGCGGCTTCCTGCAACTCGCCATTGATGGTGGTGGTGACGTGGTAGCCCTCGTTAAGCACGTCGCCGCCGTATCGGGCGATCATCTCCTGACGGACGAGCTCGGCCACATAGGGCGCGTAGACCTGCACTGGCGGCTCGTGCGGCGCGGCATGCATCGGCACGGCCTTGGCGGCATCGGCCTCGGCCTGGGTGATGAAGCCCAGTTCGGCCATGCGCTGCAGCACGTAGTTGTCGCGGCGCTGGCGGGCCCGTTCGGGATTGCTGATCGGATTGCCGCTTGAGGGGAATTTCGGAATGCCGGCCAGCGAGGCCATCTCGTCCAGGCTCAGCTGGTCGAGCTTCTTGCCGTAGTAATACTCGGCGGCCGCGCCAATGCCGTAGGCGCGGTTGCCGAAGAAGCTCTTGTTCAGATACAGCTCGAAGATCTCGTCCTTGCTCAGCTCGTTCTCGATCTTCCGTGCCAGCAGAATCTCGGCCAGCTTGCGCGTATAGCTGTACTCGGAGCTCAGGAAGAACTGCCGCGCCACCTGCTGGGTGATCGTGGAGCCGCCCGGGACGCGTTTGGCGTCGGTCGTGGCCAGCAGCCACACCGCGCGGCCCACGCCTTTGTAGTCCACGCCGTCGTGCTGGTAGAAACGCGCATCCTCAGTGGCCAGAAAGGCCTGCTTCAGGCGCTCGGGCACGTCCTTCATCTGTACGGGATAGCGGCGCGTTTCGCCAAAAACCGCCATCAAACGACCATCGCTGGCGTATACGTACATCGGCTCCTGCAGCTCGACATCGCGCAGTGCCTGTACATCGGGCAATTTCGAGGAAACGACGTAATACAAGGCGCCTGCGGCGATCGCTCCCACCAGGGCGAGGGCGACAAAAAGGGCCAGCAGCCAGCGTAGCCAGCGGCGAAAACGTGGCATCTAGGGGAGTCCCGATTGCGGATTTCGTGGCCGCAGAGTATAGATTATGCAGGGGGACGGCTGGGGCCGCCTCCGGGGAGAAGTGGTTGGGGATCTGTTGGCCGATCTGTGGGGCACGTCGCCTTTCGGATCACTGCGGTTGCCAATTGCGAAAAATTCATTATTAATGCGCGGGCGCAACACTTGCGTCCAAGTGCCCGTCGGCAGGGGAGAAACCGTGGGGCTTATCCCAAAAAGTCAGCCGCCGCTTATCGGCGTTGACATCAGTTCGACTGCGGTAAAGCTGCTTCAGCTTGTCCGCAGCGGTAACCGTTTTCGTGTGGAACATTACGCCGTGGAACCACTCCCGCCGAACGCGGTGGTGGAAAAGAACATCGTCGAGGTCGAGGCGGTGGGCGAAGCCATCCGGCGCGCTGTAGCCCGCTCCGGAAGCAAGGCGAAGAACGCGGCCGCAGCGGTTGCCGGCTCCGCCGTGATCACCAAGGTGATCCCGATGCCGTCCGATCTGGACGAGTCGGATATGGAAGCCCAGGTGGAGCTGGAAGCGGTCAACTACATTCCGTACCCGATCGAGGAAGTGAACCTCGATTTCGAAGTGCTGGGTCCCGTGCCGAACAACCCCGAAATGGTCCAGGTGCTGCTGGCCGCTTCCCGATCCGAGAACGTGGAACTGCGTCAGTCCGCGCTGGAGCTGGGCGGATTGACGGCCAAGGTCATGGACGTGGAAGCATTCGCCATCGAGAACGCCTTCGCGCTTGTCGCCAGCGAGTTGCCGGTGGCCAGTGACGGAGTTGTGGCGCTGGTGGATATCGGTGCCACGATGACGACCCTGAACGTGCTTCGCGGCGGTCGCAGCCTCTACAGCCGCGAGCAGGTGTTCGGCGGCAAACAGCTCACCGACGAAGTCATGCGCCGCTATGGTCTCAGCTATGAAGAAGCGGGCCTGGCCAAGCGTCAGGGGGGGCTCCCGGACAGCTACGAAATTGAAGTGCTGGAGCCGTTCAAGGAAGCGACAGTGCAGCAGATCAGTCGTCTGTTGCAGTTCTTCTACGCCGGCAGCGAATTCAACCGCGTCGATCACATCGTGCTTGCAGGCGGCTGCGCCGCGCTTGCCGGGTTGCCGGCGCTGGTGGAAGAGCAGCTGGGCGTGGCCACCTCGGTTGCCAATCCGTTGTCGCAGATGACGCTGGGTCCGAAAGTGCAGGCCCATGCGCTGGCCCAGGATGCTCCGGCCCTGATGATCGCAACCGGCCTGGCCATGCGGGGGTTTGACTGATGGCACGGATAAATCTATTGCCATGGCGCGCTGAACGACGCAAACAGCGGCAGCGCGAATTCTATGGAATGTTGGGTTTTGCCGCGGTGGCGGGCGTGTTGCTGTCCCTGCTGTGCTGGTTCTACTACGACCGTCAGATCAGTGGCCAGAACGAGCGCAATGCGTTCCTTGAGGCCGAAATCGCCAAGGTCCAGGAGCAGAACAAGGAAATCGAGCGCCTTGACCGCCAGAAGGATCGCCTGCTTGCGCGCAAGAAGGTGATTGAAGAATTGCAGGGCAAGCGGTCGCAGATGGTGCATCTGTTCGACTCGCTGGTGCGGACCATCCCGGACGGGGTGGTGTTGACCGCGCTCAAGCAGGAGGGCGACATCCTGACGCTCGAGGGGCGGACCCAATCCAACGCGCGTGTCAGTACCTACATGCGCAACCTGGAGAGCTCGGGCTGGATGACCAATCCGGAGCTGTCGATCATCGAGGCCAAAGCGCAGGAGGCCAATTCCGGCAGTGCGCTGGATATCAAGTCCTTGCCGTATGTCTTCGAGCTGAGAGTGAAGTTGCCGGCGCCGGGTGAAGCTGCGGGAGCAGAAGATGTTGGCGCTGTCGAGCATCCGGCCTCCACAGGGGAACCTTCCACCGCTGAGTCGGCAAACGCCTCCAAGGCGGCCGAGGCTGCCAATGAACAGGCAATTGCCCCTGCAGCAGCTAAAGAGGTTCGCTCATGAGCGAGAAGAAAATGAAGCTCAATGAGCTTGATTTCAACAACATTGGCAATTGGCCTCAGAAGTTCAAGATGATTTTCTGTGCATTTCTGGCACTTCTGATCCTGGTGCTTTCCTATTTGCTGGTGATTCGCAGCAAGGCGGATGAGCTTGAGGGGCTGGAGCGCGATGAAGTCAGCCTGCGTAGCAAGTTCGAAGATGAACAGAAAAAAGCAGTAAATCTGGAGCCCCTGAAACAGCAGCTGGCACAGATGGAGCAGGTGTTGCAGCAGATGCTGCGGCAGCTGCCCAGCAAGACCGAAATGCCGGACCTGATCATCGACGTTTCGCAGACCGCCCTGTCCAGTGGCTTGAACAACGAGTTGTTCCAGCCGGGCGCGGAGTCTCCGAAGGAGTTCTACGCGGAGAAGCCGATCGCACTGCGGCTGGTGGGCAGTTATCACCAGTTCGGTGCGTTTGTCAGCGGGGTGGCGTCCTTGCCTCGCGTGGTGATCCTGACGATGCATGACATCAATTTGAAGCCGAAGGATCCGAAGGTCGGAATCTCGGCGCGCAGCGGTGCTCTGGAACTTTCCGGTACGGTCAAGACCTATCGTTACCTCGACGATACCGAGCTTGAGGCGCAGGAGAAGGCCGCGGCCGAGCAAGCAAAGAAGGGGGCCAAAAAATGAGCCAGTTCCTTCCTTATCGGTTGATGGGAGCCGTCGCGCTGGTGCTGGTTGTGGCTGGCTGCGCGCGCAGCGTGGTCAGCACGCCGGGTGATGCTCCGAATCTGCAGAACTGGGTTGCCGATGTGCGCGCCCGTCCTGCTGAGCCGTTGGATCCATTGCCGGTAATGCAGCAGTTCGAGACATTCGAGTATGCGGCCCAGGGGCTGCGCGATCCCTTCAGCGACGCATGGGTGAATCCGGAAGGCGGCAGCTCGCTGCGCCCGGATCCGGATCGTCGCAAAGAACCGTTGGAAGCTTTCCCGCTCGACAGTCTGGATATGGTCGGGACGATCGGTCGGGGAGCCGGAGCAGTTGCGCTGGTGATGGGGCCAGACAAGGTGACCTACCGCGTGCGTCCAGGCATCTATATGGGCCAGAGCGATGGCCGGGTGACCAGCGTCCGCGAAGATGGCATTGAACTGATTGAACTTGTGCCGGATGGTGCGGGGGGCTGGCTGGAACGTCCGGCCTCGCTCGCGCTTGATGATCGATGATTGACTAGGGGATAGCACGATGACTTTTTCAAAAGCCCTGAGCCTGCGTCCCGTCCGGCGCCAAGCGATGGCTAATGCCCGCGCTCTGGGAGTGGCGCTGGTGTTGGCTTGCGGCTCGACAACGATGGCGTTTGCCATGCCCGCCACCGCTACGATTGCGGCTAAACCCGCCGCGGCAACGGTGGCGGTGACGAAGATCGACTTCAAACGCGGAGACGACGGCGCAGGCCGGTTGATTCTCCAGTTCGATGGTCAGGGGGCGAGCCCGGATCTGCGCAATCAAGGCACCAATGTGGTGATCGACGTGGGTAACGCGACCCTGCCGGCCGAGTTGCAGCGTCCGTTGAACGTGATGGATTTCGCTACACCGGTTCAGCGCATCGACGCGAAGCCGTCCGGAACCGGCGCGCAGCTGGTACTCAGCACCGGCGCGCCGTTCGACTCGCTCGCCTACCAGACCGGCAACGAGTATGTGGTGGAGATTTCTCCGCGCCAGGCGGAAGTGGCGACCGGTGCGGTAACCGCCAAGACGGTCGCCCAAGCCGCGGCGACGGTTGCTGCGCGTGGTTACAGCGGACGGCCGGTGACCTTCAATTTCCAGGATGTGCCAGTCCGCACCGTCCTGCAGTTGATCGCGGAGGAGTCCAACCTGAACGTCGTCGCCTCGGACACTGTCCAAGGCAATGTGACGCTGCGTCTGGTCAACGTGCCGTGGGATCAGGCGCTGGACATCGTGCTGCGTGCCAAGGGGCTGGACAAGCGCCGTGAGGGGGGCGTCATATGGGTTGCCCCGCAGCCGGAATTGGCGAAGTTTGAGCAGGACAAGGAAGACGCGCGTATCGCGATCGACAATCGCGTGGACCTTGTGACCGACTACATTCAGATCAATTACCACAGCGCGGAAGCCATTTTCAAAGCCTTGACTGAGGCAAAGGGAATCGGCAACAGCGGCAATGGTGGCAGCAGCGGTAGCAGCGGCAACAGCGATAAGCAGGAAAACGGATTCCTGTCTCCGCGAGGGATGATTGTCGCGGACGAGCGTACCAATACGCTGATGGTCAGCGATATTCCGAAGAAAATCGCTCAAATGCGCGATTTGATCAAAGTTATCGATCGTCCGGTCGACCAGGTGTTGATTGAAGGACGTATCGTTATCGCGACGGATACGTTTGCCCGTGACCTTGGTGCGAAGTTTGGTGTACAGGGACGTCGCATCGGTGATCGCACTCAGGCCATCAGCGGCTCTTTGGGGGGTAACTCATCGATCATCAATGACGGGCTTATCACCAATGAAGGGTTGAACGTCAACCTGCCGGCGAACACCTATACCAAGAGTCCGGTGGGTGCTTTGGCCTATACATTGCTTGGCGCCAACTTTTCGTTGGATGTCGAGTTGTCCGCGATGCAGGAGGAGGGGCGTGGCGAGGTTGTTTCCAATCCCCGTATCGTCACCGCCAACCAGCGCGAGGGCGTGATCAAGCAGGGTAAGGAAATTGGTTATGTGACGATTTCAGGCGGTGGTGGCCTGGGTGGCGCACCGACGGCGAATGTCCAGTTCAAGGAAGTCCTGTTGGAGCTGAAAGTCACCCCGACCATCACCCAGGACAATCGCGTTTTTCTTAACATGAATGTGAAGAAGGACGAGGTTGATACGTTCCTGGAGGTCACCGACTACGGTACCGTGCCAATCATCAATCGCCGCGAGATCAATACGGCAGTGCTGGTTGAAGATGGCCAGACGGTTGTGATCGGTGGTGTCTACGAGTTCACTGACCGCAGCAGCGTCAGCAAGGTGCCGTTCCTTGGGGATATTCCATTCCTGGGCAATCTCTTCAAGAAGCGCGGTCGCAACAAGGACAAGGCCGAGTTGCTGGTATTTGTGACGCCGAAGATCCTTCGCGTCGCAAAAGCCGCCAACTGAGTCCAGCGTGGGAACAGAAAGGGCCGCTTTTTAGCGGCCCTTTTTTTGTTTGCGGCTGATGGGGAACCCTTTCACGGCAGATCGGTCAAAATGCGCCTATGAATCTACCTCCGCATCTTCCTGAGCCGGCCGTTGCACCCGCAATCAATGAAGGGCTGCAGCGGGAGTTCGCGTCCTTGCGTGACGCGCTTTCGAGCGAGATTGTCGGTCAGTCGGTGCTGGTGGAACGGCTGTTGATCGCGTTGCTGGCCGACGGACATCTGCTGGTCGAGGGCGCACCGGGGTTGGCGAAGACCACCGCGATCCGCGCCCTGGCCTCGCGCATCGACGCCAGTTTCGCCCGTATCCAGTTCACCCCGGACCTGTTGCCGGCCGACCTCACCGGCACCGATATCTGGCGCTCGCAGGAAGGGCGGTTCGAGTTCCAGCCGGGCCCGGTGTTCCATCCGATCCTGCTGGCCGACGAGATCAACCGCGCGCCGGCCAAGGTGCAGTCCGCGCTGCTGGAGGCGATGGGCGAACGGCAGGTGACGGTCGGTCGCAACACCTATCCGCTGCCTTCCATCTTCCTGGTCATGGCCACGCAGAATCCGATCGAGCAGGAAGGAACCTTCCCGCTGCCCGAGGCGCAGCTGGACCGTTTCCTGATGCACGTGCGTATCGGCTACCCCGATGCGGGGGCGGAGGCGGAAATCCTGCGGCTTGCGCGCGAACGGGCCTTGCGCGAACTGGCACCGACAACACCGCCGCACGAAAAGCTCTCGCTGCAGAAGATCGAGCAGGCGCGCCGCGCGGTGCTGGAGCTGCATATGGCACCGCAGCTGGAGCGCTATCTCATTGAGCTGGTGCTGGCCTCACGCGATGCCAGCGGTTACGACCCGGTGCTGGCACGACGTATCGCCTGGGGGGCAAGTCCCCGTGGCTCGATCGCGCTGGAGCGCTGCGCCAGAGCCCGTGCGTGGTTGTGCGGGCGCGACTATGTCACGCCGGATGACGTGCGTGCGGTCGCGCCGGATGTGCTGCGTCACCGGGTGCTGCCCAGCTACGAAGCGGCTGCGGAGGGCTGGGACGGGGATCGGCTCGTCGCCGCCCTGATCGATCGCGTGCCGTTGCCCTGAGTACCTGACGATGGCGGTTGATGCCGGGCATGAAACTCTATTGCCGCGCACCACGGCGATCCCCGCCACCGCAGGAATGGTGGCATGAGGCCGGTGCAGCCACAGGTGATGCCGGCCGCGTCGGCCACTTCCAGCGAGGGTGTCGTGCCAACGCTGGCGGAGTTGATCGCGCTGCGTGGCACTGCGGTTCGCGGACGTAGCCGGCGGCGCGGGCGGCAGGGGGTTTCCGGTCAGGCCGCTTCGGCAATGCGCGGTCGCGGCATGGAGTACGCCGAGTCGCGCGAATATGTGGCCGGCGACGATGCCCGGCATATCGACTGGAAGCTCAGTGCGCGCACCAACGCCACCCAGACCAAGACGTTCCAGACCGAGCGCGAGCGTGTCACCTTGATCGTGGCCGATACCTCGGCCGCGTTGTATTTCGGCACCCGCGTGCGCTTCAAATCGGTGCAGGCCGCGCGTGCCGGTGCGGTGGCGGTGTGGGCGGCGTTGCGCGAGGGTGACCGCCTGGCGGCGCTGCGCGGCACCCGCGAAGAGTCGCCGGTGCCTCCGGCCGGCGGCACGCGTGGAGCGCTGCGGGTGCTGGATGCGCTGGTGCGCTGGTATCGCGAACCGCCAGCGGCCGATGCCGGGTTGCCGACCGCGCTGGAGCAAGCCGGACGGCTGGCGCATCCCGGAGCCCGGGTGGTGGTGATGGCCGATCCGGCCAGTGCGCTGGCCGTCCCGACCGCCATCTGGTCGGCGTTGTCGATGCATGTGGATGTGCACCTGATCCTGCTGGTGGATCCCCTGGAACTGGCGCCCTCCGCATGTGTGCTGCCGCTGGCCACCCCGGGCGGTCGCCTGGAGCTGGATCTGGCATCGGCGTCCACCCGTGAGGCATGGCATGCGGCTTTCATCGCACCGGTCGAAACCCTGTGCCGGATGCTGCCGGGCCGACGCGTTCGGGTACAGGTGCTGTCCAGTGATGCACCCAGTGACGCGTGGTTGAACGGTGGATCGGGCGGAGCGCAGCGATGACGCCCCTCCAGTTGCCGCTGCGTGATGTGCACCTGCCTGCAGCGCCGGGCTGGTGGCCGCTGGCGCCCGGCGGGTGGCTGGTGCTGGGGTGTCTGGCGCTGGTAGTGCTGGCCGGCGGCGCATGGTGGTCCCGGCGCAGGCGTCGGCGGCGGAATTGGACACTGTTGTTCGATAGCCAGATAGGCGCCGCAGGCCCAGGCGCCGCGCAGCTGGCGGCCGCCTCCGAACTGCTGCGGCGTGCGGCGGCGCGCATGCAACCCGAAGCGGCCTGTCTGCAGGATGAGGCGTGGCTGCGCTTTCTCGACGGAAGCGGCGGTGCCGACTTCACTGCCGGCGATGGCCGGTGGCTGCTGGATGGCGGATTTCGGCCGGTGGTCGATGAAGTGGCGGCCGCCCGTGCGCTGGTGTTGGCGCGGCACCGGTTTCTGGAACTGATGGCGGGGCATCGATGAGCAGCCCGTACCTGTCCTGGTTGAGTGAAGCCTTGCCGGTATTCGCCTGGCCGTGGGTGTGGCTGGCATTGCCCTTGCCGTGGCTGATGCGCTGGTGGCCGCTGCGTGACGATCACACACCGGCGTTGCGCATGCCTTATGAAATGACGCGCTTCCAGGGGATGTTGGCGGCGCGCCGCCTGCCGGCATTGCGCGGGCTGCTGCTGTGGCTGGGCTGGCTGTGCCTGTGCGCCGCTACCGCGCGCCCGCAGCAGCTGGGCGAGCCGATCGAGCCAACGCGCCAGGCGCGGCAGATGATGCTGGCGGTGGACCTGTCCGGCAGCATGAGCGAACCGGATATGCAGCTGGGCGGGCGGGTGGTCGAACGGCTGACGGCCGCCAAGGCGGTGCTGGCGGATTTTCTCGAGCGGCGCGAGGGCGATCGTATCGGTCTGCTGGTGTTCGGCCAGCGCGCCTATGCGCTCACGCCGCTGACCAGTGATCGCGCCAGCGTGCGCGAGCAGCTGCGGGACAGTGTGGTCGGGCTGGCCGGGCGCGAGACCGCACTGGGCGATGCCATCGCGCTGTCGGTGAAGCGCCTGCGCGAGCAACCCGAGGGGCAGCGGGTGCTGATCCTGCTGACCGATGGCGTCAACACCGCCGGCGTGCTGGAGCCGCTCAAAGCGGCCGAGCTGGCCAAAGCCGAAGGCGTGCGCGTGCATACCATCGCGTTCGGGGGCAGTGGCGAGATCCGCATGTTTGGCATGAAGTTGCCCACCGGCGAAGACCCGATCGATGAGCAAACCCTGGCAACGATCGCCGAGCAGACCGGCGGGCGGTTCTTCCGTGCGCGCAACACCGACGAACTGGCCGGCATCTATGCCGAGCTGGATCGATTGGAGCCGGTCGCCGCGAGCGGTCCGGTGGTGCGCCCAAAGATCGAGCGCTACCCGTTGCCGCTGGCGCTGGCGCTGCTGTTCGCAGTGTTGGGGCTGGCATGGCCGGGGCGACGCCTATGAGTGTGCTGGATCTCTGGAACAGCCTGCATTTTCTGCGCCCGCAGTGGCTTTGGGCGCTGCTGTTGCTGCCTGCGGCCGTACTGGCTGGCTGGTACCGGCGGCGACGTCGCAGCAGCTGGCAGAGCGCGGTGGATCCGCACCTGCTGCCCCACCTGTTGCAACAGGGGCACGGCAGCGGAATCGGCGGCGTGTTGGCGCTGCTTGCCGGTCTATTGCTGGCGGTTGTCGCGCTGGCCGGACCGAGCTGGCGTCAGCTGGAGCAGCCGCTTTGGGAATCGAAAACGCCATTGGTGATTGCGCTTGATCTGTCCAGCAGCATCAGCGCGACCGATCTGCCGCCATCGCGTCTGCTGCAGGCACGCGCCAAGCTGGCGACCTTGCTGCGTGAGCGCAAAGGCGGCGAGGTGGCGCTGCTGGTGTATGCCGGCGAGCCGTTCACCGTCGCGCCGCTGACCGCCGATGCGGCCAACGTGGCGTTGTTTGTGGACGCGCTGGCGCCGGAGGTGATGCCGGTGGACGGGCAGAACGCGGGCGGCGCGATCGACTGGGCGGTGGGATTGCTGCAACAGGCACAGGCGCGCCACGGGGACATCCTGCTGCTGACCGGCGCGGCCGACGCCGAATCACGTGCCGCGGCAGCGCGGGCTGTGGCGGCCGGCTACCGGGTTTCGGTGCTGGGGCTGGGCACGGTGAAAGGCGCGGCCTATCGTGACCGGCGCGGACAGATCGTTCAGACCCATCTGGATGCCCCGGCGCTGCAGGCGCTGGCCAGCGCTGGCGCGGGTCGCTACCTGCAGTTGACGGCGAGCGATGCGGATCTGCAGGCGCTGGGCGTGCTGGAGCCGCGCCTGCACGACGGCGACAGCCCGAAAGAGAAGACCGGCAAGATCTGGCAGGACGAAGGCTATTGGCTGCTGCTGCCGCTGATGCTGCTGGCGTTGCTCGCCTTCCGGCGCGTCGGTGGGACCGCGGCGCTGTTGCTATGCGTGCTGCTGCTGCCGCTCGCGCTGCCGGCACAGGCGGCGGAGTCGAACTGGTGGCAGCGGGCCGACCAGCGGGATCACCAGCGTCTTGCCGAGGGTGTGGATGCCTACCGCAAGGGCGATTTTGCCGGCGCGCAACGCCATTTCGAAGGCATCGCTACGGATCAGGGCTGGTACAACCTCGGCAATGCGCTGGCGCGCCAGGGCAAGTACGACGAAGCCATCAAGGCGTACGACCGCGCCCTGAAGCAGCAGCCGGGAATGCCCGACGCGCTGGCCAATCGCGCGGCTGTGGATGCCGCGCGCAAACGCCAATCGCAACAGGGCCAAGAGGGGCGGCAAGGTCAGAGCGCGGGCCAGAGCAAGCAGGCGTCTTCGCCCTTGCAGCCAGATAAGAAGGGGCAGCCGCAGAGCGACGGGGCTCCGTCCTCTCCGTCGGCGCCGGGCAAGGACCGCGAGGAGGCGCCTCAGCCTTCGCCGCCGCAGAGTGGCCCGCCGCAATCCCCGTCGGCGTCTGCGCCGCAGGGCGAAGATGCCGGCAAGCAGCAGGCCGCCGACCAGGCCCAGCGGGAGCGCATGCGCCAGGCGATGGGCCAGGGGCCGCAGGGCGAGGCAAATGGAAAACCGGCACGGCAAGGTCCGCCGATGACGGCCGAAGAGCGCGAGCGGCGCCAGGCGGTCGAGGCCTGGATGCAGCGCGTGCCGGATGAGCCGGGCAATCTGCTGAAAACCAAATTCCAGCTCGAGTACGAGCGGCGCAAGCGGGAAGGGCGATGAAGAGCCGGAAAACATGGGGGTGGCTGCTGTGGCCGCTGCTGGCGATGTGGCTGCTGGGCAGCGGACTGGCGATGGCCGAAACCCGCATGTGGCTGGACCGCGACAGCCTGGCCGAGGGTGAAAGCACCACCTTGCTGATCGAAACCGACCAGGCCGGGGTCAGTCCCGACTACACGCCGTTACAGGCCGATTTCATCCTCAATGGGCAACGCAGCAGCCGGCAGTGGCAATTGGCCAACGGGCAACGGGTCCAGAAGTCGCTGTTCGAGGTATCGCTCACGCCGCGCCATGCCGGTGTGCTGGTGGTGCCGGCGCTGCGGGTGGGCAGCGAGCGGAGCGCACCGCTGCGGCTGGACGTCCGCGCGGTGGCGGCCCCGCAGCGCGATGCCGACACCATGACTTTCGTGGAAACCGAGGTCGATGCCACCGGGCCCTACGTCCAGCAGAGCGTGGGCGTGGTGGTACGGCTGTATTTCGCCACCCAGCTGGCGTCGGGCGAACTGGTGCTCGATACCCCGGCGGGTGCGTCGCTGCAGCGGATCGGCGAGGATCGCAGTTCCACGCGCGAGATCAATGGCCGCCGCTACAACGTGGTCGAGCGGCGCTATCTGCTGATCCCCGAGCGCAGTGGTCCGCTGGTGCTGGCCGGTGCGCGTTTCAGCGGTACCGGCGTGGGCGGTTTCTTCGATGATTTTTTCGGGCGCGACAGTGGCCGGCTCAGTGCCCGCGCACCGGACCAGACCCTGCAGGTGCGGGCGGTACCGGCCGCTGCGCCGCAGCCGTGGCTGCCGCTCAAGGAGCTGCGCCTGCGCTATGTGGCCGCGCCGCAGTCGGCACGGGTCGGCGAGGCGGTGAGCTTCGAGGTGGAGGCCATCGCGACCGGCGCCACGAGGGCGCAGTTCCCCGAACTGCCGGTGCCTTCGCTGGGCGATACGGCGCAGGTGTTTGCCGAGCCGCCGCAGTATGACGAGACCTTCAGCGGCAGCAGCCCGCAGCTGAAGCTCACCCGGCGCTATTCGATCGTGCCGCAGCAGGCGGGCGTGCTGTCGCTCAGCGGCGTGCAGATGGCCTGGTGGGATGTGCAGGCCGGGCAGGCGCGCACCGCCTCGGTGCCGGATCTGCAGCTGCAGGTTGCCGCCGGCAGCCCGGGACTGGTGGCGCCGCCGGTGGTGCAGCCGCCGGCCGTGTCCGCGTCGCAGGACACGGCCGTGGTGACAGCGCCGTCGCCGGCCGAAAACCGTTGGCTGTGGCGCGGACTGGCGGCCGGTTTCGCGTTGCTGTGGCTGTTGACGCTGGTGTGGGCGCTGCTGCGCAAACGCCCGCTTGTACCGCCGGAAACCGTCGCCGCGCTGTCGTCGCCGGCGCCTGGCACACGCTACAGCCAAGCCGATCTGCGCCGTGCGCTCGATGCTGGCGGGCTGGAGGAAGTGGTCCATATCCTCCTCGCCATGGCCGGGGTCGACAGCCTGGATGCGTTGTTGGCCGAACTGGAGGATGCCGACCAGCGGCAGGCGCTGGAGCGTATGCAACGGGCGCGATGGGCAGGCCAGGGCGATATCGCCCAGGCACGGGCGCGGCTGCGCGAGGTGTTCCGGCAGGGGCCGCGCTGGCGGGTGCGGGAGGTGGCGGAGAAGCCGCTGCTCGACCCTCTTTACCCGCAGACGCGCGGGAAAAGGCAGCTGTAGGCCTCTGCTAAGCTGCCCCCTTCATCGGAGAGACATATACCTATGGTCAATGCAGCAAAGACCCCCGCCAGCATGCCGTTCCACTGGAAGATCGGGATCGGCTTCGGTATCGGTCTGCTGCTTGGCTTGCTTGTGCACATGCTGAGCCCGGGGGCGCCCTGGGTGCATCTGGTCACCAGCTACCTGACCACGCCGGTTTCCGGGCTGTTCCTCAATCTGATCTTCATGCTCATCGTGCCGCTGATCTTCTCGGCGCTGGTGATGGGCGTGTCGGAGATGGGCGATATCCGCGCGCTGGGGCGCATTGGCTGGAAGTCGCTGGCCTACACCATCGTGCTGTCCGGTGTGGCGGTGCTGATCGGTCTGGTGCTGGTCAATGTGCTCAAGCCCGGTGCCGGCGTGGACCCGGCGGTGGCCGCACAGCTGCTGGCCGAGAACGCCGAGCGCAGCAAGGAGATCGTGGCCGGCGTCGGCACCCAGCCCAAGGGCCTGGAGATGCTGCTGTCCATTGTTCCCAACAACGTGCTGGCTGCTGCCGCCGACAACGGCAAGATCCTGTCGCTGATGTTCTTCGCGCTTATGCTGGGCATCGGCATGGTGCTCTCGCCGGCGGAAAAAGTGGCCACGCTGCGCAAGGCGATCGAGGGTCTGTTCGAGATCTCGATGACCCTGATCAATCTGGTCATCCGCCTGGCGCCGTATGCGGTGGCTTGCTTCATGTTCAACCTGGCCGCGATCTTCGGCTTCGGCCTGCTGGTCAAACTGGGCGCCTACGTCGGGGTGGTGTTGCTGGCGCTGGCGTTGCACATGTTCATCAGCTACGGCATCGCGGTGAAGCTGGCTGGCCGCTCGCCGCTGCAGTTCTTCCGGCAGACCCAGGAAGCCACCTTGATGGCGTTCTCCACCGCCTCGTCCAACGCGACCCTGCCAACGGCCATGCGCGTGGCCGACCAGATGGGTTTCCCGCGCAAGGTCTCGCGCTTCGTGCTGACCGTCGGTGCCACTGCCAACCAGAACGGCACCGCGCTGTTCGAGGGCGTCACGGTGATCTTCCTGGCCCAGTTCTTCGGCGTGGACCTGAGCATCGGCCAGCAGTTCATGGTGATGGTGGTCTGCATCCTGGGCGGTATCGGCACCGCCGGCGTGCCGTCGGGCTCGCTGCCGGTGGTGGCGCTGATTTGTGCCATGGTCGGCGTCAATCCGGTCGGCATCGGCCTGATCCTGGGCGTCAACCATTTCCTGGACATGTGCCGCACGGCGCTGAACGTGACCGGCGATCTGGCCCTGACCACGCTGGTGGCACGCGGCGAAAGCGACGAAACCGTCGGTCGCCACCACCCCCGCGACTGATCGGCGGCTGCCGCAGATATGAATGAACGGCCGCTCTGTGAAGGGCGGCCGTTCCGCATTGTGAAACAAGCGGATTTCATCACTGACAGGGCCGGGTTCCGGCCTGACCGGCCGGGTGCTCTGTGGGACAATAGGCCGCCCGCAGCTCCGCGGGAGCCTCCCGACACGACGAACCATGACGCAGCCCACCCGCCGCCAGTTGGCGAACGCCATCCGTTTCCTCGCCGCCGATGCGGTCCAAGCCGCCAACTCCGGTCATCCCGGCATGCCGATGGGCATGGCCGACATCGCCGAAGTGCTGTGGAATGACTATCTGCGCCACAACCCGAACAATCCGAAGTGGTTCAACCGCGACCGCTTCGTGCTGTCCAACGGCCACGGCTCGATGCTGCAGTACGCACTGCTGCACCTGAGCGGCTACGACCTGCCGATCGAGCAGCTCAAGGCGTTCCGCCAGCTGGGCAGCAAGACCGCCGGTCATCCGGAACACCACGAAACCCCCGGCGTGGAAACCACCACCGGTCCGCTGGGCCAGGGTCTGGCCAACGCGGTGGGTTTCGCGCTGGCCGAGAAGCTGCTGGCACAGCGCTACAACCGCCCCGAATTCGAAATCGTCGATCACCGCACCTGGGTGTTCCTGGGCGACGGCTGCCTGATGGAGGGCGTTTCGCACGAAGCCGCCTCGCTGGCCGGCACCTGGGGCCTGGGCAAGCTGGTCTGCTTCTGGGATGACAACAACATCTCCATCGACGGTGAAGTGGAAGGCTGGTTCACCGACAACACGCCCGAGCGTTTCGAGGCCTATGGCTGGAACGTGGTGCGGGGCGTGGATGGGCACGATCCGGAAAGCATCAAGGCCGGTATCGATGCGGCGCTGTCGCAGGCCGACAAGCCGACCCTGATCTGCTGCAAGACCACCATCGGTTTTGGCTCGCCGAGCAAGGCCGGCAAGGAATCCAGCCACGGCGCACCGCTGGGCAAGGACGAGCTGGAAGCCACCCGCAAGGCGCTGGGCTGGGAATACGGTCCGTTCGAGATCCCCGAAGCGATCTACGCCGGCTGGCGTGCCGGCGGTACCGGCACCCTGCGCCAGGCCGAGTGGGAACAGCAGTTCGACAAGTACGCCGCGCAGTTCCCGGCCCAGGCCCAGGAGCTGACCCGTCGTTCGCATGGTGAGCTGCCGGAAGACTTCATCGCCCAGGCCGATGCCTACATCGCCAAGGTGCAGGCCGAAGCGCCGAACATCGCCTCGCGCAAGGCCTCGCAGAACGCCATCGAGGCGTTCGCGCCGCTGCTGCCGGAAATCATCGGCGGTTCGGCCGACCTGGCCGGTTCCAACCTGACCCTGTGGAAGGCCAGCAAGACCGTGGTCGGCGAAGACCCTGATGCCAACTACGTGCACTACGGCGTGCGCGAGTTCGGCATGAGCGCCATCGCCAATGGCCTGGCCCTGCACGGCGGTTTCCTGCCGTTCGACGCGACCTTCCTGGTGTTCAGCGACTACGCCCGCAACGCGCTGCGCATGAGCGCGCTGATCCCGGCGCAGGTCATCCACGTGTTCACCCACGACTCGATCGGTCTGGGCGAAGACGGCCCGACCCACCAGCCGGTCGAGCACCTGGCCTCGCTGCGCTACATCCCCAACAACGATGTGTGGCGCCCGTGTGATGCGGCCGAATCGGCGGTCAGCTGGAAGGCGGCGATCACCCGCAAGGATGGCCCGAGCTGCCTGGTGTTCAGCCGCCAGAATCTGCCGGCCCAGGCGCGCAGCGCCGAGCAGGTCAAGCAGATCGAACGCGGCGGCTATGTGTTGGCCGACGCGGCCGGTAACCCGGATGTGATCCTGATCGGTACCGGTTCGGAAGTGGGTCTGGCGATGGCCGCCAAGGCCGAGCTGGACGCGGCCGGGATCAAGACCCGCGTGGTGTCGATGCCGTCCACCGACGTGTTCGACCGCCAGGACGCGGCCTACCGCGAATCGGTGCTGCCCAACGCCATCCGCGCCCGCGTGGCGGTGGAGGCCGGCGTCACGGGTTTCTGGCGTGCCTACGTCGGTCTGGACGGTGCGGTGATCGGCCTGGACAGCTTCGGCGCCTCGGCTCCGGCCGACCAGCTGTACAAGCACTTCGGCATCACCACCGAGGCGGTGGTCGCGGCGGCCAAGGCGCAGGTCGGCAAGTAATCGCCGCTGCGGTTTGAGCTATGCAAAAGGCCGGGGAACTCCCCGGCCTTTTTGTTGGATGCTCCGGCAAGTGGTTGGGGCCGGACCGCCGTTGTCATGACCGGTGCTGTGGCAGCTCCGCCCAGTGCCTGCGATGGCCAGCGCGGGTGTGCCGCGCCTGGCTCAAAAGCGCCACTGCAGGCTCAGCACGCCGCGGTGCTCGCGGTTGCCGCTGGCGAACTGGCCGCTGTAGCCCAGGCCCAGGGTGGTGGACGGGGTAATCTGCAGATCGGCGCCCAGTTCGACCACCGCGGCATCGCGGGACAACGGAACGCTGGCCACGGTAAACGCCTGGCCGCCCGCAAAGGCCAGGGTCCGGGATGCGCCCCCCTCACCAAACGCATGCTGCCAGCCGAGGGTTGCCTTCAGCTGCCCCCTGGTTTTCCCGAGCACCCCTTCGGTCTGTCCACGCAGGCCCAGGGTGCTGCTGCTCTGCCTGTCGTGCGTGCGTTGCCCGGTCAATGCTGCCGAGCCGCCCGCTTCGGTGAAGCCGGATGTGCGCACTTCGCTCCAGCCCAGCCCGGCAAACGGGGCGAGGGAGCTGCGCGGCGAAAGGGCAATGACGTAGCCCAGTTCGATGAACAGCTCGGTGGTGTGGCCGCCATAGCCGGCCGTGAGTCGCTGCGGCGCATCGGCCACGCGGGTATGACGACGGGTGTCGATGTTGTGTCGGGTGTGGATCGCGCCGCCCAGCAGAGCGAGCGCGCCACTATGAGCCTGGAACGACCTTCCGCCGAACAGCGTCCCGCTGTAACTGCGGATATCGGCCTCGGACTGGCGGTCATCGATGCCGATATCCGCGTCGCTGTAGCCCAGTGCGCCGCCAATATGCCAGTCATCGCCGACGGCCCGGTCGCTGCCGAGGACCAGACCGTGGCGGTGTTGCACCAGCTCGGCGGCGTTGCCGTCACCGCGCAGGGTCTGCCAGTTGCCTGTCAGCTCGGTCCACACCGGGGCCGGGTCCGGATTCGCCAGGCGGCCACGCAGGTGCGCCACCGGCCGTTCGCGCATGTCGCTGCCGGAGGCGAGCAGGCCGGCAGCGAGGCTGGCATGCAGTTCGCCGGAAAGATTGTCGAACACGGCCGGTGGCGCGCCGTCGGGCAAGGTCAGGATGTACCGGTGCAACGGATCGTCCACGGGCAGGCTGTCCAGACCGGCGGCGGTCGCGCGCTGGTTGGAGGTCACCGCCGCATCGACAAACGCGCCGCCGCTCTGTTTGCGTTCAAGTTGCAGGATCACATCCTGCGCGCCATAGCGCAGGGTGGGATCGAGAAAGGCGAAGTCGGAGCTGACCGTGTCGAACTGGCCGAGCAGCGCGTTCGCGGTGAGGATGGTGTACTGGCGGTTGGTCGCAAAGTCGCCATCGGGACCGACGTGCACCACCGCGCCGGCCAGGGTGGCGGTGCCGGTCACCGCGATACGGTCGCTGGTCACCGAACCCGGGTCGGCCTCCACGCGGTAGGTCGACCCGGGTTGGAAAATGAGGTCGCCGGCAACCCGCAGCGTGCCGATGCCATCGCCGGGTGCGATGCCGGCTCCGTGTTGCACGGTGGTTGTCCCCACTGTCCCGGTGCCTTGCAAAGTCGCGCCACTGGCGACGGTCAACGTGCCGCCCAGCCAGCCATCGCTGGCGATGGCCAGGGTGCCACTTTGCAGCTGTGTCTGCCCGCTGAAGCTGCGGCTGTCGCCGGACAGGTTCAGCAGTCCTGTCCCGGTCTTGGCGAAAACACCGCTGCCGGCAAGTACGCCCGCGTAGGCGCCATCGGCGGTCTGGTCGAACTGCAGGGTGCCGGCCGCGTCGATCTGCACCGCGCCGGAAAACCGTCCGCCGGCACTGATCAGACGGCCGCTTTCGATGTGCCAGTTCTGGTCGCTGCTGCTGTCCAGCGACAAGGTTCCGCTGCCGCGTTTGACCAGGCTGCCACCACCGGCGAACTGGCGGTTCCAGACGCCGTCGGCGGCCTGGTCGAACACCACCACGCCATTGTTGAGCAGGTTGCCACGGATCGTATCGGTGTCGCCGATCAGCATGCCTGCCTCGACCCGGGTGTTGCCGTATCGGTTGCTGCCGCTGAGCACCAACGTGCCGGCGCCGAGCTTGCGCAGGTCACCGCTTCCGGTGATGGGGCCACCGAGGCCCAGCCGGGTACCGGCAACCACGTCGATGCCGCCGCTCTGGGCGAGTGTGATGGCACGGGTGCTATCGAAACTGGCGATGCTGGCAAGGGTGCCGCCATTGAGCGTCAGCCCGCCTGCCGCCGCACCCAGGTTGGTATCGCTGCGTACCGCCAGTACGCCGCCGCGGACCTCGCTGCCGCCGCTGTAGCGGTTGCTGCCGGTGAGCAGCAAGGTGCCGAAGTCGGTCTTCACCAGCGTGCTGGCGCCGCTCAGGTCCGAGGCGATGGTGCCGACCATGCCGGTGCGTGCCGCGGAGCTGTCGCCGACGCGGATGATGCTTTCGGTACCGCCCTGCAGCACCAGCTCGCCACCGACGAGGGAATAGCCGTCGGTGGCGAGCTGCAGTCCGGTGATGCCGATTTGCCCCTGTGTGTTGTCCACCGTGACGCTGCCGCCGCGGCCCTGGAACACGGCAAAGTTCGGGTTGGGCAGGAACGGACCGTTGACCGCACCCGTGACCGTGGTCCAGTTGCCGTCGTTGGCATCCCAGCGTCCATCGCCGCCATCGACCACCCCGTTGTTATGCAGCCCGGCATTGCCACCGTCCCAGAAGTTGAGTGTGTCGCCAGCGGTATAGACCAGGTTGACCTGGCCGCTGCCGGTCTGGAGCAGGAGGTCGGTAGCCGACACGCCGCTGGGCGTGGCGCCGATATCCAGGGTGTTGTCGGTCAGCGTGCCGGCATAGTCGAACAGACGGTAGATGCCCTGGCCGAAGCCCCCCTGGCTGTTGACGTTGAGGGTGCCGTCCAGGGTCAGCGCGCCGTCTACGTCGAACAGCGGCGGGGTATCGGCGCCGCCGAGCGCGGCGTTGATCGTGGAGTTGGCGCCCAGCGTCAGATCACTGCCAAATCTGAGCGTCTGGCCCTGGATACCCTCCAGCTTCCCGCCGTCGCTGAAGCCGGTGGCGCCGGTAACGGTACCCGCTCCCGCCAGCGTGCCGCTGCGCTCCACGGTCACCGGGCCGGAGAAGGTGCCATCCACCTGTAGCCGGCCACCGGTGACGATCGCCGAACCACCGAGTTGGTCGGCAATCTGCAGACTGCCGCCGGAAACGGTCGTGGTACCGCTAAAAGCGGAGCTGTCCGCGCTCAGTCTCGTGATCCCTGCATAGTGGTTGAGCGCGTGGATACCTGCCGCCACGCTGCGCAAGGCAGGGTCAAACAGATAGGCGCTGTCGGTGTGGTTGAAGGCCAGCGTGCCGGTGCCCTCGCCAAACACGAGTTCGGCGGCAGTAAGCGTTCCCGCCACGCTGGCATCCATCGGACTGGTCGATGCCGCACCGAGATTGAGGGTGCCGCGGGCGCCGGCAAGCGCTCCCAGCACCGCAGTCGAGGCCAGCGCACTGCCGCGTTCGGTCAGGGTCAGGATGCCGCTTCCCCCTTGCCCGACGACGAGGTTGCCGGTGTTGGCCCAGATCGAGCCGCTGCCGGAGACGGTCACAGTACCCGCTCCGGTGGCGAAGGCGCCGATATAGCTTGTACCTGCGTAAACATTGCCGCCGTTGAGGACAGCAACCGTACCCGCGCCCGAGTAACCGACCAGCAGGTCGACCGTGTTGGTCCAGCGCGAGCCGCTGCCTGTGACAGTGACAATCCCCGTGCCACCCTCGATGGAGCCGACATAGCCGTAGCGATTGTCCACTGCGCCGCCGTTCTCCACGGAAACTCTGCCGGTGCCTTCAACGCCGATCTCCAGGTCGCTGTCGTTGACCCATGACGAGCCTGTGCCGGAAACCAGCACGCTGCCTGCGCTGCCGGCGAAATCGCCGACATACCCGGTACGGCTGTTCACGTGGCCACCGTCTTCGATCCGCAGGCGACCGGTGCCCTCGTAGCCCACATAGACATCGCTGACATCGGTCCACGTCGAGCCGGTACCGGTGACGATGACGGTCCCGTTGCTGCCGGTGCGATAGCCGAGGAAGCCCACGGTGTCGGTAACCGAGCCGCCACCGGCGATGGTCAGGGTGCCGGTTCCGGTCTGCCCGACATACAGCCGGGCCCGGATATTCCAGTTTCCCAATGGCGGCGTCGGGACGGCCGGGGAAATGTCGCCGGTTCCCGTCACCGATTGCGCATCGGCAGCTCCGGGATTGAAGCCTGCCGCAACCACGCTTGCCAGCGCGGCGACCGAGCGCAGCAGTGGCCAGATCGCTTCATATCGGCTCCGGGCCTGTCCCCCTTCCGATTCACGCTTGGACATATCCACCTCGATTGATGGCCGGGTGGCCCCAGGCTCAGGCTCCGCCCGATCCATCCTCCCGCCCGGCCCCTATGTGCGATGTGTAGCGATCACGCAACGCATCCGGATGCGCTGGGGAATGTGCGGAGGCCGGCACCCGCGGGGAAGGCGCAGGCATGATCCGCATCCGACCGGTGATCTGGCGCAACCGCAGATCGCCCGCGGGGTCCGTGTCCGACTGCCTGCCGTTGGCTGATGCTGGCGCGGTACAACCGGGCCGCAAGCGGCCCATGCACGCAGT
The DNA here is from genome assembly GCF_056760355.1 of Stenotrophomonas sp. STEN013. Classification (NCBI taxonomy): domain Bacteria; kingdom Pseudomonadati; phylum Pseudomonadota; class Gammaproteobacteria; order Lysobacterales; family Lysobacteraceae; genus Stenotrophomonas; species Stenotrophomonas sp. STEN013. The sequence continues at coordinate 444,839 of NZ_JBRREO010000001.1, read as the reverse complement.
CATCAAGATGATGGCGCCCGCGCAGTAACGGTGTTTCACGAAGCCATCATGCGTGCGGCGTATCAATAGCCCCGCGCATTGGCATGGTGATGCCGCTTCCTTGTGATCGGGCGTGTTGCGTCTGCGGCATGCGATGTGCAGCTTTTTCTGCATGGTGCACCAGGATCCGATGATGAAGCGGAACCCATTGCTCGCGGGAATCGTTCTGGCAGGCTGCCTCCCGGCGGCCCACGGGCAGGATACCGTCCAGGGATTGAGGGCCGAGATCGAACACGTACAGCGCACGCTCCAGGCCCTGAATGAGCGTCTGGCGGTACTGGAGAAAAACGACAGCCAACGCACGGCCTCACCGGAGCGCGAACAGGTGGTGCAGGCTCCCGCGCAACAGGTCGCAGACCCCGGGACGGTGGAACGCAGCCCCCTGCCGATGCGCGAATCGGTTTCCGATCCGTCGGCGGCGGCATCCCGCTACGACAACGCGATGTCGCCCACCGAGCCGGAACTGGGCGGCTTCATTCCTATCCCGGGTACCCGGACCCTGTTCCGGCTGGGCGGCTATGCCAAGCTCGATGCGATTGCCGACGCGCGCAATGCCGGCGATGAGAACCAGTTCGTGACTTCCACGATTCCCGTGGGCACCGATCGTCACGACACCTCCCGTTTCAATCTGCATGCGCGGCAGACGCGTTTCAGCTTCGAGGCGCGGCGCCCGACTACCAAGGGAAATCTCCGCTTCTATCTGGAGAACGATTTTTTCGGCAGCGCCGAGGGCTATGAATTTCGGCTGCGCCACGCCTACGGACAGCTGGGCAACACCTATGCGGGCTACGGCTATTCCAGCTTCATGGATGCCGACGCGTTGCCGGACACGCTAGACTTCGAGGGCCCGGGCGCCGCCGCGTATCTGCTGGTGGCCGGCGTGCACCACAGCTTCTCGCTGGGCAAGGGAAACACGCTGACGGTGGCGGCCGAAGATCCCGATGGCCAGCTGACCCCGGCGCAGGCGGACGCCAGCATCTCCAACCGATTTCCCGATGTCAGCATCGCCGCGCGGATGGAGCGCGACTGGGGCCATCTGCAGCTGGCGGCCCTGGGGCGCGGACTGGGCTATCGCCACGACAGCGGAAAGGATGACGTGTTCGGCGCTGGGCTGTCGTTCTCCGGTTCGCTGTCGTTGTCCGGGCAGGATCTGCTGCTGTTCGGCGCGGTGGCGGGCAGCGGTATCAGCCGCTATGTGGCCGACATCAGCGGCTCGGATCTGGATGGCGTTGTCGATGCGGACGGGCGTCTGCAGGCGCTTGGCATGCATGGCGGCTATGTCGCCTACACACACTACTGGTCCTCGCTGTGGCGATCGAACCTGGTCTACGGCGATCTGCGTCTGGAGCGTGATCCCGGACTTTCCAGCACCGCGTTCCGGCGCAGCCAGTACGGCGCCTTCAACCTGATCTGGAGCCCGGCGCCCTCGTGGATCATGGGCATGGAGCTGCTTTACGGGCGGTTGCAGCAGCAGGACGGCGCCCGCGCCGATGCGCTGCGGCTGCAGGGAAGCCTGCAATACAACTTCATCAAATAGAGCCACTTCCCCCTTGTTGCCTCGGCTGCGGGGCGACATCCACCCAGAAGGAGTGTCGTCATGGCAACAGGAAAGAAGATCGGTGTCGTCGGGGCCACCTTCCTGGTCGCCGGCAACATGATGGGGTCGGGCGTGTTCCTGCTTCCGTCCAGTCTGGCGAAGATCGGTACCGCCTCCATCTGGGGCTGGCTGGTGACCACGGCCGGTGCGCTGCTGCTGGCGTTCGTGTTCGCCAAGCTCGGCAAGATGGCACCGCAGGCCGGTGGCCCCTATGCCTATGCGCGTGACTGGTTCGGCCCATACATGGGTTTCCAGACCAACACCATCTACTGGTTCGCCAACTGGATCGGCAATGTCGCCATCCCGATCGCGGCAGTGGGCTATTTCAGCTACTTCTTTCCGATCCTGTCCGATCCGGTGGTGCGCTGCATCGCGGTGCTGATCCTGGTGTGGGGGTTGAGCTACGCCAATGTCATCGGCCCGCAGTTCGTCACCCGGCTGCAGACCGTCACCACCAGTTTCGCGCTGGTTCCGATCCTGGGCATCGCGATCTTCGGCTGGTTCTTCTTCGACATGGAGATTTTCAAAGGCGCCTACAACGTTTCCGGGAAGTCCGACTTTGGCGCGGTCTCCAGTGCGGCAGCATTGACTCTATGGGCCTTCATCGGCGTCGAGTCGGCCTCGGTGACTGCGGGCGTGGTGGAGAACCCAGAGAAAAACGTGGCCCGGGCCACGCTGGCAGGTGTGTTTCTCGCCGCCATCGCCTACATCGCCAGTTCGTCCGTGATCATGGGCATGGTGCCCAACGGTGAACTTCAGAACTCCGACGCGCCGTTCGCGTTGGCTGCGGCCAAAGCAGTGGGTGGCTGGGGCGGCGGCGTGGTCAGTCTCTGCGCGTTCCTTGGCGCGGCAGGTTCGCTGGGCGGTTGGATCCTGTTGACCGCACAAAGCGCCAAGGCCGCTGCGGATGACGGTCTGTTCCCGTCCATCTTCCGCAAAACCAACGAGCAGGATGTGCCTGTCAAAGGAATCCTGGTGGTGGCGCTGTTGATGACCAGCGCCGTGCTGTTGACCTCCACTTCGGAAACCGCGTCGGCGCAGTTCGATGTCATCACCTCCGCGGCCGTGGTGCTGACGCTGCTGCCGTATATCTATTCCTGCGTGGCCTGCTATTTCGTGGTCGAGCGGTCGCACACCATCGTCCACACCGGCGCGTTCTGGACGCTGACCAGCGTGACCGTGGTGTATTGCCTGTGGGCGATCTACGGATCGGCGGGGAACATCGTCCAGTACGCCTTCCTGTTCGTGCTGTTCATCACCGTGTTCTATCCGTTCTTCAGCGAACAGCGCCGGCAGCAGCGCAACGAGATGCTGCCTCCGGCAGGCAAGTGACGTTCCTCCCCCGGCTTCATTTTCCCGATGCAGGAGACAACCATGTACTTCAAGTCGTTGGACTATCCCATCGTCGTCATCGATGACGATTACGAGTCGCCGCGGATTGGCGGGATCCTGATCCGGGAGCTGGTCGATGAACTGCGCAAGACGGACCAGCGCGTGCTGACAGGCTTGACCCTGGCCGACGCCCAGGCCGGCGCGAGAACCTATATCGCCGCATCGGCGGTGCTCATTTCCATCGACGGGACCGAAGATACGCCCGACCAGTTCCAGCGGCTGGAGACGTTCCTGCATGAACAGAGCGCGCGACGGAAGGGCCTGCCGGTGTTCCTCTATGGCGAACGCCGGACCATCGAGAAGGTGCCCAGCAAACTGCTCCGGCACATCCACGGTTACGTGTTCCTGTTCGAGGACACCAAGAATTTCATCGCCAGGCAGGTGATGCGCGCGGCCGAATCCTACATGGACAAGCTGCTGCCGCCGTTCTTCAAGGCGCTGATCCACCATGCGGCCGAGAGCAGCTATTCATGGCATACCCCGGGCCATGCCGGTGGCGTGGCCTTCACCAAGTCTCCTGTGGGCCGCGCGTTCCACCAGTTCTACGGTGAGAATACGTTGCGCAGCGATCTTTCCATCTCCGTGCCCGAGCTGGGATCGCTGCTGGACCATACCGGCCCGATCAAGGACGCCGAAGCCGAGGCGGCCAGGAACTTCGGCGCCGACCATACCTTCTTCGTCACCAATGGCACCTCGACCGCCAACAAGATCGTCTGGCATGGCACCGTGGCCCGCGGCGACATCGTGTTCGTCGATCGCAACTGCCACAAATCGCTGCTGCATTCGCTGGTGATGACCGGCGGCATTCCGGTGTATTTCCGTCCCAGCCGCAACGCGCACGGCATCATCGGTCCGATCGGTCTGGACCAGTTCGACAAGGCGAGCATGGCGGCGGCGATCGATGCCAATCCCGTGGCCCGGGCCGCCTGGAAAAAGGGCATCAAGCCGCGTATCGCGGTGGTGACGAATTCCACCTATGACGGGCTGTGCTACAACGCCGAACGCATCGCCCTGGCCATTGGCAGCACGGTGGAATTCCTGCACTTCGACGAGGCCTGGTATGCCTATGCTGCCTTCCATCCGTTCTATGAGAACCACTACGGCATGGCCAAGGGAAAGGCGCGCGAGCAGGACGCGATCATCTTCACCACCCATTCCACGCACAAGCTGCTGGCCGCGTTCTCGCAGGCATCGATGATCCATGTACGCAACTCGGCCAATCGCGATCTGGATGTGGCCAGGTTCAATGAATCTTTCATGATGCACACCAGTACCAGCCCGCACTACGGCATCATCGCCTCCTGCGATGTGGCGTCGCGGATGATGACCGGTTCGGCCGGCCAGTCGCTGGTGCAGGAGATGCACGATGAGGCCATCGCGTTCCGCCATGCGATGTTGCACGTGCAGCAGGATCTGGGCCATGACACGTGGTGGTTCAAGGTGTGGCAGCCCGCCGGGGTGGAACGCGCATTGGCGAAGGAGCAGGGCCCAGCACCGGAGATCGCCGGGCGTTCGCAGTGGTATCTGCAGAAGGGCGAGCATTGGCATGGCTTCGAGGGGCTGGTCGACGACTATGTGCTGATCGATCCGATCAAGGTCACGCTGCTCACCCCGGGGCTGGCGATGGACGGCCATATGGAGCGGAACGGCATTCCTGCCGCGGTTCTCAGCCGGTTCCTGTGGACGCGCGGTATCACCGTGGAGAAGACCAACCTCTACTCGGTGCTGTTCCTGTTCTCGATGGGTGTGACCAAGGGCAAGTGGAGCACGCTGGTCACCGAGCTGATGGCCTTCAAGCAGCTCTATGACAGCAACGCCCCGTTGTCGCAGGCCCTGCCGACGCTGGCCGCGGCGTATCCGCACGCCTATGCGGGCTGGGGATTGCGGGACCTGTGCCAGGCCCTGCACGCGTTCAATGCCGAGTTCGAAGTCGCCAGGGTGATGAAGGAGATGTACGTGGAACTCCCCGAGCCGGTGATGACACCGGCCGAGGCCTACGACCATCTGGTGCGGGGTGATATCGAGCGGGTGGATATCGAGGAGGTGAGCGGACGGGTGGCTGGCACCATGCTGGTTCCCTATCCCCCGGGCATCCCCACGATCATGCCCGGTGAGCGGTTTGGCCGGACCAATGATCCGATCATCCAGTCCCTGCGGATCGCCCGCGAGCAGAATGTCCGCTTCCCGGGATTCGAGTCCGATGTCCACGGGCTGATCATCGAGCGTGAAGACGGCATCGCCACCTATAAAGTAGAAGTATTGAAGGGCTGAACCCGGCCAGCCCCGCCGTCATGGACGCCCATGGACACAAGCCAAGAGCAGCGCATTCTGAAATTGTCCATTGGCGTGACGGTCGGGGTCAGTGCCTCCGGCTTCTTCGGTGGCCTGCTCGCCGGCTCGCAGGCGGTGCTGTTCGATGGCGTCTACAGCCTGGTGGACGTGGCACTGACCCTGGTGGCGCTGTCGGTGCTGCGGCTGGTCGCGCGCGAGGGCAGCTCCCGTTTCCAGTACGGCTACTGGCACCTGGAGCCGATGGTCGAGGCGATGGGCGGGGCGATCCTGTCGCTGGCCTGCATCTACGCGCTGGCCAACGCGGTGATCGGCCTGACCACCGGCGGGCATGAGGTCAAGCTGGGCATCGCCCTGTTCTGGTCGGCGCTGCTGAGCGTGGTGAATCTGGTGATGTCCCTCTACGTCAGCGTCAAGGCCCGGCAGCTGCAGTCGGCCTTGCTGAGCCTGGATGCACGGGCCTGGTTCCTGAGCGGCATGATGAGCCTGGCGGTGCTGGGCGCATTCCTGCTCGCCACGCTGCTCAGTGGCGGTGACCGGCAGTGGCTGGTGCCGTACCTGGATTCGCTGGTGCTGGCCGGCATCTGCCTGGCGGTGTTGCCGCTGCCGTTGCACACGACCTGGAAGGCGATGCGCGAGGTGTTGCAGGTGGCGCCGCCGGAACTGGATGGGCGGGTCAGGCAGGTGATGGAGGCCTTTGTCGCCGAGCATGGCTTCTCCGGCTTCAGCAGCCATGTGGCCAAGATGGGACGCATGCAGTTCGTCGAGATCCACATCCTCACCCGCCCGCAGTGGAGCTTCGGCTCGATCAGCGAGGTGGACCGGCTGCGCGACGAGATCGCCACCCGCCTGGGCGCCCGCGACGCCGGATTCTGGCTGACCATCGACTTCACCTCCGATCCGGGGTGGACCTAGCTTAGTGCCGGTGGCGTTGCGCTTGACAGGGGTTTTGTTTACACGTGTAATCGAAAAAAATTACAGGCGTAAATGATGATCCAGATCAGTGCGGCCGAGGCGGTGGTGATGGAGGTGCTGTGGGGGCTGCATCCGCTGTCCGCAGACGAGGTGATTGCGCGACTGCCCGGCGGCAACGAATGGGCCGAGGCGACGGTCAAGACCCTGCTCAATCGTCTGCTCAACAAGGGCGCCATCGCCGCGCAGAAGGATGGCCGTCGTTATCTGTATTCGCCGCTGGTGCAACGCGACACCTGGGTGCTGGAGGAAAGCAGCAGCCTGATCGAACGCCTGTTCGAGGGACGTGTTGCGCCGCTGGTAGCGCATTTCAGCCAGCATCGGCGATTGAGCCGCGACGACGTTGCCGAGCTGCGCAAACTGCTGGAGGACCTCGACGATGACCAGCGCTGATTTTCTGGCGGGATTGCTGGAAGGAGCCGTCGCCACCAGCGCGGCGATGGTAGTGGTACTGCTGTTGCGAGGGGCAGTTCGCAATTGGCTCGGTGCCAGTGCCGCCTATCTGATGTGGTTGATTGTGCCGGCAGCGTTGTTCGCGGTATGGCTGCCTGCGCCGCGATTGACGACGGTGCCAATGGCCGCGACCGACATGGCCGTGCAAGTGGGCCAGACCATTCCCGATGCCGCAGCGGCACTATCCGAAGGAGTGCCGGGCTGGTTGGCGCTGTGGCTGGCTGGTGCGCTGCTGATGGCGGTGTGGTTGCTGTGGCAGCAGCGTCACTTCATGCGTGGGCTGGGGGCGCTGACACAGCGCGACGATGGTCACTGGCAGGCGCAAACTGTCGCCGGGTTGCCGGCGATAGTCGGTGTGCTGAGGCCCCGGATTGTGGTGCCGGCCGACTTTGAGCAGCGTTACAACGCCGAGGAGCGCGAGCTGGTGATGCTGCATGAGCAGCTGCATCTGCGCCGTGGCGACCTCTGGGTGAATGCCGCCTTGGCACTGCTGCAATGCGTGTACTGGTTCAACCCGTTGCTCGGGCCAGCCGTGCGCCGGTGTCGGGAGGATCAGGAGCTTTCCTGCGATGAACGCGTCATCGCCCATACCGCAGGTGCACGTCGCAGTTATGGCAACGCCATGCTCAAGACCGGGCTGGCGCTGTCTCCGTTGCCGGTGGGGTGCCACTGGCAGAACCAGCATCCATTGAAGGAGCGTATTGCCATGTTGAAGCGTCCGGTACCGGGGAAGAAGCAGTGGTTGGCGATGGTGGCGTTGTCTGCAGGACTTTGCGGTGGCGTGGGCTACACCGCATGGGCGGCACAGCCCGGAACGGCGGCGATGACTGAGGCCGGCGCCGTCTACGCAACGCGGGTACAGGCCGATGCCGATGGAACGCAGCAGCAGTTCGAACTGCATCAGCCAGTAGGCAAGCCGTTCGCTTTCACGCTGGAGTCGGCCAACGGGGTGAAATGGGATGCCGAGTTCACTGTGGTGCCTGCGGAGGCTGGAAAGCTGCGCTTGCAGGGCACGCTGAAGGCCGATGGGGTGTTGGTGTCTTCGCCGGAACTGCTGGTGGCGGCAGGCAAGATGGCTGCTGTCGAAGTCACGACCCGTGGTGGCAGCTCGTTGCTGGCACTGAAGCTTCAAACCGACGAGGTTGGTGGCAGCTCGAGAGCCGCGTCGTCAGGAAAGATTTCGGTCGAGCCGGAAGCCGGAGAGAACGATCCGACGACCGATCGCATGACGCCACCGGTGTACCCCAAGGCTGCATTCGAGAACGGCGTCAGCGGCAAGGTGGTGCTGCGGATCGAGGTGGATGCGGAAGGGCAGCCCACAGATGTAAAGGTCGAAACCTCACAGCCGCAGGGGGTATTCGATACGGCCGCGGTGGAAGCCGCACGGCAGTGGAAATTCAACCCGGCGCAGAAAGATGGCCAGGCCGTTGCTGGCGCGGTGCGCGTACCGGTCTGGTTTGACCTGGATGAGAGCGCCACGCATACCGAAGAAAGCTCGGGGAGCTGATCGTGCGGCTCATGACGGGGGCATTGCTGTTGCTGCTGGCAGGCTGCGCCACGCGACCGGTGGCAGACGGGGAACTGGCCGGCAGCTACAACATCGGGCGGCAGCTGCTGGCACCCGAGCAGAGGAGCGGCGGCGCCGGAGCGATTGAGCCGTACGTGCTGGGCGCCACTGAAACGTTCCGTATGCCGGAGCCCCTGCAGGCGCCATCACCCAGCTTGCCGCCGGGCTATGAACGTCAGACCTTGCCACCTACCACGCTGTGCGTGCGGGTGATTGTGATGGCTGACGGGAGCGTCGAGCGTGCGGAGTCGCTGCTTGAGCACACCCGCTGCAGCGCCGGCGCGGTGCCCGAGCATGCGCCTCTGTTGCGGGCAACACTGGATGCCACGGCGAAGTGGGTGTTCCATCCTGCGGCGATCTGCCGCTTTGCGCCAGGTACGGCTGCGTTGGCGCCGGGCAACTGCGCCGGTGCTGCCGAGGTGGAGCCGGTACCGGTGACGCTGCTGTATGGCTTCACCTTCGAGGTGGAGCAGGGCCGGGTGCGTGTACGGAGAAGCAGCGATTTGAATTGATGGACGCCGTAAATGAAGAAGCCGCGGGCGGGAGCTCGCGGCTTCTTCAATATGATCGTTCAGATGACGTTCCAAAGGCGGCATCATTGCCCGTCGAGCAATGCGTTCAACAACGCGGCCAGACGTTCACCAGCCAGACGGACCTGTGCCTCGGCAACCGGTCGCCAGGTCGCGGCATAGGCCTCGCCGATCTTGCGGCCGGGTGGATACAGTCCCGGACGGGTGGCGATATGGCAGGTCTGCTCGGCCCACTGGCCGGCATCACGCTGCAGCTGCGGTGCGCTGACGCCGGTCGGCGCCGGCAGTGCCTGCAGGCGTTGCAGGAACTGGTCATCATTCAACTGCAGGGCGTAGAACATGCCGCTGTCCCACACCGAATGCAGGTTGGTGCCGCGATCATTGAACTGCAGCTGGTAGCTGTTGCCACCGCGGTCGTGGCCGTAGCCGGCGTGCATGGGCTGATGGATGTCGCCGACCAGATGCACGACGAACTTCAGCGCCTGCAGGCGTGCTGCATCGGGCAGCTTGTGGTTGGCCAGCAGGGCGCTCTGTTGCTTCAGCGCCTCCACCACGCAGTTGCCATCGGGGCAATGCCGGGCGGCCTGGTAGGCGCAGCCGTCTTCGGCCATGTTGACGTAGTGCCAGTTGGCCGAGCGCTTGCCCAGATCGGGATCGTTGGCGCGCAGTTCGTCGGCCCACGGGGCGATGGCGGCCAGCGAGGGAACCGGTTCGCCGGCAAGCAGGCGGTCCACTTCGGCCCGGGCGGTCGGGCTCAGGCCGGTTTCGGCGACCCGGCCGACCAGCCGGTGGCCCTGTGCACCCCAGGCATATGCATCGGAAACCACCATGGTGTTGGCAAGAAGGGCGAGGCTGGCGGTGGCCAGCAGGGTCGGGAGATTCTTCATGGCCCGATTCTAACGTCTGCGCGAGGTGGTGCTGTTGCCACATCTGGCGACGCTGGAACAACAACGCCCCGGCCAGGGCCGGGGCGTTGCGGTGATCCGGGAGGGGCAGGATCAGAACTTGAAGACGTAGGCCACGCCGTAGACCAGCGGATCGATCTTGGCGGTGCCCAGCTTGGCGCCATTGACCTTGACCTTGGTGTCGATGTCGGCCCAGCGCAGGTCCACGCGCAGTGCACCCTTGTCGCTGATGGCGTAGTCCAGGCCGGCATGGGCGGCCAGGCCCCAGGAATCCTCCAGTTTCAGCTTGGTGCCATCCAGTGCGCCCTTGCTGTCGGTGTCGAAGAACTTGGTGTAGTTCACGCCCAGGCCGACAAACGGGGTGACCTTGCTGCTGTTGGCGAAGTGGTACTGCAGCGAGACCACCGGCGGCAGATGCTTGGTCTCACCGACCTTGCCGACGCCATCGATGCTGACTTCATGCTTGAACGGCAGGGCGGCCAGCACCTCGATGCCCACGTTGTCGGCAACAAAGTATTCGAACGTGACGGTCGGCTTGATATCGCTGTCCACCTTGGTCGGCAGCGCGCCCAGGCCCAGCGCGGCACCGTTGAGGTCACCGGCGTCGGACGTGGGATCAACCGCGTGCACGCCGACGCCCAGCGTCCAATCGCCCTTGGACTGGGCCATGGCGGGCGCGGCGGCCAGGGCCATAGCCGCGGCGAGGCTGGAGAGCAGCAGGGCGGAGGTCTTGCGCATGTGTAATTCCATTGCTTGTTGGAGGTGGCGCCAGTGTCCGGATGCCGGCCGGGGAGCGCTTTGATCCTGATCAAACACGCGTTTGCACTCAGCTGGCGCTCATTTGCGGGGCACTGCTGCCGCACCGGAACCGGGACCGGCTACTGTTAGAATGACGGCCCCTTTCCACCCCCGCCGCAACGGGTTTGCGGCTGCAGGAGCTTGTGAACATGGCAATCAAGGTCGGCATCAACGGTTTCGGGCGCATCGGGCGCAATGTGCTGCGTTCGGCAGTGCTGAACTTCGGCGACGACATCGAGATCGTGGCCATCAACGATCTGCTGGAGCCGGACTATCTGGCCTACATGCTCAAGTACGATTCGGTGCACGGCCGCTTCAACGCAGATGTCGCCATCGAGGGTGGCCACCTGCTGGTCAACGGCAAGAAGATCCGCCTGACCCAGGAACGCGATCCGGCCAACCTGAAGTGGAACGAAGTGGACGTGGACGTGGTGATCGAATCCACCGGCCTGTTCCTGGACAAGGCCAGCGCGCAGAAGCACCTCGATGCCGGCGCCAAGAAGGTGCTGCTGTCGGCCCCGTCCAAGGACGACACGCCGATGTTCGTGTTCGGCGTCAACCACCAGACCTACGCCGGGCAGAGCATCATCTCCAACGCCTCGTGCACCACCAACTGCCTGGCCCCGCTGGCCAAGGTCATCAATGACAAGTGGGGCATCAAGCGCGGCCTGATGACCACCGTGCACGCCGCCACCGCCACCCAGAAGACCGTCGATGGTCCGTCCAACAAGGACTGGCGCGGCGGCCGCGGCATCTTGGAGAACATCATCCCGTCCTCCACCGGTGCGGCCAAGGCCGTGGGCGTGGTGATCCCGGAACTCAACAAGAAGCTGACCGGCATGAGCTTCCGCGTGCCCACCTCGGACGTGTCGGTGGTCGACCTGACCGTCGAGCTGGAGAAGGAAGCCACCTACGCCGAGATCTGCGCCGAAGTGAAGGCACAGAGCGAAGGCGCGCTGAAGGGCATCCTGGGTTACACCGAGGACAAGGTGGTGGCCACCGATTTCCGCGGCGAGACCCACACCTCGGTGTTCGATGCCGATGCCGGCATCGCGCTGGATACCACCTTCGTCAAGCTGGTGGCCTGGTACGACAACGAATGGGGCTACTCCAACAAGTGCCTGGAAATGGTGCGCGTGATCGCGGCCTGATCCGTACCGTGTTGGGCTGAGCAAAGGGCGCCTTCGGGCGCCCTTTGTTTTGGCTGCGCAACCGGAGCAGGCCGCGCGGAGCCCGGGCGGTAAAGCTGCCGGAGGTTGCGCCGGCCCGGCCGGCGAGGGTGGGGACTGCCCGGGACCGGTCTTGTATGGATCTGGCGGCACACGCGCTCGCCACGCGCGCCGGCAGTTTCCGTTTGCGCCGCACCCGGATAAGGTGTGGCGGCCCTCCGTCGGGGGACAGGGACAGGAAATGGATGACACGCTGGTGGTCGTGGGGTTGTTGTTGCTGGCCGTGGCACTGCTGGTACCGGTGCTGCTGGTGATGGCGCTGGTCTCGGTGGCCTCGCTCAAGCGCCGGGTGGCGGTGCTGGAAGCTGCCCTTGCGCCGTCGCCGCAGGATGCGGCCGCCGCCGCGCGGCCTGTGTGGCGAGCGCCGGAAGCCGATCACCGGTCCGCCGGGAGCGCGCCGGTCCAGGCTGAGCCGCAGCCGCCTGGACCGCTGGCTGCGTCGCCGCCTTCCATCGTGATGCCGGTGACCCCCGCGCCGCCGCCGTTGCCGGAGCGGCCGGTTGCCGAGCACGTGCCGCCATCGCCGGCCACGGTTGCGCCGGCGCCGCGCCCGCGGCCGGAAGGGACGCAACCGCCCGCGCCGAGTTTCATCGAGCGCGGCATCGAACATCTCAAGCGGTGGTTCACCACCGGCAACGTGCCGATCAAGGTCGGCATGCTGGTGATGCTGGCCGGTGTCGCGGCCCTGCTCAAATACGCCACGGACCAGGGCTGGTTCAGCCTGCCGGCCAGCGTGAAGCTGGCCGGCGTCAGCGCCGCGGCACTGGCCGGCCTGGTATTTGCGTGGCGCAAGCGCCAAAGCCATCCCAGCTTCGCCCTGGCGACGCAGGGCGGCATGATCGGCATCCTGCTGCTGGTGGTGTTCGCCGCCTGCAAGAACTACGGAATGATCGGCGTGGTCCCGGCCTTTGGGCTGAGCGTGGTGCTGATCGCGGGCCTGTCGGTGATGGCGGTGCTGCAGGAGTCGCGCACGCTGGCCCTCCTCGGTGTGCTGGCCGGCTTCATGGCGCCAATCTGGCTGTCCAGTGGCAGCGGCAACCACGTGGCGTTGTTCTCGTACTACGCGCTGCTCAATGCCGGCATCTTCGCCATCGCCTGGGTGCGGCCGTGGCGCATTCTCAATCTGCTGGGATTCGCCTTCACCTGGGGCATCGGCACGGTCTGGGGCGTGCTGGACTACGAGCCGGCCAAGTTCGCCAGCACCGAGCCGTTCCTGCTGCTGTTCTTCGGCTTCTATCTGCTGCTGCCGCTGCTGTACGCGCGCAAGGCGGCGAAATCCGGCAACGCGCGGATCGATGGTTGCCTGTTGTTCGGCACACCGCTGGTCGCCTTCTCGCTGCAGGCCGGGTTGCTGCAGGGCGAGCGCATGCCGCTGGCGTTGTGCGCGCTGGGCGTGGCGCTGCTGTATGCGCTGCTGGCCCGCGCGCTGCTCAACCGCGACCGGCTGCAGATGCTGGCCCGTGGCTACGCCATCCTCGCGGTGGGCTTTGCCACGCTGGCGGTGCCGTTGGCGTTGTCGGCCGGCGCCACCGCTTCGGTATTCGCGCTGGAAGGCGCCGGGCTGGTCTGGCTCGGGCTGATGCAGGATCGGCGACTGGCGCGCTGGAGCGGCATCGGTCTGCAGCTCGCCGCCGCAGCCGCCCTGATGCTGGGGACCAGCCGGGGCCATCACGTCGATACGCTGGCCATTGCCAATGCCGGTTTCATGGGGGCGCTGCTGGTCGCGTTGGCCGGCTTCGCCACCGCCTGGTTGTATCGGGATGTGGGCAGGCGGCAGCTCGCCGCCGTGGCCTACGGATGGGGGCTGGCCTGGTGGCTGGGCAACCTCGCGCTGGAGATCGGCGACTTCGTCGAGCCCGGCAGCCGCTTGCATGCGGTGCTGCTGATGCTGGGGGTGACCGGCTGGCTGGCGGCCGAGGTGCAGCGGCGTGCGCCGGCTCTGGCGTTGTCACTGACCACGCTGGGCGGCCTGGTGCTGGCATTCCCGGTGGCGTTTGCCCAGCTGTCCGAATACGGCCAGCCGTTCGCCGGGCACGGTCTGTGGGCGTGGGCGCTGTTCGCCGTGCTGGGCGTGCGCAGCCTGCTGTGCCTGCGGGCCAGTAGCGGCGCGGTGGCAGGTCTGGCCCAGCTGGCGTGGTGGCTGCTGTGGCCGACCGTGTTGTCGCTGCTGGCCTGGCACCTCGGAGATCGCTTCGCGCTGGCCCAAGGCTGGGTCGGTCTGCTGCTGGCATTGCCCTGGCTGCTGTTGGCGGTGCTGTCGCTGCGGCGGTGGTCGTGGCTGGCGCAACCGCTGGGCGCGGCATTTGATCGCTGGCGACCTGCGTTGCAGGCGGCGGTATTCGGTGTACTCGGCCTGTGGTGGTTGACCGCCCTGGCCAGTGCTGGCGATGCCGCGCCGTTGTCGTGGATCGTGGGATTCAATCCGCTGGAGCTGGCGCAGATCGCGGTGCTGGTGCTGGCGGCGATGCGTCTGTGGCAAGGGCACAAGCAACGCAGTGTGCCGGCGCAGCTGGTCGGCATGGCGCTGGCCGGGCTGGTGCTGGTCACGGTGATGACGCTGCGCGCGGTGCACCACTGGTGCGGTGAACCGTGGAATGAGCGTCTGCTGGGCGGCCAACTGGCGCAGACCAGTCTGACCGTGGTGTGGAGCCTGCTGGGGGTGGTCGGCTGGGTCTCCGGTTCGCGCCGCGGGCAGTGGGGACTGTGGTTGGCCGGTGCCATCCTGATGGCGGTGGTGCTGATCAAGCTGCTGCTGATCGACCGCGACAACCTGGGCGACCTGCTCGGTATCGGCGCGTTCATCGCCTACGGCCTGCTGTGCACGCTGGTGGGCTGGCTGGCGCCGGCACCGCCGCGTCGCGCAGCGGCAATCCCGAACAACGATGAGGACCCGTCCGCATGATCAAGCGTTTGCTGTGGCTGGCCCTGCTGCCGATGAGCGTGCAGGCCGCCGATGATTTCGCCGCTCAGTGGCCGTTGCGGTTGTCCCAGCCCGATGCCGGTGCGTATCGCGTGCCGCTGGAAGCTTCGGTGTATGCCGCCGCCTATTGGCGCGATCTGCGCGATGTGCGGGTGCTCGATGCCGACGGCAAGCCGGTGGCCAGTGCGGTCTACGCGGCAGCCACGCCGGTGTCCGGGCTGCCGCGCATGGTCGAGCTGCCGTGGTTCGCGTTGCCGGTGGCGGCGACCACCGCCGATGACGATCTCAGTGTGGTGGTGCAACGCGACAGCGGCGGCAAGCTGCTGTCGATCCGCAATTCAGTCGCGGCCGGCGGCAATGTCGGGGCGGCCGATCCGGTCTGGCTGGTGGATCTGGGCGAGGACGCCGGCAAGCTGCGCGCGCTGCATGTGGACTGGGCCGATCCCTGGGCGACACTGGATCTGGGCTATCGGCTGGAAGCCAGCGACGACCTGCGTGGCTGGCAGGTGCTCGACCCGCAGGTGCGTCTGGTGCAGCTGAACAACCAGGGCCGCGCACTGCGCAGCAATACCCTCAAGGTCGTCACGGATCTGCGCTACCTGCGGCTGGTGCCGCTGCAGCGCAGCGGTGCCCCGGCCTTGCGCGGTCTGCGCGGTGAACTGGTCGATGCGGTGGACAGCGGCGACTGGCAGTGGCTGGAACTCACGGCCGAGGCCGGCGGCAACGCCAAGGACGGTTACCTGTACCGGTTGCAGGGCCGCTTGCCGGTGCAGCGGCTGGATGTGCGGATGCCGGCCAACAGTGCCGTGAGCTGGAGTGTGTCCAGTCGCGATCCGGATCGGCCCGGTGTCGATGGCCGCACGCCGGACTGGCAGCGGCTGACCGCAGGCTGGAATACCTGGAGCCTGAGTGAGGGGGGCACCCAGCAGCACTCGGCGCCGTTGGAAACCTCCGGCACCCTCACCGATCGCCAGTGGCGGTTGCAGGCCGAACCGGGCTCCCTCCCGGCCGGGGCGCCGCTGCTGCGTCTGGGATATCGGCCCGGCAGCGTGGTGTTCCTGGCGCAGGGACGTGCCCCCTATCTGCTGGTGGCCGGCAGTGCGAATGTGGCCGCTACGCAAGCCGCCCTCGATCCGATGCTCGATGCCCTGCGCGCGCGTAATGGCAGGCAGTGGCAACCGGCCACGGCGATGGTGGGCGAGCGCGCCGTGCGGGCCGGCGATGCCGCATACCAGCCGGCCAAGCCGCCGCACGACTGGAAGAATCTGCTGCTGTGGGCGGTCCTGGTGCTGGGGGCGCTGGCGGTCGCGGGGTTCGCGTTGAGCCTGGTGCGTGGCGGTGGCGAGCAAAAGAAACAGGATTGAGGGGGCCGGCCCTGGGCCGGCGGGGGCTGTGCGGCTTCAGCGGGCGTTGAAGTCCCGCTGCAACAGACCGTAGAAGGCGGTATCGCAAAGCTCGCCGTTCACCCGCCAGCGTTCGCGCAGCAGCCCCTCACAGACGAAGCCCAATCTCTCCAGCAACCGGCACGAGGCGGTATTGCGCGGATCGGCATCGGCCTCCACGCGGCGCAGCTGCAGCCCGTCAAACAGATGGCGAAGGATCAGGCGCAGCGCTTCGCTGGCCAGTCCGCGGCCCTGCCAGTCGCGGTGCAGGCTGTAGCCGATCTCGGCCCGGCCCTGATCCGGGTTAATCGCGAACACCGCGCTGCTGCCGATCAGCCGGTCGCTGCCGGCATCGGCAATCGCCCAGATGAGGATCTGCTGCTCGCGGCGCTGGCGCTGGCGCTGGATCTCGGCGATCTTGGCCTGAGCTTGTGCCAGCTCCGTCCAGGCCGGGTAGCTCCAGTAACGCATCACCACCGGGTCGGAATGGATGGCGAACAGCGCAGGGGCATCGTCGGGGCGGACTTCGCGCAGCCGCAGCCGCGCGCTGTGCAGCTCCGGTTGGAACAGACGTGTCTGCATCGCAATGACCTCCAGTTTGCCCCGGTTGGCAGGGCGGGCGAAAATGCCGGACTACCCCACCTGCGGAGCAGATCCTGCCATGTCCATCGTTCGTATGACCGACCTCGACCTTTCCGGCAAGCGTGTATTGATCCGCCAGGATCTGAACGTACCGATCGACGGGGACGGCAAGATCACCTCCGAACAGCGCATCACCGCCTCGCTGCCGACCCTGAAGCTGGCGCTGGAGAACGGCGCCGCGGTGCTGGTGACCTCGCACCTGGGCCGCCCCAAGGAAGGCGTGTGGAGCGCCGCCGATTCGCTGGCGCCGGTGGCCAGGCGCCTGTCCGAACTGCTGGGCGTGGACGTGCCGCTGGTCAAGGACTGGGTGGACGGCGTGGACGTGGCCCCGGGCCAGATCGTGCTGCTGGAGAACTGCCGCATGAACGTCGGCGAGAAGGCCGACGATGAAGCCCTGTCGAAGAAATACGCCGCGCTGTGCGATGTGTTCGTGATGGACGCCTTCGGTACCGCGCACCGCGCCCAGGCCTCGACCCACGGCGTGATCCGTTTCGCCCCGGTTGCTGCCGGTGGCCCGCTGCTGATGGCCGAGCTGGACGCGCTGGACAAGGCCCTGGCCAACCCGGCGCGCCCGCTGCTGGCGATCGTGGCAGGCTCCAAGGTCTCGACCAAGCTGGAACTGCTGTCCAGCCTGGTCGGCAAGGTCGACCAGCTGATCGTCGGTGGCGGTATCGCCAACACCTTCATCGCGGCCGAAGGCCATGGCGTGGGCAAATCGCTGGTCGAGAACGACCTGCTTGATACCGCACGCAAGATCGACGCCGACGCCAAGGCGCGCGGCGCCGAGATTCCGCTGCCGACCGACGTGGTGGTGGCCCCGGCCTTCGCCGCCGACGCCCCGGCCACCATCAAGCCGGTCGATGCGGTGGGCAGCGATGACATGATCCTGGATATCGGCCCGGCCACCGCCACGCAATACGCCGAGCTGATCGCCAAGGCCGGCACCGTGGTCTGGAACGGACCCGTAGGCGTGTTCGAGTTCGACGCGTTCGGCAAGGGCACCGAGGCGCTGGCACGCGCCATCGCCAGTTCCAAGGCGTTCTCGATCGCCGGTGGCGGTGACACCCTGGCGGCGGTGGACAAGTACGGCATCGCCAAGGAAGTGAGCTACATCTCCACCGGTGGCGGTGCGTTCCTGGAGTTCCTGGAGGGCAAGACCCTGCCGGCCGTGGCCGCGCTGGAGGCCCGCGGATCGTGATCCGCGATGTGCTGTTTTTCGATCTGGATGGCACCCTGATCGAATCGTCGGTGGGCATCACCCGTTGCGTGGCCTATGCGCTGGAGAAGATGGGCCAGCCGGTGCCGGCGGAGAACGAGCTGCGGCGCTGGATCGGTCCGGCGCTGCGTACCAGCTTCGCGCCGGTGTTCGGTGATCCGCAGCAGGTCGAGCAGGCGGTGGAGCTGTACCGCGAGCGCTTCGACAGCGACGGCTGGAAGGAGCACGAGATCTATCCGGGCATCGGCGAGGTGGTGCGGTCGTTGAAAGCCGCCGGCCACCGCCTGGCCGTGGTCACCGCCAAGAACGAGCCGCACGCGCAGCGGATCGTCGCGCATCTGCCGTTCGGTGACTGCTTCGAGGACGTGATCGGTGCTACCCCGTGTGGAACGCGCAGCCACAAGCCGGAGCTGGTGGCCGAGGCGCTGGGGCGGCTGTCACTGCAGCCGGCCGATTGCTGGATGATCGGCGACCGCCGCATGGATATCGAGGGCGCCCGCCACCATGGCATGCGCAACATCGGGGTGCTGTGGGGCTTTGGCGGGCGGCAGGAACTGGAGGTCGCCGGCGTCCACGCACTGGCCGCAGCTCCGGAGGATATTCCGCTGCTGCTGCAGGCCTGATGGAACGCAAAACGCCGGCGCGAGCCGGCGTTTTGCTTGGTCGCTTGCGCACGGTGGGACGATTCGCCGAAAAATAGGGGTGCGGTGCGATGTCTTTGTTGTCCGGCCGGTGTCAGATGGATGTCTCGCGGGAAGGGGCTGATGGCCTGACGGGACTTCTGTCGTTTACACCTGACCGGCAAGGGTCAGGGCAGTGTCGCATACGGGCGTGATCGAGGACGCGCGATGGCGTACGCACGCCGATGTCTTGCCAGGCTGTCTTTGCTGTCTGCGGGACATCGCGGTATTTGTCACGCGACACTCGCCGCGACATCGTTGTCATAGCGCGAATATGCTAATTTCGATGGTCTTTCAGGGAGACCCCGCACAATGATCGAACGCCAGCGCCGTACCAAGATCCTCGCCACCCTCGGGCCTGCAACCGACGCGCCGGGCGTGCTGGACGATCTGTTCCGCGCCGGCGTGAACGTGGTGCGTCTGAACTTCTCCCACGGTGATCCTTCCGGTCAGGCCAAGCGTGCCGCCGAAGTACGCGCCGCCGCGGCCCGCGTCGGTATGGAAGTGGGCATCCTGGCCGACCTGCCGGGCCCGAAGATCCGCATCGAGCGCTTTGCCGAGGGCAAGGTGCAGTTGAAGGCGGGTGACCGCTTCGACCTGATTGCCAGCGAAAATGCCGGGCCGGGCACGGCCAGCCAGGTGGGCGTCAGCTATCTGGGGCTGCCGCAGGACGTGGGTCCGGGAGATGTGCTGCTGCTGGACGACGGCCTGATGCAGCTGCAGGTGGTCGAGGTGCAGGGCGAGCGGATCATCAGCACCGTGCTCAACGACGGCGTGCTGTCCGACCGCAAGGGCCTGAACAAGCAGGGCGGCGGCCTGTCGCTGGGCGCGCTGACCGAGCGCGACAAGGAGCTGATCGGCATCGTTGCCAAGATCGGCGTGGACTTCATCGCCGTGTCGTTCTGCCGCAACGCGCAGGACATGAACGATGCGCGTGAAATCGCCCAGTCACATGGCTGCTACGCCGCGCTGGTGTCCAAGATCGAGCGCACCGAGGCGATCGAGAACCTGGAGGAGATCGTCGAGGCCAGCGACGTGGTGATGGTGGCCCGTGGCGACCTCGGTGTGGAGATCGGCGATGCCGAACTGCCGGGCCTGCAGAAGAAGATCATCAAGGCCTCGCTGGCGCAGAACAAGGTGGTCATCACCGCCACGCAGATGCTGCAGTCGATGGTCGAAAGCCCGATCCCGACCCGCGCCGAGGTGCTGGACGTGGCCAACTCGGTGATCGACGGCACCGACGCGGTGATGCTGTCGGCCGAAACCGCGGCCGGTGCCTATCCGGTCAAGGCGGTCGAAGCGATGGCCCGCATCTGCCTGGGGGCCGAACGCCAGTTCCAGACCGAAACCGACTTCAACGCCTCGCCGCGCAACCTGCAACGGGCCGACCAGGCCATCGCCATGGCCACGATGTTCCTGTCCCAGCACGTGGGCGTGCGCGCGATCGTGGCGATGACCGAATCCGGTGGTACCGCGCGGTTCCTGTCGCGTTTCCGTGCCAAGTCGCCGATCTTCGCGGTGACCCGCCATGATGGCGCGCGCCGGCAGATGGCGCTGATGCGCGATGTGTTCCCGATCAACTTCGACAGCCGCGGCCTGACCCCGCGCGAAGCCGCCCGCGGTGCGATCCGCCTGCTGGTCGAGGCCGGGCAGCTGCAGGCCGGTGACCGCGTGGTCTTCACCAGCGGCGAGCACATGGAAACCCTGGGCGCGACCAACACCCTGCGCCTGCTCGAAGTCGGTGCCGACGGCCGCGCCAGCGGCCTGGGCGACCTCTGACGTCATGCGTCACCGCTCCGGTCAGGAAGCTGATCGGAGCGGACAGGTTTTGTCCTGTCGGGACGGGACGAAACCCGCGCCAGACCCTGCGGGCGACCAGCCCGCAGAGCGGGCGGGCTATAATCGCGGTTTTCCCGCACTCCGTCACAGGTAAAGAGATGAGCATCGAACTGCTGGCTGAAACCGCCCAGGCCATGGTTGCCCCGGGCAAGGGCATCATCGCCATTGACGAATCCACTGGCACCATTGCCAAGCGTTTCGCCAGTGTCGGCATCGAGAACACGGAAGAGAACCGCCGTGCCTACCGCGAGCTGCTGCTGACCACGCCGAAGCTCAACGAGCACATCTCCGGCGCGATCCTGTACGACGAGACCATCCGCCAGTCGACCAAGGACGGCGTGCCGTTCGCCAAGTACATGGCCGACCACGGCATGATCCCGGGCATCAAGGTTGATACCGGCGCGCATCCGCTGGCCGGCTGCCCGGGCGAGATGGTCACCGAGGGCCTGGACGGCCTGCGCGCGCGGCTGCAGGAGTACTACAAGCTCGGTGCGCGTTTTGCCAAGTGGCGTGCGGTGATCAACATCGGCGAGAGCATCCCCTCGGGCACCTGCATCGAGGTCAACGCCCACGCGCTGGCCCGTTACGCCGCACTGTGCCAGGAAGCCGGCCTGGTGCCGATGGTCGAGCCGGAAGTGATCATGGACGGCGACCATGACATCGAGACCTGCTACGAAGTCACCGAGGCCACCCTGCGCGCGCTGTTCGATGCGCTGTACCAGCAGAACGTGGTGCTGGAAGGCACCATCCTGAAGGCCTCGATGGTCATCTCCGGCAAGGGCTGCGACGAGCAGGCCGATGTCGAGGAAGTGGCCGAATCGACCGTGATGTGCCTGAAGTCGGTGGTACCGGCGATCCTGCCGGGCATCGTGTTCCTGTCCGGCGGCCAGAGCGACGAGCAGTCCACCGCCCACCTCAATGCCATGAACCAGCTGGGCACCCTGCCGTGGCCGCTGAGCTTCTCCTACGGCCGCGCCATGCAGCAGGCCGCGCTGAAGTTGTGGGCCAAGGACATGAAGGGCAACTACGCCGCTGCACAGAAGACCGTGTACGAGCGTGCCAAGGAAAACGGCCTGGCCGCACTGGGCAAGTGGGAAGGCTGATCGCCTCTTCCGTGTCCTGAAACAGCGAAACGCCGGCCCTGTGCCGGCGTTTTCGTTTTTCCTTCCCGGCTCCCGGCTCAGGTCGCGGCCGCCAGCCCCTGCATCAATGCCGAGCTGCCCCCGCTGCTGTCGATCTGGCCGCTGCGGTTCAGGGCCTGCTGGTAGATCTTGAATGCCGCCGCGTTGTAGGCCACCAGGATGATGCGCAGCGGGCGGGTATGGCTCTTCCGCCAGGTCAGCGTTTCGGTCACCGCGATATCGGCGGCCTGGTGCAGCGGGTAGCCGTACACGCCACAGCTGATGGCCGGAAACGCGATCGATTGCAGCTCCATCCGTTCGGCCAGGCGCAGCGACTGCCAGTAGCAGTTGGCCAGCAGCGCGGCCTCATCATGGCGGCCGTCGCGCCATACCGGGCCCACGGTGTGGAACACATGCCGTGCCGGCAGCGCATGGCCGCCGGTGGCGCGGACCTCGCCGGTGGGGCAGCGGACGCCGGGGCGCAGCTCCGGCAGCTGGCAGCACTCGGCCAGCAGGCCGGGACCGGCGGCACGATGTATCGCCCCGTCCACGCCACCACCGCCCAGCAGGGTTTCGTTGGCGGCGTTGACGATGGCGTCAACGTCCAGTTCGGTGATGTCGCCGTGCCAGATTTCGATGCTCATGGTCCCGATCTTCCACCGCCCTGTATGAGAGAAACGTGACGGGCGCCTGCGTGCACCCGCTGCCGGCGAAGCCTGGCGCTGGCGTGTCTCACAGCCTGCGATTGCAGTTGCCGGAATGCATGAAGGCCGCGGGTAGCGGCCTTCATGGGTGATCACTGCTGAAATGCAAATTACGGCAGGCCGGCCAGCCAGTCGTCGTCCGAGCCCTCGTTGATATCGGCGAACAGCGGGGTGGAGAAGTAGCGCTCACCGGTGTCCGGCAGCATCGCCAGGATCACCGAGCCGGCGTCGGCGTCGGCGGCGATATCCAGCGCGCTGGCGACGGTGCCGCCGGCGGAGATGCCGACGAAGATGCCCTCCTCGGCGGCCAGCCGGCGTGCGGTCTCGATCGCACGGTCGTCCTGCACCGCCAGCAGCTGGTCGTAGACCGCGCGGTTGAGCACGTCCGGGACGAAATCCGGCGTCCAGCCCTGGATCTTGTGCGGAGTGAACTCCTTGCCGGCCAGCAGTGCGGCGCCGGCCGGTTCGGTGGCGATGATGCGGGTGTCCGGGCGCGCGACCTTCAGCACCTCGCCCACGCCGGTGAGGGTACCGCCGGTGCCCCAGCCGCTGACGAAATAGTCCAGGCGCCGGCCGGCGAAATCACGCAGGATCTCCGCCGCGGTGGTCTGGCGGTGGTAGGCCGGATTGGCCGGGTTGGCGAACTGGCTGGCCAGGAACCACCCGTGCTGGTCGGCCAGTTCCCTGGCCTTGCGCACCATGCCGCTGCCGCGTTCGGCCGCGGGAGTCAGGATCACCTTGGCACCGTAGGCGCGCATCAGCTTGCGGCGTTCGATGGAGAAGGTTTCCACCATCGTCGCCACGAACTTGTAGCCGCGTGCGGCGGCGACCATGGCCAGCGCCACGCCGGTGTTGCCGGAGGTGGCTTCGACGATGGTGTCACCGGGCTTGAGCAGGCCTTTTTTCTCGGCATCGAGAATGATCGCCAGCGCCAGCCGGTCCTTGACCGAGCCGCCCGGATTGAACGATTCGACCTTCACATAGAGGTCCACGCCGGCCGGGGCGAGCCGGTTGAGCTTGACCACCGGGGTGCTGCCGATGGTGTCGAGAATAGTGTTGTAGATAGCCATTGAATGCTCCGGGGAAGGCGGTCAGGCGGCGTCGGCCAGTGTCGGTGGCGAGGTCTTTGCGGGAGGTGAGGAAAGGGTGGGGGGGACCTGCAGCGGCGCGTGACCGAACCAGTGCAGCTCGTCGGCCAGCGCGGCGACATCGCCCAGGATCAGCAGCGCCGGCGATTGCACCCGGTACAGGTGGGCGGCCTCGGGCAGGGTGTCCAGCTGGCCGCGGACTACCCGTTGGCTGGTGCGCGAGCCGTTTTCGACCAGGGCGAACGGCGTCGCCGCGCACAGGCCTGCTGCGAGCAGACCGCTGCGGATCTGGGCCAGCGTCGCCACCCCCATGTAGAACACCAGCGTCTGCCGCGGTAGCGCCAGCGCGTTCCAGTCCAGCGTGTCCAGCGAACCCTTGCAGTGCGCGGTGACCAGGCGCAGCTGCTGGGCATGGTCGCGATGGGTCAGCGGAATGCCTGCATAGGCCGCGCAGGCCAGCGCGGCGGTGATGCCCGGTACCACTTCGTAAGCGATGCCGTGTGCGCGCAGGAACTGCAGTTCTTCGCCCCCCCGGCCGAACACGAACGCATCGCCGCCCTTGAGCCGCACCACGCGTTTGCCGGCGCGGGCGTGTTCCAGCATCAGCGCGTGGATGTGGTCCTGCGCGGTGCTGTGGCCCTGCGCGGATTTGCCCACTTCAATGAAATCGGCGTCGCGTCGCGCCAGCTGCAATACCTCGGTGCTGACCAGCCGGTCGTGCAGGATCACATCGGCCTGGTTGAGCGCGCGCAGCGCGTTGAGCGTGAGCAGTCCCGGATCGCCGGAACCGGCGCCGACCAGCACCACCGAGCCGGGCGTCGCGGTCGGTTCGCCGGCCATGTCCTGCCGCAGCTGGCCTTCGGCGGCGACCCACTGCCGGCGCCGCAGCAGGTCCAGCAACGGGCCGTCGATCAGCCGGTCGAAGAAGCGGCGGCGCGCCCCCAGCTCCGGAAAGCGGGCGCGGATGTGCGCGCGCTGGTCGGTGACCAGCGCAGCCAGCTGGCCCCAGGCCTGGTCGAACAGCACTTCGATCCGGCGGCGCACGTGGCGGGCCACCATCGGCGCGCCGCCGCCGCTGGAAATGGCGATCTGCAGCGGACCGCGCTCGACCACCGCCGGCACGTGGAAGGCCGACAGCGCGGCATCGTCGACCACGTTGGCGAACAAGCGGCGCGCGTGCGCGGCGGCCGCCACGGCCTGGTTGGTCGCCGGATCATCGGTGGCGGCGATCACCAGCCAGACATCCTCGCCGAGCCAGTGGGGTGCGAACGGCCCCTGCAACCATTGGATGCGCAGGGAACGCGCCAGTTCCTGCAGGGCCTCGCTCAGTTGCAGTGCGCCGACCCGTGGCAGTGCGCCGGCGCGCAGCAGCGCCTGGACTTTGCGTTCGGCCACCGCTCCCCCGCCCACCACCAGGACGGCCCGGCCACGCAGGTCGGCAAACAGCGGAAACAGGGAGGTGTCCAAGGTCGGTGGCACGGGGGTGGGGAAGGGACGCATGACCGTACCGGCGGCCCGGAATCCCCGGAAATGACTTGCGCCACCTCGCACATGACTTTCAGTTATAAGCTGAAGGGGAAATTTGACCTACAGTCCTCCGTCCCCCTCGACCGGTGTTCCGTCTCCCGCGATGACCCTCACCCAACTGCGCTATCTGGTCGCCATTGCCGATGCCGAGATGAACATCACGCTGGCGGCGACGCGGGTGCATGCCACCCAGCCAGGGCTGTCCAAACAGCTCAAGCAGCTGGAGGACGAACTGGGCTTTCTGCTGTTCGTGCGCAAGGGGCGCAGCCTGGAGTCGGTGACGCCGGCCGGTGAGGAGGTGATCAGCCGTGCTCGCGCGGTGCTGGCCGAGGCCAACAACATCCGCACCTATGCGGCCAACCAGCGCCGTGAAAGCCACGGCCAGCTGATCCTCACCACTACCCACACCCAGGCCCGGTTCGTGCTGCCGCCGGCGGTGGCGCGGATCAAGCTGGCCTATCCGCAGGTCAGCGTGCATCTGCAGCAGGCCGCCGAAAGCGACGCGCTGGACCTGCTCAGCCAGGGCGATGCCGACATCGCCATCATCAGTACGGCCGGCAGCGAACCGAGCACCGGCATCGCGGTGCCGCTGTTCCGCTGGCGGCGGCTGGTGCTGGTACCCAGGGGCCATCCGCTGGACCGCCCGGGCAAGGCGCCGGACATGGCCGCGTTGGCGGCCCATCCGCTGATCAGCTACGAATCCTCGACGCGGCCGAGCTCGTCATTGCAACGGGCCTTCGCCGCGCAGAAGCTGGAGCCGGATCTGGCGCTGACCGCGCTGGATGCGGACCTGATCAAGACCTATGTGCGTACCGGTCTGGGTGTGGGCCTGCTGGCGGAGATGGCCGTCAGTGCCGGTGACAGCGATCTGCGCGCGTGGCCGGCACCGGCGGCCATTCCCGAGTGCATCGCCTGGGCGGTGCTGCCGCGCGACCGGGTGCTGCGCGACTACGCGCTGGAACTGGTGCACGTGCTGGCCCCGCAGATCGACAAGCGCGATCTGCGTCGCGTGCTCGACGGCAACCAGGCGGCCGACTGGCCGCGGCCGCCGAGCTGGGAAGAACTGACCCAGACCATCACCAGCTGAGGCGGTGCGGGCAACCGATCACGCTGGCGTCGCCGTCTGGCCGGTGGTGTGTTCGAGCTGGCGCGTCTGCCCACGGTGAGGCTTTGCTACGCTGCAGGCCGTTTCCACGAGCTCGGGGATGTGCATGGAATTTGCCGCGGTGGCCTATCGCAGTACCGCCGTGTCCGGGCTCGGCAGTGACGAGCTGGATCATCTGCTGGTGGGCGCGCGTGCGCACAACCGGATGGAGGGCGTCACCGGCGTGCTGCTGTATGACGGGCGCCATTTCTTCCAGTATTTCGAGGGGGAGGCAGCGGGGGTGGCGCGGATCTACGCGCGTATCCGCGCCTCGCGGCTGCATGTGGACCTGCAGGAGCTGCAGCACGGCCCGGTGTCGCAGCGGTATTTCCGGCACTGGTACATGGGCTGCCGCCAGACCGGCAACAGCGTGCTGCAGCAGCTCAGCAGCCAGCAGTGGCGCCGCGAAGCGACCGCGTTGGACGGCGGCGGCGCGGATGACCCGCCGGGACTTCAGCAGCTGCGCGATTTCTGGGCACGCCAGGAGGGCGTGGCGCGCTGAGCCGGTTCAGATCTCCTCGTGCAGCCCGCATTCGCGCTTGAGGCCGAAGAAGCGGGTGTCCTCCTCGCGCATGCCCGGCTCCCACCGCCGGGTGGTGTGGAAATCGCCGATGGAGACATAGCCCTGTTCCCACAGCGGGTGATAGGGCAGCTGGTGTTCCTGCAGGTACTGCCACACGTCGCGGTCGTTCCAGTCGGCGATCGGATTGATCTTGTAGCGCTCGCCGCGCCGCTGCAGCACCGGCGTGGCGGCGCGGCTGGCCGACTGCCCACGGCGCAGGCCGGTGAACCAGGTGCCGGCCTGCAACTCGTCCAGCGCGCGCTTCATCGGCTCGACCTTGCGCAGGTTGTTGTACTGCTCGATACCGACCACGCCCTGTTCCCACAGCCGGCCGTGACGGGCCTCCATCCAGGCGCGGCTGACCAGCGGCCGGTAGACCTTGAGGTTGAGCTTCAGGCGCTCGGTCAGCGCGTCGGCGAAGCGGTAGGTTTCCGGGAACAGGTAGCCGGTATCGACCAGGATCACCGGGATGTCCGGTTGCTGGCTGCTGAGCAGGTGCAAGGTCACCGCCGACTGCGCGCCGAAGCTGGAGGACAGCACGTGCGTCCCCGGGGCATGTCGCAGTGCCCAGCGCACGCGATCGGCCGCGCCCATCGCTTCGAGCTGCGCGTTCAACGGACCCAGGTCGTCGGGCAGGCCGGCAGCGAACGAAGGAGAGGGGGCGGCGGACAGGGCACTCATGCGTGCAGTTCCACGGGAATCTGGCGGTGGGTGGGGTAGGTGGGCAGTTCGACGATGCCGGCGCGGTGCAGGAAATCACCGAAGCCTTCACCGCCGGTGCGCTCGCCGGCATAGCGGGCCAGCAGCGGTTCCAGCGCGGCGAGGATCTCCGGCTCGGTGATGTTTTCGCGGTACAGCGTGTTCAGGCGCTGACCACGGTGATCGGCGCCGAGCATCAGGTTGTAGCGGCCCGGGGCCTTGCCGACCAGCGCGATCTCGCCCAGATAGGGACGCGAGCAGCCGTTCGGGCAGCCGGAAATGCGCAGCAGGATCGGCGCATCGACCAGCCCGTGCCGCTCCAGCAGCGGCTGCAGCCTGGCGCTGAAGTCGGGCAGGTAGCGTTCGGCTTCTGCCATCGCCAGGCCGCAGGTTGGCAGGGCGACGCAGGCCATGGCCGCGCGCGCCAGTGCGGTCGGCGCGCGGTTGCCAATGTCGAGCCCGGCGGCTTCCACCAGGGCATCGATGCGGTCGCGCTGGTCGGCCGGCACGCCGGCGATCACCAGGTTCTGGTTGCCGGTCATGCGGAACTCGCCCTGGTGGATGCGGGCGATCTCGCGCAGTGCGGTCAGGTGCGGCGCGCCGGGACGGTCGGCGATCCGTCCGGAGGACAGCGACAGGGTCAGGTGCCAGCGGCCGTCGCCACCCTCGACCCAGCCGTAGCGGTCGCCGTTGTGGACGAACGGCTGCGAGCGGCCGGGCTGGAAGGTAATGCCGGCACGGCGCTGGATCTCTGCGGTCACCGTGTCCAGGCCGTGGTCGTCGATGGTGTACTTGAAGCGGGCCCGCTTGCGCAGTTCGCGGTTGCCCAGGTCGCGCTGGGTGGTGACCACGGCGGTGGCCACATCCAGCAGGGCATCACGCGGGATGAAGCCGACGTTGTTGGCAAGGCGCGGATAGGTTTCGGCATCGCCGTGGGTGGCGCCCATGCCGCCGCCCAGGGTCACGTCATAGCCGAGCAGTTCACCGGCAGCGTCCAGCACGCCGATGAAGCCCAGGTCGTTGGCGAACACGTCCACATCGTTGAGCGGCGGCAGCGCGAAGCCGATCTTGAACTTGCGCGGCAGGTAGCGCTCGCCGTAGACCGGCTCGTCCTCGCTGCCGCTGCCGGCCACCCGCTCCTCGTCCAGCCAGATCTCGTAGTAGGCGCGGGTGTTGGGCAGCAGGTGCTCGGAGGTGCGCGCGGCATCGGCATACAGCGTGGCATGCGCGCGCGACAGCAGCGGGTTGGCCGCGACCAGCACGTTGCGGTTGACATCGCCGCAGGCGGCCAGGGTGTCGATCAGCGCGGCGTTGATCGCCTGCATGGTCGCCTTCAGCTCGCGCTTGATCACGCCATGGAACTGGAAGGCCTGGCGGGTGGTGATGCGCAGCGAGTGGTTGCCGAAGCGGGTGGCCACGGCATCGAGCTTGAGCCACTGCTCCGGGCTGACCACGCCACCGGGTGTGCGGGTGCGGATCATGAACTGGTAGGCCGGTTCGAGTTTTTGCCGGCGGCGCTCGTCGCGCACATCGCGGTCATCCTGCTGGTAGCTGCCGTGGTACTTGATCAGGGTCTGGTCGTCCTCGCGCAGCGCGCCGGTGACCGGATCGGCCAGGCTCTCTAGCAGGGAGCCGCGCAGCCGGTTGCTTTCGGCCTTGATGGATTCGACGGAGTGGTTGCTCATGTTCTGTTCGCTATGCCGGAAAGGGAGGGGCAGGCGCGCCGTTCAGGCGCGAGGCATATCACCGCGACCGCGGCGACAGCACCCGGCGGTCAATACACATCCCGGCCATAGCGCCCCTCCGTGTGCAGTTGCGTGAGGTACTCGCGGGCGCCGTCCTCATCCAGCCCACCGTGTTCACGCACCACGTCCAGCAGCGCGGCATGCACGTCCTTGCCCATGCCGATCGCGCCGCACACATACAGGTGTGCGCCGTTCTGCAGCCAGTCGTACAGGTCGCGGCCACGCGTACGCACACGCTGCTGCACGTAGATCTTGTCGGCCTGGTCGCGGGAGAAGGCCAGGTCGAGGCGATGCAATTCCTTGCGGCGCAGGGCGTCCTGCCACTCGACCTGATAGAGGAAATCGATATTGAAATGGCGCGCGCCGAAGAACAGCCAGTTGCGCCCCGCAGCGCCGGTTTCGGCGCGCTCCTGGACGAAGCCGCGGAACGGCGCCACGCCGGTACCCGGGCCGATCATGATGATGTCGCGGCTGGCATCGGCCGGCACCCGGAAGCGTTCGTTGGCCTCGATGTAGACGGGCAGCGAGGCGCCTTCGGCCAATGCAGCGAGGAAGCTGCTGGCCGCGCCCTGGTGGGCGCTGCCGTGCGCGTCATAGCGCAGCTCGTCGACGGTGAGGTGGACTTCCTCGCCCACGCGCTTGCGGCTAGAGGCTATGGAGTACAGGCGTGGGGCGGCGGGGCGTACCGTGGCCAGCAGGGTCTCGGCACTCCACTCGGCTGGCCAGCGCCTCAGTACATCGATGAGCTGGTGGTCTTCGAACACCGCAGCCAGTTCGTTCTTCTGTGCCGGGTCCAGCAGGCGCGCCAGTTCCGGGTGCGCGCTGCGCTCGGCCACAGCGGCCAGCAGCGGGCGCGATATGCGGGTCAGTTCGCGGTGCTCGGCCAGCCAGTGCGACAGCGGGCGGAGGTGGCCGTCATGGGCGACGGCGGTGGCACCGTCCAGACCGGTGGCATCCAGCACCGCCTCCACCAGCGCGGGCGGATTGCGGTGCACGATGCCCAGCGCGTCGCCCGGCTCGTAGTGCAGTCCGCTGCCCTCCAGCGACAGTTCCAGGTGATGCACGCGCTTGTCGGCGGCGCCATAGTGCGCGTAGGCCGGGCCCTTGAAGTCGCGGCCGCTGATGAGCTGGCGCGACAGCAGTTCGGCGCTGAACGGGTGCTGGGCGCTGTACACGCTGGCATGGCGCAGCGGGGTGACGTTGCTTGGTGCCGGGCTGGCCGCCTCGCTGATGTGGGCGCGGGCATCGGCCAGCGCCTGGACCCGCCATGGCGCGGCGACGGTATCGATATCCAGATCGGCTTCGCCGGCTGGCTGCAGGCGGGAGGCCCCCAGCTCGGCCAGGCGGGTGTCGAGCGTGCGGGCGATGCCACAGAATTGGGCATAGCTGGAGTCGCCCAGACCGAGCACGGCGTACTTCAGTTCCGGCAGCCTGGGTGCGCGCTTGCCGGCGATGAACTCGACCAGGCCGATCGCGTCATCCGGGGGGGCGCCCTCGCCCTGGGTGCTGATCACGATATAGAGCAGGCGTTCGTTGACCAGCTCGCGGGTCGGGTAGGCGTCGGCGCGGACCAGCCGTACCGGCAGGCCGGCGGCCTCGACCTCGGCCACCAGCTGCTCGGCGGCGCGGCGGGCATTGCCGGTCTGGCTGCCGTAGATCACCGTCAGCCGCGACTGGGCCGGCTGCGGGACCGGCTGGCCGCCGGGGATGACCGCCAGCGACGGCGGTGGATGCCCCTGGGCCAAGCCCGCGGCGAAGCCGGACAACCACCACAGGCTGTTGCCGTCCAGGCCTTCCACCAGACGTGTCAGCAGGACCCTGCGGTCTTCAGGCAAGGGGCTGGGGGGCACGACGGCAGCGGCGGAGGTCATGGGGCTGTCCGGTCCGGGTAGGGACGCTGATGCTAGGCAGCGGCCCGCGCCAGCGGAAAGGACCGGCGGTTATCGCGTCATGCCGTGCGCTCATTTCAGTTGTGCGGTCGCTGCGCGCCACACTCGCTGCCCTGGCCGGAAGCCGTTCCCGCCGCACTGATACCCTCTTCAACTGGCCCTGGCCACTACCTTGGTGAAGCAATGACTGCCACCGCATCGTTGTCGCATCTGGACCGGCTGGAAGCCGAGAGCATCCACATCCTGCGGGAAGTCGCCGCGGCCTTCGACAACCCGGTGCTGCTGTACTCGGTGGGCAAGGACAGCTCGGTGCTGCTGCATCTGCTGCTGAAGGCGTTCGCCCCCGGGGTGCCGCCGATCCCGCTGCTGCACGTGGATACGCGCTGGAAGTTCCGCGAGATGATCGCCTTCCGCGACCGCCGTGTGGTCGAGACCGGCACCGAGCTGCGGGTGCATATCAATCCCGATGGCATCGCCCAGGACATTGGCCCGGTCAGTCATGGCGCTGGCGTGCATACCGATGTAATGAAGACCCAGGGCCTGAAGCAGGCGCTGGACAAGTGGAAGTTCGATGCCGCCATCGGTGGCGCGCGTCGCGACGAGGAGAAGTCGCGGGCCAAGGAGCGCGTGTTCTCCTTCCGCAATGACCGCCATCGCTGGGACCCGAAGAACCAGCGCCCGGAGCTGTGGAACCTGTACAACGCCCGCATCCATCCCGGCGAGAGCGTGCGGGTGTTCCCACTGTCGAACTGGACCGAGCTGGACATCTGGCTCTATATCTACCGCGAGAAGATTCCGGTGGTGCCGCTGTACCTGGCGGCCGAGCGGCCGGTGGTCGAGCGCGATGGCAGCCTGATCATGGTCGATGACGAGCGCCTGCCGCTGCGGCCGGGCGAAGTGCCGCAGCTGCGCAAGGTGCGCTTCCGCACGCTGGGCTGCTATCCGCTGACCGGTGCGATCGAGTCCGAAGCCGACACGCTGGAGGCGATCATCGCCGAGATGCTGGTGTCCACCACCTCCGAGCGACAGGGCCGGCTGATCGACCACGACCAGTCCGCCTCGATGGAGAAGAAGAAGCTGGAGGGCTATTTCTGATGAACGCCGCAACCCCGTCTTCACAGATCGCCTCCTATCTGCAGCAGCACGAATCCAAGCCGCTGCTGCGTTTCATCACCTGCGGCAGCGTGGACGATGGCAAGAGCACGCTCATCGGTCGCCTGCTGTACGAGAGCAAGCGCCTGTTCGACGACCAGCTGGCCGCGCTGGAGGCCGACAGCCGCCGCCATGGCACCCAGGGCGAGCGCATCGATTACGCGTTGCTGCTGGACGGGCTGGCCGCCGAGCGCGAGCAGGGCATCACCATCGATGTCGCCTATCGCTACTTCGATACCGACCGCCGCAAGTACATCGTCGCCGACTGCCCCGGACACGAGCAGTACACCCGCAACATGGCCACCGGCGCCTCGACCGCCGATGTGGCGGTGGTGCTGGTGGACGCGCGCAAGGGGCTGCTGCCGCAGACCCGCCGCCACAGCTACATCATCTCGCTGCTGGGCATCGGCCAGGTGGTGCTGGCGGTGAACAAGATGGACCTGGTCGGCTACGACCAGCGCGTGTTCGAGCAGATCGTCGCCGATTACCGCGCGCTGGCCGCGCAGCTGGGCATCGCCCATGTGCAGGCCATTCCGCTGTCGGCGCTGGAAGGGCATAACCTGTCCAGCCATTCCAGCCTGATGCCGTTGTACGACGGCCCGAGCCTGCTGGAACATCTGGATACGGTGCAGATCAGCGGGCACGACATGGCCAACGGGCTGCGCCTGCCGGTGCAGTGGGTCAACCGCCCCAACCAGGACTTCCGTGGTTTTGCCGGCACCATTGCCGCCGGCCAGGTGCGCGCCGGCGACGAAGTGGTGGTGCTGCCCTCGGCGCGCCGCTCCACCGTCAGGCAGGTGCTGGGCGTCAATGGCGAAGTGGCCGTGGCCACGGCCGGGCAGGCGGTGACGTTGACGCTGAGTGATGAAATCGATGTCAGCCGTGGCGATGTGATCGCCGCCGCCGGTGATCCGCCGGAGGTGGCCGACCAGTTCGCCGCGCATGTGCTGTGGATGGACGATGCCGCGCTGCTGCCCGGGCGCCCGTACTGGCTGCAGATCGGCAGCCGCACCGTGGCCGCCAGCATCAGCGAGATCAAACACCGCATCGATGTGAACACGCAGGAGAAACTGGCCGCCAAGCGGCTGGAACTCAACGAGGTCGGCTACTGCAACCTGTCACTGGACGAGCCGGTGGCGTTCGCCCCGTATGCCCACAATCGCGCGCTGGGCGGTTTCATCCTGATCGACCGCCAGACCAATGCCACCGTCGCCGCCGGCACGCTGGATTTCGCGCTGCGCCGCGCCGGCAACGTGCACTGGCAGCATCTGGATGTGGACCGGGCCGCGCGCGCGCGGATCAAGGGCCAGCAGCCGAAGGTGCTGTGGTTCACCGGGCTGTCCGGCGCCGGCAAGTCGACGATTGCCAATCAGGTGGAAAAACGCCTGCATGCGCGCGGCTGCCACACCTTCCTGCTCGATGGCGACAACGTGCGCCATGGCCTGAACCGCGATCTGGGCTTCACCGACGAGGACCGGGTGGAGAACATCCGCCGGGTGGCCGAAGTGGCGCGGCTGATGGCCGATGCCGGGCTGATCGTGCTGGTGAGCTTCATCTCCCCGTTCCGCGCCGAGCGGCAGATGGCCCGCGAGCGCTTTGCCGACGGTGAATTCATCGAGGTGTTTGTCGATGTGCCGCTGGCGGTGGCCGAGGCCCGCGACGTCAAGGGCCTGTACCGCAAGGCCCGCGCCGGTGAGATTCCCAACTTCACCGGGATCGATTCGCCGTACGAGGCGCCGGAGAACCCGGAGCTGCACCTGTATGCCGATGGCGAGGCGCTGGAGGCGATGGTCGACCAGGTGGTGCGGCTGGCGCTGCGCTGAGCCGCCAGCATCAGGCCGGCCCGAAGCGGGGCGGATCCGGGCGCCCCCCTCTAACGGCACATCCGGCCGTCACTTCGGCCAGCTAGACTGACCGATCGTGTAGCTGACGGATTTACCTATGTTGGGGCGTTTTGTCGCCACCGTTGCCGGTGGCACTGTCTTGGCGCTGGCCTTGGCCGGTTGCAATCGTGAAGGCGCCCAGGCGCCACGCCAGACCGCTGGTGCTGTGCCGGTGACCACCCAGATCGTCCAGCTGTCGGCCTGGAATGACACCTTGCAGGCGCTGGGCACCACCAAGGCGCGCGAGTCGGTGGTGATCACCGCCAAGGTCAGCGAAATCGTCGACACGGTGCATTTTGAAAGCGGCCAGCAGGTCGCGGCCGGCGCGCCGCTGGTCACCTTGCGCGGCGACGCCCAGCAGGCCGCGCTGGCCTCGGCCCAGGCCACCTTCGCCGAGGCCGACCGGCTGTACCAGCGCCAGCGCGAGCTGGCCGCGCAGCAGCTGGTGTCCCATTCCACCTTGGACACGCAAAAAGCCATCCGCGATGCCGCCGAGGCCCGCGTGCGGCAGATGCGCGCCGATATCGGTGACCGCCAGGTCCGCGCGCCGTTCGCCGGCGTGCTGGGCATCCGCCAGATCAGCCCCGGCGCGTTGCTCACGCCGAGCACACCGATCGCCACGCTGGATGACCTGTCGCGCATGCATGTCGATTTCCCGCTGCCGGAGGCCGAGCTGGCGACGCTGCAGCCTGGCGACAAGGTCGTCGGCAGCAGCATCGCCTGGCCCGGGCGTACCTTCGAGGGACGGGTGAGCACCATCGATGCGCGGGTCGATCCGGGCAGCCGCGCGGTGACCGTGCGCGCCGATTTCGCCAATGCCGATCACGCGCTGCGTCCGGGCATGCTGCTGGATGTGCGCCTGTTCCGCCCCGAGCGGCAGGCGCTGGTGATCCCGGAGATCGCGGTGGTCCAGGTCGGTCGTGACTCCTTCATCTACCGGGTCAAGGACGATGCCAGCGTCGAGCGGGTCGACGTCAAGACCGGCACCCGCCGCGCCGGCGTGGTGGAAGTCATCGACGGCCTGAGCGCCGGTGAGCGCATCGTCATCGACGGCACCGGCAAGCTGCGTCCGGGCATCAAGATCGAAGATGCCAAGCCGGCCGCCGCCGCGCCGACGCCCGCCACGCAGGCGGCTGCCGGATGAAGCTGTCCGACCTTTCGATCAAGCGGCCGGTGCTGGCCGTGGTGATGAGCCTGCTGCTGGTTGTGCTGGGGTTGATGTCGTTCAGCAGGCTGACCCTGCGCGAGTTGCCGGCGATCGATCCGCCGATCGTCTCGGTGTCGGTGGACTACACCGGCGCCTCGGCCGCGGTGATCGAAAGCCGCGTCACCCAGGTGCTGGAAGACGCGCTGGCCGGCATCGAGGGCATCGACACGATCAACGCGCGCAGCACCAATGGCCGCGCCTCGGTCAGCATCGAGTTCAATGCCAACCGCGACATCGAGGCCGCCGCCAACGATGTGCGTGACGCGGTCAGCCGCGTCGCCGACCGCATGCCCGAAGAAGCGCGGCCGCCGGAGATCGCCAAGGTCGAGAGCGACGCCGACCCGATCATCTGGTTCAACATGAGCTCCAGCTCGATGGACACGCTGGAGCTGAGCGACTACGCCGAGCGCTACGTGGTGGACCGCTTCTCCAGCATCGACGGGGTGGCGCAGATCCGCATCGGCGGCCGGCAGCGCTACGCGATGCGGGTGTGGCTGGACCGCGACCAGCTGGCCGCGCGCGGGCTGACCGTGGGCGAGGTGGAAGCCGCGCTGCGCAGCGAGAACGTGGAGCTGCCGGCCGGGCGCATCGAATCGGCCGACCGCGACTTCACCCTGCGCGTGGAGCGCAGCTACGTGGCCCCGGCCGACTTTGCCAGCATCCCGCTGGGCAAGGGCGCCGACGGCTATGTGGTGCGGCTGGGCGATGTGGCCAAGGTCGAGCTGGATTCGTCCGAACGTCGCGCCTACTACCGCAGCAACGGCGAGCCGGGCATCGGCCTGGGCATCGTCAAGACCTCCACCGCCAACGCGCTGGACGTGGCCCGGCTGACCCGCGCCGAGGCCGAGCGCATCGCGCCGAGCCTGCCCAAGGGCACGCAGATCTTCGTCGCCTTCGATAACACCACCTTCATCGAAGCCGCCGTTGAGCGCGTCTACGCCACGCTGGTGGAAGCGATGCTGCTGGTGCTGGTGGTGATCTGGCTGTTCCTGGGCAGCATGCGCGCGGCGCTGATCCCGGCGGTGACCGTGCCGGTGTGTCTGGTGGCCGCGTTCATCGCGCTGTTCGCGTTCGGCTTCTCGATCAACCTGTTCACCCTGCTGGCGCTGGTGCTGTGTATCGGCCTGGTGGTCGATGACGCCATCGTCGTGGTGGAGAACGTGCAGCGCCGCATCGACCTGGGCGAACCGCCGCTGGTGGCCGCCCGGCGCGGTACCACCCAGGTGGCGTTCGCGGTGATCGCCACCACCGCGGTGCTGGTGGCGGTGTTCCTGCCGGTGGGCTTCCTGGAAGGCAATACCGGCCGCCTGTTCCGCGAGCTGGCCGTGGCGCTGGCCGCGGCGGTGGCCTTGTCGGCGTTCGTGGCGCTGACGCTGACGCCGATGATGGCCTCCAAGCTGCTCCGGCCGCACAGCGAGCGCAAGGTCGGGCGTCTGCACGGCTTCATCAACCGCCAGCTGGAACGTGTCTCGGCCGCCTACGGCCGGGTGCTGGACCGGCATGTGCAGCGGACCTGGGTGTTCGGCGGGGTGATGCTGGCTGCGCTCGGGGCCAGCTGGGGGCTGTTCACCCTGCTGCCCTCGGAGCTGGCCCCGGCCGAGGACCGCGGCTCGTTCCAGATCGTGATCGACGGCCCGGAAGGCGCCGGTTTCGACTACACCGTCGGCCAGGTGCAGCAGGTCGAGCGGATCGTTGCGCAGTTCGTCGGCCCGGACGAACCGATCGTGCGCGCCAACCCGCGCGTGCCCGGCGGTTGGGGCAACAGCGAGGAGATGCATACCGGCCGCATCAGCGTGTTCCTGCAGCCCTGGCGTGACCGCACCGAAGCCACCAGCGACGTGGCCAACGACCTGCAGAAGCAACTCAACGGGCTGAGCGGGGTGCGCGTGCGCACCATGGTCGGTGGCGGTCTGGTGCGCAGCATGGGCCAGCCGTTCCAGATCGTGCTCGGTGGCCCGGAATACGCCGAGATCGCGCAGTGGCGCGACCGTCTGCTCGCCCGCATGGCCGACTACCCCGGTCTGGTCGGCGCCGATTCGGACTACAAGGAAACCCGGCCGCAGATGCGGGTCAACATCGACCGCCAGCGTGCGGCCGACCTGGGTATCTCGGTGACCGACATCGGCCGTGCGCTGGAAACGATGATGGGCTCGCGCCGCGTCACCACCTTCGTCGACAACGGCGAGGAGTACGACGTGCTGGTGCAGGCCGGGCGTGAAGGCCGCGCCTCGCCGGCCGATCTGGCCGCGATCCAGGTGCGCGCGCGCTCCGGTGAACTGGTGCCGCTGTCCAACCTGGTCACGCTCAGCGAGGTGGCCGAGGCCGGCAGCCTGAACCGTTTCAACCGGCTGCGCTCGATCACCATCAGCGCCAACCTCGCCCCCGGCCACACCCTGGGCGAGGCCATCGCCTGGGTGCAGGAGGCGGCGCGCGAGGAGCTGCCCGACTACGCGCAGATCGACTGGAAAGGCGAGTCGCGCGAGTACCAGAGCACCGGCAGCGCGGTGCTGCTGACCTTCGGCATGGCCCTGCTGGTGGTGTACCTGGTGCTGGCCGCGCAGTTCGAGAGCTTCATCCACCCGCTGGTGATCATGCTCACCGTGCCGCTGGGCGTGCTCGGCGCGCTGCTCGGGCTGTACATCAGCGGCGGCACGCTCAACCTGTTCAGCCAGATCGGCATCGTCATGCTGGTCGGGCTGGCGGCCAAGAACGGCATCCTGATCGTGGAGTTCGCCAACCAGCTGCGCGATGAGGGCCGCAGCGTGCACCAGGCCATCGTCGAATCGGCGATGGTGCGCCTGCGTCCGATCCTGATGACCTCCATCGCCACCGTGGTCGGCGCGATTCCGCTGGTCGTGGCCGGCGGTCCCGGTTCGGCCAGCCGCGCCACCATCGGCGTGGTGGTGATCTTTGGTGTCACCGTGTCCACTTTCCTGTCGCTGTTCGTGGTGCCGGCGTTCTACGCGCTGCTGGCGCCGTACACGCAGTCGCCGGAGACGGTGGCCAATGAACTGGCCAGGCAGGAGCAGGAAACGCCCTCGGTC
This sequence comes from Stenotrophomonas sp. STEN013, assembly GCF_056760355.1. NCBI lineage: Bacteria > Pseudomonadati > Pseudomonadota > Gammaproteobacteria > Lysobacterales > Lysobacteraceae > Stenotrophomonas > Stenotrophomonas sp. STEN013. Next base: position 406,624 of record NZ_JBRREO010000001.1, on the reverse strand, counting down.
GGTGGCCATGCCTGAGCCGCTGCTCGACGGTCGCGTGCGGTTGCGGCGCTGGCAGGGGAGCGATATGGAATCGCTGCTGCGCCATGCCAACGACGCGGCCGTCGCGCGCGGGCTCAGCACGCGCTTTCCGCATCCGTACACGCGGGCCGATGGCCAGGCGTTTCTGGGCGGGCAGGTGCTGGACCTGGACGGACCCGTGTTCGCGCTGGTCATCGACGGCCAGGCCTGCGGCGGGATCGGTGTGACGCCGGGCCAAGGCGAGCGCCGCCACTCGGCCGCGCTGGGCTACTGGCTGGGCCGGCGCTACTGGGGGCAGGGGATCATGAGCGCGGTGGTGGCCGCCTACGCACCGTGGGTGATGGCCGAGCTGGCGCTGTCGCGGCTGGCCGCGCAGGTGATGGCCGGCAATCCGGCCTCGGCGCGGGTGTTGTTGAAGAACGGATTCGACGAGGAAGGCGTGGAGCGCCAGTCAGTGCTGAAGGACGGGCAGCTGCATGACATGCGCTGCTTCGCCCGTCTACGGATGTTGCCGTAATACAGGGGGCGGCCCTGCACAGGGCTGCACAATCGTGGAAAAATCGGCCGGTCCCGTAGACCGGGGCCGGCCACTTTCAGCTTTCCGGGGAACTACGTGGAATCTATCGTCGAATTCGTCAACGGCATCATCTGGAGCAATGCGCTCATTTTCATGTGTCTGGGCGCGGGACTGTGGTTCACGCTGCGCACGCGCGTCATGCAGATCCGCGGGTTTGCCGAGATGTGCCGGCTGACGGTGCGCGGGCAGAAGTCCGAGGCCGGTGTGTCCTCCTTCCAGGCGCTGGCCATGTCGATGGCCGGGCGCATGGGCGTGGGCAACATCGCCGGCGTGGCTACCGCCATCGCCTACGGCGGCCCCGGCGCGATCTTCTGGATGTGGGTGATGGGCTTCCTCGGCGCCTCCACCTCCTATGTGGAATCCACCCTGGCGCAGATCTACAAGGTCAAGGACGCCGAGGGCCGCTACCGCGGTGGTCCGGCCTACTACATCGAAAAGGCGATGGGGCTGAAGTGGTATGCGGCAACCTTCGCGGTGGCCACGGTCATCGCCGCCGGTTTCCTGCTGCCGGGCGTGCAGGCCAACGCGATCGCCGACAGTGCGGTCAATGCGCTGTGCACCGGCGGTGACGCCTGCGCGGTGGTCGGCGGCGCGGCCAGCCTGAAGCTGTGGATCGGTCTGCTGGTGGCCACGCTGCTGGGCGTGATCATCTTCGGCGGGGTCAAGCGCATCGCCAGCTTCGCCGAGGTGATCGTGCCGTTCATGGCGCTGGGCTTCATCCTGATGGCCATCGTGGTGATGATGCTCAATGCCAGCAAGGTGCCGACGATGTTCGCCGACATCTTCTCCAGCGCCTTCGGCGCGCATGCTGCCTTCGGCGGCATCATCGGCCAGGCCATCGCCTGGGGCGTCAAGCGCGGCATCTACGCCAACGAGGCCGGCCAGGGCACCGGTCCGCACGCCGCCGCCGCTGCCGAGGTCTCGCACCCGGCCAAGCAGGGCTATGTGCAGGCCTTTGCGATCTACTTCGACACCATGCTGGTGTGCACCTCCACCGCGTTCCTGGTGCTGTCCACCGGCATGTACAACGTGTTCCGCGAAGTCACCGAGGGCGGCGTGAGCAAGCTGGAGGCCATCATCAGCGGCGTGCCCGGCGTGCAGCCTTCCGAAGGGGCGCTGTTCACCCAGGCCGCGGTGGAATCGGTCATGCCCGGCTGGGGCGCCGGCTTCGTGGCGATCGCGCTGTTCTTCTTCGCCTTCACCACGATCATGGCCTATTACTACATGGCCGAAACCAACCTCACCTACCTGGCCGGCAGCAACCGCACCCACCCGGCCGCGACGCTGGTGCTGCGCCTGGGCATCATGGGCATGGTCGTGTTCGGTGCCTTCCACAATGCCAAAATGGCGTGGGCGCTGGGTGATATCGGCGTCGGTCTGATGGCCTGGCTGAACGTCATCGCCATCTTCATCCTGCAGAAGCCGGCAATGCTGGCGCTGCGCGATTACGAACGGCAGAAGAAACTGGGGCTGGACCCGGTCTTCGATCCGGATGCGCTGGGCATCAAGAACGCCGATTTCTGGCGCGCCAAAAAATAAGAGAGACATGCAGTGAGCAATCCCTGGAACAACCGCCGTCCTTCCGCCCGCCCGCCGCGGGCGATCCCGCCGGCGCCATCGCGTGAGGGTGGCGCCGGCGGCCCGCCGATCCGCGGCAACGACGAGCTGCGCCTGTACGGCGTCAATGCCGTGCAGACCATGTTCGCGCGCCGCCCGGAGGCCATGCGCAAGCTGTACCTGGCCGAGGCGATGATCCCGCGCCTGCAGCCGATGCTGAAGTGGTGCGTGGCCAACCGCGTCGGCTACCGCGTGGTGGGCGAGGGCGATCTGAACAAGCTGGCGGCGACCACCCACCACGAAGGCGTGGTGGCCGACGTGCTGCGTACCGAGCCGCTGCCGCTGGCGACCTGGCTGGGTGGACTGCAGGACGGCCCGGTGCTGGCGCTGTGGCTCGATGGCGTGGGTAATCCGCACAACTTCGGCGCGATCCTGCGCTCGGCCGCGCATTTCGGGGTCAACGCGATCCTGCTGCCGTCTGAATCGACGCTGGCCCTGTCCGGCGCCGCGGCACGGGTGGCCGAGGGCGGCGCCGAGTTCGTCTCGCTGGTGCGCCTGCCGGCACTGCCGCAGGCCATGGCGCAGCTGCGCGATGCCGGCTTCAGCCTGGCCGCGACGCTGGTCGAGGACGGCGACGATGTGTTCAACACGGCACTGCCGGCGCGCATGGTCTATGTGATGGGCGCCGAAGGGCAGGGCATGGACCGCGAATTCGCGCAGGGCTGCGACCTGCGCCTGTCGATCCCGGGCACGGGCGCGGTGGAAAGCCTGAACGTGGCTTCGGCCACGGCGGTGTTCCTGGCCAGCTGGCGCCGGAACCACGGCGTGGCCTGAGCTACCGCGGGGGCGGGATGACAAAGGCGCCGCAGGGCGCCTTTGTTTTGTCCGCTGGCCGTTCCCGGCTCGTGCGCGACCGTTTTGCGGCCGTGCGCGAGCGATTTCTGGTCGCTCACGACCATTTTCCGGCCGTACACGAGCGATTTTTGGTCGCTCGCGACCATTTTTCGGCCGTGCACGAGCGATTTCTGGTCGGTCACGACCATTTTTCGGCCATGCGCGAGTGATTTTCGGTCGCTCACGACCATTTTTCGGTCGCACGCGAGCGATATATGGTCGATGCCGAGCGATTTTTGCTCGATTGTTCTGAAATTGTGCGTAGTGGCGGGGCGGGCACCCGCAGGGGCGCGGGCAGGATTGCGCTGGGCGTGCCGCTGCGGGCAAAAAAAGAGCGCCCGCAAGGGCGCTCCCGGTGTCCAGCGGCGGTGGCCGCTTACTCCTTCGGCGGCACCACGGCCTTGGCCTCGCTGCCGAAGCTGCCTTCGGACTCGGCGGCCAGATAGGCGAACACGGTGTAGGCGGCCACGTTCTGCGCCAGCGCGGCCGGGTCGATCTTGTCCAGGGTGTCGTCCGGGGTGTGGTGCAGGTCGAAGTAGTCGGTCCCGTCCTGCGCCAGCCACGCCCAGGCGCCGCCCTTGGCCGCCAGCGGGCCCACGTCCGGGCCGGGGCCACCCTCTCCCGCGCGGTATTCGATGCCCAGCGGCGCCAGCACGCTGGCGATCTGCGCGGTGGCCTCGCGCGAGTCGGCCGGGTTGCCCGAGCCGGTGTTGAAGGCGTAAATGCGGCCGGCGCCGAAGTCGCTCTCGGCGGCGATGTGCTGCTGCACGATCTCGCCGGCCTTGGCCCGGGCTTCGGCATAGGCCTTGCCACCGTGCAGGCCCTGTTCCTCGTTGGCGAAGGCGATCACCCGGATGGTGCGCTTGGGCGCCTGCTCGAGCTGGCCGATCAGGTGGCCGGCGGCCATGGTGATACCGATGCCGGCGCCGTCATCGATCGCGCCGGTGCCCAGGTCCCAGGAATCCAGGTGGCCGCCGATCACCACCACTTCCTTGGGCAGGCTGCGGCCGGTGATCTCGCCGATCACGTTCTGCGAGGTGTAGCTGCCGTCCCAGCCGCAGTCCAGCGCGATGCGGATGCGGGTCGGGCCGCGCGCGACCAGCCGGTTGAGCTGGTCGGCATCCGGCCCGGACAGTGCCGCTGCCGGCACCGGGGTCAGGCCCTCGTCGAAGCGGGTGATGCCGGTGTGCGGCATGCGGTGCGAGTCGGTACCGGCCGAGCGCATGATGAAACCGACCGCACCCTTGCGGATGGCCTCGGACGGGCCACGGCTGCGCACGCTGCCGCCGATGCCGTAGTCGGCGCCATCGCGTTTGCGGGTCATGCTGAAGTCGACATAGGCGATCTTGCCGGCCAGCGAGCCGGCCGGTGCGGCCTGCAATGCTTCCAGTCCCTCGAAGCGCACCACCTCGGCCTCGACCGTGCCGGCCGGGCTGCCGCCCAGCGCGGTGATGGTCAGCGGCTGCGGGTGCGCGCCAAGCACGGCGGCCGATTCACTGCGGCGTTCCCACTTCGGGAAGGTGACCGGCTCGGTCCATACCTTGTCGAAACCCAGCGCCTTGAACTTGGCCTTGGCCCATTCCACCGCGCGTGCATCGGCTTCGCTGCCGGCCATGCGCGGGCCGATTTCGGTGGTCAGCGACTCGACCACCTGCCAGCCGGTGCGGTCGGCCAGCGCCTGTTCGCGCAGCTGCGCGGCGGTGTCCAGCGCCGGCTGCGGAATGCGGGTCGGCGCGGCCAGTGCCGGGGCACAGGCAAGCACGGCGGCAATGGCGAAAGCGAGTCGACGCATCGGTGAGGCTCCGGAAACAGGAAAGCCGCGAGCATAGCGCCCGCGGCTTGTGTGCTCCTGTGCTGGAGGTCACCGCCAGGCGACCGCCGGCGCGGTTATGCCTTGTTGAGGCTGTCGCGGATCTGGCGCAGCAACAGCACCTCCTCGCTCGGCTCGGGCGGTGCGGCCGGCGCTTCGGCCTTCTTGCGCGAGAGGCGGTTGAGCACCTTGATCAGCATGAAAATGGCGAAGGCGACGATCACGAACTGGATGACCGTGTTGATGAAATCGCCATAGCCGATCACCACGGCCGGGATCTCCTTGCCGTCGGCGCCGAGCTTGGCCGGCGAGAGTTCCCAGGCCAGGTTGGAAAAGTCCACGCGGCCGATCAACCAGCCGATCGGCGGCATGATCACCTTGTCCACCAGCGAGGTGACGATCTTGCCGAATGCCGCGCCGATCACCACACCGACCGCCAGGTCGATGACGTTGCCGCGCATGGCGAATTCCTTGAACTCACTGATCATTCCCATGTATTTCTCCTTTCTTTCCGTTCCCAGGTGGGCGCCGCTGGCAGCGTACTCCAGCGGCGGTGATCAGACGACGACGCCGTCGCGGCGGGCGATATCCCCCAACCGCGCGCTGAAGCTGTCGCCGCGCTGCAGGGCGGCCACGCCGGCCGGAGTGCCCATGAAGACCAGATCGCCGGCCCGCAGGGCATAGAGCTTGGACAGCTCGTGCAGGATCTCGGCCACGTTCCAGATCATCTGGTCCAGCGTGGATTTCTGTCGCGGCTGGCCGTTGATCTCCAGCGACAGCTCCAGCGACGCCAGCTCGCCCACCTGCGCGGCCGGCACCAGCGTGCTGACCGGGGCGGAATGATCAAAGCCCTTGGCGATGTCCCAGGGCCCGCCCTTGGCCTTGGCCGCGGCCTGCAGATCGCGGCGGGTCAGGTCCAGGCCCACGCCGTAGGCCAGCACCAGGGCCATCGCCTGATCCACGGGCAGCACGCCGGCCGGGGCGTCCTGGCCGAGCGCGACGACCAGTTCGACCTCATGGTGCAGATCGGCCGTGGCCGGGGGATACGGCACCGGTGCCTGGCCGACAACAATGGCGTCGGCCGGCTTCATGAAGAACATCGGCTGGCCGCGTTCGCTGGCCGGGGGCGGGGTGGCGCCCATCTCGCGCGCGTGGTCGGCAAAGTTGCGGCCTACGCAGTAGATGCGATGTACGGGGAACGTACCGCCGCCGGCCACCGGGATGCGGGGCTGGGGCAGGGCGGGGATCAGATCGGTCATGGTTCGCGTCCGGGTGAAACGACGCGGAAGTCTAGCGGAGATCGGTGGGCGCGATCGGCTCAGCGCGCGTGCGGCAGCGCCGCCTTGCGCACCACCCGGTACTCGGCATCGACCACCGTGGGGTCGGATTCGCGCAGGGGACGCGCCTTGCGTGAGGCCAGCAGTTTCCAGCCGATGCCCACCAGGATCATCGCCGCGCCGACAAACAGGCCGCCGACGATCAGTACCGCCAGGATCGCCAGACCGAGCAGGCCCAGGGCCACCCGCACCAGCGGATTGCGTGGTTTGCGCGGCTCGAACAGGTTGCGGAACTTGGCGAACTGGATATAGCGGATGTGCATGAAGTGAGGATGACAGTGGCGCTGGCCGCAGTATCTGTGACAGCTCGAGAGCAAGCGTGAATTTGTCGTTAAACCGTAACGCGCATCTCCTCGAAAGCGGTACCGGGCTCAGCTTCCGGCAAGGCAGGTGAGGGCGCATGCGACAATCCCCGCCCCCTGTCTGTGCCGGTGTCCATCATGTCTGTCTCCGCTACCGCCCCCACCGAGCTGGCCGTGCTCGAGGCCTTGCCCGACCAGGGCTTCCATGCGGTGGCGGCGGTGATCGATGGCGATGCCGAGCCGCTGGTGCTGTACCGCGACGGGCAGCAGGTGCGGGCCTGGCTCAATGTCTGTCCGCATGCCGGTCGCGCGCTGGACTGGGCACCGGGCCAGTTCCTCAAGAGCAAAGAGGGCCATCTGGTGTGCGCGGTGCACGGCGCCAGCTTCGAGACGGTCAACGGCGAATGCGTGGCCGGGCCGTGCCGCGGCGACACCCTGCGGGCGGTGCCGCTGCGTATCGCCGACGGCAAGGTCTATCTGGCCGGCTGAGGCGGCACTGCGCTCAGGACTTGGCCGGCAGCGGGTAGACGCGGGCGATCGGGCAGCCGAAGTTCGAGGCCAGCGGCGACTGCATCAGCGGTCGCGGGATCGCGCCTTCTTCAATGAGGCCCCTGACCGGCGTGGGCTGCGCGCGCGACAGCTGCAGGCGGTCACCCGGGTGGCCGCAGACCTGGGACAGACCGACCCCAGAGAGCAGGGTCAGGGTGTCGGCATTGCTCAGATCGCCGCAGGAGCTGCCCAGCTCCAACCGGTAATAGCGGTGGCCGCCGGAGCGGCGCGGCGAGACTTCCACCACCACGCCCTGCGGGTCTTCGCTCCAGGAGCGAAGCTCGCGGGTGCCGACGCAGTAATCGCTGCTGCCAGCAAAACCGTGCCGGGTGGTCCCGGTGACGGCGACCGAGGGCAGGCTGCTGACCGGCGTGCCGGCGCGGCTGCGCAGCAGCTCGGCGTACTGGCGGTTGTCCTGGGCTTGGACCGCGGTCACCGCGCAGCTGGCGGTGGCGGTACGGATGGCTTCATCCGGGTTCCCGCAAAACCAGCCGCCCCGGGCGAGCAGACGCACCGGCTCGGTGCCGACGCCGGGGCAATCTTGCTGCAATGCCATCCGGTAGCGGCCGCCATCGGTGAGCCGCAGCGCCAGTGTGGCGGTATCGATGACCTGCACATCGTCCACCTTGCGTGCATCCATGCAGTGCGGCGCGGGCGGCTGGCTGATGTCGTTGTCCTGGGCCAATGCCGCCAGTGGCAGCAGCGACAGGGCGAGCAACAGGGACAGCGGACGGACTGAAGACATGCGGACACTCCTGGTCGGCACAACACGGCTCAGCGTGAGCCGGGGGAGCAGCGCAGGCCTCAGGGGCGCGCACTGCACTCAGAACATCAGGTTGATCATCAGTACCACAACCAGCGTGTAAATCAACGACAGCGGCGCGCCCACGCGCCACAGTTCGCGCGGCAGGTACTTGGCCGGGCCGGTGATCATCGAGATGACCGGGTTGGAGGCGGTCATCAGGTTGTTGGAGGCCGACAGCGCCACGATCAGCGCGAACGCGGTGGGATTGCCGCCTACCGCCAGCGCCAGATTCACCGCGATGGGCACCATCACGATGGTGGCGCCGACATGGCTGATCACCAGCGAGAACGCGGTGGTGAGCACGGCCAGCGCCAGCTCCAGCGCCCAGATGGGAATGCCCTGCGGCAGCTTGTCGATGGTGTGGCCGGCGATCCAGGCCGCCGCGCCACTGCTGTCCATCGCCCAGCCCAGCGGGATCAGCCCGGCCATCATGAAGATGGTTTTCCAGTTGATCGAGGCGTAGGCCTCCTCCATGCGCAGCACGCCGGTCAGCAGCATGCCGGCCACGCCGGTCAGCAGGGTCAGTGCGACCGGCAGCTTGGAAGTCAGCGCGATGATGATGGTCAGGGCGAAGATCGCCATGGCGATCTTGAACTTGTGCGGGCGCTGCTCACCCTTGGGATAGTCGGTGACCACGACGAAGTCGCGGCTTTCCGCCGCGGCGGCCAGGTCCTGCCAGATGCTGTGGAACACCAGCATGTCGCCGTTGCGCAGCGCCACGTTGCGCACGTCCTCGCGGATCACCTGCTTGTCGCGGTTGATCGCCAGCAGGCTGATGCCGCGCTCCTTGCGCAGGCGCAGCTCGCCGGCGGTCTTGCCGATCAGTTTGGAGGTCGAGGGGATGACCGCCTCGGAGATGCCGGCGCGGGCCGGATTGAACAGGTCGCCCAGGTTGCGCAGCCGCGAGGACATGCGCAGGAACTGGTTCTGGGCGAAGTCGGCCACCTGCTGCTTGGGGCCCATCGCCCCGATCACGCTGCCCACCCAGAGGCGCATGTCCGCCGGCGGTGCCAGGCGGGTGTCATCACCGGTTTTCAGGGCCAGCAGCAACGGGGCGTCGAACAGGTTCTCCGCTTCGCCCACGGTCATGCCCACCAGCGGGCTTTCGGCGGTGACCAGCAGCTCGAACACGTCGCCTTCGATGCCGTAGGCCTTGGCGAAGTAGCTCTCGGTGCGGGCCGGGGTCTGGCCGCCGTTGGCATCGTTCTCGTCCTGGGCGAGTTTGCGGTCGCCGTAAAAACGGAAGTACAGCAGCGAGGCGACCAGCAGCGCGATGCCAATGGGCAGCGGTGCGAACATGCGCAGCGGCTCGATCGTGGCGCTGCCGGAGGGCAGGTTGTTGTTGGCCGAAATCAGCAGGTCGTTGAGCAGGATCAGCGGCGAGTTGCCGACCATGGTCAGCGCACCGCCCATCACGATCGCCGCCGAAATCGGCAGCAGCAGCCGTTGCAGCGTCAGTCCGGTTCGCGAGGCCAGCCGCGAGGCGACCGGCAGGTACAGCGCCATCACCGACGGGTTCTGCATGAACGAGGAGTTCAGGCCGGCGGTGGCGCTGGTCAACAGCAGCAGCCGCTGCTCCAGCCCGTGCGAGCGCCGCAGCAGCCAGCCGGCCAGCCGGTTCAGCGCGCCGGTGCGGTCCAGTCCGGCGCCGAGGATGGTGGTGGCGATGATGCTCATCACCGCGTTGCCGGAGAAACCGCCGAAGATCTCCTCCGGCGCGATCAGCCCGGTGACGCCCAGCACCACCATGACCACCAGCGCCACCACATCGGCGCGGATGCGTTCGAACAGGAACATCGCCATCGTGAAACCGACCAGCCCGAGGACGAGCTTCATGTCGGTGGTCAGCGTGAGCGCGGTATCCATGGGGTGAGGGCGTTCCTGTCGGTGTCTGCGTCAGACCTTGTCGTACAGCAGGTCCCAGACGCCATGGCCGAGTTTCTGGCCGCGGGTCTCGAAGTGGGTCTGCGGGCGCCAGTCCGGCCGCGGCACATGGCCACGCGGGCCGGCCCGGTTGACCAGCCCGGCGGTGGCATCGAGCACGTCCCACATGTGTTCGGCGTAGGGCTCCCAGTCGGTGGCCAGGTGCAGGCGGCCGCCGCTGCGCAGCTTGCGCACCAGCAGCTGGGCGAACTCCGGCTGCACCAGACGGCGCTTGTTGTGGCGCTTCTTGTGCCACGGATCGGGGAAGTAGATGCGCACTTCATCCAGCGCGCCATCGGCGATCTCGTGGTTGAGCACTTCCACTGCGTCGTGGTGGTAGACCTTGGCGTTGGTCGCCTTGTCGGCCACCAGGTCGTTGAGCAGGCGGCCGACGCCCGGCGCGTGCACTTCCAGGCCGATGTAATCACGGCTGGTGTCAAAGCCGGCGGCAAAGCGCAGCGCGGCGCCATTGCCGGTGCCGATCTCCATCACCTTCGGCGCGTCGCGCCCGAACAGCGCGTTCAGATCACGCGGTTGGCCACTGTAGTCGATGCCGAAGTGCGGCCACGCATCGTCGAACGCGCGCTGCTGGGCGGGGGTGAAACGGCCCTGGCGCAGCACGAAGCTGCGCACGGCGCGATGGCCTTCCTCGACGGTGAAGGGCTTGGGCGGGGCCTTGGAGCCGGCGCTTTCAAAAGGATTGGTCATCAGCCGATCACCCCTTCCAGTGGCGAGGAGGCGCTGGCGTAGCGCTTGCGCGGGATGCGTCCGGCCAGGAACGCCTCGCGGCCGGCTTCCACGGCCTTGCGCATCGCGCCGGCCATCAGCACCGGGTTGCGGGCACCGGCGATGGCGGTGTTCATCAGCACGCCGTCGCAGCCCAGCTCCATCGCGATGGCCGCGTCCGAGGCGGTGCCGACGCCGGCATCGACAATGATCGGCACCTTGGCGTTTTCGATGATCTCGATCAGGTTGTACTTGTTCTGGATACCCAGCCCGGAGCCGATCGGCGCGGCCAGCGGCATCACCGCGGCGCAGCCGATCTCTTCCAGGCGCTTGGCCAGGATCGGGTCATCGGAGGTGTAGACCATCACGTGGAAGCCGTCCTTGACCAGCAGCTCGGCGGCCTTGAGCGTCTGGATCACGTCCGGGTACAGGGTCTTCTGGTCGCCCAGCACCTCGAGCTTGGTCAGGTTGTGGCCGTCGAGCAGCTCGCGTGCCAGCCGGCAGGTGCGCACCGCGTCCTCGGCGGTGTAGCAGCCGGCGGTGTTGGGAAGGATGGTGAATCGCTCCGGCGGCAGCACGTCGAGCAGGTTGGGCTCGCCCGGGGTCTGGCCGATGTTGGTACGACGGATGGCTACGGTGACGATCTGGGCGCCAGCGGCCTCGGTGGCCAGGCGGGTTTCCTCCAGATCCTTGAACTTGCCGGTGCCGGTCAGCAGCCGGGAGGAATAGGTCTTGCCGGCGATGACCAGCGAATCGGTTGGGACAGGTGCATTCATTGCCGAATTATCACCCATCGTGCCTGCGCTTGCCGTGCGGCCGGTGGCAATCCAGCGCCGATGCGCGCTCAGCCGCCACCGAGCGCGTGCACGATCTCGACCCGGTCCGCTTCGTGCAGCAGGCGGGTGGGGTGCTGGCTGCGCGGGATGATCTCGCCGTTGATCTCCACGGCGACGCGACGCTCGGCCAGGCCTTCGGCGCTGAGCAGTCCGGTGACGGTCAGGGGAGCATGGATCTGGCGGGGTTCGCCGTTGAGCTGGATGTTCATACGGCCATTTTCGCCAGTGCGCGGACAAATGCCCAGCCGCATGCGGCAGCGCAGCGTGTACCTCTTACGGTTGAATGAAAAACTAACACCGTGCGGGGGCGTACGCCGCCCGTTCTTTCACACCAGGAGTTCCTCATGTCCCATTTCTTCCGTCCGCTGCGTTCGGCCATGGCGCTGGCCATCGCGCTGGCTGCCGTGCCCGCAATGGCGCAGTCGCCGTATTCCAAGACGGTGTTCTTCGGCGACAGCCTGACCGACAGCGGCTATTTCCGCCCGATCCTGGTCAAGGCCGATCCCAATGCGAGCCTGGTCGGTCGTTTCACCACCAACCCGGGCTGGGTCTGGGCGGAACATCTGGCCGATCATTACGGCACCAACGCCTCGGCCAACGGCAACGGCCAGACCGGTGACAACTACGCCGCCGGTGGCGCGCGGGTCGGCGTGGATGTGGACAACCCGCTCAACCCGCTGCTGCCGAAGGTGCCGTCGATGAAGGCGCAGACCGCCGCCTACCTCGCCGCCAATGGGGGCAAGGCCGATGCAAATGCGCTGTATACCGTATGGGGCGGGGCCAACGACCTGTTCGCGGTGCAGAAGGCGCCGGCCCAGGCCGCGGCGATCATCGGTGCGGCGGTGACCGACCAGATCGGTATCGTCGGTTCCCTGAAGGGCGCGGGCGCCCAGTACGTGATGGTGCCGAACCTGCCTGATATCGGCCTGACCCCGGCCTCGGTCGCCGGCGGGCCGCTGGCGATGGCGCAAGGCACCGCGCTGGCCAAGAGCTACAACGATGCGCTGTTCGGCGGTCTCAAGCAGGCGGGCCTGCAGGTGATCCCGGTCGATACGTTCCACCTGCTGCAGGAAATCGTTGCCGACTACCGCAGCTACGGCTTCGTCAATGCGACCCAGCCGGCCTGCCTCGGCGCCTCCTCGCTGACCTGCACGCCGCCGACCTCGGTTGCGCCGAACGCCGCCAGTACCTACGTGTTCGCCGATGGCGTGCATCCGAGCACGGCGACCCACGCGATGCTGGGCCAGTACGCCATCTCGCTGCTGGAGGCGCCGCGCTTCCAGCAGGTCCTGAGCCATTCGGCGCAGACCGTCGGCCGTGCACGCGCCGACCAGGTCAGTGGCCACCTCGGTGCCCGTCCGGCCGATGGCATGAGCTGGTGGGGTGGCGTGCGCGGTGATATGCAGCGTTACGACCATGCCGATCTGTATGACGGCATGGCGCCAGCGGGCCTGTTCGGTATCGACTGGGCGCGCGATGGCATGGTTGTCGGTGGCTTTGCCGGCTACGGCCGTATGGATGCCGATTTCGGCAACAGCAACGGCGACTTTACCCAGACCGACACCTCGCTGGGCCTGTTCGCCGGCTGGTATGGCGAACGGGCGTGGGTCAATGGCCAGGTCAGCTACAGCTGGCTGGGCTATGACGTGACCCGCAACGTGCAGCTGGGGCCGGTGACGCGCAAGCACACCGGCTCGCCGGACGGCAGCAACCTGACCGCCGCGCTCAACGCCGGCTACGAGTTCGGCCAGGAAGGCGGCTTCCGCCACGGTCCGGTGGCCGGCGTGGTCTGGCAGCAGGTGAAGCTGGACGGCTACACCGAGAGCAATGCCAGCGCCACCGCGCTCGGCTACGAGGACCAGGATGCCGATTCGACCGTGGGCCGTCTCGGCTGGCAGGCACGGTTTGAGGGCGGTGCCGTGCAGCCGTACGCGCAGCTCACCTGGGACCACGAGTTCGAAGACGGCGCGCAGGCCGGTGCATGGCTGCAGACCATGACCGATGTGGGCGTCTACAAGGTGCCGGGGCTGGCGTTCGACCGCAATTACGCCACCGCGGTGATGGGCGCGCGTATGAACCTGTGGGGCCTGAACAGCAACATCGGCCTGAGCACCACCACCGCGCAGAAGTCCGCGCGTGATGTGACCCTGTTTGCCAGCTTCAGCGGCAGCTTCTGATCCAACCGGGTCGTGAACAGAAGGCGGTGTCGCTGTGGCGGCACCGCCTTCCTGTTGTCCGAAACCTCTCATACGGGGTCGTTGCCCGTTGCGCTGCGGGGGTCGCCGCGCATAGACTTGCCGCCTGATGCGGGTGTAGCTCAATGGTAGAGCAGAAGCTTCCCAAGCTTACGACGAGGGTTCGATTCCCTTCACCCGCTCCACTGTGCCTCGCGCACCTGTTCCTGGCATAGGACGCCACCGGCGCCGGCCTTTCTGTTCGATCTTCTGTTTGTCATCGTGGCCTTGCGCACAACGGGTTGAAGACCTGTGTCCGGCTTCATCCGGGCATGCAGTCGCGCGCTATGCTGCGCGCCTTTCCCCTGCATCGCCGCGATGAAACTCGCCATCCTCTCCCGCAACAGCAAGCTCTATTCCACCCGGCGTCTGGTCGAGGCGGCGCGCACACGTGGGCACACGGTGAGGATTCTCGATCCGCTGCGCTGCTACATGCGCATCACCGCAGGCGGTTTCAGCATGCATTACAAGGGCAAGCCGCTGACCGGCTTCGATGCGGTGATCCCGCGCATCGGCGCGTCCATCACCCGTTATGGCACCGCCGTGCTGCGCCAGTTCGAGATGATGGGCACGCGCACCCCCAATCCTTCCGACGCGATCCTGCGTGCCCGCGACAAGTTGCGGGCCCACCAGCTGCTGGCGGTCAAGGGCATCGACATGCCGGTGACGGTGTTTGGCGACAACCCCGACGACACCGACGATCTGCTGTCCATGCTTGGGCCGCCGCCGCACGTGGTGAAGCTCAGCGAGGGCACCCAGGGCCGCGGGGTGATCCTCACCGAGAAGCTCAGCGCGTCCAAGGGCACGGTCGAGGCCCTGCGCGGCCTGTATGCCAACTTCCTGGTGCAGGAATTCATTGCCGAGGCCCAGGGCGCCGACCTGCGCTGTCTGGTGGTGGGCGACCGCGTGGTGGCGACCATGCGTCGCCAGGCCCAGGACGGTGACTTCCGCTCCAATCTTCATGCCGGCGGTACCGCCGAGCCGGTGACCAGCAGCAAGGCCGAGCAGCTGGTCGCGGTGCGTTCGGCACGTGCGCTCGGGCTGGGGATCGCGGGTGTGGACCTGATCCGCTCCGCGCGTGGGCCGCTGGTGCTGGAGGTCAATTCGACCCCGGGACTGGAGGGCATCGAGAGCGTGTCCGGCCGGGACGTGGCCGGGCAGATGATCGACTACGTGACCCAGCTCAAGCGTTGACGACGCGCTGCGATTTGTTTGCATGGTTTTAACAACGCTTTAATCCACCCACACCTACGCTGTTGCCACTGTACCCAGCCCTCCTCAGTGGGTCCGGTGATCGGGAATCTTCAGGCCCTGGCGGTTTTCGTCAGGGCCTTGTTTTTTGTGACAGGAAGGTTCTTGTTGGTGGCGCCAGCGACTGGGTACAGTGCGGAGGTGTGGCGGCAAGGTACCAGGGGCGAGTTAGACTGCGGCACTGGATGGTCGATGAATGAGGGTCATCAGGTGGTATCAGTCAGCGCTTCGATACTGAACCAAGCCAGCGCCTTCCTGTCGAACAACCCATTGTGATCCCCAAAGGGGCATTTAACCGTGCGAATTCTTGTAATCGAAGACAACAGCGACATCGCCGCCAACCTGGGGGATTACCTCGAGGATCGCGGGCATACGGTGGACTTCGCCGCCGATGGCGTCACCGGCCTGCACCTGGCAGTGGTGCATGATTTCGACGCGATCGTGCTCGATCTCAATCTGCCGGGTATGGATGGCATCGAGGTCTGCCGCAAGCTGCGCAACGATGCCCGCAAGCAGACGCCGGTGCTGATGCTTACCGCACGTGATTCGTTGGACAACAAATTGGCCGGGTTCGACTCTGGCGCTGACGACTACCTGATCAAGCCGTTCGCGTTGCAGGAGGTGGAGGTGCGGCTCAATGCGCTTTCGCGTCGTGGCAAGGGCACGCACACGCGGGTGCTGGACGTCGGTGAGCTGGAGTACAACCTCGACACGCTGGAAGTGCGTCGCCAAGGCAAGCTGCTGCAGCTCAATCCCACCGCGCTGAAGATTCTACAGGCGCTGATGGAAGCCTCGCCGGCGGTAGTGACCCGGCAGGAACTGGAAACCCGCGTCTGGGGCGAAGAGTTGCCCGACTCGGACTCGCTGCGTGTGCATATCCATGGTTTGCGCGCGGTGGTGGACAAGCCGTTTGACGTGCCGATGATCCAGACCCGTCACGGCATCGGGTACCGCATCGCCGCTCCCGATGCCTGAAAGCGCATTGCCTGAGCCTGTCCGCAAGCGGGGGCGCTACCGCCGTCGTCTGCGCAGTCGCATCATTGTCTCGTTCGTGCTGTTGGGCTTCTGCCTGACCGCGCTGTTCGCGTTCGCCACCAACTGGGCGCGGATGCGGGTGGAAAACCAGCTGGTCGAAGATGTGATGAACCGGAACCTGGATGCCTCCTGGCAGAGCTACATCCAGAGTGGTGGACGCGATGTGGTGGCGCCGGTCCAGCAGATGCGCGCGTTCCTGTTCCGGCCGGACAAACTGGAGGGCCTGCGCCGGGACTATCCGGAGTGGGAGCATCTTGAAGATGGCATCCACAATTTCAGTGGCCAGGATGCCGAGGGCAATCCGTTCTCCTACAAGGTCGGCGTGCGCAAGACCGACGATGCCTGGTTCTTCATCGCCTATGACATGGGCCAGGCGTTACGCGGCGAGCAGCAGCTCAAGCGCGCGCTGTTCCTGTCGGTGATCGTCTTCAGCCTGCTGTCGTGGGTGCTGGGCTGGTGGTCGGCGTCACGGGTGATGCGGCCGGTGTCGGATCTTGCGGCGCGCCTGCGGGCCTATCGTGGCGGGAACCAGCATCCCGAGCCGCTCGCCCCGCGTTTCCCCGACGACGAAGTGGGGCAGCTGGCCGAGGCGCTGGACGACTATTCGGCGCGCCTGACCGAGGTGGTGCAGCGCGACCGGGAGTTCAATGCCGATGTCAGCCATGAACTGCGTACGCCGCTGGCAGTGATCCGTGGCGCCACCGAGCTGCTCCTTTCGCGGCCCGGACTGGATGAGAAGGTATTGCAGCGTCTGCAGCGCATCCAGCGGGCCGAGCAGCAGTGCAGTGATCTGATCGGCTCGCTGCTGCTGCTCTCGCGCAACGAGCGCGGGCAGGGTTGCAGCAACGTGGCGCGGGTGGGTGAGCAGTTGCTGGAATCCCATCGTGCGCAGCTGGGAGGCAAGCCGCTGGAGCTCAAGCTCGAAGGCAATCGCGAACTGGTGGTGGATGCGCCGGAATCCGCGTTGTCGGTCGCGCTGGGCAATCTGGTGGGCAATGCGGTGAAGTATTCGCAGGAAGGCCAAGTGCTGATCCGCGTCCTGGACAATGCCGTCGAGGTCATCGACAGCGGCCCGGGCCTGAGCGAGAAAGATGCGGCGAGCCTGTTCCAGCGCGGCTATCGCGGTACCCATGCCGGCCATTCGCAGGGCGGTGGTATCGGCCTGTCCATCGTCAGTCGCCTGTGCGCCCTTTACGGATGGCAGGTGCAGATCCGGCCGGGTGAGGTGCGCGGGGTGATTGCAACGCTGACATTCACGCCGGGCTGAGTGGCTTCCGGCGTTGCCGGGTACGGCCCGAATGGGCAGGCGGGAATGCGATGCGGCTGAAGCCCGGTACTGTGTGCGGGAATCGCCTAGCGCTGCGCAAGTTGCCGATACAGGCGGTCCAGCTGTTCCACCTGGGGTTGCAGGTGTTCGGGTGTTCCCTCATTGACGATGATGTCATCGGCCAGTGCCAGCCGCTGTGCGCGGGTGGCCTGGGCCTGGATCATGCGCTGCGCGAGCGCTTCGTCGATGCTGTCGCGACGGCGCAAGCGTGACAGCTGGCAGGTCTCGGGCGTGTCTATCACCAGAACGCGATCCAGCCAGGGATAGCCGGAGCGGCCGCCGGCCTCGGTCAGCAAGGGGATTGCAGCAATCGCATAGGGGCTTTGCGCCGCTTCACAGAGGGCTTTCAAGCGTGCGCGTATCGCCGGGTGGGTGATGGCTTCAAGCGCCCGCCGCTCTACGGGATCGGCGAACACGCGCCGGCGCAGCCAGGCGCGATCAAGGCCGCCGTCGGATTGAAGTGCCTCGGGGCCAAACCGTTCGACAATCTCCTCCAGCGCCGGACTGCCCACGGCAACGACGTCGCGCGCGGCGATGTCGGCATCGGCCACGGTGATGCCAAGGGCCTCGAAGCGGCGACTGACTTCACTCTTGCCCGAGGCGATGCCTCCGGTCAGGCCAACGATGAAGGTGCTCATATGCGTGCCCGCCGGAACTGTTAACAGTGTAGGAGCGACGTGAATCGCGACAAAGGGCATTACCCGTAGCGACGGGGCTTCACCCGCGGTGGGCAACCGGCCTGCGGGACCCTCGGCTGCAAAGCTTCCGCAGCGCCGGGCAAGGCCCGGCGGGGAGCTTCCCCGGCCATTCTCCCCTGCTCGATAAAGGCAGAGGCGATGGTCCCCACATCGCCCACTTCACCCACAAAAACAGAAGATCAGGCCAAGCCGGCAATGCGCATATAGCCGTCAATCATCTGGTCGCCCCACATGAAGACCAGCCAGCCGGCAATCGCGAGGTAGGGGCCGAACGGGATTGGCGTGGCACGGTCGCGACCGCGCGAGTACAGCCAGATCGAGCCAACAATCGCCCCTACCAGCGAGGACAGCAGGATGATCGGCAGGATGCCCTTCAATCCGCACCAGGCGCCGAGCGCGGCCAACAGTTTGAAGTCGCCATGGCCCATGCCTTCCTTGCCGGTGATCTGCTTGAACAGCCACCACACCGTCCACAGCGACAGGTAGCCCACCGCCGCGCCGATCAAGGCCGGTTTGGCCGGGATGTACAGGCTGTCCATGCTGCCGATCAGGCCCAGCCACATCAGCGGCAGGGTCAGTTGATCGGGCAACAGCTGGGTGCGCAGGTCGATGCCCGACAGCGCCACCAGGAAGCAGCTGAGCACAATCGCGCCAAAACCCTGCCAGCCGAAGCCGAACTGCCACACGCTGGCCAGCACCATCAGTGCAGTGACCAGTTCCACAATCGGGTACTGGATCGAGATCGGAGCCAGGCAATGGCGGCACTTGCCGCGCTGGATCAACCAGCTGAACAGCGGGATGTTCTCGTACCAGCTGAGCTTGTGCTTGCAGTTCGGACAGTGCGAAGGCTCGACGACGATCCCCGGCGGCGGCGGCTCGTAGATGTCCGGCTCCTCCAGGATCTCGCGCGCATCGCGCTTCCACTGCCACTCCATGCGCTTGGGCAGGCGCAGTATCACCACATTGAGGAAGCTGCCGACCAGCAGCCCCAGCCCGGCGGCGAGGGGGTAGCCCAGGCCGGGGTTCTGGTCGAGAAATGCCATGAATCAGTTATCCAACGGTGGAGGCGAGTTTGAAGATAGGCAGGTACATGCCGACAACCATGCCACCGACTACGGTGCCGATGAAGACCATGATCATTGGCTCCAGCAGGCTGCTCAGCGCATCCACCGCGTTGTTCACTTCCTGCTCGAAATACTCGGCCACCTTGAACAGCATGGTGTCCAGTGCGCCGGCCTCTTCGCCGATGGCGGTCATCTGTACCACCATATGTGGAAACAGGTTCACCTGTTTCATCGCCATGTTGACCGGGTAGCCCACCGAAACGTCGTCGCGCATCCGCAGAACGGCTTCCTCATATATCTTGTTGCCAGTTGCGCCAGCAACGATACCTAGGGCTTCCACTAGGGGCACACCGGCCTTGAACGTGACAGCCGTCGTCCGGGAGAAACGTGCAATCGCGCTGTTGTTCATGATCTGGCCGATCACAGGAACCTTGAGAATGATGCGGTCAAGTGCATGCTGCATTTGCGGAGAGCGCTTGTACATGAAGCTGATGCCACCAACCGTCAGAACGACCAGTAGCAGGATCGCCCACCACCACCCGACCATGAAGTCGGACGCAGTGACAATCATTTGAGTAAATACGGGCAGGTCGGTGCCGAAGCTCTTGAAGATGTCTTCGAACTGGGGGACGACCCAAATCAAAAGGATCGAGCTGACTAGAAGGGCGACTGCGATCACCATCGCTGGATAGAACAGGGCTTTCTTGATCTTGCCCTTCAGGGTCTCCAGGTTTTCCTGGTAATTGGCGATGGTCTCCAACACGGTTTCCAGCACACCTGCACCTTCGCCGGCGCGCACCAGGTTGCGGTACAGCTCGTCGAACTGCACCGGGTGCTTGCTGATGGCTTCATACAGCGAGGAGCCGCCTTCCAGATCCGCGCGGATCGTGCCCACCAGCTTGGCCATGCGCGGATTCTTGTGGCCACCGCCGATAATTTCCAGCGCGCTGACGATCGGTACACCGGATTTCATCATCGTCGCCATCTGGCGGCTGAAGAAGGCGATGTCCTTCGCTTTGACCGCGTGGCCGGCAGCGCCGAAGAACGGCTTGGGCTTGGGTTTCACCACCGTTGGATTGATGCCCTGGCGGCGAAGCTCCGCGCGGAGCAGGTTGACGTTCTTGGCGTCCTGCTCGCCTTTCATCTTGACGCCGCGCTTGTCTGTTCCCTCCCAGACAAACGGCTGCATCTGGCTGGTGCTGCGCGCAGCCGGCTCTTTGGCGATCGCGTTACGAGTTGCGGACATATCTCTGGGCTCCCCAGCCAGCCCTCCCCGGGCCGGCGACCTTCGCATGGTATCCGTAACGGCTTGCTGCGGCATCCCGTCTGCCGAAATAGGCGAAGCCCGTCACGTCGGCAGCTCCCAGCTGCCCCCGCGGCGTTTCACCAATCCGCTGCCGGCCTAACTCTCCCGCTATAGAGGCTGTGGGGGAAGCATCGCGCCATCTAGCAATGTTCTTGGGCGTGTTATGTCTTGCTCCATTCGTCACAACCTGACGCACCGCGTCACTTTGCGGGCCGGTTCGCACTACGTTGATGCGGGGCTTCCAATCTGCGGCGTTGCTGCCATCATTGCCACGGGGAGTAGGAGCGCTGTTCAGATAGTTGGCATGCAACCTGCTTTGTAACCCCATGCGGGGCAGGCGTGGTGCCTGCAACCATGTTCACAATCCAACCTCTAGGGGATGTACTCATGAAGAAGCAGCAGGGCTTTACCCTGATCGAACTGATGATCGTGGTCGCGATCATTGCCATCCTGTCGGCCATCGCACTGCCGGCCTACAACAACTACCGTGTCAAGTCGGCAGACAACGCCTGCATGGGCGAAGCCAAGGCCTACATGAACTCGTGGGTATCCGCCGTGAAGGGTGACATGGATCCGCTTCCGACCTACACCGCCGCTGCTTGCAATGCAGGTACTGCGCCTGCTGCAGCTAACGCAGAGAAGGATCCGGTGGATTACGCTGCTACCTTTACTGCAAAGGATCCGGGTGGCAAGACTGTCCAGTGCTCGGAGCAGACCGCAACCTGCCGATTCGCTGCTGGCCCCTGATCCGCTGGCGTTGCATTGAGTCAGACAAACCCCGCTTAGGCGGGGTTTGTTTTTCTGGGGAGGAGCAATGCATATGGACTGTCAATTAGAATCGGTTGTCGGTTGGCGTCAATTGGCACGGTCCTTGCTGTTGATTAGGTTGGGGAATTAAGGGGGTATCAATATGCGTCGTTCCGCATCTGGCTTCACTTTGATTGAGCTGATGATTGTCGTGGCGATCATCGCCATCCTGTCATCAATAGCCCTGCCTGCTTACAATAAATACCGGGTAAAGGCGGCGGAAAATGCCTGTATGGCCGAGGCCAAGGCTTATGCGAACAGTGCGCTGGCTGTGCTCTATGGGGATGAAATACCGTCCACGGCAGTCGCCCAAGCATGCGCCACGATCACTGGTGGCACAGCTATCGGGACGGCGGTGACGGCGACCCCGCAATCACCTGGAACCCGTACGGTCACCTGCCAGATGGACGGAACCAGTGGCGATGGCAGTTGCGTGCTGAATTGAATGGGTGTCCGCCTCTCATGAGCGGGCGCCCTTAATGCAGGCGCAAAAATCGATTCTGCGCCTGGATGGCCGACCCAAGTGATCACCTTCCTGAGTAGTTGTTTGGCGGGTCACGGGGATAAGTGGCTTGTCATGGTTTCACTCGTTGAACAGGTTGCGGAATGTCCGGCGGCGAGTGTCGACCTTGGCAGGTGTGCGGCGAAAGGCGTTGTTATTCGGTATTGACTGTCAAGCCTTTGCACATTACGTCAGTAGGTAACAGCCTTTACTGGCATACCGGTATCGGCATTTAGCACCATGCGTCCCTGCCCGTGTGTTGCGACGATGGGGAGACTCCGGAACATCACCGGGTTACCCGGTTCGGCAGGCAATGCATCGGCATTGCTTGGCGTTGCGTTGGATAGCAGTTGCGGGACTGTTTCTGCATAAGGCAGGTACCAGCGGGGCTGCTGCTCCCTGTCCATGCCGGTGTTCAGAAACGCGGAAAGCACAGACTGCTGGTCGCTGCCTGCGGCTCCCTGTTGCAGCCCCACCAGGATTGGGCGTCCGGATGAAGGGTGTGACCACTCGGGTCGGGCCGCCTGCTTCAGGGCGGTCTCACTGACTTCATTGGCAAGTACCACCGCCATGCGCACACCGCTGGCCACCACAAATACCGGTCGTGATTGCCATAGCGTATACAGGCCGACGCCGAGGAAGCCCATTTGCAGCAGGCCGATCACGGCCAGATCAAACCGCAGGGTTTTTTTGCCCTGTCTGTAGGTGATGAGGGTCAGCAGTGGGCCCGTTGCGAACTGCACGCCTGCCAGAATGGCCAACAGCGGTAGGACCCCGGAAATACGATAGATGCCCCACGGGTGCCAGAGCGGCACGACAACGGCGGCGATCAGGCCGATCAGCGCCAGGCTGAGCAGGGAATGCAGGGCGGCGGCTTTGTAGCGGGTCATCGGCGGTGTGGGCTTGGGAGCGGGAGTGCAGCATGCCTGAATGGCGAGGCGTGCGGGAGCGTGGGGGACAGTGCCGCCGCATCACCCGCATCGCACTGGTCGGGTTGTCATAGTCCCGGCACAGATCGCGGGCGACTCTGTCATCCGCTATAGGGGAGCCCCGGGTGTCGCTTGAGGCTGTGAGTTGCTCCGATGAGGTTATTTGCTTGCCGGATGCGGCTTTTTGCCTGTCGCACAAGGCTTTTTATCTGTCACGTGAGGCTTTTTGCCCGTCGGTTAAGGCTGTTTGCCTGACGCGTGAGGTTTTTTGCTGCTCTGTTGAGGCTTTTTGCCTGACGGCTAAGGCTTTTTGTCTGTCACGTGAGGCTTTTTGCTTGTCGGCTGAGGTTTTTTGTTACGACGTTCACGCTTCTGGAGGCTCCGCGGCGGTGTGGAGTGGCCGTGCTCAGCCCGCCGCGTGGTTTTCAGCATGCGCGACCGGTATTTCCGCTTTATCGGGAATAAAACAGGCCGCCCGCAGGCGGCCTGTGCATGACGACGCGGGGAGGGGCCCGGTGTTACGCCGGTTCCGGCACCTTGCCGCCGCGGCGCTGGCCCTTCTTGAAGCGGACCCCCAGCTCGTTGCGCAAGGCATCAAGGCCCTTGTCACGGCCGGAGACCTTGAGCTGGTTGTAGCCTTCCAGGGCCACGTTCATGACATCGCTGCCCAAGGCCATTTCGGTATCCGAGGCGCGGCTGCACAGCCGGTTGAGCCGGTCCAGAATGGGGCGCAACTGGTCGATCCCCTGCAGGTCGGCTTTGGCGCCGGGCAGTTCCGCAGCCAGGCTGGGCGGAATGATGTCCGGGTTCTGTTCCAGCGCTTCCAGTGCGCGCCGGGCAAACACTTCCGAGCCCGGGCCCATCTTGAACAGGCGTTGGCGCTGTTGCGGCTGCATGGCGGTGAGCTGGACCAGCTCGTTCTCCAGGTTGAGCAGCAGCTCGTTGATGCGGGTGACCTGATCCGCCGGCAGCACCAGCGTGGCTTTGCTTTGTCCCATTCCGGTATCCCTTCGATGAAAACCATCGGCTGATGGCAGGGCCTATTGCGGGTGTTGATGCGGCCTCCGGGTATCGGAGTTTGCCGGTATCGGGTCGTCGACAATGCCCCGTTCTGTTGTCGGGTAATTCCGACGCGGGCGTAGGAAATGGACGCGGATCGGCATCGGAATACTGCCCGATGCGCCGGACTGCGCGTGAATGGATAATGCCGGCCCGCGTCGTCGCCTCGAAGCAGGCCGGCAGGCGCACCTCCCTTCCAGAAACAGCCTGTAGCCCGGGTAAGCAACGCGCACCCGGGACCTCTGCGATGCCTGCACCGCGGTGTTTCCCCGGGTGCGGCCGATGGCCTTACCCGGGCGACTCGACTGCCCGATGCGCCGGACTGTGCGTGAAGGGATAATGCCGGCCCGCGTCGCCACCTTGTTGCAGGCCGGCAGGCGCGTCCCCCCTTCAGAAACAGGAATCAGCAATGGGTGATGCCATCCGCATCGGAATCGTGGGTTACGGCAATCTGGGACGCGGAGTGGAATTGGCCATCGCGCGCAATCCGGACATGGTGCTGGCCGGGGTGTTCACCCGTCGCCCGCCGGGCCAGGTGGCCACGGTCTCTGCCGCTACGCCGGTCCACGGCATCGAAGCGCTGGAGGTGCCGCGCGCGGATATCGACGTGCTGGTGCTGTGCGGCGGCTCCAAGGACGACCTGCCGGCACAGGGGCCGGCATTGGCGGCGCGCTTCAATACGGTGGACAGCTTCGACACCCATGCGCGCATCCCGGAGTACTTCGAGGCGGTGGACGTGCCGGCCCGGGCGGCCGGGCGTACCGCGCTGGTGGCCTGCGGCTGGGACCCGGGGCTGTTCTCGCTCAACCGCGTGTTCGGCGAGGCGCTGCTGCCGGAAGGCGAGACTTACACCTTCTGGGGCCGGGGCCTGAGCCAGGGTCATTCCGATGCGATCCGCCGGGTGCCGGGCGTGGCCGCCGGGGTGCAGTACACGCTGCCCTCGGACGCGGCCATGGCGCAGGTGCGCAGCGGCGCGCGCCCGCACCTGTCCACCCGCGACAAGCACACCCGGCACTGCTTCGTGGTGCTGGAGGACGGTGCCGATGCCGGAGAGGTGCGGCAGGCGATCGTGTCGATGCCGCATTACTTTGACCAGTACGACACCCGCGTGGATTTCATCAGTGCCGAGCAGCTGGCGCGTGAGCATTCGGCCATGCCGCATGGCGGTTTTGTGATCCGCAGCGGCAGCACCGCCGAGGGTGTCTCGCAGGTGGTGGAGTATTCGCTGAAGCTGGACAGCAACCCGCAGTTCACCGCCAGCGTGCTGGTGGCCTATGCGCGGGCGGTGTACCGCATGAACCGCGCCGGGCAGGTGGGAGCGGTGACGGTGTTCGATGTGGCCCCGGGCCTGCTGTCGCCGCGCTCGGCGGCGGAGCTGCGCCGCGGCCTGCTGTAGACCGGCCGGCAACGACTTGGCAACCCCCTTCGTGCCCGGGCAGGACGAAGGCGGGAGCGGGGCGATCCGGGCAGTGCGGCAGCCGCCGTGGCGGCCGGATGCGGTATCTTTCTGGTCTGATTGAAGGGGGAATCCCATGAACACACTGGCATCCGCCAACCTGGTGGGTATTACCGGCATCGCCCGGCGTCTGGTCCAGGACGGAGCGCTGGACGAAGCCACTGCGCGCACCGCGATGGCCCAGGCCACCGATGCCAAGGTGCCGCTGGCGCAATGGCTGGCCGACAGGAAGCTGGTCAGCGCCGCCAGCATGGCAGCGGCCAACGCGATGGAATTCGGCATGCCGTTGCTGGATGTGTCGGTGTTCGATGCCAACCAGAGCGCGATCAAGCTGGTCAGCGAAGAGCTGCTGCGCAAACACCGCGTGCTGCCGCTGTTCAAGCGCGGCGGCAAGCTGTTCGTGGGCACCAGCAACCCGACCCAGCCGCTGGATGAGATCAAGTTCCACACCAATCTGGTTGTCGAGTCCATTCTGGTGGACGAGGAGCAGATCAAGCGCACGCTGGACCTCTGGCTGGCCAGCAATGACAGCTTGGGCAACGCGCTGGGCGGCGACGACGGTGATGTGGGCGATCTGGATGTCGCCGCCGGCGATGAGGACATGGGAGGTGGTGGCGACGCCGGTATCGACGCCAAGGGCGACGACACCCCGGTGGTCAAGTTCGTCAACAAGGTGCTGGTCGATGCGATCCGCAAGGGCGCCTCGGACATCCATTTCGAGCCGTACGAGGACGAGTACCGGGTGCGTTTCCGCATCGATGGCCTGCTCAAGCAGGTGGCCAAGGCGCCGGTGAAGCTGCGCGAGCGCATCGCCGCGCGCCTGAAAGTGATGTCGCAGCTGGATATCGCCGAAAAGCGCGTGCCGCAGGACGGCCGTATCAAGCTCAACCTGTCCAAAACCAAGCAGATCGACTTCCGTGTCAGCACGCTGCCGACCCTGTTCGGCGAGAAGATCGTGCTGCGTATCCTCGATGGTAGCGCGGCCAAACTGGGCATCGACAAGCTCGGCTACGAGCCGGAGCAGCAGAAGCTGTTCCTGGAGGCGATCCACAAGCCCTACGGCATGGTGCTGGTGACCGGCCCGACCGGTTCGGGCAAGACCGTGTCGCTGTATACCGCGCTGGGCATCCTCAATGATGAGACCCGCAACATCTCCACCGCCGAAGACCCGGTGGAAATCCGTCTGCCGGGCGTGAACCAGGTGCAGCAGAACAACAAGCGCGGCATGACCTTCGCCGCGGCGTTGCGCTCGTTCCTGCGTCAGGACCCGGACGTGATCATGGTCGGTGAAATCCGTGACCTGGAAACGGCGGAGATCGCGATCAAGGCCGCGCAGACCGGCCATATGGTGCTGTCCACGCTGCATACCAACGATGCCCCGCAAACCATCGCGCGCCTGATGAACATGGGTATCGCGCCGTTCAATATCACCTCCTCGGTGACGCTGGTCATTGCCCAGCGCCTGGCCCGCCGGCTGTGCTCCAACTGCAAGCGTCCGCTGCAGCTGCCCGAAAACGCGCTGCTGGCCGAAGGCTTCACCGCCGAGCAGATCGACAAGGGTATCCAGCTGTACGAGCCGGTGGGCTGCGAGGAGTGCACCGAGGGTTACAAGGGCCGTACCGGTATCTACCAGGTGATGCCGATGACCGACGAGATCGCCTCGATCGTGCTGCAGGGCGGTAATGCGATGGAGATCGCCGCGGCCGCGCAGCGGGTCGGGGTGAATGATTTGCGCCAGTCCGCGCTGCTCAAGGCCGCTCACGGTGTGACCAGCCTGGCCGAGATCAATCGCGTGACCAAAGATTGATCCAGGACCGGTTGATCCAATGAAAAACGCCGGGTAAACCCGGCGTTTTTCATTGCTGCAGTTCTCTGCCGATCTGCGGGACGCCGGTTACTCCATTTCCAGCTTTTTCAGCTTGTAGCGCAGGGCGCGGAAGGTGATGCCCAGCTGCGCGGCGGTGCGGGTCTTGTTCCAGCGGTTTTCTTCCAGCGCCTTCTGGATTGCGGAGCGCTCCAGCTGCTCGATGTAGGTGGGCAGCGCGGCGTTGGCCGGATCGATATCGATCACCGCTTCCTGGGGGGCGGCGCCCTTGCCGCCATCGGCACCGAACGGCCGGGCGTGCGGCAACCGCAGATCATCGGCGCCGATATGCCCACCTTCGACCATCGCCAGCGCGCGCTCCAGGATGTTCTCCAGCTCGCGTACGTTGCCCGGGAACGCATAGTCGGTCAGGGCATCGATGGCGGAGGGGGCCAGCGCAGGCAGGGGTTGTCCCTGTGCGTGTGCCAGCCGGCTGAGGATGGCCGCCGCCAGTTGCGGCAGGTCGCTGCGGCGTTCGCGCAGCGGCGGCACGCGCAGTTCGATCACGTTGATGCGGTAGTACAGGTCGTGGCGGAAGCGTCCATCCTCCACCAGTTCGGCCAGATCCTTGTGGGTGGCCGACAGGATCCTCACGTCCACCGGAACTTCGGCCGCCGCGCCCACCGGGCGCACCGATTTTTCCTGGATCGCGCGCAGCAGTTTGACCTGCATCTGCAGCGGCAGCTCGGCCACTTCGTCCAGGAACAGGGTGCCGCCGTTGGCGGCCTGGAACAGCCCGGGCTTGTCGGCGTGGGCACCGGTGAAGCTGCCCTTGCGGTGGCCGAAGAACTCGCTCTCCATCAATTCGCCGGGGATGGCGCCGCAGTTGACCGGGATGAATGGCCCGGCCGCGCGGGCGCCCTGCTCGTGGATGGTCCGGGCGACCAGCTCCTTGCCGACGCCGGATTCGCCCAGGATGTAGACCGGTGCCTGGCTGCGCGCGACCTTGGTGATGGTGGCGCGCAGTTCGTCCATCGCCGCCGATTCGCCGAGCAGGCGCGCGGCATTTTCCGGCGGCGCCGGGGTGCGGGGGCGTTCGGTATTGTTCAGTTCCAGCGCGTGCTTGACCATGCCGCGCAGCACGCTGATGTCCACCGGCTTGCTGACGAAGTCGAAGGCGCCGGCCTTGAGCGCTTCCACCGCCAGATCCATGCTGCCAAAGGCGGTGATCATCGCCACCGGTGTACGCGGGTGGTCGCGGGTGATCTCGGTGACCAGCTCGATGCCGTTGCCGTCGGGCAGGCGCATATCGGTCAGGCACAGATCGAAGTGGTTGCTGGCCAGCAGCTCGCGCGCTTCGGCCAGGTTGGCCGCGGTACTGATGCGCAGCCCCATCCGGCCAAGGGTGAGAACCAGAAGCTCACGGATGTCGCGTTCGTCATCGACGACCAGGGCGCTGTGCGTCACATTCATGGCGGGAACGATAGCGGAGGAGGCCGGTTGCCGCCAACCTCGCGCCAGCGGGAGTGTGCCCGGGGTATCAGTGCGGCAGGGTCTGGGGCGGCGCGGACAGGGTCAGGCGGAAGCAGGCGCCGCCGGCCGGCACGGAGATGTAGTCCAGCTGTGCCTGGTTGGCACGGCACAGCTCGCGGGCGATGTACAGCCCCAGCCCGGTGCCGTGTTCGGAGGTGGTGTAGAACGGCCGGAACAGCTGTGCGGCCACCGCGTCGGGGATGCCGGGACCGCGATCGGTCACATCGATGATGGCGTGGCGTTCGGCCGAGGCGACGCGGATGCGGACCCGTGCCGGCTCCTCGGCCAGACGGCCGTACTTGAGCGCGTTGTGCACCAGCGAGGTCAGCACCTGGTGCAGGTGCCGGGGATCCATCAGCGCCATCACCGAGGCCTCGCGGATGATGACTTCCAGGCTGTCGGTCTCGATGGACAGGGTCTGCCGGTACTCCAGCACGAAGCGGCGGACGAAGCTGGCCAGGTCCAGGTTCTCCGGGTTGGCGCGTTCGCGCCGGGCCAGGCCGAGCACGCTTTCGACAATGCCGTTGGTGCGTTGGCACTGGTGATGGATGATCTGCAGCAGGCGGCGGTCGGCTTCGCCGATATCCGGCGATTCCTCCAGCAGCTGGGTGGCGTAGTTGATTGCCGCCAGCGGATTGCGGATTTCATGGGCCAGACTGGCGGAGAAGCGCCCCAGCGTGGACAGCGTCAGCGATTCGGCGCGGCGCGAGACAACGGTGGTGTCATCCAGGAACACCAGCGACAGTTCGCTGTCGGCCAGCAGCCGGGCGAAGCGCGGCTGCACCTCGGCCTGGTCGGGCGCCAGCTGCAGCGGCAATTCTTCCTCGCGCCAGCCATTGCGCCAGCGTTGCAGGCGTTTGGCCAGTTCGGGCGCGCGCAGCGACAGCCGGTTCTCGCCATCGTCCAGGGTGCCGCCGGCATCGCCGAGCAGGGCGGTGGCGGCCTCGTTGGCCACGGTGATGCGGCCGTGGCCATCGACCACCAGCACGCCGGTCCGCATGCGGCGGATGATCAGTTCGTTGATCTCGAACAGGTTGGCCACTTCGGCCCCGCGCTGCTCGGCCAGCTGCTGGTTGCGGCGTGCACGGTTGCCGATCTGGTAGCTGATCCAGGCCAGCGCCAGATAGCTGGTGATGAACATCGCCAGTTCGGCCACGGTGCGCGCATTGCTGCCGTCCTCCAGCTCGCGCCAGACGAATTCGAGCACGGTGGCGGAGCTGGCGCCCAGCGCCACCAGCATGCCGCGCGCGAGCGGCAGCAGCATCGCCGCGGCGGCGATGTTGAACAGCAGCGACATCGAGATGCCGGCGCTGGCGCCGGGCAGGGCGTGGGTCAGCAGCATCGCGGCCACGGTGTCGACCATCACGCTGCACAGGACGATGGTCTGCAGCCAGCGTTCGTTGCGGCCCCAGATCAACAGGCCCAGCGAAACCAGCAGGTAGCCGATGGAGACCAGCTGCGCCAGTCGCGGGTGATGGGGCTCGCCAACCAGCATGGACAGCGGGCTGAACACCAGCGCCGCGATCAGGCTGGCGACCAAGAGCCGGTAGAGCGCGAAGAAATACAGTTCGCGTCGCGGGATCGATTCGATGCGATCGATAAGCGATGAGCTGGGGGACAAGCCGGACTCCTTTCCTCGCGACGAGCGCACAGTATAGGTGCCGAACCGGTGGCGGGCGGCGCCGTGGCTGCGTCCAGATTCACGGGCAAGTGACTGAAAAGCTTTTGAAAACCGGACCCGCGCCGATGATTTGTACAGACTTCTTTGCGCCGCGGCCCGGGGTCGGCGACAATAGCCGGCCCGCCTGCGCTGTATGACGGCCACTTTGGCCTCGCGGACTTATGAGGCGGTCGTTCCTATTCCCACGGTGACGCATGAATTTCCACGAATACCAGTCAAAACAGCTGCTTGCCCAATATGGCATTCCGGTCCCGGCCGGCAAGGTCGCAGCCACCGCCGATGAGGCCGTTGCCGCTGCCCAGTCGCTGGGCGAAGGCCCCTGGATGGTCAAGGCGCAGATCCATGCGGGCGGTCGCGGCAAGGCCGGCGGCGTCAAGTTCTGCAAGACCGTCGACGATGTGAAGGCCGCTGCGGCCAAGATGCTCGGCACCAAGATGGCCACCTACCAGACCGCCGGCGTCGAGCTGCCGGTCAACCTGGTGCTGGTGACCACCGCCGGTGAGATCGTCAAGGAGCTGTACCTGTCCGTCCTCGTGGACCGTGGCACCAAGACCATCAGCTATATCGCCTCGTCCGAAGGTGGCGTGGAGATCGAGCAGGTCGCCGCCGAGACCCCGGAGCTGATCCACACCCTCAACGTTGACTTCGTTGAAGGCGTGCAGGGTTACCACGGTCGCGATTTCGGCTTCAAGCTGGGCCTGACCGCCAAGCAGGCCGGCCAGTTCGCAAGCATCATGGTCAACCTGTACCGCCTGTTCAACGAAAAGGACCTGGCGCTGGTTGAAATCAACCCGCTGGCGATTCTGGACGACGGCAACCTGTACGCGCTGGACGGCAAGTTCGACAGCGACGACAACGCCAGCTACCGCCACAAGGATCTGGTCGCCATGCGCGACAAGACCCAGGAAGACCCGACCGAAGTGATCGCCTCGGAGCTGGACATCAACTACGTCACCATGGACGGCAACATCGGCTGCATGGTCAACGGCGCCGGCCTGGCCATGGCCACCATGGATGTGATCAAGCTCAACGGCGGCGAGCCGGCCAACTTCCTGGACGTGGGCGGCGGTGCCAACAAGCAGCGCGTGATCGAAGCGTTCAAGCTGATCCTGTCCTCGGACAAGGTCGAAGGCATCTTCGTCAACATCTTCGGCGGCATCGTCCGCTGCGACATGATCGCCGAAGGCATCATCGCCGCGGTCAAGGAAGTGGGCGTCAAGGTTCCGGTGGTGGTCCGTCTGGAAGGCACCAACGTGGAAGAAGGCAAGCAGCTGCTGCGTGACAGCGGCATGGCCATCATCCCGGCTGACAACATCAACGATGGCGCCAAGAAGATCGTTGACGCGGTCAAGTCTGCTGCCTGATCCACGACACCCCAAGGAATTACCCATGAGCGTTTTGATCAACAAGAACACCAAGGTGATCGTGCAGGGCTTCACCGGCCAGCAGGGCACCTTCCACGCCACCCAGATGCTGGAATACGGCACCCAGGTGGTCGGCGGCGTGACCCCGGGCAAGGGTGGCACCACCCATCTTGAACTGCCGGTGTTCAACACCGTCGCCGATGCCGTCGCCGCCACCGGCGCCGACGCCTCGGTCATCTACGTGCCGCCGGCCTTCGCCGCCGACGCGATCCTGGAAGCCGCTGCGGCCGGCATCAAGGTCATCGTCTGCATCACCGAAGGCATCCCGGTGCTGGACATGCTGCGCGTGAAGAACGTGCTGACCCGTTCGCATCCGGACACCGTGCTGATCGGGCCGAACTGCCCGGGCGTCATCACTCCGGGCGAGTGCAAGATCGGCATCATGCCGGGCCACATCCACATGCCGGGCAAGATCGGCATCGTGTCGCGCTCGGGCACGCTGACCTATGAAGCGGTCAAGCAGACCACCGAAGTGGGCCTGGGCCAGTCGACTTGCATCGGCATCGGCGGCGACCCGATCAACGGCCTGAACTTCGTCGACTGCCTGAAGCTGTTCAACGAAGACCCGCAGACCGAAGGCATCATCATGGTCGGTGAAATCGGCGGCGACGCCGAGGAAGCCGGCGCCGAGTACATCGCCAAGCACGTCAAGAAGCCGGTCGTCGGTTTCATCGCCGGTGCCTCGGCTCCGGCCGGCAAGCGCATGGGCCACGCCGGTGCGATCGCCTCCGGTGGCAAGGGCACGGCCGAAGGCAAGTTCGCCGCGATGGAAGCCGCTGGCGTGAAGACCGTCCGTTCGCCGGGCGATCTGGGCGCGGCGATTGCCGAGCTGATGAAGAAGTAAGCCATCCGCTGCATGGATGTCTGGAAAAGGCCGCCTTCGGGCGGCCTTTTCTTTTGGACCGTCGCCCGGCTGCGCCCCGCTACGGCGGGCAATGGGCCACATCTGGAATAATGGCCCGGTGCATCCGCGCGGCGGTTGCACGGGGCGGGCGTCAGCCCGCCAGGTGTTTCCTTTCCGGCATCCGCATGGGGATGCCCGCAGAACAAGGCAGCTGACATGACCCAATCGCTTCGCATCGCTCTGGCCCAGTTCGACTTCCCGGTCGGTGATGTGGCGGGCAACGCCGACCGCATCATCGAGTTGATGCACGAGGCGCGCGACGAATACGGCGCCGAGGTGGTGCTCTTTCCGGAACTGGCGGTCAGCGGCTATCCGCCGGAAGATCTGCTGCTGCGCCCGGGATTCCTGCGCCAGTGCGAGCAGGCGCTGCAGCGTATTGCGACCGCCGCGCACGGCATCGTGGCGGTGGTCGGCTGGCCGCAGAGCGCCGGCGCGGTGGTCTACAACGCGGCCAGCGTGCTGCGCGAGGGGGCGGTGGAAACCACCTACCGCAAGCGTGAGCTGCCCAACTACGCGGTGTTCGACGAGCGCCGCTATTTCGACGTCGATCCGGACGGCGGCGACTGCGTATTCGAGGTCAACGGCGTGAAGCTGGGGCTGGTGATCTGCGAGGACCTCTGGTTTGCCGAGCCGCTGGCCGGTGCGGCCAAGGCCGGCGCCGAGCTGGTGCTGGTGCCCAACGCCTCGCCCTATGAACGTGGCAAGCACGCCCAGCGCGATGCGCTGCTGGCCGAGCGCAGCCGCGAGACCGGCGTCGGCATCGTCTACGTCAACACCGTCGGCGGCCAGGACGCGGTGGTGTTCGATGGCGCCTCGGTGGTGGCCGATGGCGATGGCATCGTGCATCCGGCCGCGGTGGCGTTTGCCGAGGAGATGCTGGTGGTCGACTACGACGTGGCCCGCCGCAGCTTCATGCCGATGCGCTGGATCGATGATGGCGATGAAAGCATGGACGCGCTGGCCTGGCGCGCGGTCACCCGTGGCATCCAGGACTACTGCCGCAAGAACGGCTTTTCCAAGGTCTGGCTGGGCCTGTCCGGCGGTATCGACTCGGCGCTGGTGCTGGCGCTGGCGGTGGATGCGCTGGGCGCGGCCAACGTCACCGCGGTCAGCCTGCCTTCGCGCTACACCGCCGACCTGTCCAATGACCTGGCCGTGGAGCAGTGCCGCGCGCTGGGGGTGAAGCTGGAGACGGTGCCGATCGAGCCGGCCTTCCAAGGCCTGATGCAGTCGCTGTCGGCGATGTTCGAAGGGCAGGCGCCCGACGTCACCGAGGAGAACCTGCAGTCGCGCAGCCGTGGCGTGATCCTCATGGCGCTGGCCAACAAGTTCGGTGGCCTGCTGCTGACCACCGGCAACAAGAGCGAGTACGCGGTCGGCTACGCTACCATCTACGGCGACATGTGCGGCGGCTACGCGCCGCTGAAGGACCTGTACAAGACCGAGGTCTACGGCCTGTCCAAGTGGCGCAATACCGTGGGCGGAGCCCCGGTGATCCCGCCGGCGGTGATCGCGCGCGCGCCGTCGGCCGAGCTGCGCGAGAACCAGACCGACCAGGATTCGCTGCCGGCCTACGACGTGCTCGACGGCATCCTGTACCGCTACGTCGACCAGGAGCAGTCGCGCGAGGACATCATCGGCGCCGGCTATGCGCCGGAGGTGGTGGACCGGGTGCTGCGGCTGGTGCGGATTGGCGAGTGGAAGCGCCACCAGGCCGCGCCGGGGCCGAAGGTGTCACGGCGTGCGTTCGGCCGGGAACGGCGCTATCCGATCAGCAACGGTTTCCGCGGCTGAGCCGGCCCAAACCGTTCAAGGGATAAAAAGAAAGGGGCCGCAAGGCCCCTTTCCTGTGTCTGCGCCGGATGGATCCGGCCGCTTACTTCTTGCCCATGGTGGCGTTGCGCTGCCCGGTGGCCACCGACTTCTCGCCGGCGAACGGGTTGAGCTTGCGGATCATCCACGGGTACTTGGGCCAGTTGCCGGCCAGCCACGGGTGGTCGGGCTGGTTCAGCTCGAGCACGCGACGGGCGTCATCGGCCAGGGTCTGGTTGCCCAGGCGGGTATAGGCCTCGGCCAGCAGTGCCACCGCATCGTACTGGAAGGCGCTCTGCGGATAGGTTTCCAGCAGGTAGTTGGCGCGGCCGGCGACCGAGACCCAGGCGCCGCGACGGGCGTAGTACAGGGCGTTGTCCAGCTCGTGCTGGGCGAACACGTCGCGCAGCTCGATCATGCGCTGGCGCGCGTCGGCGGCGTAGCGGCTGTTCGGGTAGCGCTCGGTGACGATGGTGAAATCGGCATAGGCCTGACGCGGCGAGGACAGATCGCGGCGGCTCGGATCCAAGGACCAT
The DNA here is from genome assembly GCF_056760355.1 of Stenotrophomonas sp. STEN013. NCBI lineage: Bacteria > Pseudomonadati > Pseudomonadota > Gammaproteobacteria > Lysobacterales > Lysobacteraceae > Stenotrophomonas > Stenotrophomonas sp. STEN013. The sequence goes on along the minus strand of NZ_JBRREO010000001.1, from coordinate 371,928 downwards.
ACGCGGCGCAGGAAAACCGTATCGCGGTTGCTGTTGGCCAGGCCACGCAGATAGTACAGATAGGCGATGTTGCGATGGGTCGGGTAGGTGCGGATGAAGCGGTCGATGCTGGACACCGCGTCATCGTTCTTGCCGGCCTTGTACTGGGCGTAGGCGCTTTCGATCATCGCCTGCTCGGTGTACGGGCCGTACGGATATTGCGCAATCAGGCGCCGGAAGCTGTTTTCAGCCCCCGACCAGTTGCCGCCCTGCATCAGCTTGTGGCTCTTTTCGAACAGCTGTTCGACCGGCACGCCTTCGTCGGCATTCTTGCCCTTGGTACCGCGGTGGCAGCCGGAAACGGCAAAAACCAGCACCAGCAGCAGGGCGGTGAAACGGAGGGGGGCGGACAGCATCGAGAAGCCTCGGATCATGGGTCAGGGCAGGACGCGGCAGGAATACGAAGGGGCGATGATAGCCTAGTGGCCTGTCCTGCGACTGACTGTTGCCGTCAGGACCCCCAATTTCGTCTTTCTGTTGGTCTTTCCCATGTCCGAGAACACCTCTGCCACCCAGCGCCAGGCGCTGGTCCCCGATTCCGCTGCCGGTCGTCGTTTTGATGCCGTGCTGGCCGAACTGTTTCCCGAATTCTCCCGTTCGCGCCTGACCGAGTGGATCAAGACCGGCGCGGTACTGCTCGACGGCGAGCCGGTGCGGCCGCGCGATCCGGTCCGTGGCGGCGAGCTGGCCACATTGAACGCGGTGCTGGAGATCGAGACACACGCGGTGCCGGAGGATATCCCGCTGTCGGTGCTGTACGAGGACGAGCATGTGCTGGTGATCGACAAGCCGGCCGGGCTGGTGGTCCATCCGGGCGCCGGCAACCCGAGCGGCACCCTGGTCAACGCGCTGCTGTTCCGGGACCCGGAGATCGCCAAGGTGCCGCGTGCCGGTGTGGTGCATCGCCTGGACAAGGACACCAGTGGCGTGATGGTGGTGGCGCGCACGTTGCAGGCGCAGACCGCGCTGGTGGAGCAGCTGTCGGCACGTGAAGTGCACCGCCAGTATCTGGCGGTCGTGGTCGGTGCGCTGGTCGCCGGCGGTACCGTGGATGCGCCGATCGACCGCCACGCCCGTGACCGTCTGCGCATGGGCGTGCGCGAGGACGGCAAGGACGCGGTGACCCATTACCGGCTGCGTGAGCGCTTCCGCGCGCACACCGCCCTGGAATGCCGTCTGGAAACCGGCCGCACCCACCAGATCCGCGTGCACATGGCCCACCTCAAGCACGCCATCGTCGGCGATCCGCTGTATGGCGGTTCGCTGAAGCTGCCCAAGGGCGCCACCGATGAGCTGATTGCGCAGTTGCGCGGCTTCAAGCGTCAGGCGCTGCATGCTGAAACCCTGGAGTTCGTGCACCCGGTCAGTGGCGAAACGATCCGCAACACCGCGCCGGTGCCGGCCGACCTGCTGGCGCTGATGAAGGCGCTGCGTGAGGATTCGGAAGCCTTCGCCGAGCGCGAGCGGGACCGCCGCTGATGCCCAGCGCGCAGCCGTGGATGCGGGCCCACTGGCCGGCGCCGCCGGGCGTGTGTGCCTTCACCACGACGCGCCATGGGGCGGGTGGCTCGCAGCCCCCGTTCGATACCTTCAATCTCGGCAACCGCACGGCCGCTGACGGTGACGATCCGGCGCAGGTGCAGCGCAATCGTGAGGAGCTGCAGCGCCTGGCCGGGCTGCCTTCGGCCCCGCACTGGTTGCGGCAGGTGCATGGCACCGGTGTGCTGCGTTTTGACGCGCCGCCCGCCGCGCAGGGCATCGACGCCGAACCGGTGGCCGATGCCGCGGTGACCGCAGTGCCGGGCGTGGTGCTGGCGATCCTCACCGCCGATTGCCTGCCGGTAGTGTTCGCCGCGCGTGATGGCGGTGAAGTCGCCGCCGCCCATGCCGGCTGGCGCGGGTTGGCCGAAGGCATGCTGGAAGCCACGCTGGCGGCGATGCGTACGCCGGCCGGGTCGGTGATCGCCTGGCTGGGGCCGGCGGCCGGACCGGCGCACTATGAGATTGGCGCTGACGTGTATCAGGCGTTCGTCGCCCGCTCGGCCGAGGCGGAAGCGGCGTTCACGCCGACCCGGCCCGGCCATTGGCGGGTGGACCTGTACGCGCTGGCGCGGCAGCGGCTGCTGGCCGCGGGGATGGAACCGGCCGCTATCCACGGTGGTGATCTGTGCACGATCACCGACCCCGCGCGCTGGTTCTCGCACCGCCGTGACCGCCGCAGTGGCCGGATCGCCACCCTGGTGTGGATGCAGGGATGAATGTGCCGCTGTTCGCGCAGGTGCTGGGTTCCGCGTTCGAACAGCTGTCGCCGCAACTGCGGGCATTGCATTCGGTGCGTGACCGGCAACGCTGGAGCGGGCAGGGTGACGTAATGCGCGGCAGCCATTGGCTGGTAGCGCCGTGCGCCTGGCTGGCGCGTCTGCCGCCGACCTCGACCGTGCCAGTGGCTGTCGAGTTCGTGGTCGATGCCGATGGCGAGTGCTGGCGTCGCCGTTTCGGGCCGGCGCGGATGCACTCGCGGCTCTGGCAGCGCGGCGGGCGGCTGTTCGAGCAGCTGGGCGCGGTGCGTTTCCGCTTCGGCCTGTCCGAAAGCGCCGGGCAGATCCTGTGGCGGGTCGAGCGGGCCTGGGCCTTCGGGCTGCTGCCCCTGCCGGCACGCTGGTTCGCCCAGGTGCACTGCCGCGAACGCGAACAGGCCGGACGCTACGAATTCCTGGTCGACGTCTCGATGCCGCTGATCGGCCGGCTCATCCGCTACGAGGGCTGGCTGTTGCCAGACACCGATGCGCACTGAGCCGGCGGTGATCGTGTTCGACGGCGTGTGTGCGCTGTGCAGCCGCTGGGTCGGGTTCCTGCTGCGTTTTGATCGCGGCGGACGCTACCGCTTCGCGGCGATGCAGGGCCGCTGCGGTCGCAGCCTCCTGCACCGCTACGGGCTGGATCCGGAGGATCCGCTGTCCTTCCTGCTGCTGGAGGATGGCATCGCGTACACCGATACCGACGCGATTATCCGGGTGGTGGCCGGACTGGGCGGTGTCTGGACGCTGGCCGTGCTGGCCCGGGTGGTTCCCGCGCCACTGCGTGACCGCGGCTACCGCTGGCTGGCGCGCAACCGGTACCGCTGGTTCGGCCGCCATGAGCGCTGCTTTGTGCCCGATGCGGCCAGCCGCGAACGGTTTCTGGACTGAGGCTGGAGCAGTTCAAGGGGCCGCTTCCAGTGCCTGCAGGTAGTCGCGGCGCCAGCGGTTGATATCGAATTCGCGCAGGTGCTGCATCATCGTCTGCCAGCGCTCGATGCGTTCGGCGCGTGGCATGTTCGCCGCCGTGGCGATGGCATCGGCCACGCCATCCAGATCGTGCGGGTTCACCAGCAGCGCCTGTTGCAGCTCGTCGGCGGCGCCGGCCAGCAGTGACAGCACCAGCATTCCGGGATCTTCCGGGTTCTGCGCGGCGATGTATTCCTTGGCGACCAGGTTCATGCCGTCGCGCAAGGGCGTGACCAGTCCCACTGCCGCCTCCCGGTAGAAGCCGGTCAGGGTGCTGTGCGCATAGTTCTGGTTGACGTAGCGCAGCGGGGTCCAATCGGCTTCGGCATGGCTGCCGTTGATGTGGCCGGCCAGCTGTTCCAGTTCCCCGCGCAGCTTGCGGTATTCGTTGACGCTGCCGCGCGAGACCGGCGCGATCTGCAGGAAGGTCATCGTGCCTTTGTCCTGCGGATGGCGGCTGAGGTAGCGCTCGAAGCCGTGGAAACGCTCGGGCAGCCCTTTGGAGTAGTCCAGCCGGTCCACGCCGATGGCGAGCTTGCGGTGCTGCAGGCTCTGCCGCAGTGCGCGCACCGCGCTGTTACCGGCGGCGCTGCGTGCCTGCCGGGCGATGTGCTCCGTGTCGATGCCGATGGGGAAGGCGGAAGTGCGCACACGGCGACCGTCGGGGGCCTGTATCCATTGGCTGTCGATCAGACTGCCGCCGCCGAACAGGCGCACATAGGACTGGAAGCGGTCCACGTCGCGCCGGGTCTGGAAGCCCAGCAGGTCGTAGGCGTGCAAGGTCTGGAACAGCGCGCGGTGGTCGGGCAGCGCATGGATCAGATCGGCCGAGGGCACTGGCACGTGCAGGAAAAAGCCGATCCGGCAGCCCACCCCGCGCTCGCGCAGCAGTGAGGCCAGCGGAATCAGGTGGTAGTCATGGATCCAGACCGTGTCGTCTTCGCGCAGCAACGGTGCCAAGGTATCGGCGAACAGCCTGTTCACGCGCCAATAGCCGGCGCGTTTGCTGCGGTCGTAGTCCACCAGGTCCAGGCGGAAGTGCAGCAGCGGCCACAACGTCCGGTTGGAGAATCCGTTGTAGTAGGTGTCCAGATCGGCCTTGCTCAGGTCCATGGTGAGCAGGCGGATGGCCCCGTCGGTGTGCTCGTGCAGTGCCCCGCTTGTCGCGGTGCTGCGCCCGCTCCAGCCGAACCACAGTCCCCCGCGCTCGCGCAGTGCCGCCAGCAGGCCTGTCGCCAGGCCACCGGCGCGATTCTCGCCGGGCACGGCCACCCGGTTGGAGACGACCACCAGCCGGCTCACGAGGCCTCCTGCCAGCTGCGCGACAGACGCATCGCGGCGGTGATCAGCCCGACATGCGAGTAGGTCTGCGGGAAGTTGCCCCAGGCTTCGCCACCGTTGAAGGCAAGGTCCTCCGACAGCAGGCCCAGGTGGTTGCGTTGTTGCAGCAGCGCTTCAAACATTTCGCGTGCCTCCTCCATGCGGCCGATTGCGGCGAGCGCATCGATGTACCAGAACGTGCAGATGGTGAAGCTGGTTTCGGGTTCGCCGAAATCATCCGGAGCGATGTAGCGGTACAGCGCGTTGCCATGCTTGAGGTCCCGGCCGATGGCCTCGACGGTGGCGATGAAGCGGGCGTCGCTGGCGTCGATGAAGCCCAGATCGGCCAGCAGCAGCAGCGAGGCATCCAGGCGATGGCCGCCGAAGGTATCGGTGAAGTGGCCGAGCTGCTCGCTCCAGGCTTTTTCCATGATGCGCTCATGGATGATATCGGCGCGCTCGCGCCAGTACTGCGCACGTGCATCGAGCTTGAGCCGCACTGCGATCTTGCACAGGCGATCACAGGCCGCCCAGCACATCGCGCTGGTATAGGTGTGTACGTCGGTGCGGCCGCGGAACTCCCACAGTCCGGCATCAGGCACGTCATGCAGGGCGAAGGCCTGTTCGCCCAAGGGCTCCAGCCGGGCGAAGGTGTGCGCGTCGCCCGGATCCTGCAGGCGCTGGTCGAAGAACAGCTGGGTCGAGGCCAGCACCACGCTGCCGTAGACATCGTGCTGGCGCTGCAGCCAGGCCAGGTTGCCGCGCCGCACCGGCCCCATGCCGCGATAGCCGGACAGCGTCGCCACCTCCTCCTCATCGAGCTTGGCTTCAAAACCGATGCCATACAGCGGCTGCAGGCTGCCATCGCTGGTGGCCAGGTTGAAGATGTAGCCGAGGAACTGCTCCATCGTGCGGGTCGCGCCGAGGCGGTTGAGCGTGCGCACCACGAAGGCGGCATCGCGCAGCCAGCAATAGCGGTAGTCCCAGTTGCGGATGCTGCCGGGGGCTTCGGGAATGGAGGTGGTCATCGCGGCGATGATCGCGCCGCTGTCTTCGTACTGGCACAGCTTCAGGGTGATCGCACTGCGGATCACCGCGTCCTGCCATTCCAGCGGAATGGACAGGTAGCGCACCCATTCGCGCCAGTAGTCGCGCGTGCGCTGGAAGGATTCCTGCACATAGCCACTGAGCGAGCGGTTGAGTGATTCGTCCACGCCCAGTACCAGGTGCACGCGGTGGTTGAGCACGAACGGCAGGCCGTCCCGCACGAAGCGCACCGGCACATCGGTGGTCAGGCGCAAGGCGTGGTCCGGCAGCAGCCAGCGGATGTGGTTGCTGCCCCAGGTGGTGTCCGGTTGGCGTGCGCCCCAGTCGGCCAGTGGCCGCGCACGCACGATGATGCGCGGGCTGCCCGACAGCGGGGTGACCTGGCGGATCAGGCTGACCGGACGGTAGAAGCGCTCGTTCTGCCGCCAGCGTGGTGCGAAGTCGATGACTTCCACCGCACCGCCGTGGCGGTCATACAGTACCGTGCGCAGGATGGCGGTATTGGTGAGATAGGACTGCTCGCTGTCGCGGAAGTCCTCCAGCTCGATGCCGAAGTCACCGCCCGGGTGCTGGTTGGGGCCGAGCAGGGCACAGAAGGCCGGGTCGCCATCGAAGCTGGGCAGGCAGCTCCACACCACGCGCGCCTGTGTGTCGATGAGCGCGCCGAAACTGCCATTGCCAACTACGCCAAGGTCGAGGGTGGCGTCTTGCATTGCTTACTCCTTGTTGTGCGAACGCCGCTGGCGTCGCTGTTTCCTCCGGAGGGGTCAGGTCGTGGCTGCGCGCAGCCAGGCGTGTACGGCGGGGATGTCGGGCAGGGCGCTCCGCGCATGGCTTTCGGCGCGTTGGCCGACCAGCACGCCCAGACCGCCAGACTGCTGCGCAGCCTGAAATCCGTGCTCGTCGGTGAGATCGTCGCCGATGAAGAGCGGACGGCGGCCCTGAAAAGGCGGGTGCTGCATCAGTTCCCGCAGTGCCCGGCCCTTGTCATGCGTGGCGGTGACGAACTCGATGACATGGTTGCCGGGCTGCAGACGCACCCCGGGCAGCTGCGGCAGCTGGGCACGGGCAAAGGCGGTGATGGCGCCGGCGGCGTCCGGGGCGTTGCGCCAGTGCAGTGCCAGAGACTGGCCCTTGTGTTCGACCAGCATGCCGGGGTGCGCGTGGGCAAGCTGTTGCGCGCGCACGTGCAGAGCATGCAGCCACGGTGCGGTACCGCTGTCCGGAAGGGGGGCCTCGGCGCAGTGCCGCAGCTGTGCGCCGTGCAGGCCTGCCATTGGCAGTTGCAAGGGCGTGAACATCTGCTGCAGTTGGGTCAGCGGCCGTCCACTGAGCAACGCCAGCGCACCGCCCAGACGCCGGTGCAGGATGGCAAGCAGGTCCAGCAGCGGCGCGTCGGGCTTCACTTTGTCCGGATGATCGGCAAAGGCGAGCAGGGTGCCGTCGACGTCGAGGAAGAGCGCATCGGTGTCCGCCAGCGCCGGAGGCGGCGGACGCTGTAGTTCTTCAAACATGCCGACACTATGCCGCGACAGTTGTTATGGGAAGGTCATCCCGCGTGCGACAGCCGCTGCATGACCGCACATGGGGCGATGTGGGTGCAGCTCCCCTCGCCTGCTGCCAGGAGAGGGGAGCCGGCGTGTTTACCGATCAGAACGTAAAGCGCACCCGGCCATACCAGTACGCACCGTTGCTTCCGATCGGTGACAGCACGTCATACGGCAGGTTGCCGAAGTAGTGGATGTCTTCGTTCGACAGGTCCGGATAGTTGTCGGTCAGGTTCTGGCCACCAACCGCCACGCTCCACTGCGGACTGATGCGGTATTCGACTTCCGCATCCAACTGCCATTCGGCCTGGTAGGTCTGGGTCGGCACATAGCCATCGCCGAAATCGAACACGCGCTTGGCGCTGCCGTGGCGGCTGAGCCGGCTGCTCAACGACCAGCGGTCATTGGCCCAGCTCGCGGCGAACTGCGCGCGGGTGCGCGGGGCGGCATCGGTCAGCGTGTTGCTCTCTTCCACGCCGAACAGCACATAGTCCGGATCCAGCGCCAGCAGCTGCGCCGGCGTAGCCAGCACGTTCTTCAGCTCGGTCTTGGCATAGCTCCAGGTACCGGTCAGCAGCAGCTCGCCATCGCCCAGCGACTGCCGCCAGTTGCCGACGAACTCGGCGCCGCGGGTACGGGTGTCGGCGGCGTTGACGAAATAGTGCGCGCTTTCCAGCCCGCCGATGCCGAACTGCTGCTGGACGAAATCGGTCAGCGCATCGCCACGGATGCTTTCCGACAGTGCGATACGGTCATCGATGTCGATCTGGAACAGGTCCAGCGACAGGTCGAAGTGGCTGCCGATCTGGCTGGTGAAACCCAGGCTGGTGTTGACCGACTTCTCCGGTTTCAGGTCGGTGGCGCCCAGCGCACGTGCGATCGTGTTGTTCACCGACAGCAGCCGGCCCTGCACCAGCTGCCCACCGGCGGTGTAGCCGGTCGAGGTCGACTCGTAGCCGATCTGGCTCAGCGACGGTGCGTGGAAGTTGTTGGAGATCGAGCCGCGCAGTGCGAAGGCCGGGGCGAAGGCGTAGCGTGCGCCCAACTTGCCGGTCAGCTCACCGCCGAAATCCTGGTAGTGCTCGTAGCGGGCGGCGATATCGGTGGAGAATTTCTCGCCGAAGGTCGAGGACAGGCTGGTATAGGCACTGATCACATCGCGCGACAGATCGGCCTCGTCCTGTGGGGTCAGGCCACCGCCGGCCTGCGAGCCGGTCGGGCGGTCGGTATACGGGCCGGCGGCATAGCTGGCCGGGTCGCCAGCGCCGGTTTCATAGCGCTCGTGACGGCCTTCGATGCCGAAGCCGAGGCTGTGGCTGTCATTGGCGCGCACGAAGATGCGGCCGAAATCCAGGTTGGCCACGGTCTGCGCGAAGCTGAAATCACCGGTCTTGAAGCGAGTCGGGCTGGCCGGGCCGAGCGAGGCGTTGAGCGAGTTGTGCAGTCGATAGGTGAACGCGTTGCGGCCATGGTCGAGGCTGGCATCGTAGTTCCAGTCGCCGAGTTCGCCGCGGGCACCGGCCACCAGCTGCACATCCAGGTTTTCGCCTTCGGAGATCGGGCGGTAGCCGTTCGGGTACAGCGCCTTCCAGTTGGCCTCACCGTCCGGGTAACGGAAGTAGTTGGCGCCTTCGGTATCGCGCTGGTTCCAGGTGCCGAACGCATAGGCCTTGGAGGTCGCGCCGAGCGGAATCTCGCTGTTGAACCAGGCGTTGAGGTCTTTGCTGGCGCCATCGCCGAGCGAGTAGTTGCGCTTGCCGGCCAGGGCCAGGTTGTCCGGGGTCTGCGCCTCCCACGGCGGGATCTGGTCGAAACCAGCACGGTTGGTCGCTTCGCGGTTCTTCAGTTCCAGGCCCACGCGCAGGAAGCCACCGTCATCGGTCAGGGCGGTGCCGACCTTGGCGCTGAAGAAGCTGGTCTGGCCATCGGTCAGGGTGCGGCCGATCGGCTTGAGGTCGGTGTGGTGGGCGCCGAAGCTGGCCTCGATGGCGCCACCTTCCGGCGCGTCGTCGAGGATCACGTTGATCACGCCGGCCACCGCATCGGAGCCATACAGCGCGCCGGCGCCGTCACGCAGCACCTCGATGCGTTTGATCGCGCTGACCGGGATGGCATTGAAGTCGACCGGCGTGGTGCCCTTGCCGATCTTGCTGTCGGTATTGACCAGGGCGCTGTTGTGGCGGCGCTTGCCGTTGACCAGCACCAGCACGTGGTCCGGCGACAGACCACGCAGTTGCGCGGCACGCACATGGTCGGCACCGCCGGAGTTGGACTGGCGCGGGAAGTTGAACGAGGGCAGCAGCGCCTGCAGCGCGCTGCCCAGCTCGCCGTTGACCACGCCGGCCTTGCGGATGTCCTCGGCGCTGAGTACGTCCACCGGCGCGGTGGATTCGAGCACGGTGCGGTCGATGGCGCGGGTGCCGGTGACGATCACCGTGTCCAGGTTGGTGGCTTGCGGGGCGTCCTGGGCAAAGGCGGGAGAAGGCAGCACCAGCGCGATGGCCAGGCCAAGCGGGGCCGAGGTGGGGCGGGACATGGAAACTCCGGAGAAGGGCGGGGAGGGAATTTATTGCTTACATCCATCCGGATGAAGCGATATATTATCTTGGCGTGATGACGGCATCCGGCGCAAGTACCGCGCAGGGCATCTGCATATCGCCGATGGCGATCTGCGCCATCGGCCGTCCTTCCATTCCTGTCTTTCCCTGTTCCGGAGTTCCCCGATGAAGTTGCAAGCCCTCCTGTTCGCCGCCACCCTGGCCCTGACCGGCTGCGCCAGCCTGTCGTCGACTGCTCCGGCGGGCAGTGCGGTCACCGCCACACTGCAGGACGATGCGGCGCGTCCGGCCGCGGCCAGTGGCTGGGTGCGCAGCGAGCTGTATTTCGGCGTCGGCGAGGAAAGCGGGAATTCCGCGCGCGAACAGACCGATATCGTCAGCGAGGCACAGTGGCGCGCCTTTCTGGACAAGGAGGTGACGCCACGCTTTCCCGATGGCCTGACCGTGTTCGATGCCTATGGCCAGTGGCTGTTCCGCGGCGCGCCGGAGCCGAACCGGCTGCGCACGAAAGTGCTGGTGGTGTTGCACGAAGACACCGCGCAGCGTCGCGATGACATCGAGGCGATCCGTCTGGCGTGGAAGCAGGCCACCCGGCACCAGTCGGTGCTGTGGTCGCGGCAGCCGGTCGAGGTTTCGTTCTGAGCGACACCGGATCGACTAGCCTGCGGGCAGCTTCCAAGTGCAGACGAGTTTCTCCATGACGCCCCCCATACCCAGACCCCGCTGGCGTTATGCCGCTTTCGGCCTGCTGCTCGCAGCGGTTGTGCTGCCGGCAGCGCCAGCGCGCGCTGGCGATGACCGCGAGATACGCTTCGAGGTCACCGCCGCTGTGAGCGCGCATGCGCGCTTGCCCGGCGATGGCCGCGTGGACGTGGGTACCAGTCGCTCCTCGGCCCGCCAGCTACTGCTCGCCTCCACGGATGAAGCAGGCGGCGGCACGCGCCTGGGCCACGCCGACTACAACTTCGACGGTTACCAGGACCTGGCTACCCGCGCGACGCTGGGCCAGGTCAACGAGGCGGTCACGGTCTACCTGTACGAGCCGGCCAGCGGCCAGTTCCGGACATTGGCCGCGCCTGCGGGGGCGCACATCAGCTGCGCGGGCTTCTGGTCGCTGACCCCGGACCCGGCCACACGCACACTGACCAGCAGCTGCCGCAGTGGGCCGATGTGGTACAGCGATGTCTACCGCTACCAGGCAGACAGGGTCTACCTGTATCGCTCGATGCGCGGCGCCATGCTCGACACCGCCCCCTTGGCGCCGGTTCTGGATCTCGGGGTAGCCGGGGATGGGGATCCGGAAATCCTCACCGTGTGGAGCACCTGGGACGTTGCAGGCAAGCGTGTTGATAGTGCCATCCGGGATGCATTCGATCCGCCACTGGAGGATGCACCGTTGCCGGGCCGCAGTGCCTCGGTGGTGCCGGACAAACTGCAGCTGTACAGCAGGGCCGGCGACACCGTCACCCGGCGATATCTGCGCAAAGGTGATCGCGTCGAGCTGCTGGACGAAGCCGAGGGCTGGCTGCAGCTGCGCTACCACAATCCCCGCCACGGCCCGGTGCTGGGCTGGGTGAAACTGCCCCCGAACGGCTGATCTGCTCCATCCGCACCCAACATCCCCGCGATTACTCCGCCACGCTTTCCTGACGACATTCTCATGAATTCTTCCGCTTCAAGCTTCCCTCGGCGCTGGTTCGTCGCCAGCGATCTCAACGGCTTCTTCGGCCTGGTGGTCGACAACCTGTCGATCCTGGGCTTCATCGCGATGGCCCTGGTGGGCATGTTCCAGTTCCCGGCCGATGTGGTGTTCGGGCGCATGTTCCCCGGCACCGCGCTGGGCGTGCTGGTCGGCAATCTGATGTACACGCTGATGGCCCGGCGGCTGGCCGCGCAGACCGGCCGCGACGATGTCACTGCGATGCCGCTGGGGCTGGATGCGCCCACCAGTATCGGCATGGCGCTGCTGGTGCTGGGCCCGGCGTTCGTCGCGTTCAAGGCGCAGGGGCTGGACCCGCACGCCGCGGCGATCGCCACCTGGCAGCTGGGCATGGCTTCGCTGGTGATCATGGGCGTGCTCAAGACCGTGCTGTCGTTTTTCGGCGAGGCGGTGACCCGCGCGCTGCCGCGGGCCGCGCTGCTGGGCTCGATCGCCGGGATCGCGATCGTGCTGATGGGTTTTCTGCCCTTGCTGGAAACGCTGCGCTCGCCGGTGGTGGGTTTCGTCACCCTCGGTCTGCTGCTGTATGTGCTGATCGCCAAGGGGCGCCTGCCGGTCCGCGCGCCGGGAGTGCTGGTCGCGTTCGTGTTCGGCACGCTGCTGTATTACGGGCTGGGGCTGGCCGGGCTCGGCGCGCCGGGCTTCAAGGTGCCGCAATGGACGCCGCCGCAGGTGGTGTTGCCATGGCCGAGCCTGGGTTTCATCGAGGGCCTGCCCACGGCGATGACCTATCTGCCGCTGCTGCTGCCGTTCGGCCTGCTGATGGTGGTGGGTGGCATCAACGTTTCCGAAAGCGCCCGCGCGGCCGGTGACGATTACCGCACCCGCGACATCCTGCTGGTGGAAGCCTTCGCCACGCTGGTGGCCGGGCTGTGCGGTGGGGTGGCACAGACCACGCCGTATATCGGCCAGCCGGCCTACAAGCACATGGGCGCGCGCAGCGGCTACACGCTGCTGACCGGCCTGTTCATCGGCATCGGCGGCATGCTCGGGGTGATCTCGGGGCTGGTGCAGTGGCTGCCCCTGGCGGTGCTGGCGCCAATCATCGTGTACGTGGCCATCGACATCACCACCCAGGCCTTCCAGGCAACCCCGCGCGCGCATGCCGGGGCGATGGTGCTGGGCTTTCTGCCGTCGGTGGCCTATCTGCTGGCGATCAAGGCCCCGGGCTGGATCGCGCCGGAACAGCTGGTGGCGATGACCACGACGCTGGATGGGCACGGCCTGCCGGAGCTGGCGGTGATCTTCACCCTTGGCAACGGCTTCATCATCACCGCGATGCTGTGGATCGCCACGGTGGTGGCGATGATCGATGGCCAGTTGCGGCGCGGTGCGGTGCTGATGCTGATCGCCGCCGGGCTGACCCTGTTCGGCCTGATCCATTCGGTGGATCCGCGCGGCGGCATCTACCTGCCGTGGATGCTGGAAGGCCTGCCGAAGATCATCAGCTGGCAGTTCGCCGGCGCCTATGTCGCGCTGGCGCTGATGCTGGGACTGCTGTCGTTGCAGAAGCGGCCGACCGGCCAATAGCGGGGGAACCCTCGCCGATCGGCCCGGTCACACCCTCACATGCAATACGAGGTGCAAGTGATGCAGAAGCGCAAAGCGGTGTGGCCGTGGGTGGTGCTGGGAGTGGTGGCGGTAGGCGGGGCCGGGGGCTGGCTGTTCCAGGATGATCTGCGCCGGCTGCCGTCGCCGGGCAAGGTTGCGCCCGGCGGTAATACCGGGGTGGCAGCGCCGGCCGCGGCACCGTCGCAGATTGCCGCAGCGCCGGTCGCGGCCTCGCCGCGTTATCCGCTCGGCAGCACGGATGCCGCCGATGTGGCGCTGCCTGCGCTGGCCGACAGCGATGCGCAGGTGATGCAGATGCTGGGCGGGATGTTTCCGGACGGACTGCTGACCTTGCTGGTGCCCGGGCACCTGATCCAGCGCGGCGTGGTGCATATCGACAATCTCACCCAATCCAGCCTGCCGGCGGCGGCGATGGCGCTCCGCCCGGTTACCGGCAGCCCCCTGCTGCAAGCTGACGGCCAGGGCGGTGAGCAGCTGGCCGCGGCCAATGCGGCGCGCTATGCGCCTTATGTGGACGCCTTCACCGGCGTTGATGCCCAGCGGCTGGCGCAGGCCTATCGCCGTTTGTATCCGCTGATCCAGCAGGCCTGGCGCGAGGTCGGGCATCCCGATGGCCATTTCAACGACCGCCTGGTCGCGGTCATCGACCATCTGCTGCTGACGCCCGAACCGCCGGTTGCCCCGTCGCTGGTGCGGGATGAGCGTGGCAGGTACCGCTTTGTCGATCCGGATCTGCAGGCGCGCTCGGTGGGGCAGAAGGCGCTGTTGCGGCTGGAGGTGGCGCAGGCGCGGGCGGTCAAACAGCAGTTGCGCGAACTGCGGACCGCATTGACCGGCGGATAACCCGCTCGCGCAGGCGTTTGCGCCGGATCAATGCACGGGGTGACGGTGTGGCGATACTTGGCCGGAGGCGGCGATTGCAGCTGAACAGGGCAGGCTCCCCGCCCTTGAATCACACCATTGCAACCGCATCTGAACCAGTATCGCTGGCAGTGCCGGCCCCCTGATATCGAGGAAGAACACCCATGCGGATGGACAAGCTCACCTCCAACTTCCAGAAGGCGCTGGCTGACGCGCAATCCCTGGCGGTCGGCCGCGATCACAACATCATCGAACCGGTGCACGTGCTCAGTGCGCTGCTGGACCAGTCCGGTGGCAGCAGCCGTCCGTTGCTGGCCCAGGCCGGCGTCAACGTGCCGGTGCTGCGCGAGCGACTGGCCGAATCGCTGGATGCGTTGCCCAAGGTGTCCGGCCAGGCCGGCAGCCTGTCGATGGGCAACGATCTGGTGCGTCTGCTCAATGCCACCGACAAGCTGGCCCAGCAGCACAACGACCAGTTCATCGCCAGCGAATGGTTCCTGTTGGCCGCCGTGGATGACGGCGGCGCGGCCGGCATGGCGTTGCGCGGCGCCGGTGCCGACAAGAAGAAAGTGGAGGCCGCCATCGACAAGCTGCGCGGCGGAGAAACCGTGCAAAGCGAAAATGCAGAAGAGCAGCGCCAGGCGCTGGAGAAGTACACCATCGACCTGACCGCGCGCGCCGAGAGCGGCAAGCTCGATCCGGTGATCGGCCGCGACGAGGAGATCCGTCGCACCATCCAGGTGCTGCAGCGCCGGACCAAGAACAACCCGGTGCTGATCGGTGAACCCGGCGTGGGCAAGACCGCCATTGTCGAAGGCCTGGCCCAGCGCATCATCAACGACGAAGTGCCCGAAGGTTTGAAGGGCAAGCGTGTGCTGTCGCTGGACATGGGCGCGCTGATCGCCGGTGCCAAGTTCCGTGGCGAGTTCGAGGAACGGCTGAAGGCCGTGCTCAGCGACCTGTCCAAGAACGAAGGCCAGATCATCCTGTTCATCGACGAGCTGCACACGATGGTCGGCGCCGGCAAGGCCGATGGCGCGATGGATGCGGGCAACATGCTCAAGCCGGCACTGGCGCGCGGCGAGCTGCATTGCATCGGCGCGACCACGCTGGACGAATACCGCCAGTACATCGAGAAGGATGCCGCGCTGGAGCGCCGCTTCCAGAAGGTGTTCGTGGGTGAGCCGACGGTGGAAGACACCATCGCCATCCTGCGTGGGCTGAAGGAGCGCTACGCGGTGCATCACGGGGTGGAGATCACCGATCCTGCCGTGGTTGCCGCCGCCACGCTGTCCAACCGCTACATCACCGATCGCAAGCTGCCGGACAAGGCCATCGACCTGATGGACGAAGCGGCCTCGCGCATCCGCATGGAGATCGACTCCAAGCCGGAGGAACTCGACCGTCTGGAGCGTCGTCTGATCCAGCTCAAGATCCAGCGCGAGATGCTGAAGAAGGAGAAGGACGAGGCCTCGCGCAAGCGTCTGGCCGATCTGGAAGCCGATATCGATGTGTTGGAGCGCGAGTTCTCCGACCTCAACGAGATCTGGAAGGCGGAAAAAGCGGCATTGCAAGGCGCCACCAAGATCAAGGAGCAGGTTGAAAAGGCCAAGCTCGATCTGGAGGCGGCGCAGCGCCGGCAGGATTTCGCCAAGATGAGCGAGATCCAGTATGGCGTGCTGCCCAATCTGGAAAAACAGCTGGCCGCCGCGCATGAAGTGGAGCGCAAGGACTTCCGGCTGGTGCAGGACAAGGTCACCGACGAGGAGATCGCCGAGGTCGTCTCGCGCTGGACCGGTATTCCGGTCAGCAAGATGCTCGAAGGCGAGCGCGACAAGCTGCTGCGCATGGAAGACATGCTGCATAACCGGGTGGTCGGCCAGGAAGAAGCGATCAAGGTCGTTTCCGATGCGGTGCGGCGTTCGCGTGCGGGCCTGTCCGATCCACACCGTCCGAGCGGTTCGTTCCTGTTCCTGGGCCCGACCGGCGTGGGTAAGACCGAGCTGACCAAGGCGCTGGCCGATTTCCTGTTCGATTCACCCGATGCGATGGTGCGTATCGACATGAGCGAGTTCATGGAGAAGCACAGCGTCTCGCGGCTGATCGGTGCACCCCCGGGTTACGTGGGCTACGAGGAAGGTGGCTACCTGACCGAGGCGGTGCGTCGTCGCCCGTACAGCGTGATCCTGCTGGATGAGGTGGAGAAGGCGCATCCGGATGTGTTCAACATCCTGCTGCAGGTGCTGGACGACGGCCGGCTGACCGACGGCCAGGGCCGCACCGTGGACTTCCGCAACACCGTCATCGTGATGACCTCGAACCTGGGCTCGCACCAGATCCAGGACATGAGCGGTGACGACAGCCCGGAGGCCTACACGCAGATGAAGGCGGCGGTGATGGGCGTGGTGCAGGCGCACTTCCGTCCGGAGTTCATCAACCGCCTGGATGACATCGTCGTGTTCCATCCGCTGGACAAGCAGCAGATCAAGCAGATCGCGCGCATCCAGATGCGTGGGCTGGAGAAGCGGCTGGGCGAGCGTGGCCTGAAGCTGGAAGTCACCGATTCGGCGTTCGAGCAGTTGGCCAACGTCGGTTTCGATCCGGTCTACGGTGCCCGTCCGCTCAAGCGTGCGATCCAGGCGCAGTTGGAGAATCCGCTGGCGCAGAAGATCCTGTCCGGCGAGTTCACCAGCGGCGACACCATCCAGGTGGAAGCCGGTGGCAGTGGCCAGCTGCAGTTCGCCAAGGCCTGATCGCGAGAGTGCGACGGCGTGGCCCGGTGCCCGTCGTCGCAGCGATTCACGCCTTGCAGGAGCAGGTTCGATTGGGCTGCGGGCGCGGGCCATACGCTGCGGGAAGGCCCGCGCACTCCATGGATGAGGAAGATCTGATGCGGTATGCGATTGCATCGTTGCTGGCATCGCTGCTGGTGGTACCGGCGGCGCTTGCGCAGCGCACCGGCACCGAACAGCTGCTGCACCCGCAGGTACCGGGTTATGTAAAGGCGTTCGAGGACACCGAAGCTGACGGCGCACGCCTGTGGGAATACGTGCCCACCAGCCAAACCGTGCAGCAATGGACGGAGATGTTGACGGTCACCGCCTCCCGTCCCGGCCTGCAGGCGACGCCGCGCGAGTTCCTGGGCTTCATTGAACGCGGCTGGAAAGGCGCCTGCCCGGGTGGCGAAAGCCGCTGGATCCGCGAGGGCGAGGAGAATGGCTATCCCTTCGCCTTGTTGATGCTCACCTGCCCGAACAATCCCGCCAGCGGCAAGCCCGAATACACCTGGTTCAAGGGCATCCAGGGGGCAGACCGTTTCTATGTGGTGCAGAAAGCCTATCGCTTCGCGCCGGAACAGGAGCAGGTGGTGGCCTGGGTGCAATACCTGAGCAAGGTGCAGCTCTGCGATACCCAGGGCGCTGCCCATCCCTGCCCGCAGATGAGCCCCGCCAAACCGTAAGGTGCCGCAGGATGCCGGCAGGCCGGGCAGCTGCTGTCCTGCCTATCCGCTGATGCCAGGCGCTCACAAGTAACGGCTGCAACCTTCGGTCGGACGCCATCCCTCCTCGGCTATCGTCAGCGGTCCCTCCTGACCGAGCGCTCCGATGACCAACCTGCAGTGGAAGCCTGAAACCATCGCCGTGCACGGCGGCTATTCCCCCGACCCCACCACGCGCGCGGTCGCGGTGCCGATCTACCAGACGGTGGCCTACGCCTTCGACGACACCCAGCACGGTGCCGACCTGTTTGATCTCAAGGTGGCCGGCAATATCTATACCCGGATCATGAATCCGACCACCGATGTGCTGGAAAAGCGCATCGCCGCATTGGAGGGTGGTATCGGCGCGCTGGCGCTGGCTTCCGGGCAGGCCGCGATCACCTACGCCATCCAGACCATCGCCGAGGCCGGCGACAACATCCTCGCCTCCAGCGCGCTGTATGGCGGCACCTACAATCTGTTCGCGCACACGCTGCCGCAGTTCGGCATCCAGACCCGCTTTGCCGACTACCGCGATCCGCAGGCCTTCGCCGCCTTGATCGACGCACGCACCAAGGCGGTATTCGTCGAATCCATCGGCAACCCGCGCGGCAACATCACCGACATCGAGGCCATCGCCAGGATCGCCCACGCCCATGGCGTGCCGGTGATCGTCGACAACACCGTGGCCACGCCGTATCTGCAGCGCCCGTTCGATTTCGGCGCCGATATCGTCGTGCACTCTTTGACCAAGTATCTCGGCGGCCATGGCACCAGCCTTGGCGGTGCCATCGTCGATTCCGGTCGTTTCCCGTGGGCTGAGCACAAGCAGCGCTTCCCGCGCCTCAATACGCCGGATGTGAGTTACCACGGTGTGGTCTATACCGAAGCGCTGGGCCCGGCGGCCTTCATCGGCCGTGCGCGGGTGGTGCCGCTGCGCAACATGGGCGCGGCGATTTCACCGTTCAACGCGTTCCAGATCCTGCAGGGCATCGAGACGCTGGCGCTGCGCATGGACCGCATCAACAGCAATACGCTGGCGGTGGCCCACTATCTGCAGAAGCACGCCAAGGTGGCATGGGTGAACTACGCCGCGCTGCCGGATCATCCGGAGCATGCGCTGGTGCAGAAGTACCTGCGCGGCCATGGCTCGGGGATTCTCACCTTCGGCCTGCCCGGCGGACGTGAGGCCGGTGCCCGTTTCCTCGATGCGCTGCAGCTGTTCACCCGTCTGGTGAACCTGGGCGATGCCAAATCCCTGGCCACGCATCCGGCCTCCACCACCCATCGGCAGTTGAATGCGGCCGAGCTGGAGAAGGCGGGCGTCACCCTGGATACGGTGCGGCTGTCCATCGGCATCGAGCATATCGACGACCTGCTGGCCAACTTGGAACAGGCACTGGCCAGCGCCTGATCAGGGGCGCCGTCGTCTCGTGGCGATGGTGGAGAGGGCGCCTGCTTGCGCCGGGGGACGCCCTCTCGGCCCGGTCACGGAACGCCCCCGCCGCCACTGGCGGGCGGGGCGACAGGGCGATGCCGTCAGTAGCCGGGGCCGTGGCGCAGGGCGCGATAGGGCGGGGTAGCCATCACCATTTCCGCCAGCGAGTGCGCCAGTTCGCGCTCGGCCATCACCGTGCCGTCGGCGCCGTGCTCCAGCAGGTGCTTCACTTCGGCATCGCTGTGGGCGCGGGCCAGCAGCGTTAGGTCGGGATTGATCGCACGCAGTTTGGCCAGCGCCTCGCCCGATTCCAGCGGCTGCGGAATGGCCAGCACCGCGATCTTGGCGCGCTCCGGGTGCGCTTCGGCCAGCACCCGGTCGGCCGCCGCGCTGCCGCGGATGCCGGGAATGCCGGCCGCATGCGCGCGCTCGACGTGCTCGCGGTTGTCATCGATCACCAGCACCGGCACGCCGCGCTCGCGCAGCACCTGCGCCAGATGGCTGCCGACCCGGCCGTAGCCGATGACGATGGCATGGTCCTGCAGCTCCAGCGACGGGCCCGGCGGAATCTCCGGTTCCTGCGCCACCTGGGTGGCGATCGGATGCTTGGCCTGCCAGCGGTCGAGCAGGCCGAACACCAGCGGGTTGAGCATGATCGAGACCAGGGCGCCGGCCAGCACCAGCGACTGCCCGGTCTCGGGCAGGATCTTCAGCGCCACGCCGAGTCCGGCGACGATGAAGGCGAATTCGCCGATCTGCGCCAGTGACGCGGAAATGGTCAGTGCGGTGCTCTTGGAGTGGCCGAACGCGCGCACGATGAAGAACGCCGCGGCCGACTTGCCGAACATGATGATCGCCACCGTCGCCAGTACCTGCCACGGGTGCTCGACCAGGATCATCGGGTTGAACAGCATGCCAACGGAGACGAAGAACAGCACCGCGAAGGCATCGCGCAGCGGCAGCGAGTCGTGCGCGGCCTTATGGCTGAGTTCGGACTCGTTGAGCATCATGCCGGCGAAGAACGCGCCCAGCGCGAACGACACGCCAAACAGCGCGGCGGCGCCGAAGGCCACGCCCAGCGCGATGGCCAGAACGCACAGGGTGAACAGTTCGCGCGAACCGGTGCCGGCCACTTTCTCCAGCACCCACGGAATCACCCGGCGGCCGACCAGCAGCATCACCGCCACAAACAGACCCAGCTGCACGAAGGTCCAGCCGATGGAGGCCAGCACACCGGCGATGGAAGGGGCCTTGCCACTCGCATCGGGTCCGAAGACGTCGGCGATCACCGGCATCATCACCAGCGCCAGTACACAGGCCAGGTCTTCCACGATCAACCAGCCCACGGCGATCTTGCCGCGGGTGGTTTCCAGCAGGCGCCGCTCTTCCATCGCCCGCAGCAGCACCACGGTGGAGGCGGTGGCCAGCGAGAAACCGAAGATCACGCCGTGCAGTACCGGCCAGCCCATCACCGAGGCCACGCCCCAGCCCAACAGGGTCGCCACGAGGATCTGGCCGACGGCGCCGGGGATGGCGATCGCCTTGACCGCCATCAGATCCTTCAGCGAGAAGTGCAATCCCACCCCGAACATCAGCAGCATCACCCCGATTTCGGCCAGCTGGTTGGCCAGCGCCTGGTCGGCAACAAAGCCCGGGGTGAAGGGGCCGACGATGACACCGGCAACCAGGTAGCCCACCAGCGGCGACAGCCGCAGCTTGTTGGCCAGGACGCCGAGTACGAAGGCAAAGCCCAGGCCGATGGCCAGCATGTTGATCAGGGCGGTGTCATGGTGCATTACAGCTCGCAGTTATGGGGGATAGCTCGATTCTACGGACGCGGCCAGCATCGACAAAGCGGAAATACGCCGGAAAAAGCAAAAAATTCAAGATGATGGATTGCCGGCTCCGGCCCGTGCCGTTGGTGGCGGATGCGGCAACGGCGAGTCTGTGCCAGGCGACGGCGGGGCACCGGCCAGGCCCAAAAAGATGCCCCGGTTTCCCGGGGCATCTTCCTTCCACGACGCGGCTGCGGTCTTACCAGGTGTAGCTGATACGGCCGTAGACGTAGGCGCCATTGAAGCCGAACGGCGAGTAGTTGCTGTACGGCAGCATGCCCCAGGTCGAGTTCTGCAGGTCGGCGGTGCGCTCCGGGTACGTGTCCAGCAGGTTGTCCGCACCCAGGGTCAGCTTCCACTGCTCGCTGGGCTTGAAGCTGGCCGAGGCGTCCAGCACCCACTTGGCGTCGTAGGTCTGGTCGCGGGCAGCGGTGGCCGAGTTGCGCACGGTGAAGCTGCCATAGCGGGTGGCTGACAGGCCCAGCTCCCAGCGGTCCGAGCGCCAGGTGCCGCTGAGAATGGCCTTGTCACGCGGGTAGCTGTCCTCGATGCGGCCGATCTCGTCGCGGCCGATCAGCGACTGGGTGATGCCCAGGCTGCCGAATACCGCCGGCGAGGCGAGGAACTTCTTCACTTCGGTCTCGTTGTAGCTGTAGGCGGCGGTCAGCTCCAGGCTGCTGGCCGCCAACGGCAGGGTGTAGCTGGACACCGCATCCACACCGCGGGTCCGGGTGTCCATGCCATTGGTGAAGTAGGAGAACGCGGTGACCTGCGGCAGCCCCAGTCCGGCCAGCAATCCATTGGCGGCGGTATTGGTGGTGATGTTGGTGGACAGCACGATGCGGTCGTCGATGTCGATCTGGTAGGCGTCGACGGTCAGGTACAGCCGGTCCACCGGCTGCAGCACCAGGCCGACGCTGTAGGAGGTGGAGCTTTCGGCCTTGAGCGGGCTGGCACCCAGCGCCTGTGCGGCAGCACTGGTGGTCGGGAACGTGCCACGCTCGACGAAGACGCCGTTGATGATGGTGCTGGTCACCGCCTGGTAGCTCTGCTGGGCCAGCGACGGGGCGCGGAAACCGCTGGAGGCGGTGGCACGCAGCGCCACCTTGTCGGTGAAGGCGTAGCGCGCCGACAGCTTGCCGGAGAACTTGTCGCCGAAATCCGAGTAGTCCTCGTAGCGGCCGGTCAGGCCGGCGGAGAACTTGTCGGTCAGGTCGGCTTCCAGGCCGGCATAGACCGCGTAGTTGTGGCGATCGGCGTCGACCGCGTTGATCGGGGTGAAGCCGCCGAAACCCTGCGCGCCGCTGCCGGTGTACGACTCCAGCTGGCCGGCGGTCTGCTCCCACTTCTCGCGACGGTACTCGCCGCCGAAGGACAGGGTGACCGGGTATGCCAGGCCCCAGTCCAGCGACTTGGTGAGGTCGGCATTGAAGATGTCCTGCTGGTACTTCAGCGTGCCGTCGTAAAACGAGCTGGGGCTGTTCACGCCCAGGCTGTAGTTGATGCTGTTGCGGGTGTGGAAATCCAGGGTGTTTTCACCGTGGTTGAGGCTGACGTCCCAGGTCCAGCCGCTCTCGGTGCTGCCTTTGACGCCGGCCACCAGCGAGCGGTCCTTGGAGTATTGGTTGATCTGCGGCACGTAGCCGTCCGGATAGACCTGGGCCAGCAGCGCGCCCTGGCCGCTGTGGTTGGGCGAGCGGTAGAACGCGAACGAAGTGATGTCGCGGTTGCTCAGCAGCGCGTTGGCATAGCCGCTGATGTTGTCGCTGAAGGCGAAGCTCAGGTTGGCCGAAGCGGCGCTGGCGTCCACGCGCGGGTCGCCGACGATGAAGGTGGTCTCGCCGATGGCCGGGAAGTTGCCGGTGTTGGGCGTGGTCCCGCGGTAGGGACCGGCACGGTTGCTCTCGTCTTGCTGGCTGATCTGGCCGGCCAGGTGCAGCTTGCCGCGCCCGTCGGCGAAGCCGACGCCGGTGTCGCCGGAGAGCTGATATTTGGCACCGTCGCCGGCCGAATACTGGCCCGCGTCCACCGCCAGGCTGCCGCCTTCACCGCTGCCCTTGAGCACGATGTTGACCACGCCGGCGATGGCGTCCGAACCGTACTGCGCCGAGGCGCCGTCGCGCAGCACTTCCACCCGTTCGATCGCGGCGATCGGAATGGCGTTGATATCCACCGCGGCCGAACCGCGGCCGATGCTGCCGTTGACGTTGATCATCGCCGAGGTGTGGCGGCGCTTGCCGTTGACCAGCACCAGCACCTGGTCCGGCGAGAGCCCGCGCAGCTGCGCCGGACGGATGCCGCTGGTGCCGTCGGTCAGCGCCGGGCGCGGGAAATTCAGCGAGGGCAGGGCGCGTGACAGCGCGGTGGCCAGCTCGGAGGTGCCGGTGGACTGCAGCACTTCCGGGGTGATGATGTCGATCGGCGACTGCGATTCGGCCACGGTACGGTCGGCCACGCGGGTACCGGTGACGATCACCGTGTCCAGCGTGTTGGCACTGGACTGGGCCAGGGCGGGGACGGCGGGGGTGCCCAGGGCGAGGGCAATGGCGACGGCGACGGCGAGGGTACTGGACTTGCGGTTCATCAGGTTGCAGCTCCGGTATTGAGTGGCGGCATCGGCGAGGCGTGGGGTTCGCGGCTGTTGCGGTGCGCCATCAACGGATTAATGGAATTTTTACCTCGTGTCAAACCGGATGCTTCAGCTAAATTGTTGCTTTTGAAAGCTTTTTCAGCTCGGCAGGAGCGATTTGGCAGGGGGAGTAGGGGAGTCCTGCGGTTAAACGCCGGGAGGGCGCCTGCCGGTGCAGGAGGTGAGTCAAGTATTGGATAACGTTAGAATCACGTCGCAGGAATGCTGCTCACATGCACATTCCTTTTCGTTATAACGGACCTATTCATGATTTCCCTTCGTAATTTCGCCCTGCGCCGGGGCGAACGCCTGCTGCTGTCCAATGTCGACCTCACCCTGCATGCCGGCTACCGCGTTGGCGTGGTGGGGCGCAATGGCGCGGGCAAGTCCAGCCTGTTTGCCGCCGTGCGCGGCGAGCTGGAGGCGGACAAGGGAGATGTGTCGCTGCCGGGCAAGATCCGCATCGCCGACGTGGCCCAGGAAACCCCGGCGCTGCCGGACCGCGCCATCGACTACGTGCTCGGTGGCGATGACGTGGTGGCTGCGGTGCTGCTTGAAGAGGCCGCCGCCGCCGCACGCGAGGACTGGGAAGCGGTCGCCAACGCGCACCAGAAGATGGCCGAACTGGGCGCCTATGACGCCGAGGCCCGTGCCGGCAAACTGCTGCACGGCCTGGGCTTTCCGGCCGAAACCCACAGCCGGCCGGTGGCCGCGTTCTCCGGCGGCTGGCGCGCGCGTCTGAACCTGGCCCGCGCGCTGATGATGCCCAGCGACCTGCTGCTGCTGGACGAACCGACCAACCACCTGGATCTGGATGCGGTGTACTGGCTGGAACAGTGGTTGCTCAAGTACCCGGGCACCCTGTTGCTGATCTCGCATGACCGCGAGTTCCTGGACAACGTCGCCACCCACACCCTGCACCTGCATGGCGGCAGCGCCAAGCTGTACCCGGGTGGCTATACCGATTTCGAGCGCCAGCGTGCCGAGCACCTGCGCCAGCAGCAGATCGCGCACGAGAAGGAACAGGCCGAGCGCGCTCACCTGCAGAGCTTCATCGACCGCTTCAAGGCGCAGGCCTCCAAGGCCACCCAGGCGCAGAGCCGGATCAAGCGTCTGGCCAAGATGACCGGCACCGAAGCGGTGCGCGCCGAGCGCGAGTTCCGCATCGAGTTCTCGCCACCGGCCAAGCTGCCGTTCTCGCTGATCCGGCTCAACGATGTGACCGCCGGCTACGGCCCGGACGCGGTGATCCTGGACAACGTCGGCTTCGGTCTGGAAGCCGGCCAGCGCGTGGGCCTGCTCGGCCCCAACGGCGCCGGCAAGACCACGCTGGTCAAATCGCTGGTGGGCGAGCTGCCGCTGCTGGCCGGTGACCGCATGGCGCATCCGGACCTGCAGATCGGCTACTTCGCCCAGCACACGGTGGAATCGCTGCGCGAAGGTGCCACGCCCATGGACCACTTCCGTGATCTGGACCCCAATGGCGTGAACCAGAGCTTCCGCGATTTCCTGGGCAAGTGGAATTTCCCGGGTGATCGCGCGTTCGAACCGGTCGACGGATTCTCCGGTGGCGAGCGCGCGCGTCTGGCGCTGGCGCTGATCGCCTGGCAGCAGCCCAACGTTCTGCTGCTGGACGAACCGACCAACCACCTGGATCTGGAAATGCGCGAAGCGCTGGCCGAAGCGCTGGCGCTGTTTGAAGGCGCGATCGTGATGGTCAGCCATGACCGCCATCTGATCGGTCTGGTCTGCGACACGTTCTGGCGCGTGGCCGATGGCGTGGTCGAGCCGTTTGAAGGTGATCTGGACGAGTACGCGGCGTGGCTGCGCACCCGTGCCAGTGCCCAGGGGGCACGCAGCAAGGCCGACAAACAGGAAAAGCCGGCCGCTTCCGCGCCGCCCGCAGCCGTGGCGCCGGTCAAGCCGGCTGCGGCCAGAAAGCCGGTCAATCCGCACAAGCTGGAAGCGGCCGAAAAGAAGGTGGAGCAGCTGGGGGCCGCGTTGGCCGGGATCGACCGCCAGCTCGCCGATCCGGGCAACTACGCCGATGCGGCCAAGATGGCAAAGCTCGGCGGCGAGCGCGAGGTGCTGGCCCAGCAGCTGGAACAGGCAGAAGCCACGTGGATGGAGATGCTGGAAGACTGAGCTTCCCGCGGCGCCTGGCCTCGCAGCTTGGCAGGCGGTGGACAGCTCCCACCGGTGATCAAGGACCGGCCGGCGCTTCCTGCGCCTGCAGCCAGGCCTTGAACCGGCGCATCGGCTCGCGTTCCGGGCGCGAGCGCAGCCGCGTCAGCCAGTAACGGCCGAGTGACAGTGTCGGCGTGAACGGCTGCAGCAGGCGGCCGTCGGAAAGCTCCTGCTCGAACATGCGCAGCGGCAGCAACGCCACCCCGGCACCGGCCGCCGCCGCGCTGGCCAGCGTCAATGACGAATCGAACACCGGCCCGCGCGCTTGAACGCCGCTGACGCCGGCCAGTTGCAGCCAGCGCGGCCACTCCTCATTGCGGTAGGAACGCAGCAGCGGCACGTTGCCCAGCTCGCGCGGCTGCCGCAGCCGCCGGGCCAGCGCCGGGGCGCACAACGGCGCGAACGGGGTATCGACAATGGCCGTGCAGTCCTGGCCCTGCCAGTCGCCCTCCCCGAAGCGGATCGCCAGGTCCAGCCCTTCACCGGCCAGGTCGATGCGGTTGTTGTGGGTCTGCACGCGCAGTTCGATATCCGGATGGGCGGCCTCGAAGGCCGCCAGCCGTGGCAGCAGCCAGCCGGTGGCGAAGGTGCCGACCACGCCGACGGTGAGCACTTCGCGGAAGCGGCCGTCGCTGAAACGCGCCAGCGCGATCGCGATGCGGTCGAACGCCTCGGTCAGCACCGGATGCAGCGCCGCCCCTTCATCGGTCAGGGCCACGCCGCGTGGCAGGCGGTGGAACAGGCTGACCTGCAGGCGGTCTTCCAGCGAGCGGATCTGGTGGCTCAGGGCGGCCTGGCTGACGCACAGCTCCAGTGCGGCCCGGGTGAAGTTCAGGTGCCGTGAGGCGGCCTCGAAGGCACGCAGGGCGTTGAGGGGCAGCGGCGGGCGGATCATTCAAAGCCATTAGGGCGGGTGATGGGTTGTCCGCATTATTCCGCCTTTGCTGCGGCAAGGGCGGGGTCAGCTGCAAATTCAGCTCATGGCTGATGCTGGTTTTTCGCGCTGGTCACAGGCCGCCGCGGCTTTCACCATCGTTGTCAGCCAATGCCCAGGAGAGTCCGCATGTTCGCCCGTCGCCAGTTCCTGAAGTTCGGGGGTGCCGCCCTGGCCAGTGCCGTTGCCGTGCCGGCACTGGCGCGGTTGGCCAGCGCTACGGCACCTGCCCCGCCGGCCCGCGATTTCGCCGCGCTGGAAGCCGAAAGCGGCGGTCGGTTGGGCGTGTGCCTGTGGCATCCGGCCAGCGGTGCGCGCTATGGCCACCGCATGCAGGAACGCTTTCCGATGTGCAGCACCTTCAAGTTCCTGCTGTCGGCCGCGGTGCTGTATCGCGCCGATCGGGGCCAGCTCGCGCTGGACCGACGCGTGCCGGTGCGGGCGGCGGACATCATCGACCACTCGCCGGTCAGCCAGCGCCACGTCGGCAAGGACCTGACGGTGCGCGATCTGTGCCGGGCGACGATGATCACCAGTGACAACGCCGCGGCCAACCTGCTGCTGCCGCTGGTCGGCGAGCCGGCCGGGCTGACCGCCTTCCTGCGGGCGCAGGGCGATGCGGTCACCGTCTGCGCGCGCTACGAGCCGGAGGCCAACCGCTTCGCGCCCGGCGATCCGCGCGACACCACCAGTCCGGCGGCGATGGCCGCCAACCTGCAGCGCTTCGTGCTGGGCGACGTGCTCGCCCCGGCATCACGGCAGCAACTGGCCGACTGGCTGATCGACAACCAGACCGGCGATGCGCGCCTGCGTGCCGGCCTGCCGGGCGGTTGGCGGGTGGGCGACAAGACCGGCAGCAACGGGAGTGACGCCACCAACGACATCGCCGTGCTGTGGCCCGAGGCCGGCGGCAGTCCGTGGCTGCTGGCCAGTTTCCTGCAGGGGTCTGCACTGGATGATGACGGTCGCAATGGGATTCTTCGCCGCGTGGGGGAGCTTGCGGGGACCTGGTTGCACTGACAGCCGGTCTGTTCCGGCGCCCGCGTTGTCAGTTGTCCATCAAGGATGCCGGGCTCATGAACAAAGATGTCATCTACCTGCTGCTGATCTTCGCGCTGCTGGTGATCCCGCGCGCGATCCAGCGTTTCAGCATTCCGGCACCGTTGACCTGCCTGGTATTCGGTATCGGCGCGGTGCTGTGGCTGGGCGATGGCGCCCACGATCCGGTGTTGGCCCTGCTGTCGATGCTGGGAATCTCCTCGTTGTTCCTGTTCGCGGGGCTGGAGGTGGATATCGCCAGCCTGCGCAAGGGCATGTGGCCGCTGCTGGCGCACCTGCTCATCCGCAGTGCCTCGCTGGCCGGTGTGGCCTGGCTGGCGTGGCGCTATGCCGGCTTGTCGTGGCAGGCCGCCGGGCTGCTGGCGCTGGCGCTGCTGACGCCTTCGACCGGTTTCATCATGGATTCGCTGTCGCAGCTGGGGCTCAGCGACGAGGAGCGGTTCTGGGTGACCAGCAAGGCCATCGCCGGCGAGCTGCTGGCGCTGGTGGCGATGTTCGTGGTGATGCAGGCCGATGATCCGGTGCACCTGGGGCTCTCCAGCCTGGCGCTGGTGGCGATGATGGTCGGGCTGCCGCTGCTGTTCGTCGGTCTCGGCCGCTGGGTGGCGCCGCACGCGCCGGGCTCGGAGTTCTCGCTGCTGGTGATGGTGGGCATGCTCGCGGCCTACATCACCTACTGGCTGGGGGTGTACTACCTGGTCGGCGCGTTCATTGCCGGGCTGGTGGCACGCCTGCTGCAACAGCGGATGCCGTCGCTGGCCTCGCACGAGAACCTGCACGCGTTGCGCCTGTTCTCCTCGTTCTTCGTGCCGTTCTACTTCTTCAATTCCGGCACCCATGTGCCCGGCGACGCGCTCAGTTTCGAAGCGCTGGGACTGGGGGTGGTCATCACCCTGGTGGTGCTGCCGCTGCGCATCGCGGTGGTGAGCCTGCAGCGTCGGCTGATCTTCGGCGAGAACCTGCGTTCGAGCCTGCGGGTGGCGCTGGCGCTGTCGCCGACGTTGATCTTCACCCTGGTGCTGGCCGGGATCATGCGCGAGCGTTTCGATGTCTCGCCGGTGCTGTATGGCGCGCTGCTGTTCTACGCGGCGGTGACCACACTGCTGCCATCGCTGGTGTTCCGCACTCCGATGGATGTGGATCCGTTGCAGCACGAACGCGCAAACGACGCCGCGGCGACGAACGTAAGAGCGCAGATGGCTGCAGATGGGCCGCTGGACGTCGCCTCGAAACCGGCTGATCTGTCGCGCAAGACCTGAGGCCTGGGCCTGCCGGCCCGCTATCATCGGCACCCGGAAAGCGGGACGCCAAAGCGGCGCCCTGCAGGCACAGGGGATGCGGGTGGATCGGGACAGTTGGCAGCAGGTGCGGGAGCTTTTCGACTCGGTGTGCGCGCTGGATCCGTCGCAATGGCGGACCGAGCTGGCGCGGTTGAGCGCCGATCCGCAGGTCATCGCGGAAACCCTTGGGCTGCTGGAGGCACAGACCTGCGATCTGGGCCGCGCACGCGCGCCGATGGAGCAGCTGCTGACCGCCGCGGCAGTGTCGGAATTGAATGAGGGTGAACGGATCGGACCGTGGCGTCTGTGTGAGCGGTTGGCCAGTGGGGGCATGGGCGTGGTGTTCCGCGCCGAGCGTGCCGATGGCCTGTACGCGCAGCAGGTGGCGATCAAGTTCCTGCTCGGTCAACCCGGACCCCGGGTGGCCGAGCGGCTGGCCGCGGAACGGCGCATTCTGGCCGGATTGCAGCATCCCAACATCGCGCGGCTGTATGACGGTGGCAGCACGCCGGCGGGCAATCCCTATCTGGTCATGGAGTACGTCCGTGGCGAATCGCTGGATCAGTACTGCCGCCGCCAGGCCCTGGATATTCCCCAGCGCCTGGCTCTGTTCCTGAAGGTCTGCGGCGCGGTGCAGGCGGCGCATGCGCAGCTGGTGCTGCACTGCGACCTGAAGCCCTCCAATATCCTGGTGCGCGCCGATGGCGAGCCGGTGCTGCTGGATTTTGGCGTGTCGCGGCTGCTGGAGGGCGAAGAGCGCGGCGTGCGCGAGCCGTTCTTCACCGCGGCCTACGCGGCCCCGGAGTTGCAGTCCAACCAGAACGTGGGTGTCGCCAGCGATGTGTTCAGTCTGGGGGTGGTGCTGGGCGAACTGCTGGCGGGCGGATGCGTGCGCCGCGCTGCCGGGGCTTCCGCCGCGGCGGTGGTCGCGCCCAGCCTGCGGGTCGGTCTTGGCTCAAGGCAGCGGCGCGCGCTGCGCGGTGACCTGGATGCCATCGTGGTACGTGCCGGAGCGCTGCTGCCGGAGCAGCGCTATTCCTCGGTCGAGGCGATGGCGGCCGATGTACGGCGCTATCTGCAACACCGCCCGGTGCGGGCGCGCAAGGGTGGGCGTGGGTACCGCGCCGGTCGCTGGTTGCGGCGCAACTGGAAGGGGATGGCGGCCCTGTCGGCAGGGCTGCTGCTGGCGGCCGGGTTTGTCTGGCGGTTGGGCCAGGCCCGGGCCGAGGCCGAGCGTGAGGCCATGGTCGCCGAACAGGTCAGCGGCTTTCTGGTGTCCATGTTCCAGGCGGCCGATCCGCGCGAGAAGGGACTGCGGGGCGGAGAAACGATCAGCGCCAGGGAAGTGCTGGACCGGGCCGCCGTGCAGGTGGACACCGATCTGGATACCGCACCGGAAGTACGCGCGCGGCTGAAGGCGGTGATAGGGCTGGCTTACAAGAATCTGGGGGATTCCAGCAGGGCCCGGCCACTGATGGAGGCCGCTGCCGAAGCACTGGCGCAGGCCGGTGGCGCAAAGAACATCGATCTGGCCGCGCAGAGTCTGAATATGGCCTCCAGCACCTATTCGGCCGATCGCTTCGGCAAGGAGGGCGAGCGTCTGGCGCGCCGTTCGCTGGCGCTGCTGGGCGAGGGCGCGCCGGACAGCTTCCGGATTGCGCAGTCCTACAACTCGCTGGGACTGGCGTTGCTGTCCGAGCAGCGCTATGACGAGGCCGAAGCGGCGTTCAAACAGGCCTTGCAACGGCATGAGGCCGGCCGGCGCGAGCAGTTCATCGGCGTGCTGCAGGACAACCTGGGCATGCTCTACCGGCGCAAGGGCGACCTGGCCGCCGCGCTGGCCATGTTCGACCGTTCCACGCCGATGTTCGAGCGCCTGTTTGGACCGATGTCGTTCGACTACTGGGGCAGCCATACCGAGCGCAGCCTGGCCGTGGCCGACAGCGGCCGGCTGGCGGAGGCGGTGACGCTGTTCGAGGCCAACCTGGCGCGGGCACCGAAGATTTTCGGCGAACACAGTGTGTATGTGTCCAGCGAGAACAACCGGCTGGCCGCCACGCTGATCCGCAAGGGTGAGTATGTCCGCGCGCGGCCTTATCTGGATGAAGCGCTGCGGCTGACGGTCGCGGTGCAGGGCAAAGACAGCTACGGCTATTCGCTGGTACTGGAAACGGCGGCGCAGCTGGCGGTGGGGACCGGCGACATGCGCCGTGCCGAGGCCGACTACCGCACGGTGCTGGCCACGCGCGAGGCGGTGATCGGCGCCGATCATCCCGATACGCTGGATGCGGCGTTGCAGCTGGGCCTGTTGCTGACCCGGCTGGGCAGGAACGAGGGTGACGCGCTGCTGCAGCGGGCGTACCGGCAATGGCTGCCGCGTATTCCCGCCAACAGCGCCAATGGCATCCGCGTGCGCCAGGCCTGGACGGAGTGGCTGATCGGCAAACAGCGTCTGGACGAGGCGGCGGCGATGCTTGCGGCGCTGGAACCGGTCGTGCAGGCCAGTCCGTTCGCGGCGATCAACCAGCACGTACTGCGTGCGCGACTGGCGCAGCAGCGTGGTGCGTGGGCCGAGGCGGTGACGGCGTGGCAGGCGGTGCTCGCCGCGGCGGTGCCGGTATATGGCGATGATTCGCCGATCACCCGCCAGTGGCGGGCGGCCTTGGCAACCGCCCGCGCCGCAACAGCCAATGCGAGGCCCTAGGCAGGCGCTTGCCCGGCAATCCACGGCGGGCTAGGGTCGCCGGATGAACAAAAAACTTTCGCATTCCCTGATGTGCGTGCTGGCCCTGGCCGGCGGTGCGGTTTCCCCGGCCTTTGCGGGCACTCTCGATGCCGGGCGCATCGCCCGTCCGGACCCGGCGCCGGCCGACCAGTTCCTGGCGGCGCTGGCGCGGCATTGTGGGCAGGCGTTCGCCGGGCGCGTGGTCGCCAACCAGCCGGCCACGGCCACACCCGATGCCTTCGAGGGCCAGCCGCTGGTAATGCATGTCCGCGGCTGCGATGCGCCGACCCAGGAGCTGCGCGTGCCGTTCCATGTCGGCGATGACCGGTCGCGGACCTGGGTGCTGACCCGCACCGCCGGGGGGCTGCGCCTGAAACACGATCACCGCCATGAGGACGGCAGTCCGGATGCCACCACGATGTACGGCGGTGACACCCAGGACGCCGGCAGCGTGACGCGGCAGCGCTTCCCGGTGGATGCCGAGTCGGTGGCGCTGTTCCAGCGCGAGGGTCTGCAGGGCTCGGTGCGCAATACCTGGGCGATGGAGCTGGAAGCGGGCAAGCGCTTCGTCTACGAGCTGTCGCGCCCGGACGGGCGGCTGTTCCAGGTCGAATTCGATCTCACCGCGCCGGTGGCGCTGCCGCCCGCGCCGTGGGGCAGCGAGAGCTGAGCGGAAAAAGGAAGGGCGCCGATAGGCGCCCTTCTTCACTATTCCGGCAGGAGCCGGGTCGGTGCTCAGCGGCTGCCAAAGCGCGCGCGGCAGCCGGCGTTCACCCACACGCTGTTGCCGCTGTAACCCCAGTTGCGGCCTTCGACGCACGGGGTACTGGACAACTGCTGGATGACCACCGGGCGCCCCTGGCGGCGGTCCCAGGCGCAGGAGCGCATGCGGTTGTCATCGCTGCTGCAGGTGACGCTGTAATCGCTGTTGCCGCCATTCCAGTTGCCACCGTTATTGCCCCAGCCACCGCCACGGCCTTCCGTGAATTCGGCACGGCAGCCATTGCTGACCCAGACCGTACCGTTGCCGCTGCCCCAGTTGCGGCCCTCGATGCACTGGGTCTTTGACAGCTGACGCACCAGGGTGGCGCGGCGCCAGCCCGTGGTGCATTCGCGGCGACGGTTGTCATTGCTTTCACAGCGGATCGTGCCGGCATTGCCGTTCCAGTTGCCGCCCGTGCCGCCACGGCCCTCGGCAAACTCAGCGCGGCAGCCGTTGCTGACCCATACCGTGCCATTGCCGCTGCCCCAGTTGCGGCCTTCGATGCACTGGGTCTTGGACAACTGGCGGACCAGAGTGGCGCGGCGCCAGCCGGTATTGCAGACCCGCTGGCGGTTGTCATTGCTCTCGCAGCGGAGGGTGCCGGC
The DNA here is from genome assembly GCF_056760355.1 of Stenotrophomonas sp. STEN013. Taxonomy (NCBI): domain Bacteria; kingdom Pseudomonadati; phylum Pseudomonadota; class Gammaproteobacteria; order Lysobacterales; family Lysobacteraceae; genus Stenotrophomonas; species Stenotrophomonas sp. STEN013. The sequence continues at coordinate 339,065 of NZ_JBRREO010000001.1, read as the reverse complement.
ATTGCCGTTGCCGCCCCCGCTCCAGTTGCCTCCGCCATTGCCGCGCAGCGAGGTGGCGATGTCCTGCTTGATCCGGGAGAAGCCCCAGCCGGAATTGACCTGGTCCAGGTAGAACTCCAGCTGGTCGTCGGGAATGCGGCGTCCGCCGGACTGGTCGGCGTATTCGCGCTCGATCACCCGGGCGCGGTCGGCGCGATTGAGCTGGCGCAGGTCCTCGGGTGCGTAGGCGCGGGTGGCCTGGGCCTGTGCGGTGGTTGGCAGGGCGGTCAACAGCGCGCCGGGCAGGGTCGCGGCAAGGCAGGCAAGCAGGAGGTGGCGTTTCATGGTGACATCCCCATTCAGTTCCGGAGGTGGCCGACTATAGTCCGCCACCCGCTTAAGCGGGCGTGACTGGTCGCCGGATTTGCTCCCGCACCGCCCGGGCCGCAAAATAACCGGCTTGATCGGCCTTGGCTGATATAAAACCTTCACCGGCGCCGCTGCGCGCTGGCATCCCCTGCGGAGCTTTTCCATGCGTACCCATTTCTGTGGCCTGGTCGATGAGACCTTGATCGGCCAAACCATCACTCTCGCCGGCTGGACCGACGTGGCCCGTAACCAGGGCGGCGTCTGCTTCATTGATCTTCGCGATCACGAAGGCATCGTGCAGGTGACGGTGGAGGTGGACAACGCCGAGGTGTTCGCCGTGGCCGCCTCGCTGGGCTACGAGGACGTGCTGCAGGTGGAAGGCGTCGTGCGCGCCCGCCACGCGGTCAACGACAAAATGCGCACCGGCAAGGTGGAAGTGATCGCCACCGCCATCACCGTACTCAACAAAGCCGCGCCGCTGCCGTTCCACGCCCACGAGAACCCGGGCGAGGAAACCCGCCTGAAGTACCGTTACCTAGACCTGCGCCGTCCGGAAATGCAGCGCATGCAGCGCACCCGCATCAAGCTGGTGCAGGCCCTGCGCCGTCATCTGGATGCGCGCGGCTTCCAGGATATCGAGACCCCGATCCTGACCAAGGCCACCCCGGAAGGCGCGCGCGACTTCCTGGTGCCGGCGCGCATGCACCCGGGCGAGTTCTACGCGCTGCCGCAGAGCCCGCAGCTGTTCAAGCAGATCCTGATGGTGGCCGGCTTTGACCGCTACTACCAGATTGCCCGCTGCTTCCGCGATGAAGCCCTGCGTGCCGATCGCCAGCTGGAGTTCACCCAGCTGGATATGGAGTTCGCCTTCGTGCGCGAACGCGATGTGCAGGACTTCGTCGAGGACATGATCCGCTCGATTTTCAAGGAAGTAGTCGACGTCGATCTCGATGCCAGTTTCCCGCGCATGACCTGGGCCGAGGCGATGCGCCGCTACGGGTCGGACAAGCCGGACCTGCGCATCGCGCTGGAACTGGTGGACGTGGCCGAGCTGGTCAAGACCAGCGAGTTCCCGGTGTTCACCGCGGCCGCCAATGACGCCGACGGCCGCGTGGCCGCGCTGCGCATCCCGGGTGGTGCCAGTCTGAGCCGCAAGCAGATCGACGAATACGCCGCCCACGCCGCCAAGTACGGTGCCAAGGGTCTGGCCTACATCAAGGTGGGCGAGAACGGTGAAATCAGCTCGCCGATCCAGAAGTTCTTCAGCGAAGAAGGCTTCGCCGCTTTGGTCGCCCATGTCGGCGCCGGCAATGGCGACATCGTGTTCTTCGGCGCCGGCGGCTACAACAAGGTCTCCGACTTCATGGGCGCACTGCGCCTGAAGGCCGGCAAGGACTTCAACCTGGTCGCCGATGGCTGGGCCCCGCTCTGGGTCACCGACTTCCCGATGTTCGAGTGGGACGAGGAAGAGCAGCGCTACGTCGCCCTGCATCATCCCTTCACCGCACCGGCGGTGGATGACGTGGCCGACCTGCGCGCCAATGCCAAGACGGCGGTGTCGCGCGGTTATGACATGGTGCTCAACGGCAACGAGATTGGCGGCGGTTCGATCCGTATCCATCGCCCGGAGATGCAGGGTGCGGTGTTCGAGCTGCTCGGCATCGGTGCTGAAGAAGCGCGCGCTAAGTTCGGCTTCCTGCTGGATGCCCTGAACTATGGCGCACCGCCGCACGGCGGCATCGCCTTCGGTATCGACCGCATCGCCGCGCTGATGGCCGGCACCGAGTCGATCCGCGACGTGATCCCGTTCCCGAAGACCACTGGCGCACAGTGCCTGATGACCGACGCGCCCTCGCCGATCGCCGACGCGCAGCTGGCCGAGGTGCACGTGCAGGTGCGTCCGAAGGCGGCCAAGGAATAAGTTCCGCCCGCCGCTTGATGGCTGCCCGGTCGCGTTGATGAGCGCCGGGCGCCCGCCGCCAATGCATCTGGAGGGGGGCGTTGGCGGTCCTATCCGATGGCAGTACCGCCGGATAGATTGGGCATCGTTCCCGTACCGCCGGAAACCCCGTGATCGACAATCGCTACACGCTCCGCCGCGCCACTGCTGACGACGCCGACACCTTGTCGGCGCTGGCTACACGTACCTTTGTCGAGACCTTCGGGCATCTTTATCCGCCGGAGGATCTGCAGGCGTTTCTGGACGAAGCGTATCCGGCGGCCCGCCAGCGTGTGATCCTGGAGCATCCGGACTATGCGGTGTGGTTGCTCGAATGCGATGGAGTGGCCGTAGGTCATGCCGCCGCCGGACCGTGTGGCCTGCCGCATCCGCAGGTGCGTCCCGGCGACGGGGAGCTCAAGCGCCTGTATCTGCTCCAGGGCCATCAGAATGGCGGCTGGGGCAGCCGCCTGTTCCAGGCCGCGCTGGCATGGCTGGAGCGCGAGGGCCCGCGCACGCTGTGGATCGGGGTGTGGTCGGAAAACTTCGGCGCGCAGCGCTTCTATGGCCGGCACGGTTTTGAGAAAGCCGGCGAGTACGAATTCCCGGTGGGCCGGGTCCGCGACCGGGAGTTCATCCTGCGCCGTTCACCCTAGCGCCGGCTATGGCCACCCAACACTTGCTTCACCCGGGATTGCCCGTGGGTCGGCTATCACTCCCCGTATCGATATGGAGCACGGGCGCCGCAAGCGGCGCAAGGTGGACGCAATGACATCACCGGTACTGCTGCTGCATGGCATCTGGAACGCCCGCGCCTGGGTCGGCCCCCTGGCGTGGCGGCTGCGCGCGCAGGGCTTTTCAGTCAACAGTTTCGGCTATCCCAGCGTGTTCGGTGGCCCGGAGGTGGCGGTGCCGCTGCTGATCGAGCGGTTGCGTGGTCGCGGCCCGGTCGCGCTGGTCGGGCATAGCCTCGGGGGGCTGGTGGCGCTGGAGGCCCTGCGGGTGGCGCCGGAGTTGGAAGTGTCCCGGGTGGTGTGCCTGGGCTCGCCGTTGTGCGGCAGCGAAACCGCGCGCGCCCTGGCCGGTCATGGCTGGGCGGCGGCCTTGGGGCGCAGCGGCGGACTGCTGCGGCACGGATTGCCGGCGTGGCAGGGCCGGGCCGAGGTGGGGCTGGTGGCCGGCTCGGTGCCGCACGGCCTGGGGGCCCTGCTGGGCGCGGTGCATGCCGATTCCGATGGCACCGTGGCGCTGGCCGAGACCCGTCTGCAGGGACTGGCCGACCATTGTGTGGTGCCGGTCAGCCACAGCGGGCTGGTGCTGTCGCCGGAGGTGGCGCGGCAGACCGCGGCGTTCCTGCGTGAAGGGCGGTTTGACCGTGATCGGGGACGACGGGTGGCGTGACAGGTGCCGGCGCGGCGATCGGGTAGAATTCACGCCCTGTTCCTGACAGATGTACGGTATTCCCATGGGTAGAGGTCCTTCCATCGAAGGCCGCAAAAACGCGTCTGACGCGAAGCGCGGCAAGATTTTCACCAAGATCATCCGTGAGATCAGCGTGGCCGCACGCGGTGGTGGAGGCGACCCCAACAACAACCCGCGCTTGCGTACGGCCATCGACAAGGCGCTGTCGGCGAACATGTCCAAGGACGTGATCGAGCGCGCGATCAAGAAGGCGACCGGCGAGCTGGAAGGCGTTGAATATGAGGAAATCCGCTACGAAGGCTATGCTCCGGGCGGCGTGGCGGTGATCGTGGACTGTCTGACCGACAACCGTGTGCGTACCGTGGCCGATGTGCGCCATGCCTTCAGCAAGTGCGGCGGCAATATGGGCACCGAGGGCTCGGTGGCTTTCATGTTCAAGCGCCTTGGCGTGCTGGCTTACGCGCCCGGCGCCGATGAGGAAAAAATCACCGAGGCCGCGATCGAGGCCGGTGCAGATGACATCGCGGTCTATCCGGAAGATGGCGCGATCGATGTGATCACCGCCCCGGAATCATTCCTGGGGGTGAAGGCGGCGATGGAAGCGGTGGCGCTGACGCCGGACCATGCCGAAATCACCTTCCGCGCCGACAACGACATTGCCGTGGATGCCGACACCGCTGTGCAGGTCAAGAAGCTGCTGGACATGCTTGAAGATCTGGACGATGTGCAGGACGTGTATTCCAACGTCGATCAGGCCAGCCTCGAGCGGGCCTGACCGGCCGTTCCCGTCCTACTGATTGAGACGGCGGTGGCGGATCATGGCCGCCGTCCAAATCCAGGCAGACCCTCCAATGACCCGCATCCTCGGCATCGACCCGGGCTCGCAACGCACCGGTGTCGGCATTATCGATATCGATGCCAGCGGCCGCGCCAGCCACGTCTACCATGCCCCGCTGGTGCTGCTGGGCGCCGATGGCTTTGCGTTGCGGCTCAAGCGGCTGGCCGATGGCCTGCACGCCTTGATCGAGGAATACCGGCCGCAGGAAGTGGCCATCGAGAAGGTGTTCATGGCCAAGAACGCCGACTCGGCGTTGAAGCTGGGCCAAGCCCGCGGGGCGGCGATCTGCGCGGTGGTGATGCGGGATCTGCAGGTCAGCGAATACGCGGCCACCGAGATCAAGCTGGCGGTGGTCGGGCGCGGCAGCGCGCAGAAAGAACAGGTCCAGCATATGGTGGGCCTGATGTTGAACCTGAAGGGCAAGCTGCAGGCGGATGCCGCCGATGCGCTGGCCGTTGCCATTACCCATGCGCATGTGCGCGCCACGGCCAACCGGCTGGGCGTGGATGTGCGCCAGGCCTGGAGTCGCAAATGAGGAACTTGGCATGATCGGACGCCTGCGCGGCATCCTCGCGTACAAAGCCCCGCCGTGGCTGGTGATCGACGTCAACGGCGTCGGCTACGAGCTGGAGGCGCCCATGAGCACGTTCTACGACCTGCCCGATGTCGGCCGCGAGGTGATCCTGTTCACCCACTACGCGCAGAAGGAAGACAGCGTGTCGCTGTACGGCTTCCTGCGCGAAGGTGAGCGCCGCCTGTTCCGTGATGTGCAGAAGGTGTCGGGCATCGGCGCGAAAATCGCGCTGGCGGTGCTTTCCGGGGTCAGCGTCGACGAGTTCGGGCGGCTGATCCAGACCGGCGATGTCGCCGCATTGACCCGTATTCCGGGCATCGGCAAGAAGACCGCCGAGCGTATGGTGGTGGAGCTGCGTGATCGCGCGGCCAATTTCACCGGCGGCGGTGCGCCCATCGCCGGACAGCTCGGGGCCGATCCGGTGTCCGAGGCGACAGTGGCCTTGCAGCAACTGGGCTATAGACCGGCCGAGGCGGCCAAGATGGCGCGCGATGCCGGCGGCGAGGGCGACGATGTCGCCACCGTCATCCGCAAGGCGCTGCAATCGGCGCTGCGCTGAGGCGCGGTGCCCATCCGGCTGTATGACGTCAATCGAGACTTCCATGTCCCACGTTTCCCCGCAGTCTGACTCTTCCGCGCCACATTCCGGCCACGGCACCGCTGGTGGTCTGGCGCTGGTCATCGGCGCCATCGGCGTGGTGTTCGGCGACATCGGCACCAGTCCGCTGTACACCCTGAAGGAGGCGTTCTCGCCGCACTACGGGCTGACCAGCGACCACGACACCGTGCTGGGCGTGCTGTCACTGGCGTTCTGGGCGCTGAACATGGTGGTCACGCTCAAGTACGTGACCATCATCATGCGCGCCGACAACGATGGCGAGGGCGGCATCATGGCGTTGATGGCGCTTGCCCAGCGCACGCTGCGCAACGGCTCGCGCTCGGCCTATGTGGTGGGCATTCTCGGTATTTTCGGCGCCTCGCTGTTCTTCGGTGATGGGGTGATCACCCCGGCCATCTCGGTGCTGGGCGCAGTGGAGGGCCTGGAGGTCGCAGCGCCCGGACTGGGACATTTCGTTGTGCCGATCACCCTGGTGGTGCTGGCCGCGGTATTCGCCGCGCAGCGTTTCGGTACCGAGAAGGTCGGCAAGGTGTTCGGACCGGTGATGACGATCTGGTTCCTGTCGCTGGCGGCGATCGGCATCTGGAACGTGGTCAGTGCCCCGGAAGTGCTCAAGGCCTTCAATCCACTGTGGGGCGCGCGCTTCTTCCTGGAGCATGGCTGGCACGGCATCTTCATTCTCGGTGCGGTGGTGCTGGCGGTGACCGGTGGCGAGGCGCTGTATGCGGACATGGGCCACTTCGGCGCGCCGCCGATCCGCCATGCCTGGTATTTCTTCGTATTGCCGTGCCTGGTCCTGAACTATCTGGGCCAGGGCGCGCTGGTGCTGCAGCGGCCGGATGCGGTGTCCAATCCGTTCTTCGAAGCGGTGCCGCAATGGGCGCTGTACCCGATGATCATCCTGGCGACGATGGCGGCGGTGATTGCCAGCCAGTCGGTGATCACCGGCGCATTTTCGGTGTCCCGCCAGGCCATACAGCTGGGTTACATCCCGCGCATGCGCATCCTGCATACCTCGCACGACACCATCGGCCAGATCTACATCCCGGGCATCAACTGGGGCTTGGCGGTGATGGTGTTCGGGCTGGTGCTGGCGTTCCGCAGTTCCAGTAATCTGGCTGTGGCATACGGCATCTCGGTGTCGGCCACGATGCTGATCGACACCCTGCTGCTGGCGCTGGTGGCGCGTGCGCTGTGGCCCAGGGCGCGGCATGCCATCGTCGCGCTGTGCGTGGTTTTCTTCGTCATCGACCTGGGGTTCGTGATCGCCAACGGCGCCAAACTGCTGCAGGGGGCGTGGTTCCCGGTCGTGCTGGGGGTGGCCCTGTTTACGATGATGCGCACCTGGCGGCGTGGTCGCGAACTGCTGCGCGATGAGATCCGCAAGGACGGTATCCGCATCGATACCTTCCTGCCCGGGCTGATGCTGGCACCGCCGGTGCGTGTACCGGGCACGGCGATATTCCTGACGGCCGATCCGGCGGTGGTGCCGCACGCGCTGATGCACAACCTCAAGCACAACAAGGTGCTGCACGAGCGCAATGTGTTCCTCCACGTGGAAACCCTGCCGGTGCCGTATGCGGCCGATGCGCAGCGGCTGAAGATCGATTCGGTGGGGGACGAGTTCTATCGCATCCAGGTGCGCTACGGTTTCATGGAAACGCCGGACGTCCCGCTGGCGCTGATGCGCTCATGCGACCACGGCGGCATCTATTTCGATCCGATGGAGACCACGTTCTTCGCCAGCCGCGAAACCATCGTCGCCAGCGCCAATCGCGGCATGCCGATCTGGCGTGACAAGCTGTTTGCGTTCATGCATCGCAACGCGGCCCCGGCCACCGGCTTCTTCCGGATTCCGGGCAACCGTCTGGTCGAGCTGGGTGCGCAGGTGGAGATCTAGCCCGTATGCCCGTAACTTGCCGCGCGCTTGGCGCATAATTGCGCGATGACTGATCATCGCATCATCGGCGCCGGCGCCACCCGCGAGGACGAGGTGGCCGATGCCAGCATCCGTCCACGCACCCTGGCCGACTATCTCGGCCAGGCGCCCGTGCGTGAGCAGCTGGATATCTACATCCAGGCGACAAAATCGCGTGGCGAGGCGCTGGACCATGTGCTGATCTTCGGCCCGCCGGGGCTGGGCAAGACCACCCTCAGCCACGTCATCGCCAACGAACTGGGCGTGGCGTTGCGGGTCACCTCCGGCCCGGTGATCGAGAAAGCCGGCGACCTGGCCGCGCTGCTGACCAACCTGCAGCCGCACGATGTGTTGTTCATCGATGAGATCCATCGCCTCTCGCCCGTGGTCGAGGAAGTGCTGTACCCGGCGATGGAGGATTTCCAGATCGACATCATGATCGGGGAGGGCCCGGCAGCGCGTTCGATCAAGCTGGATCTGCCCCCGTTCACCCTGATCGGCGCCACCACCCGGGCCGGGTTGTTGACCGCGCCACTGCGTGACCGCTTTGGCATTGTGCAGCGGCTGGAGTTCTATTCGGCCGACGAGCTGACCCGTATCGTCCGGCGCTCGGCCGCCATCCTCGGGATCGATTGCAGCGCCGAAGGCGCCGGCGAGATCGCGCGCCGTTCGCGCGGCACCCCGCGCATCGCCAACCGCCTGCTGCGCCGCGTGCGCGACTATGCGCAGGTCAAGGCCAGTGGGCATATCGACCAGAACGTCGCGCAGGCCGCCATGCAGATGCTCAAGGTCGACCCGGAAGGCTTCGATGAGCTGGATCGGCGCCTGCTGCGCACGATGGTCGAATATTTCGATGGCGGCCCGGTCGGGATCGAGTCGCTGGCCGCCGCCCTGTCGGAAGAGCGCGGTACGCTCGAAGACGTGGTCGAGCCCTATCTGATCCAGCAGGGTTTTCTGGTGCGTACCGCGCGAGGGCGTATGGCCACGCACAAGGCCTATCGCCACATGGGGCTGAAGCCCAAGGCCGCGCCGGCACCGGTGGATCTGTTTGTGGAGCAGCGCGATGACGATTGAGGCCCGGTTCAGTTGGCCGACACGCATTTACTGGGAAGATACCGACGCAGGTGGTGTGGTCTACCACGCACGCTATGTGGCGTTCATGGAACGCGCCCGCACCGAATGGATGCGCGCGCTGGGCTATGGGCAGGAAGCCATGCGCAATGGGGGCGGACAAGTGTTTGTGGTCCGTGCCATGAAGCTGGATTTCCTGAAACCGGCCAGGCTGGACGATGCACTGACCACCACGGTGGAACTGGTGCGATGCCGGTGGGCCAGTCTGCTGATGACGCAGGCGGTGATGCGAGAGGACCAACTGCTGGTCAGTGCCGAGGTCCGGCTTGCCGCCGTCAGCGCAGCGGATTTCCGTCCGCAGCCCATTGATGAAACGCTGTACGCAACGCTCAAACCCCTTCAAACACAAACCGCTTAAGCAATACTGAGGAAGACCGGATGATCGCTTTGCTTCTGGCCCTGCAGGCCACCGTGACCGAGGCCCTGCCGGCCGATGTCAGCGCCGCAGCTGCGCAGACCGTTGCCCAGGCCAGCCACGGCGGTGGCATCAACTATTTGGATCTGATGATCAAGGCCAGTATCCCGGTCAAGCTGATCGTGCTGCTGCTGCTGGCCGGTTCGTTCATCAGCTGGGTGATCATTTTCCGCAAGGCGCGCGTGTTCAAGGCCGCCGATCGCGAGGCCAACGATTTCGAGAACCGCTTCTGGTCGGGGGCCGATCTGGGCAAGCTGTATTCGGCGGCGACTGATCGCAACCGGTCGGTGGACGGTCTGGAAGCGATCTTCGAATCCGGTTTCCGCGAATACACCCGGATGCAGAATCGTCGCGGCCTGGACGGCCGCAGCCAGCTGGAAGGCGCGCAGCGCGCCATGCGCACCGCCTATGCCCGTGAAGTGGACGGGCTGGAGCGCAACCTGGAGCTGCTGGCCAATATCGGTTCAACCGCCCCTTATGTGGGCCTGGTCGGTACCGTGTTCGGCATCATGGTGACCATGCACGACATGATCAGCAGCGGTGAGCAGGCCGGTATCGCCTCGGTCGCGCCCGGCATCTCCGAAGCGCTGTTCGCCACCGCCATCGGCCTGTTCGTGGCCATCCCGGCAGTGTGGGCCTACAACCGTTTCACAACCCGCGTGGAGCGCCTGTCGGTGCGTTATGAAACCTTCGCCGAAGAGTTCAGCTCCATCCTGCAGCGCCAGAGCGGCGCTGACGAGTAAGCGCCTCCGCGCTTTCCTCTGACCGCAGGAGCCCAGAACATGACCGCCGCCATACCCCGCCGCAAGCGCCGCAAGCTCAAGTCCGAGATCAACGTCGTGCCGTACATCGACGTGATGTTGGTGCTGCTGATCATCTTCATGGTGACCGCGCCGCTGCTGACGCTCAGTTTCGAAGTCGATCTGCCCAGTTCCACCGCCAAGGCGCTGGAAAGCCGGCAGGATCCGGTGATCGTCTCGGTGCGCGCCGATGGCCAGCTCAGCCTCAAGCTGCCCGAAGCCAAGGACCCGCAAGCCATGGAGGCTGGTGTGCTGCAGGCGCAGCTGGGCGCGTTGGCCTCGCAGGACAAGGATCTGCGCGTGATCGTCGCCGCCGACAAGACCGTGACCTATGAGAAGGTCGTCGCGGCGATGGACGTGATCAAGGCCGCGAAGATCGAGAAGGTGGGTCTGGCGACCGATGCACGCTGACGCTTTGCCGCCGCCGCGCGATTCCAACAGCGAGTGGGGCCTGCCGGTCGTACTGGCCTTGCTGGTGCATCTGCTGGTTGCGGCGATCTTTATCATCGCCTGGGTCTGGTCGCCCTCGCGCTCGACCGACGCCGCTGCCGGGAGCCCGGCGGTGGAGGCCAGCCTTGAGCTTTCTGCTGCCGAGGCGGCAGCCGCACGCCAGGCGTTGCGTGCTTCGGAAAAGCTGCCCGACCTGCCCGAGCCGGTGCAGGACGTGCAGCCCGAACCGGTGCCCGAAGACACCGTGCCGCCGCCGCAGCCGATTCCCGAGCCGCGCCCGCAGGATGCGCCGACTCCGCAGCAGCACAATGCACAAGAACGCATCGCCCAGCCCGATACGGTGGACCAGGAGCGCGTCAGTGCACTGGCGATCTCGCAGGAGAAGGCCCGGCAGGAGCAGGAGGCCAAGCGCCGCCAGGAGCAGATCGATCTGACCGAGCGCAAGCGCGTGGAGGAGGCCGAGCAGAAGCTGAGGCTGGCCAAGCAGCAGGAAGAAGCCGACCGCCAGAAGAAGCTGGCCGACCAGCAGCGCCAGGCCAACGAGGCCAAGGCCGAGCAGGAGCGGCAGCAGAAGATCGCCGAGATCCGCCGCAAGCGGGAGCAGGCCGAGCGCGAGGCCAAGCTCGCCGAGCAGCGTCTGCGCCAGGTGGCCGATGCGCGCGCCAAAGCCCAGGCTGCATCGTCCAGCAGTGCCGGAAGTGCCGGGCCGACATCGCCCGCACCGGGGCAGGGGGGGACCAGCACGGATCTCACCGCCAAATATGCGGCGGCGATCCAGCAGGCGGTGCTCAACCAGTGGATACGTCCGGATTCCATCCCGCGAGGCCAGCGCTGCCGCCTCACCATCCGTCAGCTGCCCGGGGGAGAGGTGATGGATGTCGAATTCGCACCGGGCTGTCCCTATGACGAGGCCGGCAGGCGTTCGGTGGAGGCCGCGGTGCGGCGCGCCCAGCCGCTGCCCTATCGCGGATTCGAATCGGTGTTCCAGCGCAACCTCAATTTCAATTTCGAGGCGCAGGATCGCTGAGCGCAGGGCAGGTCGCGGTAGCCACTTGCTCTGATTGCTCAAGTAGCCATGGTGGTGGACTCCGTTTTCCGCAGTTGGCGGAATTTCACAGGGTGTTCGTTCACAATTGCGAAACTGTTCATCCGCGTGCTGCTATCCCTCTTTGACTTGATCCGTACCGTTGAGCCTCCCATGAAGAAAATGCATCGCTGGCTGGTTGCCCTCGCTGTCCTGCTGTTGCCGCTTGCGGCGATGGCGCAGCAGAAGGGCTTGGAAATCGACATCATCGGTGGCAATGCATCGGCAATGCCGATCACTGTCGTGCCGATGCCGTATCAGGGCTCGGTCGCGCCGCAGACCGATGTCGCGGCGGTGGTGCGCGCCGATCTGGAGCGCTCCGGCCAGTTCCGCAGTCTGCCCGAGGCGCAGATTGTCGAGCGTCCGACCCGCGGCAGCGAGGTGCAGTACCCGACCTGGCGCGCGCTCAAGCAGGACTACCTGGTGGTGGGGCGTGTGCTCGATGCCGGCGCCGGTGCCTATCGGGTGGAGTACGAGCTGTTCGATGTCGCCAAGGGCGAGCGCATGCTGGGTCTGGCGATGACCGCACGCTCCAACGCGATGCGTGATGTCGCCCATCAGATGGCCGATGCGATCTACGAGAAGATCACCGGTGTCCGCGGCGCGTTCTGGACGCGTATCGCCTACATCACCGCCAGCGGCAAGGGCGCCAACATGCGCTATGCGCTGATGGTGGCCGACTCCGATGGCTTCAATCCGCAGACCATCGTGCGTTCGGCCGAACCGCTGCTGTCGCCCAACTGGAGCCCGGATGGCCGCAAGCTGGCCTATGTCAGCTTCGAACGTGGAAATTCCTCCATCTACATCCAGGACATTTCCACCGGCGCGCGCGAACTGCTGACCAGCTTCCGTGGCATCAACAGTGCCCCGTCGTTTTCCCCGGACGGCCGCCGGCTGGCGCTGTCCCTGTCGCGCAGCGGCAATCCGGAAATCTATGTGATGGATCTGGGCAGCAAGCAGCTGACCCAGCTGACGAACCACTTCGGTATCGACACCGAGCCGACTTGGGCGGCGGATGGCGGCTCGATCTATTTCACCTCCGACCGGGGCGGTCGTCCGCAGATCTACCAGGTCCCGGCCAGTGGCGGCAGCGCCAGCCGTGTGACGTTCCAGGGCAACTACAACGCCACCCCCAGCGTTTCATTTGACGGCAAGAAGATCGTCATGGCGCAAGGCAGCGGCAATACGTATAAGATCGCGATGATGGACAGCAGCCTGGGGTCTCCCCGCTGGAGCACGCTGTCGCCGGGATCGCTGGATGAGTCTCCCAGTTTCGCCCCGAATGCAAGCATGGTGCTGTACGCCGCCCGCGAAGGTGGCCGTGGTGTGCTGTATGCCGTGTCGGCGGATGCGCGGGTGCGCCAGCGACTGGTCTTGGCGGATGGTGATGTCAGGGAACCTTCGTGGGGCCCCTACCGTGCCGCGCGTTGATAAAATGTTAATATCGCAGTTGCATTAAACCCCAACACCGGCTTAGGAGCCTTGAGTTATCGCCATGAATAAGTCCACTCGCGTTTTGCTCGTTTCGCTGTTGTCCGTGGCCGCGCTGGCCGGTTGCTCCAAAAAGGTCAAGGAACAGCCTGCTGCTCCGGTCGATACCACCCCGACCGCTCCGGCACCGGCTCCGTCCACCTCGGGTCTGTATGGCCCGGGCGACCTGGATACCGACGCCTGCTTGCGCCAGCGCGTGGTCTACTTCGACCTGGATCAGGATTCGGTCAAGCCGGAATTCCAGGCCATCATGGCCTGCCACGCCAAGTATCTGCGTGACCGTCCGTCCTCGCGCATCACCCTGCAGGGCCACACCGACGAGCGTGGTTCGCGCGCGTACAACCAGGCTCTGGGCGAGCGTCGTGGCAACGGCGTGAACTCCGCGCTGCAGGCCAACGGTGGCTCGGCTTCGCAGCTGACCGTCGTGTCCTACGGTGAAGAGCGTCCGGTGTGCACCGAGTCGAACGAGTCCTGCTGGTCGCAGAACCGTCGCGTCGAAATCGTCTACACCGCGCAGTAATCGATGCGTATCGGCATCACACTGATGCTCGCGGTCGCGGCAGCCGTTTCGGCTGCTGCACCCGCGTATGCACAGCGGCAGAGTCTGGCCGATCGCGTTGGCGTGCTCGAGCAGCAGGTCAACAACAGCCAGGCCAATACCGACATGCTCAACCAGCTGCAGCAGTTGCGTACCGAGCTGCAGTCGCTGCAAGGCACGATCGAACAGCTCCAGCATGAAAATGAACAGCTGAAGCAGCGCAATCGCGATCAGTATCTGGACCTGGATGGTCGTCTCAACCGTCTTGAGGGCGGTGTTGGCGCTCCAGCAGCTCCAGCCACTGGCGCAGTGACGCCCGCCGCTGCGGCCGCAAAGCCGACAGCGGCTGCTGCGGAACGTCCGCCCACGGTGCGTGGTGACGCCGGTGCGCTGGCGTCGGCCGGTGACGAGCGCGCCGCCTACAACGTCGCGTTCGATGCGTTGAAAGCAGGCAACTATGCCGATTCGGCGCAGCTGTTCCAGAGCTTCCTCGAGCTGTATCCCAATGCCGCCTACACGCCCAATGCGTTGTACTGGCTCGGCGAAAGTTATTACGCCACCCGCAATTTCAAGATGGCCGAGACGCAGTTCAGTGATCTCGTCGCGCGCTATCCCACCCATGACAAGGCCGCCGGCGGTTTGCTGAAGCTTGGCCTGTCGCAGCTGGGTGATGGCGATGCAGCGTTGGCGCAGCAGACCCTGGAGCAGGTGGTATCCCGTTTTCCCGGCAGTGATGCGGCCCGTACCGCCCAGGATCGACTGCAGTCGATCCGGCTTGGCCGGCAGCTGCGTTGAGGTGATGCCGCACCCGTCGGTGCGGCTGATGTGACTATGAATTCTCCCAGTGCCGCTGTCCCCAGCGAGATCGTGCAGTCGCCATTGCCGCGACTGAAGATCACCGAAATTTTCCTGTCCCTGCAGGGCGAGGCCGATAGCGTCGGCTGGCCGACGGTCTTCGTGCGCCTGACCGGCTGCCCACTGCGTTGCCAGTACTGCGATACCGAGTATGCGTTCCATGGCGGCACTTGGTGGGACATCGACGCGATTGTCGACGAGGTGCTCCGGCAGGGCGTGCGGCATGTCTGCGTGACCGGGGGAGAGCCGTTGGCGCAGAAGCGCTGCCTGATCCTGCTGCAGAAGTTGTGCGATGCAGGTCTGGAGGTCTCGCTGGAGACTTCCGGCGCCTTGGACATTGCCGAGGTGGATCCGCGCGTGTCGCGCGTGGTCGACCTGAAAACCCCGGATTCGGCGGAAATGGCGCGCAACCGGCTTGAGAACATTGCGTTGTTGACGGCGCGCGATCAGCTCAAGTTCGTGATCTGCAGTCGCGCCGACTACGACTGGGCCAAGTCGATGCTGGTCGAGCATGACCTCCCCGGGCGTTGCATGGTCCTGTTTTCGCCCAGCAAGTCGCAGGTCAGCGCACGTGAGCTAGCCGACTGGATCGTCGCTGACCGCTTGCCGGTGCGGTTCCAGATGCAGCTGCACAAACTGCTGTGGAATGACGCCCCCGGCCGCTGAGCCGCGTATGCGCAAGCGGATGCGGGATTTCATCGGCGCTTTGATTGTTGATCCGATATTTCAAAAATCCGGCGCGGGACAGCGTGCTGGCATTCCCTCCCCAACCGGACGATTCCCATGAAGAAGGCTGTTGTGCTTCTCTCCGGCGGCATGGATTCTGCCGCCGTCATCGCCATTGCCCAGGAGCAGGGCTATCAGGTCTACGCGCTGAGCGTGCGTTATGGCCAGCGCCACACCTCCGAGCTGGATGCCGCGGCACGTGTCGCGGCGGCACTGGGCGTGGCTGGGCACAAGGTGGTCGACGTGGATCTGCGCAGCATCGGCGGCTCGGCGTTGACCGATGATATCGCTGTGCCCGAAGCCGGCGGCGCCGGTATCCCGGTCACCTACGTGCCGGCCCGCAACACCATCATGCTGTCGCTGGCGCTCGGCTGGGCCGAGGTGCTGGGCGCCAATGATATTTTCTGCGGCGTGAATGCGGTGGACTACTCCGGTTATCCGGATTGCCGACCCGAATTCATTGCCGCCTTCCAGACGCTTGCCAATCTGGCGACCAAGGCGGGTGTGGAGGGCGCGGGCATCCGCGTCCATGCACCGTTGCAGCACCTGAGCAAGGCGCAGATCGCCAGCGAAGGGCAGCGCCTTGGCGTCGACTTCGGCCTCACCGTGTCGTGCTACCAGGCCGATACGGAGGGCAGAGCGTGTGGTCATTGCGATGCCTGCCGGCTTCGCGCCGACGGCTTCGCTGTAGCGGGCCTGACGGACCCGACGCATTACGCCTGACTTCCTGTTTTCGGTATTTCTGCGGTAGAATGCGCACCCGGCAAACGGCGCATGCTGTTTGTTTGGGCCGTTAGCTCAGTTGGTAGAGCAGAAGACTTTTAATCTTTTGGTCGATGGTTCGAATCCATCACGGCCCACCAGTTTTCAAGAAGGCCCCGGAGCGATCCGGGGCCTTTTTTGTGGTCCCTGCGAGCCGGCCGGCCAGGCACAGGCGGTTGGCAGTATCAGGTGTGCGCTCTACCATCAGGGCATCACATCTGTGTACCAGGACGTTCGTTGAGCAACCAGATCACGCAATTGCTGCACCGGTGGCAGCAGGGAGACCTGCAGGCGCGTGAGCACCTGTTCGATGCGCTGTATGCCGATTTGATGCTTGTCGCCCGCAATCGGCTGGCCAACCATACTGCAGGAACGTTGCAGCCGGCGGCGCTGGTCAACGAGTCCCTGCTGCGCTTGCTGGGGACGCAGGCCGACTACCATGATCGTACCCATTTCATCGCGGTGGCGGCGCTGAAAATGCGCTCGGTACTGGTGGATCACCTGCGCGCGCGGTCGGCGGAAAAGCGTGGCGGCAATGCCGAGCAACTCACCCTGTCCCATGCCGAAGGAGCCGCGGATGACAATGGCATCGGCTACGAGGTGCTGGCGCTGCATCAGGCGTTGAACCAGCTTTCCGAGCTGGAGCCGCGTGCGGCGAGCACCATCGAGCTGACCTATTTCGGTGGCATGAGCCGGGATGAGATCGCCATGGTGTTGGGCATTTCCGCACCGACGGTGGATCGTGATCTGCGGTTTGCCCGGGCATGGTTGAATCGCCAGTTGCTGTGAGGCGTCTGGCAAAGGGGGGGCTGCCGATGAATGCTCAGCGTTGGCGGGAGGTGCGCGACCTGTTCGAGGCGGTCTGCGATCTTCCGCGGGACCAGTGGCGGGCGACGCTGATGCAACGCTGTGACGATGCCGGCATTGTCGAAGAGGTGTTCCAGTTACTGCGGGCGCAGACCGTGGGTTTGAGCCGGGTTGCCAGCAGGCTGGATACGGCACTTGCACAAGCCCTCGCGCCGGAGTTCGGTGTGGGCGAGCGTCTGGGGCCGTGGCGGCTGACCGAGCGGATTGCCAAAGGTGGCATGGGCACCGTGTTCAAGGCAGAGCGGGCGGACGGGGTCTACCAGCGTACCGTTGCGATCAAGCTGCTTCATGGCTTGCCGGGGACCATCGAGGTGGAACGGCTGGCGGCAGAGCGGCAGGTACTCGCCGATCTGCAGTTGCCCCATGTGGCGCGTCTTTACGACGGTGGTACGACGCCCGATGGCCATCCCTATCTGGTCATGGAGTACATCGACGGTCTGCCGCTGGATCGCTACTGCGAGATGCACAAGCTGGATCTTCCCCAGCGCTTGCGGCTGTTCCTGGATATCTGTTCCGTGGTGCAGTCGGCGCATGAGCGGTTGGTTCTGCACTGTGATCTCAAGCCCAGCAATGTCCTTGTGGCACCCGGAGGACAGCCGGTTCTGCTGGATTTCGGTCTGGCCCGGGTGCTCAATGATGCGCGCGCGAAAGAGGACTCCGGCTACTGCACGCCGAGCTATGCCAGCCCCGAGTTGATGCGCGGCGCGCATGTGGGAGCGGCCAGCGATGTCTACAGTCTCGGGGTGATGCTGCTGGAGCTGGTCGCGGCACGTACCTGCGTGCGTGAGCCGCAGGACATCGATGTGCCGATGATTCTGCCCAGCGATCATGCGCCCGAAACGCTGCGCTGGCGGCGGCAGCTGAGGGGGGATCTGGACGCGATCGTCAGGCGCGCCTGTGCAGGCATGGTCGCGCAACGGTACCGTTCGGTGGAGGCGCTTAGCGCCGATATCCGCCGGTATCTGGAGTGGCGTCCGGTCGCGGCGCGGCAAGGCGGCCGCCTGTACGAGTTGAAGCGTGGAGCGCGGCGCA
This sequence comes from Stenotrophomonas sp. STEN013, assembly GCF_056760355.1. Classification (NCBI taxonomy): domain Bacteria; kingdom Pseudomonadati; phylum Pseudomonadota; class Gammaproteobacteria; order Lysobacterales; family Lysobacteraceae; genus Stenotrophomonas; species Stenotrophomonas sp. STEN013. The sequence goes on along the minus strand of NZ_JBRREO010000001.1, from coordinate 321,256 downwards.
ACTGGCGGGCAATCGCTCTGGGCTCGGCGGCGCTGGTGGTGATGGGGGCGTTCGTCACCGGCCTGGTCCGCACCCGCCAGCAGGCGCAAGAGGATGCGGCCATTGCAAAGCAGTTGACGGATTTCATGGTCGGCGTGTTCGAAACCGCGGATCCATTCCTGCGCACCGAGCGCGGCGAGGAGGAGCTGACCTCCAGGCAGCTGCTTGATCGCGCGGCGTTGCAGGTGTCACGCGATCTGGACGGCGTGCCTGCCCAGCAGGCGCGGATGCGCGCCGTGCTCGGTATTGCCTATCAGAACTCCGGCGTCTCCTCCCAGGCCGAGCGCCTGTTGCGGCAGGCGTATGAGGGCTTTTTGCGCGAGGATGTGGATCGTCCGGTGGATGCGGCATCAGCGCTGGCGAGTCTTTCCATCCACAAGACACGCCAGGGCAACGGGATCGAAGGGCTGGCGCTGGCCGATCGTGGCCTGGCGTTGCTTGCCCGACACAATGCGCCTGAAGTCGTGGCACAGCTGTACGCCGCCAAGGCCTTGGCGCATACCAATCAGCAACAGTTCGACAAGGCCGAGGCGCTGTTCGACCAGGCCCGGCAGCTGTATGAAACGCTTCCGAACGCGCATGCCGAGGTGCTACTGCCTGAATTGACCTACAACAAGGGCATCATGTACCTGCGTCATGGCCGCCAGGCGGCGGCTGAAGCGGCGTTCCGCCAGGTCCTGGCCGGGCGGCATGGCCGCCGTACCAGCCTGACATTGGCCACGGAAATGCGACTGGCGCAGATCCTCCGGGAGCAGGGCAGATTCGATCAGGCGCTTCCATTGCTGCAATCGGGAATGCATCGCGCCACAGAGCTGTATGGAGACCAAAGCAGCTTCGTACTGATGCAGCATGACGCGCTGGCCGATCTGTACCGCGACGCGGGCAACTACGCCGCCGCCGAGGTGCAGTACAAGCTGCGGCAGCGCCTGAGTGCGGTGCTGGATGGCGCCGATTCGGTCGAGTATTCGATGGGCCTGTTCAACTACGCCCTCCTGCACGATCTGCGTGGCGATGTGGTGCAGGCCGAGCGGCTCTACCGGCAGGCCTGGACACTGCGCAGCCAGAAGCTGGGGAGCCAGTCGCCCACCACCCTGCGCGCGCAGAGTGGCCTGGGGCAGTTTCTGATGCGCAGCGGGCGTAGCGAAGAGGCGGGCAAGCTGCTGCTGCATGCCGATGCCGGTCTGGCGGCGACGCTGCCGGTGGACGCGCCCGGGCGGGTGCAGGCCCGGTTGGATCTGATCCGCTGGCACATTCTCCAGAACGAGCTTGCGACAGCGCAGGCCTTGCTGGACGAGTTGCCGGCACGGATGCCTTCCGGCTTCGAGCTGCCGCTGTTGAAGGTACGCGCCGATCTAGCCGAGCACCGTGGCGAAGGTGCGGCGGCGCTGGCATTGCGGCGTACCGCACTGGAGTACGCCCGGTCGCTGTATGGCGATGACAAACCGGAGACCGCGCAGTGCCGGATGGCATTGGCGGAGGTCCTGCTGCGGTTGGGGCATCGGCATCTGGCGCTGCAGGAGTTGCAGCAGGCGTTGCCGGTGTTCAGACGGCTGTTGCTGGATACGGCACCGGACCGGCGCAAGGGGGAAGGGCTGATGCTGCTTGCACAGCGCGGCCAGGCGCCACGCGAGGAGTGAGCTGCGGCGCAGGAACTGCGCTGCCGCTTCAGCCCTGCTCGCGCACGATTTCAACCAGTCGCTCGCCATAACGGGCCAGCTTGCTGCCGCCGATGCCGCCGACCCGTGCCAGTTCGGCGACGCTGGTGGGCCGCTGCTCGGCGATGTTGCGCAGAGTGCTGTCATGGAAGATCACAAACGCCGGCACGTTCTGCTCCTTGGCCAGTTCCGCGCGCAGTCCACGCAGGGCCTGGAACAGCGCCAGATCCTGTGACTGGACCGGTACGCCGCTGCGGGCGGCGCCGCGGTCGCGGTCGCGGCTGGCCGGACGCTCGCGCCGCATCATCATCTGCCGGCGGCCCTTGAGCACATCGCGGCTGGCGTCGGTCAGGCGCAGGCCACCGTGTGATTCCGGATCGACCTCCAGCAGGCTTGCGGCCACCAGCTGCCGGAATACACCGCGCCAGCTGCGGGCATCGAGGTCGCTGCCGATGCCGAAAGTGCTCAGCTGGTCGTGACCGAGCTGGCGGATACGTTCGTTGTCACTGCCGCGCAGGATGTCGATCAGGTGGCCTACCCCAAAGCGCTGGCCGCTGCGGTACACGCAACTGAGCGCCTTCTGCGCCGGTACAGTCGCATCCCACGCCGCCGGGGGGCTCAGACAGTTGTCGCAGTTGCCGCAAGGCCGGGGATAGGTTTCGCCAAAACCGGCCAGCAGCACCTGGCGCCGGCATTGCATGGATTCGCAATAGCCCAGCAGATGGTCGAGCTTGGAGCGCTCCAGCGCCTTGCGCTCCTCGCCGGCCTCGGACTGCTCGATCATCTGCTTGAGCAGCACTACATCGCCCAGGCCGTAGCACAGCCATGCTTCGGCGGGCTCGCCATCACGGCCGGCGCGTCCGGTTTCCTGGTAATACCCCTCCATCGACTTGGGCAGGTCGGTATGCGCGACGAAGCGCACGTCCGGTTTGTCGATGCCCATGCCGAAGGCGATGGTGGCGCACATCACGATGCCGTCTTCGCGCAGGAAACGGCGCTGGTTGTCGGCGCGGATGTCGGCGGGCATGCCGGCATGATAGGGCAGCGCCTGCAGGCCCTCGTTGCACAGGAACTGCGCGGTTTCCTCGACCTTGCGGCGCGACATGCAATAGACAATGCCGGCCTCGTCGCGATGTGCGCGCAGGAAATCCAGCAGCTGGCGCTTGGCATTGTCCTTCTGCACCACGGTGTAACGGATATTGGGCCGGTCGAACGAGCTGACGAAGTGCCTGGCCGTGGTCAGATCCAGCCGCTCGGCGATCTCACGCTGGGTCGGCGGGTCGGCGGTGGCGGTCAGCGCGATGCGCGGTATCTGCGGCCAGCGCTCATGCAGCACGGTCAGCTGCCGGTATTCAGGCCGGAAGTCGTGTCCCCACTGCGAGACGCAATGGGCCTCGTCAATGGCGAACAGGGCAATCCGGGCCCGACTCAGCAGTGACAGGAAACGCCCGGTCAGCAGCCGCTCCGGTGCCACATACAGCAACTGCAACTGGCCTTCCAGCAGCTCGCGTTCCACCCGCGCGGCGGTTTCGGCATCCAGCGTGGAGTTCAGGAATTCCGCGTGCACGCCTGCCTGGCGCAGTGCTTCCACCTGGTCCTGCATCAGCGCGATCAACGGCGAGATGACGATGCCGCAACCCTCGCGCAGCAGTGCCGGGATCTGGTAGCACAGCGACTTACCGCCGCCGGTGGGCATCAGCACCAGCGCGTCATGGCCGCTGGCGACGTGTTCGACGATGGCCTGCTGGTCGCCGCGGAAACTGTCGTAACCGAAAACGCTGGAAAGCAGTTCTTGCGCGGGACTCTGGGGCATCGGCGTAGTTTACCTGCTGCCGGATGCCGGCCGGGCGCCGTGTCAACGCAAAGCTCAGGTTCGCGCGTCTCTACAGGGCAGGGCGCGTTGGGTGCGGCGCCACGCGTGGCATCCGGTACGGCACCGTGGGAGCCCCGTTGTGTGTGGCCGCCCGGAGTCCGGCGGGATGTCGGGCGTTGTGCAGCGCAGCCCGCCTGTGTCACGGCGGGGGGCGAACGCGGGAAGCCGGGGGCTTGATCAATCGCGGGCCAAGGCTCCATGAATGGAACCTTGGATACCGCAGGGCGGCGCAGCCCGAAGCCCTTACTGCAGCAGCGAGCGCAGCATCCAGGCGTATTTTTCATGGGTCTGCAGGCGCTGGGTCAGCAGGTCCTCACTGGGCGCATCGTCGGCTTTTCCTGCCTGTTCCAGCACCTTGCGCGCGGTGCGGCATACCGCCTCGTTGCCGGCCACCAGCTGCTGCACCATCTCGCGCCAGTCGGCGCTGTCCGTCAGGCCCGGCTCTTCGGGAATCGAGGTCAGTGCCACGAATTCGCGGTACGAACCGGGCGCATTGAAGCCCAGCGCGCGGATGCGCTCGGCGATCTCGTCCAGCGCCGTCCACTGTTCGGTGTACTGGGTTTCAAACATGGTGTGCAGCGAGTTGAACATCGACCCGGTGACGTTCCAGTGGAAGTTGTGGGTCTTCAGGTACAGCGTGTAGGCATCGGCAAGGAAGCGGGAAAGGCCGTCGGCCACCTTCTTGCGATCGCTGTCGTTGATCCCGATATCGATATGCGGGGCCGACGGTGCGGCGGCGGCCAGCTTCTTCTTGCCGGCTTCTGGCTTGCTGCTGTTCTTGGCTTTGGCCATGACGCATTTCTCCTTGGCGGGTTGAATGGCTTCACAATAGCGCCCTTGGAACCATACCTGTAATTCACGTTTTCACATTGAACGATCGATGAGCGCTATCCAGAAAGACATTGCCGTGCGCCTGCGCGATGCCCGCAAGGCGATTGACGGGGCGATGAGCCGCGACCGCGGGCGCTTGCTGGGGTTGTGGTCGCGCTGGCAGGGCAAGCCGGGCGATGCCGGCGCCGAACAGGCGTTCACGCAGCTGCTTGAGCGCTCATCGGCGCAGCGCCAACAGCGCGCTGCCACGCACATCGCCATCACCATGGACGACGCGCTGCCCATAGCGCGTGAAGCCGAGCAGATCTCCGCGCTGATCCGCGCGCATCAGGTGGTGGTCATCGCTGGCGAAACCGGCTCGGGCAAGACCACCCAGCTGCCCAAGCTGTGCCTGGCGGCGGGCCGCGGTGAGGCCGGCATGATCGGCTGCACCCAGCCGCGCCGCATCGCCGCGCGGGCGGTTGCCGCGCGCGTGGCCGAGGAACTGGGTACCGAGCTGGGCTCGGTGGTCGGCTACCAGGTGCGCTTCACCGACAAGGTGGGCGAAGACAGCCGCATCAAGTTCATGACCGACGGTATTTTGCTGGCCGAGATCGCCTCGGATCGCTGGCTGTCGCGCTATGACACGCTGATCATCGACGAGGCGCACGAGCGCAGCCTCAATATCGATTTCCTGCTGGGCTATCTGAAGCAGTTGCTGCGCAAACGCCCGGACCTGAAACTGATTGTCACCTCGGCCACGATCGACACCGAGCGCTTCTCGCGGCATTTCGACGATGCGCCGGTGGTCAGCGTGGAAGGGCGTACCTATCCGGTGGAGGTGCGTTACCGGCCGCTGGAGGGCGGCGTGCGCGAAGATGACGCCGCTGACGGCCACAGTGACGGCGAGCGCAGCGTCAACCAGGCCATTGTCGCGGCCATCGACGAGATCACCCGCGCCGATCCGCGCGGCGACGTGCTGGTGTTCCTGCCCGGCGAGCGCGAGATCCGCGATGCGCACCAGGCGCTGGAACGGCGCAAGTACCGCGAAACCGAGGTGCTGCCGCTGTATGCGCGGCTCTCGGCCAAGGACCAGGACCGGGTGTTCAATCCCGGGCCGAAACGGCGGCTGGTGCTGACCACCAATGTCGCCGAAACCTCGCTGACGGTGCCGCGCATCCGCTATGTGGTCGATCCGGGCTACGCCCGCATCAAACGCTACAGCCCGCGGCAGAAGCTGGACCGGCTGCATATCGAGCCGGTTTCGCAGGCCAGTGCCAACCAGCGCAAGGGCCGCTGCGGGCGTGTTTCCGAAGGTGTCTGCTACCGGCTGTATGCCGAGGCCGACTTCCAGGCGCGCCCGGAGTTCACCGATCCGGAAATCCGCCGCTCGTCGCTGGCCGGGGTGATTCTGCGGATGCTGCAGCTGGGGCTGGGGCAGATCGAGAAGTTCCCGTTCCTGGAGGCGCCGGACGAGCGCGCGGTGGCCGATGGCTGGCAGCAGCTGGCCGAACTCGGCGCGGTCGATGGCGAGCGCAAGCTCACCGCGATCGGCCGGCAGATGGCCCGCCTGCCGGTCGACGTGAAACTGGCGCGGATGCTGGTGGCCGCGCAGAAGAGCGGGTGCCTGCGGGAGATGCTGGTGATCGCCTCGTTCCTGGGTATCCAGGACCCGCGCGAGCGGCCACCCGAGGCGCGCGAAGCGGCCGACAACGCGCATGCACTGTTTGCCGATACGCGCTCGGAGTTCCTCGGCATCCTGCGCTTGTGGAATGCCTATCGCGACGCACACGAAGAGCTCACCCAGTCCAAGCTGCGTGACTGGTGCGGGCGCCACTTCCTGGGCTTCCTGCGCATGCGCGAATGGCGCGAGCTGCACCGCCAGCTGCGTTTGCTGTGTGATGAGCTGGGCTGGGACAGCAGCCAGGGCGAGGAATTCGGCAGGGCACTGTTGTCGGCACCGCCGACGCTGCCGGCCGGAGGCGATGCCGAAGCCAAGCGCAAGACCACCCGTGGCGAGCAGCACAAGGCCGCACGCCTCGCACGCGAAGGCAAGACGGAGCCGCCGCGTGCCGCAGTGAAAAACAACGCGGCCGGCCCCGCTGCCAAGCTGCAGACCGCGATGACCACGGTTCCGGACAAAGCCCGTATCGCCGCCTATCAGACGCTGCATCGGGCCATCCTCGCCGGCCTGCCGACGCAGGTGGGCCATCGCACCGAGAAGGGCGATTTCCAGGCGCCGCGTCAGCGCCGCTTCCATCTTTTCCCCGGCTCGGCGCTGGCCAAGCGGCCGCCGCCGTGGGTGCTCAGTGCCACGCTGCTCGATACCCAACGCATCTGGGGCATGACCAACGCCGCGATCGAGCCGGACTGGGTGATCGCCGAGTTGCCGCACCTGCTCGCCCGCAAGCATTTCGACCCGCACTGGTCGCGCGCGCAGGGGCAGGTACTGGCCTCCGAACAGATCAGTCTGTTCGGGCTGGTACTGGCGCCGAAGAAGCCGGTGCACTACGGCCGCATCCATCCCGGTGAAGCGCACGACATCTTCGTGCGGCAGGCGCTGGTGACCGGCGAGATCAACACCCGGGCCGGCTTCGTGGCCGACAACCTGAAGGTGCTGGAGCAGGCGCGCGAAGAAGAAGCCAAGTTGCGCCGCGCCGGCATCGTCGCCGATGAGGACTGGCAGGCACGCTGGTATCTGGACCGCGTTCCTTCGGAGATCCATTCGGTCGCACTGCTCGACAGCTGGTGGAAAGCGCTGGCACCGGACAAGCGCCGAAGCCTGCAGTGGTCGCTGACCGATCTGCTGCCGGGCGAGGGCAGCGAGCAGGACCGCTATCCGAAATATTTCCCACTGGGCGATGCACGCCTGGCGATGCACTACCGGTTCGAGCCCGGCAGCGAGGATGATGGCGTCACCCTGGATGTACCGCTGCACCTGCTCAATGCGCTGGACCCGGCACGGCTGTCCTGGCTGGCCCCGGGCTTCGTCGCCGAAAAGGCCGCGGCGTTGATCCGTAGCCTGCCCAAGGCGATGCGCCGCAATTATGTGCCGGCACCGGATTTCGGTCGTGCCTTCTTCGAGGCGTGGCCGCAGCCGTCGCCCGACGATATCCGCGGCGAGCTGGCGCGGTTCCTGTCCAAGGCCACCGGCGCCAAGGTGGCGGCCACCGATTTCGATCTCGACGCACTGGAGCCGCATCTGCGTATGAATCTGCGCGTGTGTGACGAGCGCGGCAAGCTGCTGGGCATGTCGCGTGATCTGGAGGCGCTGCGTGCACGTCTGGGCGAACGTGCCGGCACCGCGTTCGCCGCCCGTGCCGGCAAGGCCCTGGCGGCCGAAGGCCTGCGCGAGTTCCCGGCCACCCCCATTCCCGAGCAGGTGCCCGGTGAAGCCGGAGTGCCGGCGTATCCGGCACTGGTCGACACCGGTGAATGCGCGGCGCTGCGCATCTTCGCCGACCGCAACGAGGCCCGTCTTGCCCACCCGCATGGGGTACGCCGGCTGCTGGAAATCGCCCTGGCCGACAAGGTCAAACAGGCCCGCAAGCAGTTGCCGGTAGCGCCCAAGACGGGCTTGTTGTACGCGGCTATCGAGTCACAGGAACGACTGCGCGGCGATCTGGTCGATGCGGCGATGAACGCGGTGCTGGCGGACGGGCTGGGCGATATCCGCTCGCCGGAAGCCTTCGAGCTGCGCCGCGCCGATGCGGCCAAACGCCTGTTCGGCGAGGCGATGGAGCGGCTCAAGTTGGCCGAATCCATCCTCGGGCTGGTCGGTGAGTTGAAGCCGCAACTGGAAGCGCCGCTGATGGGCTGGGCGCGCGGAAATCTCGACGATATGGAACGGCAGCTGGCCGGGCTGATCCACGCCGGCTTCCTGCGGCAGACCCCGGCCGATGCGCTGGCCCAGTTCCCGCGCTATCTCAAGGCGATGATCCTGCGCGCCGAGCGCGCCAAGCGCGATCCGCCGCGCGACCAGGCGCGGATGCTGGAACTGAAGCCCTTCGTCGATGCGCTGGAAGATGCGCGCACCCAGGGTTTGGCGGAACGGCCGGAATGGGCCGCGCTGCGCTGGGATATCGAAGAGTTGCGGGTATCGCTGTTCGCCCAGGAGCTGGGTTTCCGTTCCGGCGTCTCCGCCAAAAAGCTGGCCCAGCGCGTGAGTGCGCTGCGCCGCTGAGCCGCCGCCTGCGCGCGGGTCAGCGCACAGGTGGCGGCGCCGGCCGGTGCCGTTCCGCGCAGCGGCGGCGGGCATCGTTCATCTGTGTATGCGCGTTGCCGTGCTCGCGGGTGATCGCCTGACGCAGGGTGCCCATGCGCGTGCGCAAGGCCTGTGTACGCTGCGGGTCGGTGGTGGCGGTCAACTGGTCGTTCAACGTGGACAGCTGTTGCTGCAGCACGCTCACGCGGTCGTTGGAAGGTCCATAGATCGACGCGGTGACGTTGGCGATGCAGCTGCGCTCAGCGGCGCGTGCGGCTTCCTGCTCGGTGGCCGACGTGGTGGAGGCGGGTGTGGCGGGCTGTACTTCGCCCGTTGCGGCGGCTTCCGTTGTCGGAGCCGGGCCCGACGGCGCTGCGGGCGGCTCATCGCGCAGCTTCATCGGTTGCGCCCTGGCATCGCAGGGAGACTCCGAATAGGCCGTTTCCCCGGATTTCCCTTTGCACTTGTAGACCTGCGCCGCAGCGCTGGCCGGAAGCAGGAGTAACAACAATGTCAGCACAATCACGGGCATGGTGGTCAACGGCGTCTTGAGAGCGGCAGGTGCCGAGGGGAAGAGTGGGGGGCGGAGCGGGACGCCCACTCGGCGCGTCCGTGATCGCGGCAGCAGGTGGACTACCTGGTGCGACGGACCTTGGCGCGGGTGTTCAGGCCATCGACCTGCAGGTACCAGACATTCATCAGTCCGGGGGTGATGCGCACCGTGGGTGCCTGCTTGCGGATGCCGCCGGCACTGGTGTCATCGGTCTGTTCCCAGACCTGGCCGTTGTCCAGGGTGTATTGGCGGCCTTTGCCGAAGCCCCGGAACTCGCCTTCGAGCTGCGCCTGGATCGGCTCGTTCGAGCCGAAGGCCAGAAAGCCGCGGTTTTTCACGATCACTTCCTGGCGGCCCTCTTCGCGGGCGCTTTCCAAGGCCGAGGCGGCGGCCTGTTCAACCTTGCCCTGCAACCAGTTGTTCAACGCGTTGAGCTCGTCCGCGCTGAGCTTGTCCAGGCCAGCGGCCCTGAACTCGGCGGCGGACATCTGCTGCTGCAGGTCACCTTGGACTAGGCGCTGGGCGTGGGCGGAAAACAGCGGGACCAGCGACAGCGCGGTCACGGCAAACAGAACGGACAGGCGGGGCAGCTTCATGGACGATTGTTCCCGGAGAGGGTTGGGCGCTAGTGTAGGGGCAACTGCCCGTAATTGACTGCTGTGAACCGTTCCTCCTCCCTTGGCCTGGATGCGCTGCTGCAGCGCCCCTCCACCAGTGCGCTGGCCGCGCCCCTGCGACAGGCGCTGCTGGAACTCTGGCAGCAGCCCGATATCCCCACCGAGCCCCGCCTACCATGGCCGGTACTGGGCGACACCCTGGATGCGCTGGCACTGCTATCGGCCGATGAGGCGGTGATCATCGCTGCGCTGCTGTTCGATCTGCCGGGCCTGCGCGCGCAACTGGCGGCGTTGCCGCTGGGAGCCTCGGCGGCGGCAGTCAACGGCCTGCTGGAAGGACAGGATGCCGCCGACCAGGTCTGGGCGCTGCACGCCGGTCGCGATGCCGGACGCAACAGCGAGGGCCTGCGCCGGCTGCTGCTGTCAATCATCCACGACCTGCGCGTGGTGCCGATCCTGCTGTCGCGGCAGCTGGCGTGCATGCGCGCGGCCGACAAATTGCCCGATGCGCAACGGCGTGCGCTGGCGCAGCTGACTCGAGACATCCACGCGCCACTGGCCAACCGCCTGGGTATCTGGCAGCTGAAGTGGGAGCTGGAGGACCTGGCGTTCCGTTTCCTCGATCCGGAAACCTATCGGCATATCGCGCGCGAGGTGGATGAAACCCGCATCGCGCGCGAGCGCTACGTCGAGACGGTCAAGAAGAAGCTGTCGGCGGCACTGGCCGAGCAGGGCATCGCCGCCGAAGTCAGCGGGCGGCCGAAACACATCTACAGCATCTGGCGGAAGATGCAGAAAAAGCAGCTGGCCTTCGAGCAGCTGTACGACCTGCGTGCGGTACGGGTGATGGTCGACGATGTGGGCGCCTGCTATGCCACCCTGGGCGTGGTGCACGCGTTGTGGACGCCGATTCCCAGCGAGTTCGACGACTACATCGCCCGGCCCAAGGCCAACGACTACCGCTCGCTGCACACCGCGGTGATCGGCCCGGAAGGGCGCACCATCGAGGTGCAGATCCGTACCCACGAGATGCATGCGCAGGCCGAGCTGGGCGTGGCCGCGCACTGGAAGTACAAGGAAGGCGGCAAGGGCGCGGAGAAGGCATTCGACCGCAAGATCACCTGGATGCGGCAGCTGCTGGAGCAGGCGCAGGATGCGGCCCATCCGGAGGATCTGGCCGGCGCGCTGGATGCGGAGCTGATCGAGGACCGGGTGTACGCGCTGAGCCCCAAGGGCGAGGTGATGGATCTGCCGGCCGGAGCGACGCCGCTGGATTTCGCCTACCACGTGCACACCATGGTCGGACACCGCTGCCGCGGCGCCAAGGTCAACGGCCGCATCGTGCCGTTGACCTATCGGCTGCGCAGCGGCGACCGGGTGGAGATCCTGACCGGCAAGGAGGCCGATCCGCGCCGCGACTGGCTGCTGGCGTCCAATGGCTATCTGGCCAGCAACCGCTCGCGCGAGAAGGTGCGCGGCTGGTTCCACAAGCTCGATCGGGCCCGCAACGTGCAGGCCGGCCGCGAACTGCTGGACAAGGAACTCAAACGCCTTGGCCTGCAGCAGGCGGACCTGATGGTGGCGGCGAAGAAGTTCCATGCCGACAGCGTGGAGGATCTTTACATCCAGGTGGCGCTGGGTGACACCGGCCCCAGCCAGGTCAGTCGGGCGTTGCTGGAGGCCGAGCGGGCGGCATCGCAGCCGGCGGTGCCGGTCATGCCGCGCCCGACCGCACGCCGCGACAGCCTTGGCAAATCCGACTTCACCGTACAGGGTGTGGGCAACCTGCTGGTGCAGCTGGCGCGGTGCTGCCAGCCGGTGGCCGGCGAGCCGATTGCCGGCTATCTCACCCAGAGCCGCGGTGTCACTGTGCATCGTATGGATTGCGCGGCGTTGGCACGCTTGAGTGGCGCGCATCCGGAGCGGGTGTTGCCGGTGGAGTGGGGTCGCGCCGGTTCCGGTTATGAGGTTGATGTGCTGGTACGGGCGGCCGATCGCCGCTGGCTGCTCAAAGACATCACCAACCTGATCGCGCAGGAAGATGCCTACGTGCTCAACATCAACAGCGACAACGTGCGCGACAGTGGCCGGATACAGCTGCGCCTGCGACTGAAGGTCAGTGATTACGGCCAGTTGTCCACCCTGCTCGGCAAGCTCGATGCGTTGCCGGGAGTGAGCGAGGCGCGCCGACTGGGTTGAAGCAAGCTCAAGCCGGTAAGCTGATCGGATGGGAAACAGTTGGCAACGCTGCAGGGAGTGGTCGGGAACCGTTGGCGACCGGTTGCGGCTGTACGTGCGCTGGTGGGTGGCCCGTGGCTGTAGCAGCCCGCGTGCTTGGCGTTCGATCACGGTGGGCGTGGCGGTACTGGCGCTGCTGCTGATGCTCGTGCGGCAACCGTTGGCCGACTGGCTGTGGCCGGAAACGAAAATCCAGCAGTTGCTCGATGAAGGTGAACGCGCGCTGGCCGAAGGCCGTCTGAGCGCGCCTGATGGCAGCGGCGCACGTGAACGCTTCCAGGCCGCCGCCGCCTTGGATCCGGACCGTCGCGATGTCCAGGACGCGCTGGGGCGCACCGGACAGGCGGCATTGCAGCAGGCCCGGCATTACCTCGCCGCAGGCGACTATGACGCAGCCCGATCGGCACTGGCGCTGGCGCGGCAACTGCAGTTGCCGGAGAGGGAGATCGAAACAATCGCCACCGCGTTGCAGCGTGTGAAGCACGATGGCGACGGCGTGGAGCGGTTGTTGCAGCAGGCGCAGGCCGCGCAAGCGCAGGGGCGGCTGGATGAGGGCCCGGACAGTGCCTTGCCGCTGTATCAACAGGTGTTGGCAATCCAGCCTGACCGGATGCAGGCGCTGGAAGGACGCGAGGATGCGCTTTCGGATCTGCTGCTGCAGGCCAAGTATCTGGCCCGCCAAGGCAAGGTGGAGGATGCCGCGCAGCGGTTGTACCGGGTGGAGGAATTCGATCCGGGGCACTACGACCTGCCCTCGGCGCGTGCGGTGCTCAGCGGTGCCCTGGAGCGGGCCCGGCGCAAAGCCGAACGCGATTTCGCGCGCGGGCGTCTACAGGCGGCGGCCGCAGGCTTGCGGCAGGTGCTGGCGGCCTCGCCGGCCGATGAGGCCGCGCGGCAGGGGCTGCATCGCATCGCGCGTGCGCAGGCGGCTGAAGCGGTGCGTCTGGCTGGCGACTTCCATTTCGACGATGCCGAGCAGGCGCTGGCACACGCGCGTGCATTGGCGCCGGGGATTGTCGAGATCGCCGCGGCCGAACAGACCCTGGCGCGCGCCAGGGCCGCGCAGCGATCAATGGACTCCTCCGTGCCTGCCGCCCGGCGCGAGCGTCAGTTGCGCGTCCTGCTGGCGCAACTGGAGCAGGCCGAGGCGCAGGGACAGTGGCTGCTGCCCCCGGGCAACAGCGCCTACGACCGGTTCAAGGCCGCCCAGGCGCTGGCCCCGCGCGATCCGCGGGTGCGGCAGGCGGCGGCCCGCATTCTTCCGGCGGCGCGCGCGTGTCTGGAAGACAACCTGCGCGGCAACCGGCTGCGCGCGGCCCGCACCTGCCTGGACGCATGGCAGGCACTGGCGCCGGGCGACGTGGGACTGGCCGCGGCACGCCGGCGGTTGGCGCAGCGCTGGATCGCGGTGGGCAGCGAGCGGCTCGGGGCCGGGGATGCGGCCTTCGCGGTGCAGGCGTTGGCGCAGGCCCGCGAGGTCGATCCGGCAACGCCGGAGATCAACGCATTCGCCGAACGCCTGCGCGGCGTGCAGCCACTGCGTTGAACGGTGCCGGTGGAGTCCGGAGACCGCTCAGGCCAGGAAGACGCGCTGGACCGTGACGCGCGCGGCATCCAGCGAAAAATGCTGCGCGATATTGCGCAGGCTGTTGTTGGACAGCTGCTGCCATAGCGCCTGGTCGCCATACAGGCGCACCACTGCGGCGGCAAACTCGCGCGCACCATCGGCCACCAGTACATCTTCGCCGTCACGCAGATACATGCCCTCCACCGCGCAGGTCGTGGCTACCACCGGCTGGCCATGGGCCATGCTCAGGTTGATCTTGCCCTTCACGCCGGCGCCGAAGCGCAGCGGCGCCACCGAGATCCTGCCGCCGCTCATGTACGGCGCCACATCCGGCACATAGCCATGCACGTGTACTCCCGGACAGGTGGCGGCCAGCGCATGGATCTGCGCCGGGACATCGGCACCGATGCAGTGGAAATCCACCTCGGGCAAGTGTTCGCGGATCAGCGGGAATACCTCGCCGATAAACCACTGCATCGCATCCAGATTCGGTGGATGGCGGAAGCCGCCGACGAAGACCAGATCGCGGCGCTGGCTCCAGTCCAGGCCATGGCCAGCCACCTCATGCAGGTTGGACAGCAGTTCGACCTTGACCTGGGGCGCATCGGTGGCGAGCTGTTTTCTCTCCGCATCGCTGACCAGCAAGGTCACGTCGGTGGCCGCCATCACCGCCAGTTCGCTGGCGCGGGTGCGTTCGGCGCTGCGCACCAGGCGCAGATCCCGCGCCAGTTCGGCGCCACGCCGCTCGCGCAGGTAATGCAAGTCCACCGTGTCGAACACCGTGCGCGCCTGTGGCGCGAAGCGCTTCACCAGTGGCAGGCACTCGTGGGCGAGGTGGTAGCGCACCAGCATCACCACCGCGAAGCGCCCCCCATGGCGCTGCAGCCAGCTGCCTACGCCTTTCAGAAACGGTGCATGCCAGACTTCCACACCCAAGGCCTGCAACGCCTCGGTGGCCTTGCCGCCGTGCTCGCCCCGGGTTGGAACAAAGACCACGTGTGCACCGCCGGCCAGCAGCATACGGATCAGGTTGAACTGGCGCAGCGAGGCCGAGTCGCGGTCGGGTTGCGGTACCGATTCGTCCAGGATCAGGATCTGCCGCTGCCCGCGGTGCAGCAGGGCCGGTGAAGGAACACTTCCGACCGGCAGCTGCCCGCGCAGGGCGTCGCGCCACTTGTCCGCGAACACCTTCTGGTTGCGCACCTGGTAGGCCTTTACGCCGCTGCCGGTGTCGGTACCGTTGCTGGTGCCTTCGTCATGCACGACACGGCTGGCCGGCTGCACCAGGACGCGGTAGCCGGCCGCGCGGACCTGGAAGGCCAGGTCGGTATCTTCGTAATAGGCCGGCGCGTAGCGGGTATCCAGGCCACCCAGTTGCTCGAACAGCGCGCGCGGCAATGCCAGCGCCGCACCCGAGCAGTAGTCGGCATCGCGCAGGCTGATGTAGCGGGGGTCTTCGGCCGATTCGAAGCGGCCATAGCTCCAGCAGCTGCCGTCATCGAAGACCACGCCGCCGGATTCCTGCAACCGTCCATCCGGATACAGCAGCTGGGCGCCGACCAGACCGGCCTCGGGCACGGTCTGGAACGTGGTCATCAGTGCATCCAGCCAGCCGGGTTGCGGCACCGTATCGTTGTTCAGCAGCACCACGTACTGCCCGCGGCTCAGCCGCAGGCCATCGTTGCAGGCCGCGATGAACCCTCCGTTCTGAGCGCGCACGTGATACCGCAGGCCTTCGATCTGCGGCATCCAGTCAGCGGTTTCATCGCTGCTGCCATCGTCGATCACCAGGATCTCGCAGGGGGTTGCCGGCGGATGGGCGGCCAGCGCGCGCAGGCAGGCCAGGGTGTGCCGGCAGTGGTTGTAGACCGGAATGACGATGCTGGCGACGGGCTGGTCGCTGGCAGGGACGGTGAACGGTGCAAACGGGACTGTGGCGGGGGCGAACAGCGGTTCCCGGCGTGGCGCGGGTTGACGCCGGGTATGCACCCCGACCCGGTGCAGTGTGGCCTTCCAGCCACGGGTACGCAGGCTGGCCAGACCGCGGCGGATCAGGCCGATGACGCGATTGATGTGGTAGCGCGCATCGGCCAGGGACATCGACATTCCGTTGGAACTCCAGCTTAAGCAGGGAAGGGTGTATCGCCGCGCCGCAGGACATGGCTGCGTTAGACTCGCCTCAACCTACATTCTCGCATTCCTGTGCCACGACGCTACGATTCCGACATGCTGGACGACGATACCGGCGGCAATGGTCCCCTGTGGCGCCAGCGCCTGATCACCTGGGGAATGGCGGCAGTCGCGCTGGGCCTGGGTTTCCTTATTCCCTATACGGCGTATCTGAACACCCAGGTGACGCAGCGCTTCGGCGAGCTGCGCTGGCAGATTCCCACCCGCGTCTACGCGCGACCGCTGGTGCTCAGCCCTGGCCTGGCGATGAATGCCAACACGCTCAAGACCGAGCTGGCGGCGTCCGGCTACCGGGATGACGGCGCGGGCACCAGCCCCGGCACCTACCGGGTGGAGGGCGGCAGTTTCCGCATTTCCAGCCGCGGCTATGTGGATGTGGATGGCCGCGTGGCGCCACGCCAGGTGACGGTGGCGGTATCCGGCGGGCAGGTGGCGTCGCTGCGCGAGGCCGATACGCGCAAGGCGCTGAAGGTGGCGCGGCTGGATCCGGCGCGGATCGCCACGTTGTACGGTCAGAAGCAGGAAGAGCGCCGGCTGGTGCGCCTGGCCGATGCGCCGGAGCTGCTGGTCACTGGCCTGCAGGCGGTGGAAGACCGTGATTTCAACCGCCATCACGGTATCGATATCAGCGGCATCATCCGCGCGGTCTGGGTAATGGTGCGCTCTGGCGGACAGAGCCGGCAGGGGGCCAGTACGCTTACCCAGCAGCTGGCCCGCAGCGGCCTGCTCGGAATCGGCAAGGAGCAGACGCTCACCCGCAAGTTCAACGAGGTGCTGTACGCGCTGATCATGGAGGCGCGCTATGACAAGGCCACGATCCTGGAGGCCTACCTCAACCAGGTCTACCTGGGCCAGCGCGGCAGCCAGGCCATCCATGGCGTGTCCTCCGGTGCCGAGTTCTGGTTCGGCCGCGATCTCGGTTCGCTGACCACCGAGCAGGTGGCGTTGCTGATCGGGCTGGTGAAGGGGCCGTCCTATTACGATCCGCGCCGCAATCCCGAGCGCGCGCTGGATCGACGCAACTTCGTGCTGGGCAAGCTGCACGAAAGCCAGCTCATCGACGATGCCGAATACCAGCGTGCGCTGAAGGCACCGCTGGGCGTGTCCAAGACCCCGGGCATCGCCGCCGCCAACCGGTTCCCGGCCTACATCGACCTGGTGCGTCGCCAGCTGGGCAACGACTACCCGGAAAGCGTGCTGCAGGGCGCCGGGTTGAACGTGTTCACCGGCATGTCGCCCTCGGCGCAGGCCTATGCCGAAGGTGCCGTGGGCCACACGATCAAGTCGCTGGAAAACAAGCGCCGTCCCGAATTGCAGGCCGGGCTGGTGGTCACCGATGTGCACAACGGTGACGTGCTGGCGGTGGTCGGCAGCCGCGACGTGTCCGAACCGGGTTTCAACCGCGCCATCGAGGCGCATCGTCCGGTCGGCTCCCTGCTAAAACCGTTCGTCTACCTGCTGGCATTGGCGCAGCCGGAGCGTTTTTCGCTGGCCAGCTGGGTGGATGACTCCCCGGTGACGGTGAAGCTCAGCCGCGGCCGCAACTGGACGCCGAACAATTCCGACAACCGCAGCCATGGCACGGTGCGGTTGATCGATGCGCTGGCCCGCTCCTACAACCAGGCCACGGTGCGGATCGGTATGCAGGTCGGGCCGGAGCGGTTGACCCAGCTGATCCACGTGCTGGCCGGGCTCAAGGCCGACTCCAATCCGTCGGTGATCCTGGGCGCGACCGACCAGAGCCCGTATGGCATGGCCCAGCTGTACCAGTTCCTGGCCTCCGGCGGCGAGATCCAGCCGCTGCATGCGGTGCGCGGTGTGGTCGATGCGCAGGGCAAGCTGCTCAAACGTTACGACAAGAGCCCGGCGCCCGCGCAGGAAGGCGACTCCATCGCCGCCAACCTGATCAGCGTGGGGCTGCAGCAGGTGGTGTCCAGCGGTACCGCTGCCGGGCTCAATGCCGACGGACTGGGGCGGCTGCATCCGGCGGGCAAGACCGGTACCTCCAACGATGGCCGTGACAGCTGGTATGCCGGTTACACCGGTGACCATCTGGCGGTGATCTGGATGGGCAACGACCAGAACGAGCAGACCGGCCTGTACGGCGCCTCGGGCGCGATGCGGGTGTGGTCGGGCATCTTCCGCAACCTGCCCAGCGCCGCGTTGCGGGTGAGCAACAAGGGGCTGGATTGGCAGTACGTGCAAGCCGAAGGCAGCAACGCTACCGACGAGGGCTGCCCGGGGGCCCGTCGCTTCCCGTTTGTGGCCGGATTCGCGCCGCAGTACGTGCCCTGCGCCGTGCCGGAAGCGGCGCCTCCGGCCGAAGAGCAGGCGCAAAGCGGTGGTTGGCGCAGCTGGTTCGGGCTCGACCGCAAGGAGCCGGAGCCGGCCTCCACGCCCGCTTCAGAAACGCCTGCGCGATAATGATGACCATGAATGGCATGTCTTTGATCCGCTCTGTACTGGTTGTTTCGGCGACCTCCCTGCTGCTCAGCGCCTGTGTGAGCGCGCCCTCGGCGCCGCCGGTGCCGCTCGACACCACGACGCCGGCGCAGCGGTTGGCGGCGGTGGAGGCCGCGGCCGGCGTCGATGACACCGAGCTGTCGGTGCAGCCGCTGCGTGATCCGCAGGTCGATGACCTGCGCGAGGCGGCCATCGCCCAGCGCAAGGCCGGTGATCTGGCCGCTGCGGCCGAGACCTTGAACCAGGCGCTGCAGCATGTGGACAACGATCCGGGCATCCTCCAGGAGCGCGCTGAAGTGGCGCTGCTGCAGGGCGACTGGGTGCGCGCCGAGACCCTGGCCAAGAAGGCGGTGGACCTGGGCTCGCGTACCGGCCCACTGTGCCGTCGGCACTGGGCCACGATCGAACAGGCCCGTCTGGCCCGCGCCGAAAAGGAAAACGCGGTGTCCGCGCATGCGCAGATTGAAGGCTGCACGGTGCCGGGGATCAAACGCTACTGATCCGGCTGCCGATTCCGGCCGCGCCGGGGTCGGCTGCCGGTTGGCGTGCCCACCATGTCCGATCTGGTCCACCGCAGTTGCCAAGCGCTCGATGAGGGCGGCGATCTGGCGCGCCAGATCGACGCGTTCGTGCCGCGCCCGGCGCAGCTGCGCCTGACCGGCGCCATCGCCGACGCATTCGAGCAGCGCGATGTGCTGCTGGCCGAGGCCGGCACCGGTACCGGCAAGACCTTCGCCTATCTGGTGCCCGCGCTGCTGTCCGGGCTGAAGACGATCATCTCCACCGGTACCCGCGCGCTGCAGGACCAGCTCTATCACCGCGACCTGCCGCGGGTGCGGGCGGCGCTGGGGGTGGGTCATCGCGCGGCGCTGCTGAAGGGGCGGGCCAACTATCTGTGCCGCTACCGGCTCGACCAGGCGCGCGGCGAGCCGCGTTTCAGCAGCCCCGAGCAGGTGGCGCAGTTCCAGCGGGTACTGGCCTGGTCCGGGCGCACCCAGTACGGCGACATGGCCGAGCTGGACGGGCTGGCTGACGATTCGCCGCTGCTGCCGATGGTCACCTCCACCGTCGACAACTGCCTGGGGACGGACTGCCCGTTCTGGACCGATTGTTTCGTCGTGCGCGCGCGGCAACGGGCGCAGGAGGCCGACCTGGTGGTGGTCAACCATCACCTGCTGCTGGCCGATCTGGCGCTCAAACAGGAGGGCTTCGGCGAAATCCTGCCCGGCGCGCAGGCGTTCGTGATAGACGAGGCCCACCAGCTGCCGGAACTGGCGGCCAATTTCTTCGGCGAAGGATTCGGCATGCGACCGTGGCAGGAGCTGGCGCGCGACTGCCTGGCCGAATGCCGCAGCGTGGCCGGTGCGCAGGCCACCCTGCAGCAGCCGGCGGCGACGCTGGAGCTGGCCTTGCGTGAGCTGCGCAGTGCCATGGAGGACCTGCCACCGCGCGGTACCCGCTGGCGGGCGCTGGCCCAGCCCGAGGTCGCCGAGGGCTTCGATGCGCTGGCCGCGGCGCTGGCGCAGCTGCGCGATGCGCTGGCGCTGGTGCGCGAGGCCTCGCCGGGTCTGGATGCCTGTCACGCGCGTGCGCAGGAGGGGGTCTCACGGCTGGCGCGCTGGCTGGGCGAGGACCTGCCACTGTTCGATTTCGAAGCCGATCCTGCCGAGGATACGCACGCGCCGGCCGATGACAACGACGTGCTCTGGTACGAGCTGACCCCGCGCGGCTTCCGCTGCCAGCGCACGCCGATGGATGTGTCCGGACCGCTGCGCGAGCACCGCCAGCGCTCGCTGGCGGCGTGGGTGTTCACTTCGGCCACGCTGACCGTGGATGGCGGGTTCGCCCATCTGGCCAGCCGGCTGGGGCTGGAGGATCCGGACTCGCTGGTCCAGCCCAGCCCGTTCGACTGGCAACAGCAGGCGCTGTGCTATCTGCCAAAGCAGCTGCCGGATCCGGCGGCGCGTGGCTATGGCGCGGCGTTGATCGCAACGCTGCGGCCGGTGCTGGAGGCCTCGCAGGGGCGGGCATTCCTGCTGTTTTCCTCGCACCGCGCACTGCGCGAGGCAGCCGAGGCGCTGCGTGGCGGGCCGTGGCCGCTGTTCGTGCAGGGCGAGGCGCCGCGCGCCAGCCTGCTGCAGCGTTTCCGTGAGTCGGGCAACGGTGTGCTGCTGGGCTCGGCCAGTTTCCGCGAGGGCGTGGATGTGACCGGCGATGCGCTGAGCGTGGTGGTGATCGACAAGCTGCCCTTTGCCGCGCCCGATGATCCGGTGTTCGAGGCGCGGCTGGACGCGATCCGCCGCAGCGGCGGCAATCCGTTCCGCGATGAGCAGTTGCCGCAGGCGGTGATCGCGCTCAAGCAGGGCGTGGGGCGGCTGATCCGCAGCGAGACCGATCGTGGGGTGCTGGTGCTGTGCGACCCGCGGCTGCTGTCACGCGGCTACGGCAGGGTGTTCCTCGATTCGCTGCCGCCGTTCCGCCGCACCCGCGAGCTGGCCGATGTGCAGGCGTTCTTTGCGCGACAATGGGTGCCGGACACGCCGCCCGTGCCATCCGTCGATGACGACGGGACCGCTGCGCCCCCGTTCTCCCTTTCCTGATGTTGATGCCATGAAGCTGCTCGCCTTTGAAACCGCCACCGAAGCCTGTTCCGTCGCCCTGCATGTGGATGGACGGGTACTGGAGCGGTTTGAAGTGGCGCCGCGCCGGCACGCCGAGTTGAGCCTGCCGTGGGCCGAACAGCTGCTGGCCGAAGCCGGTCTTGTCCGCAGCCAGCTCGACGGCATTGCGCTGAGCCGCGGCCCGGGCGCGTTCACCGGGGTGCGGCTGGCGATCGCCATCGCCCAGGGCATCGCCCTGGCGCTGGACCGTCCGCTGCTGCCGGTGTCGACCCTGCAGACATTGGCGTTGCGCGCACCGCACACAGCGCCGCGGGTGCTGGCCTGCATCGACGCGCGCATGGGCGAGCTCTACAGCGCCAGCTACCTGCGCGATGCGGCCGGCGACCTGGTGTTGCAGGAACACGAGCGGCTGCTGGCACCGGACGCGGTGGATGTGCCCGGTGAGGCTTCGGACTGGGCCGGTGTCGGCAGCGGATTCGCCGCCGGTGAGGGCGTGCTGGCCAACCGCCTGAAGTCGCGGCTGGCTTTGGTGGATGCGCAGGCGCTGCCGCGAGCGGCCGATGTGCTGCAGATCGCGGTACCGATGATGGCCCGCGGCGAAGGCATCGCTCCGGAGCTGGTGCAGCCTGCCTATCTGCGCGACAACGTCGCGCTGACCCTGATCGAGCAGCAGGCGCTGCGGGCCTCCAGGCAGAGCTGAGTCACGCTGCGAGGTGGATGTCCTGCGCCCGCGCACGTGTCGCAATGGGTCTGTGATCCTCCGGCGCTGGCCTGCCAGCGGTGGATCTGGCCGGGCCGGTTGTTTCAGCGGTCGTCGTGCAGCTCGCCGCCGGGCAGGAACACCCAGGTGCGGGTGACCTGCAGGATGTCGATGTTGTCGTCGGTTTTCGGCAATGCCGGGAAGGGTTTGGCCAGCTCGATCACCCGCAGCGCGGCGGCATCGAGCAGCGGCACGCCACTGCTGCGCAGGATGCGGCTGCTTTCCACGCTGCCATCGCGGCGAACCCCGACGGTGATCACCACCTGTCCACCGAGCCGGCGCTGGCGGGCTTCATCGGGATAGTTCAGGTTGCCCACCCGCTCGGCGCGATCCACCCACGCCCGCAGGTAATTGGCATAGGCGTACTCGCGGGTGCTGGCCGAGACGAATTTGCGGTTCGGGCGTTTGGCGTACTGCTCCGAGCGCAGGTGCACCTCGGCCGCCAGTCGGGCCATTTCCGCATCGCGCTGCTCGCGTGCGCTCATCGGCGCATTGCTGTCCGGGCGATCAGGCAGTGGCTGCGACTGCACCTCGGCAACGCGGTCCTTTCCCTGCTCGCTGGTGATCACCCGGGCCTGCGGCGGCGGTGGGGTGGCCGCGCTTTGCGCCTGCAGCGGTACCGGCGCCAGGCCGTTCTGGGCCTGCGGCACGATCCCGGCCTGTGCATCGCGCGGGCGTTGTGCGGTGTCGTGATCGCCGCCGCCCTGCTGGTTGGCCTTGGCCAGGAAGTCGGCCTGTTTGGGCGTCAATGGCGTGCTGGTCTGGCTGAAGATGACATCCAGTGTCGGCACCAGCGGCGCGTTGTCGCTGACGGCAAAGCCCACGCCGAGAAGCAGCAGGCCGTGCACCAGCGCAGAAAGCAGCAGAGTGGCGGTCAGGCGCTGCTGCTCGGTGACGCGGGGGGCGGCGGGCAGGGCGGCGGTACTGGCGCTCATCAAGCGATGCCGGCCTCGATCGCGTCGAACAGCTGGCCGGCGATGTTCAGCCCGAACTGGGTGTCGAGCTCGCGCACGCAGGTGGGACTGGTGACGTTGACTTCGGTCAGATAGTCGCCAATCACATCCAGACCCACAAAACGCATGCCGCGGCGCTTCATTTCCGGGCCGACCTGGGCGGCGATCCAGCGGTCGCGCTCGCTCAGCGGGCGGCCTTCGCCGCGGCCACCGGCGGCCAGGTTGCCGCGGAACTCGTCACCCTGCGGAATGCGGGCCAGGCAGTAGTCCACCGGTTCGCCATCGACCAGCAGGATGCGTTTGTCGCCGGCGCTGATATCGGGGATGAAGCGCTGCGCCAGGGCCAGGTGGCGGCCGCCGTCGGTGAGCGTTTCCAGGATGACATTCAGATTCGGGTCGCCGGTGCCGCTGCGGAAGATCGAACGTCCGCCCATGCCGTCCAGCGGCTTGAGCACCGCCTGCCCGTGCTCCAGCACGAAGGCCTTCAGTTCGGCCGCATCGCGGCTGACCAGCGTCGGCGGGCAGCACTGCGGGAACAGCAGCGCGGCCAGTTTTTCGTTGAAGTCGCGCAGGCCCTGCGGATCGTTGACCACCAGCGCACCAGCGCTCTGGGCGAGGCTCAGGATCTGGGTGTCGTAGAGATATTCGCCATCGAACGGGGGGTCCTTGCGCATCAGCACCAGCTGGCCGGGGCCAAATGCCAGGGGCGCGAATTCACCCAGGGTAAACCAGTCGGCCTTGTCATCGCGCACCTGCAGCGGCGCCACGTGGGCCACGGCCTTGCCCGCGTGCAGTGACAGGCCGCCCGGGCGTACGTAGTGCAACCGGTGGCCACGGCGCTGGGCTTCCAGCAGCATGGCGAAGGTGGTGTCCTTGGCGATCTTGATATGGGCGATGGGGTCCATCACCACGATGACGTCGAGCGGCATGAATTCAAACCTTGCAGATCAGCGCACGATGGTAGCGGGTTCGTCCCTGGGGCGCCCAGTCCGAAGCGCGCGCAAGGACGCTAGAATGGCTGAATAGCGCTGCGCAACAACCGTGACGGCCTTCACGCCAGACGGTCCGCCGCCCCCGGCATTGCGGCGGTGCTTGACAGTTCGCGGCGGTATTGGGATATAGATCGCTTTCGCAACCGCTTCACAATCTGGTGACGCGTTGCGTGCTCGGGGAAACAAAGCAATGGTTGAAAATATGACTGCGGGTGGGGAACTCGCAGGTTTGAGGGTCATGGTCATCGATGATTCGAAGACCATCCGCCGCACCGCCGAAACGCTGCTCAAGCGTGAAGGCTGCGAGGTAGTGACTGCGACCGACGGTTTCGAGGCCTTGGCCAAGATCGCCGACCAGCAGCCGCAGATCATCTTTGTCGACATCATGATGCCGCGGTTGGACGGCTACCAGACCTGTGCCCTGATCAAGGGCAATCAGCTGTTCAAGTCGACCCCCGTGATCATGCTTTCATCCAAAGACGGCCTGTTTGACAAAGCCCGGGGGCGCATCGTCGGCTCCGAGCAATACCTCACCAAGCCCTTCACACGCGACGAACTACTGGGTGCCATCCGCACATACGTCAACGCCTGACCAGGGGGAAAGGCACAATGGCTCGAATTCTGTTGATCGAGGACTCACCGACCGATCGGGCGGTGTTTACGCAATGGCTTGAAAAGGCCGGACATGAGGTCTTGACGGCCGACAACGCCGAAGACGGCCTGCAACTGGCCAAGAGCCAGGTGCCGCAGCTGGTGCTGATGGACGTGGTGCTGCCGGGGATGAGTGGGTTCCAGGCCACCCGCGCGCTGTCGCGTGATGCGACCACCCGCGATATCCCGGTGTTGATTGTCAGCACCAAGAGCATGGAAACCGACATGGCGTGGGGTATGCGCCAGGGGGCGACCGACTACATCGTCAAACCGCCGCGCGAGGACGACCTGATCGCGCGGATCAACAAACTGGTGGGCTGATGCGTTCTCCATTCGACATCCTCGAGGCTTACGAGCGCCGCAGTCTGGCGCATGCGGTGCAGTTGCCGGAGCGCGAGTTTTCGCAGGATGTCTGGCGCGGGGTGGGTTACCGCGTCGGCAGCCGGCGTCTGGTGTCCGACTTCCGTGAAGTGGTGGAAATCGTGCCGATGCCGCCGGTCACACCGGTGCCGGGCGCGCAACCGTGGCTGCTGGGAGTGGGTAACCTGCGCGGGACGCTGTTTCCGGTGGTGGACCTGAAGTATTTCCTGGAAGGCGAGCGCACCGTGCTGCAGGAGGGCCACCGCGTGCTGATCATGCGGCAGGCTGGCGGTGACGTGGCGCTGAGCATTGATGAGCTCTACGGGCAGCGCAGTTTCCAGGGGGCGCAGCAGGTGCCGGCCGGCGACATTGCCCAGGGACGCTATGCGCATTTCGTTGAACGCGCGTTCAACGACGGCGGTCACGACTGGGGTGTCTTCTCGCTGTCGGTGCTTTCGCGCACTCCCGAATTCCGGCAAGCCGCCGCCTGACCGGCCGCTTGCATCTCCGTATCGAATACCGAGGTCGAACATGAGTACTGCTCCGGACACCGCCAAGAGCGGCAAGCTTGGCAACGTGGGAACCAACTTCTGGTTGATCCTGCTGGTCATATCGATGATTGTCTTCGGCGCCAATACCGGTGTGGCGACCTGGCAGGGCAGCCGTCTGGCCGGTGCCAGTACCGAAGCGGCCGACTTGCAGGTGCTTTCCCAGCAGCTGGCCAACCAGGGCCGGGAGGCGGTGAGCGGTAATCGCGACGCCTACAGCGCTTTCAAGGACACCCGCAGCCGCGTGGAAAGCGCCGTCAGCGGCCTGAAGGGCCGCTACGGCAACGAAGCCGGTGTGTCCAAGCCGCTGGGAACGCTGGTCGACACCTGGAAGCCGCTGTCCAAGAGCGCCGAGCAGATCGTGGCCAGTGAGCCGGCGGTGCTGGCGCTGGCCGGTAATGCTGACAGCTTCGTCGGCGCGGTGCCGCAGCTGCAGGCCCAGTTGAACGAGGTCGTTCGCGCCATGACCGCCGGCAGTGCGCAGTCGGCGCAGATCTACAACGGTCTGCAGCAGGTGGTCGTCGCCGGCACCATGGCTCGCCGCGTGACCGAGATCCGCGCCGGTGGTGCCGGCGCCAGTGGCGCCGGTGATGCGCTCGCGCGCGACATGGTGGTGTTCTCGCAGGTGCTTGAAGGGCTGCGCCAGGGCAACGACGAGCTGGGTATCAGTCCGGTGCGCAATGCCGCCGCGCAGGTGGCGCTGGAACAGTCCGCCAACCAGTGGGCAAAGATGAAGAAGGACGCCGACGCGATTCTGGCCAGCTCGCGCCAGCTGTTCGCCGCGCAGTCCTCGGCCGCGGCGCTGACCGCCGGTTCGGACAAGATGCTGGCTGACAGCAAGAGGCTGTTCGATGCGTTCTCCGCTTTCGGCTCGACCCGTGATACCCGCCTGTTCCCGAACTTCTGGTGGAGTGTGATCTTCGGTGGCCTGTCGCTGCTGTCCATCATCGGTTTTGTGTGGAGCTCGGTGCGCAGCCGCTCGCGTGAGCAGGATCTGCGCTACCAGACCCAGGTGGAATTCAACAGCCGCAACCAGCAGGCGATCATGCGGCTGCTGGACGAAATCAGCTCGCTCGGTGAAGGCGACCTGACGGTGAAGGCGTCGGTGACCGAGGACATGACCGGCGCCATCGCCGACGCTATCAACTACGCGGTGGACGAGCTGCGCCACCTGGTGACCACGATCAACGACATCTCCTCCAAGGTGGCGGTGTCGGCCCAGGAAACCCAGGCCACCGCGATGCAGCTGGCCGAAGCGGCCGGTCACCAGGCCGACGAGATCACCAGTGCGTCGGATCGTATCGGCGAAATCGCAACCTCCATTGAGCAGGTCTCGCGCAACTCCACCGAATCTGCCGAAGTTGCGCAGCGCTCGGTGGTGATCGCGACCGAAGGTGCCGGGGTGGTGCGTCAGACCATCCAGGGCATGGACCAGATCCGCGACCAGATCCAAGAAACCTCCAAGCGCATCAAACGTCTGGGTGAATCCTCACAGGAGATCGGCTCGATCGTGGAACTGATCAACGACATTTCCGAGCAGACCAACATCCTGGCGTTGAACGCCGCCGTGCAGGCGGCATCCGCGGGCGAGGCCGGCCGTGGTTTCGCGGTGGTGGCCGACGAAGTGCAGCGACTGGCAGAACGTACTTCCGGCGCGACGCGCCGGATCGAAGGTCTGGTGCAGGCGATTCAGGCCGATACCAACGAAGCGGTCACCTCGATGGAGCAGACCACCGCCGAAGTGGTGTCCGGTGCGCGCCTGGCCGAGGACGCCGGTACCGCGCTGACCGAAATCGAGCGCGTGTCCAACGCGTTGAACAACTTGATCAAAAACATCTCCATCGCCGCCAATCAGCAGGCGTCGGCGGCTACCGACATCACCCAGACGATGGGCGTGATCCGGCAGATCACCGGCCAGACCTCTCAAGGTGCGGGACAGACGGCCGATTCGTTGGGTCAGCTGAACCAGCTGGCCGCCGAGCTGCGTCGCTCGGTGGCCGACTTCAAGCTGCCGGCCTGAGCCGGTTGATCGGGCGGGGATGCAAAGGAATCAGCAGATGATGTGTCGTCATACCGCAAAGCAGGGCCGCCCGGACGGCATGCAATCGATGCTGTACAGGGGAGTGCGATGAGTACCTTGCGCGATGCCATGAGCCACGCGGCACTGGGCTGGGTGAAGCCGGAGCTGGATGAGACCCTGCGTCTGGTACGCAACGAGGTCGAGTATTTTGTCGAGGACCCGAGCGATACCAGTCGTATGCGCTTCTGTGCCGGCTACCTGCACCAGGTGCAGGGCACGTTGCGCATGGTCGAGCTGTATGCGCCGGCGATGGTGGCCGAGGAGCTGGAGTCGCTGGCCAACGCCGTGCGCGATGGTGCGGTGCCTGATCGTGACGAGGCCTGCGCCACGTTGATGCGCGGCACGGTGCTGTTGCCCGACTATCTGGAGCGCCTGCAGAACGGCCATCGGGATATCCCGATCGTGCTGCTGCCGCTGCTCAACGAGATCCGCAGCGCGCGCGGTGCCGAGGGCATCAACGAGAGCGTGCTGTTCGCCTTCAATCCCGATGCCGGTGATGCCAGCCCCGCCGAGCTGGAGCATGCCCGCGGCAGCCTCAGCGGGCGCAACCGTGAGCTGCTTGATACGGTCGGCAGCGCGGTGAAGGAAGAACTGCTGCGGATCAAGGATGCCCTGGATCTGCACATGCGCATGGGCGGGGCTCCGGCCGATCTGCAGACGCAGGTCAGCGAGCTGGGGGCCGTGGCCGACACCTTGGGCGTGATGGGCCTTGGCGTGGCGCGCGGCGTGGTGGTGCAGCAACGCGATGCCCTGCGCGAGGTGGTTGCCGGCATCCGCGCCATCGATGACAACCTGTTGCTGGATATCGCCGGCGCGCTGCTCTATGTGGATGCGTCGCTGGATGACCAGGTGGCGTACCTGGGCGCGAACCTGCAAGGTGACGAGGATCCCGGTGCGGTTGAAACGCGCCGCACGGTGGAAATCCTCGCCCATGAGGCCATCGCCAATTTCGCCGCCGCGCGCGAAGCGTTCGTCGCGTTCATCGAGACCAACTGGGACCATGAGCGCCTGCGGGAAGTACCGCGCCTGCTTGGCGAGGTTGCCGGAGCGCTGCGCATGCTGGATCTGCAGACGCCGGCGGACTACCTGCATGGCGTGCAGCAGTACATCGATATCGAACTGATCGGCCGCAAGCGCATTCCCGGCGGTCGCCAGCTCGACACCCTGGCCGATGCCATGGCCAGCCTGGAGTATTACCTGGAGGCCCTGCGCGAACGCCGCGCGGGTCGCGGGGAGATCCTGGAGATCACCCGCAACAGTCTGGAAGCATTGCGTTACTGGCCTGTTCCCAGTGCGGCATCGGCCGAGTTGCCGGACAGTCCTGTACCGGAGGGGGTGGTCGACGAGGTTGCCCCCGCCAATGTCGTCGCCGCGGCAGAGCCGGCCGATACGCCTGCTGTCAGCGCGGATCCACCCACCGCTGTGGAGCAGTTGGACGTTCCGCCGGAGCTGCCGGCACGGGCGGTCTATCCGCTGGTGTATGCCGAGGCCATTACCGGTATGGCGGTGGCTGCGGTTGAGCCTCCGCCGCTGCCGTTCGGCGAGCAGGACAGCCCTGCCTCGCCATTTGATCCGGTTGCCGCAGAGGAAGACTCGGCAGTGCAATCGGCAAGCTACACGCTTGCGCCGATTGTCCTGGAAGGCGCCGGGTCCGGGCCGGACGAGATGGCCAGCCCGGAGCTGGAAACATTCCGTTTCCATGCCGCTGGGCACAACCAGACGGCCTCGCCGTCCCACCGCGACACCTTGCTCGATGCTGGTGCCGGCATGGACGTTGATCTGGCGCTGGTAGAGGAGGACAACACCGCCACGGCAGAACAGCCGGTCTACACGTTCGATAGTGGCCCATGGCAACTGGACGAAATTCCGTCGCCGACGGTTGAGCCGTCGGTCGAAGGCATCGAGACCATGGCGGTCGACAGCGGTCCGTTCGAGCTGGAAGCAGCTGCGCCGGGTCCTGAAGAGGCCGAGCCCCAGCCGCCCGTGTTGGACGTTGTGCCGTTGCAGTCTTTCGCACCGGCATGGGAGATCGTTGACGACACCATCCACGCGACCCCGGCAGTTGAATTGCCAGATGACTCCGCCCCCGTCCCGCGCATGGACGATATGGGCAAGAACGCGGTTGCATCCGCGCTGGCGATCGCGCTGGGCGATGTGTCCTCCACGCCGGCTGATGCCGACGCAGCCGCCGCTGGCGATGCCGGGTCGCCGGAGGATATCGAAGTGGCCGCGTTCATGGCCGAGCTCAATGCCGCTGCCGATGCGTTCGATCCGTTCGCTGCGCCGGCAACGGATGTGCAGCCTGCGGAAACCAGCGCAGAGTCTGTCCCGGTGCAGGGGCCGGTCCTAGAAGGCGGGTTCGAAGACGGTGCCGACGAGATCGATCAGGACATCCGAGATGTCTTCATCGAAGAATTCGACGAGGAACTGGTCAACCTCGGCAACCTGCTGCCTGTCTGGCGCGCGTCCCCGGGCAATGTGGAACGTCTGCGTCCGGTGCGGCGCGTGTTCCATACCCTCAAGGGCAGTGGACGGCTGGTCGGCGCACGTACGCTGGGTGAATTCAGCTGGAAGATCGAGAGCATGCTCAACCGCGTGCTCGATGGCAGCCGTCCGGCGAGCCCGGCCGTTGTCGCGATGGTCAACCAGGCCTACGAGGTGTTGCCACAGCTAAATGCCGCGTTGCGCGGCACCGGCACCATCCGCGCGGATCTGCTGGCGATCCAGGATGTGGCCGATCGCGTTGCCGCAGGCGAGGAGGCGTTCTACGCGGCTGTGGTCGCAACGTCGACCCCCGCGGTATCTGCTGGTCCCGCGTCCGGCGTGGTGGAGATCGTCGAAGGCACACCAGCATCGGTGGACAGCGTACTGCGCGAAATTCTGGAAGCCGAGGTCGCCCAGCATCTGGCCACCGTCCATGGCTGGCTGGATCAGGCACAGGTGCAACCACAGCCGGTGACGGAAGAACTGTTGCGCGCGGTGCACACCATGAGTGGTGCGTTCGCGATGACGGACGTGCCGGAAATCACGTCGGTAACGGCGCCCATGGAATCGTTCGTAAAGCGCTCGCTGGTGGCCGGACTGACGCCGGGTGGCGATGCGGTACAGGCGTTGAGGGAGGCCGCTGCGGCGGTATCGACAACCATTTCCGCGTTGCAGCAGCCTTCCCCGTTGATTCCCTCGTTCGCGGCATTGGCCGCCCGACTGGAAGCGCTTGTCGACACGTTGCCCGAGGCCAAGTGGCCACCGGTTGTCGACGAGACGTTCGAGGAAGATCGCTTGGCCGCGGATGTCGCGGCGGACGGCCTGGGTGTTGCCGACAATGGCGCGCCGGTCGAGCTGGAACACACAGCAGCCGAGCTGGGCGGTGTGCAGGATCTCTCGGCTTACTTCGATCCCGGTTTCCTCGTTGATGCGCCCGATGCCGCTGCGGCAGCTGCTCCTGAAATCGGGCAGCCGACACCGTCTGTTGAGCCGGATGCGCCATTGGCCGAGGCATTTGCGCCGTCGCTTGTCGATGGCACAGATCTGTCTTCCGATACGCTGTTGTTGGATGTCCACAGCGAACAGACCGAGCTTGAGGAAATCGATGCCGGCATTGAAATGCCGGTCCGCGAAGAGGGCGGGGATGTTCTCGCTTCTTCGAATTCCGACAGCGACCTGTCGGTCCCCAGAGAGGACCTGACCGCGCTGGAGCCCGAGGTGGAGACAGCCGGTACCGTTTTGCAGCCGGATCCGCCGGTCGAGCAGAACAGCGCGGTGGATGCGCCCGACGCCCACGATGCTCCGGCTCCATCGCTGGCAGAGGCCTCCGGATTGGTCGGGGAAGATGCGGCGGGCGAGATGGATGGCGTGGAAGCCATTGATGCGCCGGCGCAGGATGTCGCCTTCGCTACGAACCCGGCGGTTTCCGTGGCGGATGTCGCCATGCCGCCACAGGTTGATGATCTGCCGGTGCCTGCCGCGGATGAAGAAACGGCATTGGGTGAGCCGGAGTTGTTGCAGCCGCTGGCCGCGGATGCGACTGAGTCTGAGCGTGACCAGGAAGCGATTGAAGTTTCAGCGGAATCGCTTGACTCGGACGTAGATGCCATCACGCTGGAAGCCGAAGCCGAAGCCGAAGCCGAAGCCGAAGCCGAAGCCGAAGCCGAAGCGCCGGTTGTTCTGGCACCGCTCACCGCGCCGCTGGAAGAGGCTGTATCGCCAAGGATCAGCAGTGCGCCGGCTTCTATCGATGCCGGTCCGCTGGACTTCAATGATCTGGATCGCGAACTGGTCGATATCTTCGTCGAGGAAGGCAAGGATCTGCTTGACCACTGCGATGGCCTGATCAGCGCGCTGCGTGCCTCGCCCGAGGACCGTGAACTGTTGGCGGGATTGCAGCGCGACCTGCACACCCTCAAGGGCGGCGCGCGGATGGCCGGTATCAACGCCATCGGTGATCTGGGCCATGGCATCGAGTCGCTGCTGGAAGCGGTCGCGGCCAACCGTACCGAGATCACCCGTGGCGACGTGCAGCTGCTGGAACGTGGCTTCGACCGTCTACACCAGTTGTTGATCCGCACCGGCGAACACCGTGCGGTGCAGATGCCGTTTGATCTGATCCAGGCCTTCGATGCACGTACCCAGGGCCGTGCGGATGCTCCGGCTGCGTGGGTGGGCGAGCCAGTGCCGGCCAGCGATGGTCCGGCATCCGTGCAGGACGAGGTTGTCCCGCAGGTGGTGCCCGCGCTGGAGGAGCCGCTGGAGCCGCAGCCGGTGGCCGATACCGGCATCGCCGCCGAGCCGCTGTCCGCACCGCTGGTCGAACAGCAGGTTGCCGAAGAGGAGGGCGCTTCGCGTGGCCAGGAACAGGTGCGTGTCCGCGCCGATCTGCTGGACCGCCTGGTCAACCACGCGGGCGAAGTGGCGATCTACCGTTCGCGTCTGGAACAGCAGCTGGGCGCATTCCGCGGGGCCATGGCCGAGCTCGATCGCACCAACGCCCGTCTGCGCGATCAGTTGCGCCGTCTGGATCTGGAAACCGAAGCGCAGATCGTGGCGCGTTACCGTCGTGAGCAGGAGCAGGCCGATCACACGTTCGACCCGCTCGAGCTGGATCGCTTCTCGACGCTGCAGCAGCTCAGCCGCGCGCTGAACGAGTCGGCCGCCGACTTGGGCGGCCTGCAGGGCGTGCTGGACGATCTGTCACGCAATTACGATTCGCTGCTGCAACAGCAGTCGCGTGTCAGTTCCGAGCTGCAGGATGGCCTGATGCGTGCGCGCATGGTGCCGTTCGATGGTCTGGTGCCGCGCCTGCGCCGTGTGGTGCGTCAGGCGGCGCAGGATATCGGCAAGCAGGTGCATCTGAGCCTGGACGGTACCCACGGCGAGCTGGATCGCAACGTGCTCGATCGCATGGTCGCGCCGCTGGAGCACATGCTGCGCAACTCGGTGGCCCATGGGCTGGAATCGCCGGAGCAGCGTGTGGCCGCCGGCAAGCCGGAAGAGGGCCAGATCACCTTGCGCCTGCGTCGCGAAGGCTCGGAAATCGTGCTGGAAGTGGCCGATGATGGCGCCGGTCTGGATCGTGAGGCCATTCGCCGCCGCGCCGAGCAGCGTGGTCTGCTGGTCGCCGGCGAACATATTGACGAGGGGCAGCTGGACGGGCTGATCTTCGCCTCGGGCTTCAGTACCAGCGAGCAGGTCAGCCAGCTGGCCGGCCGTGGCGTCGGCATGGATGTGGTACGCAATGAAGTCCGCCAGCTCGGTGGCTCGGTTGACATCCGTTCGGTGCGTGGCCAAGGCGTGACGTTCACGCTGCGCCTGCCGCAGACGCTTGCCGTCACCCAGGCCGTGTTCGTGCGTATCGGCGAAACCACCTTCGCGGTGCCGGTCGCCTCGGTCAGCGGTATTGGCCGGATTTCGCGCGAGCGCTTCGAGTCCGGTGAGAGCCGTTACCACTACAACGGTGAGGACTTCACGCTCTACGACCTGGGTACGCTGGTCGGACAGGCCGCGGCCAAGGCCGAAGGGCAGCCGCAGATTCCGCTGCTGCTGGTGCGCGCCGGTGATCTGCGTGCGGCCGTGGCGATCGACCAGGTGCTCGGCAACCGCGAAATCGTCGTCAAGCCGGTTGGCCTGCAGATCGCATCGGTGCCGGGTATCTACGGCGCGACGATCACCGGCGAAGGCAACGTGGTGGTGATCCTGGACGTCGCACCGCTGGTGCGTCGCTATATCACCCAGCCGCAGGCCGTGGTGCAGGTGGTCGCAACCCAGGGCCAGCGTCATGTGCCGCTGGTGATGGTGGTCGACGATTCGCTGACCATGCGCAAGGTCACCAGCCGTGTGCTGGAACGCAACAACTTCGACGTGGTTGCCGCGCGCGATGGTGTCGAGGCGCTGGAGCTGCTGGAAGAGCGCGTGCCGGACCTGATGCTGCTGGATATCGAAATGCCGCGTATGGATGGCTACGAACTGGCGACCGCGATGCGTGCCGACGAGCGCTACAAGAGGGTGCCGATTGTGATGATCACCTCGCGCAGTGGTGACAAGCACCGTCAGCGTGCGTTCGAGATCGGCGTGCAGCGCTATCTCGGCAAGCCTTACCAGGAGCTGGATCTGATGCGCAATGTCTATGACCTGCTGGGGATTGCCCGTGTTCGCGAGTGACAACAACGGCGCTCGGCCGGTGGCTCTGCTGGCCCGCGAGGGCGCGGCCCGTGACCGCCTGCGCGATGCGGTGGCCGCCGCTGGCGGCCAGGTGGTGCTGGAGGATGATCCCAACACGCTGGATGCCGCGGCACTGGATGCCTCGGCAACCGAGGTGGTGCTGGTGGCGTTGGAGCCGGCGGTCGAGGATGCGCTCGAACGGCTGGATGCCGTGCTGGAGTCACCGCGCTATACGCTGATGTTCGAAGAGGCTGAGATCATCGCCCGGCGCGAGGGCTGGGAATCGCAGCGTTGGATCCGGCATCTTGCCGCCAAGTTGCAGGGGCACGGCAACGTCTTGCCGCCGGGCCCGGAAGACGATGCCGCCTTGCAGCCCGAGCCCGGCATGCCGGTGCGACCGGCTGAACTGCACGTCGATGCCCCGCTGCAGTTCCATCTCGACGAAGCGTTCGAAGCGGCAGACACGGTGCCTGCCGATGGCCTGTATTTCGCCCCTGCACAGGAACGTCAGGCGCCGGAGGTCATCAGCTTTGAAGAGTTGATGGCCAAGGCACAGGCCGAGGAATCCCCAGCGGCCACGGCCCAGGAAACCGGACCGTTGCCCCCGCCGTTGCCGCCGCTCGAGGATCCGCCGCAGGGAATGGTTGACACGCGAGTGCCCGCAGAGGCCACGGCTGCTGCAGGCAGCTACAGCAGCTGGTCGTTGCTGGAGGACGATGCCTATGTCGCCCCGGCGGCGCCGGTGGAAGCGGCTGCGGCCGAGAACCCCTCCATTGCCAGCCTGCTGTCGAGCTCGTTGTCGCTGGTGGAGCTGGAACCCGAGTCGGGCGAGTCCGCCGGTGGCCCGGTGCTGGTGCTGGCAGGTATTGGTGGTCCCGATGCGGTACGGCGCCTGTTGAGCGGGTTGCCGGAAGACTTCGCCCGCCCGGTGCTGGTGCAGATGCGTCTGGATGGGGGGCGTTACGCGAATCTGGTCAAGCAGATGGCGCGGGTCACGGCGCTGCCGGTGTTGCTTGCAGTCCCTGGACAGCCGGCTGAAGCGGGAAATGTGTACGTGCTGGCCGATGCTGTCGGACTGGAGCCGGACGGCGCCGGTCTGCGTTTTGTGGAGGCGTCCGCGCAGTTGATCACGGCCCTGCCGGCGGCAGACAGCGCGGTGGTGATGCTCAGTGGTGCCGATCCGGCGCTGGTGCCCGAGGTGCTGGCATTCGCCGCGCAGGGCGGTTGGGCCGCAGGCCAGACCGGTGACGGTTGCTACGACCCGGAAGCCGCCAGCCAGCTGGTGGTGGCGGGCATGCCCGGCGGTGATCCGGAATATCTGGCAGGCGAACTTGCCACGCGTTGCGCGCAATAGTCCGCACCGCTTCGATCAAGGAACAGACGATGAGTTATGCAAGCAACGATGAAGTACGCGGCGTCCTGATCCAGGCCGGTGCCGAGCGCGTGCTGTTGCCCAATGCCACGGTCGCGGAAATGATGTCGCGCGTCTCGGTCGAGCCGATTCCCGATGTCCCGGAGTGGCTGGTCGGCCAGATTGCATGGCATGGCTGGAACGTGCCGCTGCTGTCCTACGCCCGCTTCAGCGGACATGGGCAAGAGCAGGTCTCCGGCAACAACAAGGTGGTGGTGCTCAAGGCGCTGGGCGGCAATGCGGACATGCCCTATTTCGCGCTGCTGACCCAGTCGTTCCCGCAGCTGATCGCGGTGCCGCGCGATGGCCTGTTGGCCGACGCCTCCGAGGAGAGCCTGCCGCAGGGCGTGCACATGCGTGTGTTGCTGGGCGAGCAGAGCGCGCTGCTGCCGGATCTGGATGCGATCGAGGCGGCGGTGATCGCCGCCCTGTCCGCTGCGGCCTGAGTCCTCTTCGCTCAGAGATCACCCAGCCGCGCCTGCAGCGCGGCAATGGCCGCCAGACCGGCGGTTTCGGTGCGCAGAATGCGCGGCCCCAGCTGCAGCCCCTGGAAGCCGGCCTCCTGCAGCTGCTGGCGGTCGCGTGGCGACCAGCCGCCTTCCGGACCGATGGCGATCACCACGCCGTTGGCCGGCGCCTGCGACAACGAAGCCAGGCGGTGCGCGCCGAGCGGATCCAGCGTCAGCCTTAGCGTGTCGGCCGGCAGCGTATCGACGGCGACCGCCAGGGATTGTGGCGGTGTGAGCGCCGGGATCCGTGCGCGGCCGGATTGACCGCAGGCCGAGCCGACCACGCTGCGCCAATGTGCCAGCCGCTTTTCAGCACGGGTGGCATCGAGTTTGACCTCGGTGCGCTCGGCGTTGACCGGGATGATCGCGCTCACGCCCAGTTCGGTCGCCTTTTGCAGGATCAGATCCATCTTCTCGCCACGGGCGATGCCCTGCAGCAGGGTGATGGCCAGTGGCGATTCGTTGTCCAGCGGCTGGGCGTCATCGATATGGACCTGCGCATCGCGCTTGCCCGCCGTGGTCAGGGTGGCGGCATAGTCATGGCCGTCGCCATTGAACAGCACGCAGCGGTCACCCTCGCGCAGCCGCATCACCCGCACCAGGTGGTTGGCGGTTTCTTCAGGCAGGGAGAGTGTTTGTCCGGTGTGGAGCGGAAGGTCGATCGGGCAGCGGGTCAGGCGCATGCGGAGGTCTCGCGGGTAGTGGCACACGTCAGTGCGGCCGGGTCTGCTAGCATTTCGGGCTCATGAAAACCTCATCGCCCCCGCGCATTCTATCGTCGGCCCGTTGCGCTGTTGCCCGGAGTGGCGCATGAGCCGGCGTCTGCCTGTCATCCACAAGGTGACCTCGGAAAACATCGGGCCATTCCAGCAGGAACAGCTGGATCTGGAGTTCTCCAACGGCGAGCGCCGCCATTTCCAGCGCCTGGTGGGCCATGGACATGGCGCCGTGGTGGTGGTCCCCATGCTGGATGAGGACACCGTGCTGCTGGTGCGTGAATACGCCGCAGGCCTGCATCGCTATGAACTTGGCCTGGTCAAGGGGCGCATCGATGAAGGCGAAAGCGCGATCGAAGCGGCCGACCGCGAGCTCAAGGAAGAGGCCGGTTATGGTGCCCGCCAACTGGACGTGCTGCGCATGCTGACCCTGGCGCCTACGTATATGAGTCACCAGTCCTGGCTGGTGCTGGCGCGCGATCTGTACCCCGAACGCCTGATCGGTGATGAGCCGGAGGAGCTGGAAGTGGTGCCCTGGAAACTGGCCGAGCTGGATCAGTTGATGCTGCGCGAGGATTTTTCCGAAGGCCGCTCGCTGGCGGCGTTGTTCATTGCCCGCGAGTGGCTGGGGCGAGCGCGATGAGGCCGTTGCAGGCGCATGTGCGGGAAGCGGTGATCGACATCGCCCATCGCGCCGGAGCGGCGATCCTGCAGGTCTACGCCAACGGTTTCGACATTGAACACAAGGCCGATGACAGCCCGGTCACCAGCGCCGACCTGGCCGCGCACCAGCTGATCGTGCACGGCCTGTCGCAGTTGAGTCCGGACATTCCGGTGCTGTCGGAGGAATCCGCCCAGCTGCCGTGGGAAACCCGCCGCAGCTGGCAGCGTTACTGGCTGGTGGATCCGCTGGATGGC
Organism: Stenotrophomonas sp. STEN013; assembly: GCF_056760355.1. Classification (NCBI taxonomy): domain Bacteria; kingdom Pseudomonadati; phylum Pseudomonadota; class Gammaproteobacteria; order Lysobacterales; family Lysobacteraceae; genus Stenotrophomonas; species Stenotrophomonas sp. STEN013. Next base: position 283,874 of record NZ_JBRREO010000001.1, on the reverse strand, counting down.
ACCCGCGAGTTCATCAAGCGCAATGGTGAATTCAGCGTCAACATCGCCTTGATCGACGACGGCCTGCCGGTCTTCGGCGTGGTGCAGGCGCCGGTCACGGGGGTGGTCTGGCATGGCGAGCGCGGTGGCAAGGCGTATCGACGCGCGGGTGCGCAGCAGGAGCGGATCACCACCCGGGTGCCGCCGGCGCAGCCGCTGCGCGTGGCGGCCAGCCGCTCGCACCGCAGCGCACGCACCGAGGCGCTTCTGGCGCGGATGGGCGAGATCGAACTGGTCGCGCAGGGCTCGTCGTTGAAATTCTGCCGCATCGCCGAGGGCACGCTGGACGTGTATCCGCGGCTGGGGCCGACCAGCGAATGGGACACCGCCGCCGGCCAATGTGTGCTGGAGGCGGCCGGTGGCGTGCTGCTGGCGGCCGACAGCGGCGAGCCGTTCCGCTACAACCAGCGCCCGCGGCTGCTCAATGGCGATTTTGTCGCGCTGGGTGATGCGGCGTTGCCGTGGCGGGACTGGGTGGCCGGGCTGTGACGGCCTGAACCCGGGGCTCATGCCAGAAATCCCGCGCCGGCAGTGGCCGGCGCATCCGCAATGAAGGTGCTGCATACATGTCCGACATGAACGATATCCAGTCGCTGCTGCAGATCATGGCGCGCCTGCGTGACCCGCAGAACGGCTGCCCGTGGGACCTGGAGCAGGACTTCGCCAGCATCGCGCCGTATACGGTGGAAGAGGCCTATGAAGTCGCCGATGCGATCGATCGCAACGATCTGGCCGATCTGAAAGACGAGCTTGGCGATCTGCTGCTGCAGGTGGTGTTCCATGCACAGATGGCCAGCGAGCAGGGGGCGTTCGATTTCGGCGATGTGGTGGCGGCGATCAGCGCGAAGATGGTGCGCCGGCATCCGCATATCTTTGCCGATGCGCAGGCTGCCGATGCCGACGCGGTATTGGCCAACTGGGACGAGATCAAGCGCAGCGAGCGTGCGGCCAAGGGCGATCTGGACGACTCGGCCCTGGCCGGTATTTCGCGCGGACTGCCCGAATGGCAGCGCGCCGTCAAGTTGCAGAAGCGCGCCGCGCGCACCGGTTTCGATTGGCCGGGCCCTGCGCCGGTGATCGACAAGCTGCGCGAGGAGGTCGATGAGGTGCAGGCCGAGTTCGATGCCGCCGCCCGCGGTGCCAACAACCATGAGCGGCTGCAGGAGGAGCTCGGCGACATGTTGTTCGTCTGCGCCAACCTCGCCCGTCATGCCCGGGTCGATGTGGGTACCGCGCTGCGGTTGGCGAACCTCAAATTCGAGCGCCGGTTCCGTGCGATGGAAGCCCTGGCCGCCGTCCAAGGCGGTATGCGGACGCTGGATCTGCCGCAGCAGGAAGCGCTGTGGCAGGCGGTCAAACAGCGGGAGAAAGGGACAGTGCGTTGAAAACGCTGGCGCTGTTCCTGCTGACCGCCTTGGCCGAGATTGCCGGCTGTTATCTGCCATGGCTGTGGCTGCGCAAGCAGGGAAGTCCCTGGTTGCTGCTGCCCGCTGCCGCCAGTCTGGCGTTGTTCGCCTGGTTGCTGACGCTGCACCCCACCGCCAGCGGCCGCGTCTATGCCGCCTATGGAGGCGTGTATGTGTGCATGGCGCTGTTGTGGCTGTGGCTGGTGGATTCGGTCCGGCCCACCCGCTGGGATCTGCTCGGCGGCGGACTGTGCCTGCTGGGCATGGCGGTGATTATGTTCGCCCCGCGCAGCCACTGAACTCCCTGGTCTGGCGCATGGGCCGGGGGGGCCGCCTTGCCCGGCTTCCTCCCGACTCTTTGCATCCACACCGCACCCCTGCCCGGCGGCGAGTGCATTTTGCGGGTAGCGGGACGTGCTGGCGTACCGGTTCATGACGCTCTGGCAGCGGCAATGGGGATGGGGCATCGCCGGGCTGGTCTGTGGTTACGGCTTCACCCGGATCGGACACGTGCTTTTTTGAAACAACGGCCCGGCGGCATGCAGTGAGCTCTTCTATTCACGGTCCGCGGCATGTTGGCCGACATCCTGCACGGGCGCCTGCCTTTGTGAGCCCCGGCGGCTGGCTATACTCGGCATTCGATCGTCACAAGGAGTGGGCAGATGGGAAGCGGTGCGGGTTTTCTGGCGTTGGTGGTGGCGGTGGCGGGCATCATCGTGCTGTTCAAGACGGTGCGGATGGTGCCACAGGGCTATGAGTGGACGGTGGAGCGCTTCGGCAAATACACCCATACGATGACCCCGGGCCTGCATTTCCTGATCCCCATCGTCTACGGCGTGGGCCGCAAGGTGAACATGATGGAGCAGGTGCTGGATGTGCCCAGCCAGGACGTCATCACCAAGGACAATGCGGTGGTACGCGTGGATGGCGTGGTGTTTTTCCAGGTGCTGGATGCGGCCAAGGCGGCCTATGAAGTGGCCAATCTGGAAGTGGCGATGATCGCCCTGGTGCAGACCAACATCCGCACCGTGATCGGCTCGATGGACCTGGACGAATCGCTGAGCCAGCGCGAGACCATCAACGCCAAGCTGCTGAATGTGGTCGACCACGCCACCAATCCGTGGGGGGTGAAGGTCACCCGCATCGAGATCAAGGATATCCAGCCGCCGACCAACCTGGTGCAGTCGATGCAGCAGCAGAAGATGGCCGAGCAGAACAAGCGTGCGGCAGTGCTGGAAGCCGAGGGCATCCGCCAGTCGGAGATCCTGCGCGCCGAAGGCCAGAAACAGGCCGCTGTGCTGGAAGCCGAGGGCCGTAAGGAAGCCGCGTTCCGCGATGCCGAAGCGCGCGAGCGTTCGGCCGAGGCCGAAGCCAAGGCCACCGCGATGGTGTCCGAGGCGATCGCACAGGGCGATGTGCAGGCGATCAACTACTTCATCGCGCAGAAATATGTGGAGGCATTCAAGGAGCTGGCCAGCTCGCCCAACCAGAAGCTGGTGCTGATGCCGATGGAAGCCACCGGTGTGATCAGCTCCATTGCCGGTGTCGCCGAACTGGCCAGGGAGGCGTTCGCCAAACAGAACGAGGGCAAGCCTGCCGCACGCGGCAATCCGCCGCCGTTGGGGCGCTGAGCCATGCGCTGGGAAGTGGTGATATGGGCTTCGTTGTCGGTGGCGCTGTTTGCCGCCGAAGCGCTGGCGCCGGGTGCGTTCATGCTGTGGATGGGTGTTGCCGCCACGGTGGTGTTCCTGCTGGTGTGGGCCGTTGAGGGCATGACGGTGCTGGCGCAGGTGATCCTGTTTGTGGTGCTCAGCTTCGTGTCGATCCAGATCTATCGCACCTGGTTCCGCAAGCGCGACCGGCAGAGCGATCAGCCGCTGCTCAACCGGCGCGCCGAACAGCTGATCGGGCGGGTGGTGACGCTGGAGCAGGGCATCGCCAACGGCGTCGGCCGGGCCAAGATCGATGATGCGTTCTGGGTGGTGGCCGGCGTTGATCTTCCGGCGGGCAGTGCCGTGCGGGTGGTAGCCGTGGATGGCATGACCCTGAAAGTGCAGCCGGCGTGAGCCGGCCGGCGGCACGCTGGTGTGGCGGTGCCGCAGGTTTTAAGCGTAACCATCTGGGATAATGGCGGCCCCTTTTCCGCGGAACGGCCATGATCCAGAAGACCCTGCTCAACGAAAACCACCGCTCGCTTGGCGCCAAGATGGTCGACTTCGGCGGCTGGGACATGCCGATCCACTATGGTTCGCAGATCGACGAACACCACCTGGTGCGCAATGCCGCCGGCATGTTCGACGTCAGCCACATGACCGTGGTCGATCTGAAGGGCGCGCGCACGCGTGAATTCCTGCGCCAGCTGCTGGCCAACTCGATCGACAAGCTCAAGGTCAACGGCAAGGCGCTGTACTCGTGCATGCTCAACGCGCAGGGCGGCGTGATCGACGACCTGATCGTGTACCTGCTCGGTGAGGATTTCTTCCGCATGGTGGTCAACGCCTCGACCCGCGAGAAGGATCTGGCGTGGATCGGCCAGCATGCCGCGGCGTTCGGGGTCGAAGTCATCGAGCGCGAAGACCTGGCCATCATCGCCGTTCAGGGCCCGCAGGCCCGCGCGCTGACCGCCGGCCTGATCGCCGAAGCCGATCGTGCCGCGCTGGACAAGCTGGCCCGCTTTGCCGCGCTGGATGTCCGCGCGGTCGATGGCGTTGAGCTGTTCGTCGCCCGCACCGGTTACACCGGCGAAGACGGCTACGAAGTGCTGCTGCCGCAGACCGCGGTGGTGGCGTTCTGGAATGCGCTGCTTGAAGCCGGGGTGAAGCCGGCCGGTCTGGGCGCGCGCGACACGCTGCGGCTGGAAGCGGGCATGAATCTGTACGGCCAGGACATGGACGAGACCGTCACCCCGTTCGAAGCGGCGCTGGGCTGGACGGTGTCGCTGGACGAGGGGCGCGAGTTCATCGGCCGTCCGGCGCTGGAAGCGCAGAAGGCCGCCGGCAACGCACGGCAGATGATCGGCCTGGTGATGGACGACAAGGGCGTGTTGCGCCACGGCCAGAAAGTGCTCACCGCCCAGGGCGAGGGCGAGATCCTTTCCGGCACGTTCTCGCCGACGCTCGGCAAGGCGATCGCCTTTGCCCGTGTTCCGGCCGGTGCACCGGGCGACGTGCGCGTGGACATCCGCGGCAAGGAAGTTCCGGTGCGGCAGGTGAAGTTCCCGTTCGTGCGTGACGGCCAGCCGCAGGCCGGTATCAATCTGTGATTCACCCGGACCGGGCGACGGTTACCCGTGCCCGGTCCGTTAAACTAGCGCTTCATCCCGACCACCGTTTTTTTCGGAGCAGTTCCATGAGCGAGATCCCAGGCGACCTCAAATTCCTCAAGTCCCACGAGTGGGCCCGCGTTGAAGGCAACGGCCGCGTCACCGTCGGCATTTCCGATCACGCCCAGGGTTTGCTGGGTGATCTGGTCTACGTCGAACTTCCGGCTGTCGGTGACACCGTCACGGTGGGTGCCGGCGCGGCGGTGGTGGAGTCGGTCAAGGCCGCCTCGGACGTGTACAGCCCGGTGTCGGGCACCGTTGTCGAAGTCAACGAAGCTCTGGCCGACAAGCCGGAAACCATCAACGAAGATGCCTACGGTGACGGCTGGCTGTTCGTGGTCGAGATGTCCGAGCCGGAACAGTTGAACGACCTGCTGGGTCCGGACGACTACGCCGAGCTGCTGGAAGACGACGCGAACTGATCGCGTTGCCATGCTGACGCGACAACGGCCGCCTCGAGCGGCCGTTGTCGTTTCCCAAGGTGTGGATGTCATCGCGGCGTGATGGCATGGCGCACTTGGCGCGGCATCCACGATCATTTTGCGTGCCGATGCAACGTGTCTGCAGCAGCCGGCAACGCGGTAGTGATCGGAGGCGGCTGGCATGCGATGGCACGAAGATGACGTGCCGTGAGCGCGAAATTTTTGCGCAGTTCGTTGGTGCTGCGGGTAAAAAATTGTCAGGCGATGATTTTTTTCCAGATCCGTATCGCGCTTCAATGCCGTTGAGGAAATGGCCGGGTGTTGGATGCCACAGTGCTGCGCAGCCGTGCGTGCACAAGCGTACCGGTGCACAAATAGTGCGGTTTTTCCGCTGTTTTTCCGCAACACGCCTTGGGCGTGCGGTGGCGCCATGTTGTTCTGGCGCGTCAGTGGGGTTCTTGTCTGGGACGGGTATGGCCACTGCCGCACTGCGCTTTGCTGGGCAAGTTGCGTCGAGGTGGTTGACAGTAAAAAAAACCGTGATTAGGTTTCGCCCAGCAGACCTTTACTGCGCAAGCGAGTGAGCCGGATCAACATCCAGACGCGAAGCACAACTTGGACATCCGCCAGGATTTCTTCGATGGTGGAGCAGGCATCGCTTCCTTCGGCAAAACACTTCCTGATTTCCATCTGGCACCCGCAACGAGCATCGAAGCGGGTGTTTCTGTATCCGAAACGTTGCGCCCGACGCGACGACGGTCCTCCGCGATCCCACGCGGATTTGCTTCAACTGGGCATTTCAATTCCATAGATCACTGACGAGGAGCCACACAATGGCCACGAAAAAAGCTGCTAAAAAGCCGGCCGCCAAGAAGGCGGTAAAGAAAGTCGCCAAGAAAGCCGCGGTGAAGAAGGTTGCCAAGAAGGCAGTCGCCAAGAAAGTCGCGGTGAAGAAGGTGGCCAAGAAGGCCGTCGCCAAGAAGGCCGTCAAGAAGGCGGCCGTCAAGAAGGTCGCCAAGAAGGCTGCCGTGAAGAAGACCGTCAAGAAGGCTGCTGCCAAGAAGGTCGTCAAGAAGGCTGCGGCGAAGAAGGTTGCCAAGAAGGCCGCTGCCAAGAAGGTCGTCAAGAAAGTAGCCAAGAAGGCTGCTGCCAAGAAGGTCGTCAAGAAGGCCGCTGCGAAGAAGGTTGCAGCCAAGAAGCCGGCAGCCAAGAAGGCCGCCGCGAAGAAGGTTGTAGCCAAGAAGCCGGCGGCCAAGAAGGCTGCTGCGAAGAAGGTTGTGGCCAAGAAGCCGGCAGCCAAGAAGGTCGCTGCGAAGAAGGTCGTTGCCAAGAAGAAGCCGGCTGCCCGCAAGAAGAAGGTCGCTCCGGTTGCGCTGCCGGCCACGCCGGCGCCGCTGATCTGATCCCGCTTCACTAGCCGTACCTGAAACTCCTTCCCCGACTGCCCAGCGGGGAGGGAGTTTTTTTATGCGCGATCATCGGGAGCGGGGCGGGCGGATGAGGTTGAAGGCGATGCCGGAGCGGTCACGTTAGGGACTACCGCAGATACCGATACCCGGAGGGTCGGGTTCTGTGCGGAGCGGCCGGATCACGGCTGTCCGCGCCGCGGCGGGCTGGAGAATTCTTCTTTCAGCGCAGTGACCGTGATCCTGGAAGGCGCAAATAAAAAACAACAAAGGCGGCCATTGGCCGCCTTTGTCTGCTGGACTGTGCCGGCGCTCAGCGCGGCGAGGCCACCGCACGCTCGGAGGACGCGCCCTTTTTGCCGTCACGTGCAGGGGCACCGTCGGCCATCAGGTTGTCACTGCCGAAGTCGGTATCCACATCCAGCCAGCGCTGCGTCGGCAGGCCAATGGCGCGGTCCAGGATGGTGGGCATCATGCCGCTGGGCAGGCTGCTTTCGCCGTTCCACATGATGGCGATACCCAGGTCGCGCTCGGGCAGCAATGCCACCAGGCCACGGTAACCCTGCACGGCACCGGCATGGAACACCACCGAGTGACCGGCATAGTCGAACACACGCCAGCCCAGTGCGTAGCCTGCCGAATCCAGACGTTCACGCCGCCAGCCCGAGCGCATTTCGCCGGGGGTACTCACCAGCGGTGCGTGCAGGGTGGCCAGCAACGGCGCCGGCAGCACGTCCGGACGATGGCCGGTGTGGGCCAGCAGCCATTGCGCCATGTCGCTGGCGCTGGCATTGACGCCGGCCGCCGGTGCGACCCGGTAGTAGGTGGGCTTGGGGGTCAGCGAAACCCAGCCGTTGCGGCTGCGCACGTGCGGACGCGCCCAGCGCGAGCTGGCCTGGATGCCGGCCAGGCCGAGGCTGGCATCGTTCATGCCCAGCGGCTTGAGGATGCGCTTCTCCACCGCCTGCTCGTAGAAGTTGCCGGAGGCGGCGAACACCACATCGCCGACCAGGCTGAAGGCCACGTTCTGGTAGGCGTAGCAATCGCCAGGGGCGCACTTCAGTGGCGCGCTGGCCAGTTTCTGGGTCAGCGTGTAGTAGTCGGCGTTGGCTTCCACATCGCGGTCGTAGGCGTTGTAGGTCAGGCCGACGCGATGGCTGAGTACATCGGCGACGGTCAACGCATTGGTCGCCTCGGGCGTGGCCAGGCGGAAGCCGGGCACGTAGTCGGTGATCTTGCTGTCCCAGCGCAGCGTGCCATCGTTGACCAGCAGCCCGGCCATGGTGCCGGCAAACGCCTTGGACAACGAGGCCAGGCGGAACACGGTATGGGCGTCCACCTGTTGCGGGTTGCTGATATCGGTAACGCCATAGCCGCGCGCGGAAAGAATGCGGCCGTTGTGGACGATGGCCATGGCCATGCCCGGAACACGGTTGCCATAGGTCAGTTGCTCGGCCAGCGACTCGATCGCGGCCACATTGAACTCGGGCGACAGCGGTTGCACCTGGTCGGGCCGCAGCGCGGCGCGATAGGGCATCGGTTGCGTGGGCGATGGGGGCGGCGCGTTTTCCAGATTCACCGGCAGGGCTGCGCTGGCGGTCACGTCGATGGGCAGGTTGGCGTGGGTGGGCGTCTGTGCGGTGGACGCCAATGCGAAGGGCATCAACACCCCCAGCAATCCCGATGCCACCGGGCGGATTCCCCGGCGCGAGTTCTTTTCTTTCATCGTGATCGGTGCCTGTAAGCTACTGCCGTCGGCGATTCTAGCGCCGCTTTTCACGATTGCACAAACGGGGAGAGGATGAATGGGCATCACATTGATATTGCTGGTCTTTCTTGTGGTGGCTGTCGCAGTTATCGCGGCCGGTGTTGGCATCTATAACGGACTGGTCCGTTCCCGTAATGCGTACCGGAATGCGTTCGCGCAGATCGACGTACAGCTGCAGCGCCGCTTCGACCTGATTCCCAATGTGGTGGAAACCGCCAAGGCCTACATGAGCCATGAGCGGCAGACGCTGGAGGCGGTGATCGCCGCACGCAGCGCGGCGCAGTCCGGGCTTGCGGCGGCCAAGGCCGCTCCGGGCGATGCGGCGGCGATGGCGCAGCTGGCCGCCTCGCAGGGCCAGTTGAACGGAGTGCTGGGACGGTTGATGGCCGTGGCCGAGGCCTATCCGGAATTGAAGGCCAACCAGAACATGCTGCAGCTGAGCGAGGAACTGGGCAGCACCGAGAACAAGGTAGCGTTCGCTAGGCAGGCCTACAACGATGCGGTGATGGCCTACAACAACCGCCGCGAGACCTTCCCGGCCAATGTGTTTGCCGGCATGTTCCATTTCCCCACGGCCGCGCTGCTGGACATCCCGCTGGAAAAGCGCGAGCAGGTGCGCGAGGCGCCCAGGGTCCAGTTCTGATCCTGCGCAGGGCAGGGAAGGCCGGCACGTGACGACAGTCGCGTCCGGTGCCAGCTAGGGGGGCGGGATGAATTTCTTTGAACACCAGGCACAGGCGCGGCGCAATTCCGGGCGCCTGCTGCTGCTGTTCGCGCTGGCGGTGATCGCCATTGTCGCGGTGCTGGACGCACTGGTGCTGGTGGCCACCGGCAGCGTGCGGGGCGTGCTGTGGTGCACGTTGCTGACCCTGGCGGTGATCGCGTTGGCCTCGCTGTACCGCATCGCCTCGTTGCGGGGTGGTGGTGAAGTGGTGGCGGTACAGATGGGCGGCACCGAGGTGCCGGCCGATACCCGCGATCCGGCGCTGCGGCGGTTGCGCAACGTCGTGGAGGAGATCGCCATCGCCTCCGGTGTGCCGATGCCGCGGCTGTATGTGCTGGAACAGGAGACCGGCATCAACGCCTTCGCCGCTGGGTATTCACCGGCCGACGCCGCCATCGCCGTCACCCGGGGCAGCTTGCAGCGGCTCAACCGCGATGAACTGCAGGGCGTGATCGCGCACGAGTTCAGCCACATCCTCAATGGCGACATGCGGTTGAATATCCGCCTGATGGGGGTGCTGTTCGGCATCCTGATGATCAGCCTCATCGGCAAGCGGGTGCTGCTGCACATGAGTGCCGGTTCGCGGATAGGCGGCAGGCGCGGGCTTGGGCCGATCTCGATCGTGCTGGTGATCGGCGTGACCGGCATTGTCGTGGGCAGCATTGGGGTGTTCTTCGGACGGCTGATCAAGGCGGCGGTGTCGCGCCAGCGCGAGGTTCTGGCCGATGCCTCGGCGGTGCAGTTCACCCGGCAGACGCAGGGGCTGGCCGGGGCGTTGAAGAAGATCGGCGGGCTGGCCGAGGGTTCGCAGCTGGCCGACCGTGCCAGCGCCGAGGAAGTCAGTCACATGCTGTTCGGCGAAGGACTGGGCTTTTCGCGCTGGTTCGCCACGCATCCACCCCTGGTGGAGCGGATCCAGCGGCTGGAGCCTTCGTTCCGCACCGAACAGTTGCAGCGTTTGCGCGGTACCTGGTTTGCCAATCCGCCCGATGGCCTGGCCGAGGATCGCGCGCTGGGGCTGGCCCGCAGTGATGTGCCCGGTGTGGACGCGCTGGCGCCCGCTGCAGTGGCCACTGTGACGTCGCGGTTGCGGGTCGATCCAAGGCAAGTCGCCGCGCAAGTCGCCGCGCAGGTCGCCACCCCGGCTGATGACGACTACCAACAGGCGATCCGGCTGGCCGGCACCCTGTCGCCGCAGCTGCGCGAACTGGCGCGTGACCGGGAGGCCGCACAGCCGCTGCTGCTGGCGTTGTTGCTCGATGCCGACCCTGCGGTGGCGGTGTTGCAGCGGCAGGCGGTACAGGCGCAGCTGGGCGCTTCTGTGGTCACGCGGCTTCAGGCCATGGCCGATGGTCCGTTGCATGGTCTCTCTCGCGCGCTGCGCCTGCCGCTGGCGGCACTGGCGTTCCCCGCATTGCGGATGGCGCCGCGCCCGCAGTTGCGGGCGTTCGTGCAGTGCATCGAGGCGCTGGTCCATGCCGATGGGCGGATCTCGCTGTTCGAGTACTGTCTGTCGCGCCTGCTGCAGGTGCAGGTGCTGGCCGCGCTGGATCCCTCGCGCCACCCGCATTTCGGCCGGCGCAAGACCACCGGCGTGCGCCAGGAGCTTTCCACGTTGCTCGCGGTGGTCGCGCGGGCCGGCAATCTCGGTGACGAGGCCGCCGCGCGGCGCGCCTATCTGGCTGGGTTGCAACGCATCCTGCCGCACGATCACCTGCCCTATGCGCCGCCGTCGGCCGGCGTGCTGGCGCTGGATGCGGTGTGGGCGCCGCTGGATGCGCTCGATCCGCTGGCCAAGCAGCTGCTGGTGGAAGCGGTGACCGCCACCATCAGCCACAACCAGCGCGTCAGCGTGGCCGAGGCCGAACTGCTGCGGACCATCTGCGCCACGTTGCATTGCCCGTTGCCGGCGCTGTTGCAGGTGGCCTGAGCCGCGGAGCGGTCAGCCCGGCGGCGAGGTGTCGAGGATCAGGCTGGCGGCGCGCTCGGCGATCATGATGGTCGGTGCGTTGGTATTGCCCGTGGGCAGGCTTGGCATCACCGAGGCATCGATTACCCGCAGGCCGTCGATGCCGCGCACGCGCAGCTGCGGATCGACCACGGCCATCGCGTCGCTGCCCATCCGGCAGGTGCCGACCGGGTGGTAGATGGTTTCGGCCTTGGCGCGGATGAAGGCTTCCAGCCCGGCATCGTCCAGGTGCTCGTCGGCAGGGAACAGCGGTGCCCTGCGCCACGGCGCGAAGGCCGGCTGCTGGAGGATGTCGCGGCTCAGGCGCGCGGCTTCGACCATCATTTTCATATCGAAGCCTTCGGCATCGCCCAGATAGTTGGCATGGATACGCGCCGGCGCGGCGGGATCATGGCTGGCCAGTTCGATGCGGCCGCGGCTGCGCGGGTGCAGGTAGCAGGCGTGCAGGGTGTAGCCCTCGCCGGGCAGGCGGTGGCGGCCGTGGTTGTCCAGCATCGCCGGGACGAAATGGAACTGGATGTCGGCCCGTTCGTCGGCGGCAAAGCGCGAGCGCACGAAGCCGCCGGCCTCGGCCACATTGCTGGTACCGGCACCGCTGTGACCGCGCAGGAAATAGTCGAAGCCGATCTTCAGCTCGCTGGCGCGGTCGTAGCTGACCCCGGGCACAGTGCGGTACAGCGTGCAGATGTCCAGGTGGTCCTGCAGGTTGGCGCCGACACCGGGCTGGTCCAGACGCACCTCGATACCGTGGCGTCGCAGGTGCCCGGCCGGGCCGATCCCCGAGAGCATCAGCAGCTGCGGTGAGTTGATCGCGCCGGCGCTGAGCAGTACTTCGCGGCGGGCCCGCACTTGCTGGGGCTGGCCGCGGACGCGCAACGCCACGCCGGTGACGCGTTCGCCTTGAATCTGCAGCCGCTCGACCAGCGCGCCGGTCAGCACCTGCAGGTTGGGGCGCTGGCGGACCGGGGCCAGATAGGCGGCCGCCGAAGAGCAGCGCGCACCGTCCTTCTGGGTGACCTGGTACAGGCCCACGCCTTGCTGAGTGGGACCGTTGAAATCGGGGTTGAGCGCGAAACCGGCCTGCTGTCCTGCCTCGATGAAGGCACGGCTCAGTGGATTGACGTGACGCAAGTCCGACACCTTCAACGGGCCATCGCCACCGTGCAGGGCATCGGCACCGCGCCCGTTGCCCTCGCTGTAGCGGAACCAGGGCAATACCGTCTGCCAGTCCCAGCCGGTGGCACCGGCATCGGCCCAGCGGTCGTAGTCGCCTGCCACGCCGCGCGAGTAGCACATCGCATTGATCGAGCTGCTGCCGCCCAGTACCTTGCCGCGCGGCCACCACAGGCGCCGGTTGTTCAACGCCGGCTCCGGTTCGGTGTCGTAGCTCCAGTTCAGGCGCCGGTTGTTGACCAGCCGGGCAATGCCTGCCGGCATGTGGATCAGCGGATTCCAGTCGCGCGGGCCGGCTTCGATCAGCAGCACCCGCCGCTGCGGATCGGCGCTGAGCCGGTTGGCCAGAACACAGCCGGCCGAACCGGCCCCGACGATGATGTAGTCGAATTCCTTCACGGCCTTCCCCTTTCCCTGCTCCGCAGAATAGAACGGCCCGTCGCATGGCGGCCAGACCGTTTGCACTGGCGATGTTGCAGTGCATCGGATAAGTTGCGCCCACGCCGCGGAACCGGCGTGCCGGATCCCCCACCCGTGGTGCAGTCAGACGTATGAGCAAGCTTTCCCCTCCCGCGCGCGGTGGCCTGCGCCAGGTGATTTCCCTGCTCGGAGTGGAAGCTCCGGCGCTGTGGTGGTCGCTGCTGTACTTCTTCTGCCTGCTGACCGGCTACTACCTGTTGCGTCCGGTACGCGACGCGATGGGCGCCTCGGATGATGTGCTGGCGGTGTTTCCGGCCTCGCTGGTGCAGTGGGCCGGACACCTGGGGGTCAGCCTCGGCGACTTTACCCTGCAGGTGCTGTTCACCGGCACCTTCCTGTGCATGGTGCTGCTGCAGCCGGTATACGGCGCGCTGGTGTCGCGCTATCCGCGGCGGGTGTTCCTGCCGGTGATGTACCTGGCTTTCATCAGCTGCCTGCTGTTTTTCTACTGGGCGTTCCGCGAGGAACTGCCCGGGCGCGGCGCGGCGTTCTTCATCTGGGTGGCGGTGTTCAACCTGTTCGCAGTGTCGGTGTTCTGGAGCTATATGGCCGATGTGTTCTCCAACCAGGACGCCAAGAAGGTCTACGGCTATATCGGCGCCGGGGGCACCATTGGCGCACTGACCGGGCCGCTGGTCACCCGCCTGCTGGTGGAGAAGATCGGCGTGGGCAACCTGCTGCTGGTATCGGCCGCCTTCCTGGGCGCGTGCCTGTTCGCGATCCTGAAGCTGCGCAAATATGCCCTGCAGCGCGAGCAGCGGCTGCGCGACAGCAGCGGCGAGCAGGCGATGGGTGGCTCGGTGCTGGCCGGCTTGAAGCTGGTATGGAGCGATCCGCTGCTGCGTGCGCTGGCGGTGCTGATGTTCTTCGGCGTCGGCGTGGGAACCCTGCTGTACAACGAACAGGCGGCTATCGCGCGACGCTTCTTCACCGATGACGCCGCACGTACGGCGTACTACGCCAACATCGATCTGGCGGTGAACGTGCTGACGATCTTCGTGCAGGTATTCCTGACCCGCTGGCTGATGCGCCGCTACGGCATCGCCCCGCTGCTGCTGTTGCCGGCGCTGGCGATCCTGCTGGGTTTCTCGCTGCTGGCCGCCTCACCGCTGCCGCTGCTGGTGGCGGTGGTGCAGGTGATGACCCGCGCCGGCGAGTTCTCCCTGGCCAAGCCGGCACGCGAAACCCTGTATACCCGGGTCAGCCGCGAGTCCCGCTACAAGGCCAAGGCGGTGATCGATACGGTGATCTATCGCGGCGGCGACCTGACCTTCGTCTGGCTGCACAAGCTGCTGTCCAGCATGGGGTCGCATCTGGTGTTTATGGCGGGCGTGGGTGTGGCAGCGGGCATGACGATCGGCGCGATCCGGGTGATCCGCGCGCAGCGGAGCCTGCCGGACGAGATGCCGGTCAACGCATCGGTCGATCCGGCATAACCGGGAGGTGCCGTCGGCCTGCCGGGCCGGCCATGCTGCCGCTGTTCCGCCGGATGGACGCCGATGCGTCCGAGGTCTTTGGCCGCGTTGCTGGTGACGGTGCTGGTCGCCGTCCTGCACCGCTGTTTCCTGGTGCTGGAGATGTTCCTGTGGTCCCGGCCACTTGGGCTGAAGACCTTCCGCAATACTCCGGAGAAGGCCCAGAGGACCCGTGTGCTGGCTGCCAACCAGGGCCTGTACAACGGCTTTCTCGCCGCCCGGATTGTGGCGGGGCTGCTGCTGGAGCAGCCTGTGTTGGTGACGTTCTCGCTGCTCTGCGTGGTGGTCGCCGGCAGCTACGGAGCGTTCAGTGTGAACCGGCGGATCTTCTTCATCCAGGCGTTGCCGGCGATCCCGACGCTGGGGTTGCGCGCGGTGTAGCCGCTGCCCGGCGGTGGCTCCAACGGCACCTCCAGATCCATGCATCCACTCAGTCTTTGCGCGGCGACGCCCACCGCGCAGTCCGTGCCTGGAACACCTCCATGCCGGCAGCATCGCTCACGTTGATCCTCGCCGGCAGGGCGTAGCCAGCCGCTGTGCTGGCGGGAGGCAGTTCCGGTGTTGCCACCGCTTTCAGAAGACCACCTGACTTGGCCAGGTGCTTCACTTCCATGCCCCTGGGAATCCAGCGCATGCTGGCCGGCAGGCTGGCATCGAGCAGGACCCCGCTTATCCGTTCGGCCGGGCTGCACATCGCGATCGCGTGCACGGTGTCGATAGGGGGGGCTGATGCGGCGGCGCTGGCGCATCCCCTGCACAGCGGCCCGGTTCCAGCACGGTGATCCGCGGCGAGAGGCTGGCGAAGCAGGGCGCCTTGCGGCACACCGCCCGCCAGAACAGTTGCCGGCCGGCCAGCGGGTGAAATAGCGGTACAGCGAAAGCAAGGCGGCAGTCGTGGTGTGGATTCCTGGTATGAAAACGGCGGGCACAAGGCCCGCCGTAGGTATTGCATGTGGATTGGCTTATGCGGCCTGCTGCGGGCGCTGCGTGCCGGGCAGGTCGTAGTAGCCGGCAGAGCGCAGTTCGTGCGCGTCGAAGTCGTCCACGGTGATCGTGTCCATGGTGATCTCGCGCAGTTCTTCCAGCAGCTTGCGCTCGTCCTGGGTGATCACGCCCTCGGCCACGGCCTCATCCAGCTGGCTGGCGAAGGTCAGCGCTTCGATGCCCTTGGTCTTCAGGGCCTTGAGGAACTTGCGTTCCACCGGTTCGGCCATGATCGCCTTGGACAGATAGCTGTTGATGCGGCCGCCCGGGTTGTTCTCGCACGGCGTCAGGAACACACCCTGGGCCAGGCGGTCACGCGCTTCGTTGGGCGCCATCAGCGAGGCGGCGACGCGGCGGCTCAGACGGTCACCCGGGGCCTCGGCGCGACGGCCAAGCGGGAAGATCAGCGCCCACATCAGCCAGCCGATCGGGCGGATCGGGAAGTTGCGCAGCGCCGCCGACAGCGATTCCTCGATCTTGTGCACGCTGTCGTGGAAGGCCCAGGCCAGCAGCGGCTGGTCGCCCTGCGGGGCGCCTTCGTCGTGGTAGCGCTTGAGCATGGCGCTGGTCATGTAGATGTGGCTGAGCACATCACCCAGACGACCGGACAGCGATTCCTTGAACTTGAGCTTGCCGCCCAGGGTCATCATCGAGATGTCGGCCATCAGTGCCAGGTTGGCCGAGTAGCGGTCCAGCTTGCGGAAGTAGCGGCGGGTGTAGGCGTCGCCCGGGGCGGCACCGAAGCGCGCACCGGTCAGGCCGAACCACAGCGAACGCACGGCGTTGGAGATGCCGAAGCGGACGTGGCCGAACAGCGCCTGGTCGAACTCGCGCAGGCCGGCCTTGCGGTCTTCATCCTGCGCGGCCTTCATTTCCTTCAGCACCCACGGGTGGCAGAGGATGGCGCCCTGGCCGAAGATCAGCAGCGAGCGGGTCATGATGTTGGCACCTTCCACCGTGATGGCGATCGGTGCGGCCTGCCAGCTGCGGCCGGCGAAGTTGCGCGGGCCAAGGATGATGCCCTTGCCTCCGATCACGTCCATCACGTCGGAAATGACTTCGCGGCTCATGTTGGTGCAGTGGTACTTGGCGATCGCCGACGGCACCGACGGCACGTCGCCACGGTCGACCGCAGCCGCGGTGGCCTGCGACAGCGCACTGATCTTGTAGGCCTTGCCGCCGATGCGGGCCAACGCTTCTTCCACGCCCTCGAAGCGGCCGACCGACAGGCCGAACTGCTTGCGGATGCGCGCATAGGCACCGGTCACCACCGCACCGGCCTTGGCACCGCCCGAGGCGGTGGAGGGCAGGGTGATGGAGCGGCCAACGGCCAGACACTCGTTGAGCATGTTCCAGCCCAGGCCGCGCTTCTCGGCGCCGCCGATCAGCTGGGTCAGCGGAATGAACACGTCCTTGCCACGGATCGGGCCGTTCTGGAAAGTGGAATTCAGCGGGAAGTGGCGGCGACCGATTTCCACGCCTTCGGTATCGCGCGGCAGCAGCGCCAGGGTGATGCCGATGTCCTTGGTGTCGCCAAGCAGGCCGTCCGGATCGTACATGCGGAAAGCCATGCCGATCAGGGTCGCGACCGGAGCCAGGGTGATGTAGCGCTTGTCGAAGGTCAGCTTCAGGCCCAGCACTTCCTCGCCCTTCCACATGCCCTTGCAGACGATGCCGAAGTCGGGGATGGAGGTGGCATCGGAGCCGGCGAACGGGCCGGTCAGGCCGAAGCAGGGCACTTCCTGGCCGATGGCCAGGCGCGGCAGGTAGTAGTCCTTCTGCTCCTGGGTGCCGTAATGGTTGAGCAGCTCACCCGGGCCCAGCGAATTGGGCACGCCGACGGTGGAGCTGACCACGCTCGATACCGAGGCCAGCTTCTGGATCACCTTGTGGTGGGCCAGCGCGCTGAAGCCCAGGCCGCCGTATTCCTTCGGGATGATCATGCCGAAGAACTTGTTCTTCTTGATGTACTCCCACAGCTCCGGCGGCAGGTCGGCGTGGACGTGGGTGATCTCGAAGTCGTTGACCATCTTGCACAGCTCTTCCACCGGGCCATCGAGGAAGGCCTGTTCCTCGGCGGTGAGCTGCGGCTTGGGATAGTTGAGCAGGATGTTCCAGTCAGGGTCACCGGTGAACAGCTCGCCCTCGAAGCCGACCGAGCCGGTTTCCAGGGCGATGCGCTCGGTCTTGGACAGCGGCGGCAGCACCTTGCGGAACACGCCCATGAACGGTGCGGTGATCAGCGGCTTGCGCAGGAACGGCAACAGCACTGGAACACTGATCAAAGCAAGGATTGCCGCCGCCACGAGGATCGCGGTCTGGTTGATGCCGGCGAACCAGCAGGCGCCCAACAACACCGCACTGGCGAGGGTCCATACGACCAGGCGCATGCGGTGATACGCGACAAAGGCACCTGCCAGCAGCAGGACCAGAAAGGGAACGACGATGCTCATAGGCTTGCTCCGGTAACGTGCTCGGTTCGGACGGACGCGGCAGCCGAAGGCAGTGCGTCCAGATAGTTCAACACGGCGGCGGTAAACGCGTTGTTGTCATCGCCGGCGACCATATGGGTGGCCTCTGGCAGATGCACATGCTGCGCGTGCGGCACCAGTGTCATGAATTCTTCCACGGTCTGCGGCGAGACCAGATCGCTGCGACCGCCGCTGATCAGCAGCAGCGGGCAGTGCACGCGGCGTGCCGCATCGACGATCGCGTCCTGATGCTGCTCGCTGTCGCGCGCCAGCTCTTCGACCAGACGCGGATCCCAATGCCAGTTCCAGCGCCCGTCCGCGGTGGAGCGCAGCAGCGCACGCAGGGCATCTTCGCTCTTGCGCGGGCGGTGCGGCAGGTAGGCGGCGATGCTGTCGGCGGCGGCCTGCAGCGATGCAAAGCCATCAGGATGCGCACTCATGAAGGCGAGGATCCTCTCCACGCCGCGGGTTTCCCAGCGTGGGGTGATGTCCACCAGCACCATCGCCGAGAACAGGCCCGGCCAGCGGGCTTCGGCCATCAGACCGAACAGGCCGCCCATTGACGCGGCCACCAATACCGGCGGACGCGGCAGTTCGCCGGCCACCACGATCAGGTCGTCGGTGAACTGGTCGCCGTGATAGGGCGTATCCCCCGGGTTCCAATCCGAATCACCATGGCCGCGCGCGTCGTAGCTCAGCGTGGCATGGCCGGCCATGCCCAGTGTCTGCGCGGCCGCGGCCCAGGCGCCACGTGTCTGGCCAAAGCCGTGCGCGAACAGAACCGGAGTATGCCGCCCCGCCGTTCTCGATGCGCCCAGTGCAATGCCGTTGGCACCTTGGAGGCGGATTTCGTCGACGTGCGGGATGGAGGGGGAAGGATTGGCCATACCTGATGGTATGGATCGTTTGGCTGAACTGTCAATACGAATGCGTATGGATTGTGCAAAGCCCCGGAAAACAATGGCTTTCCGTAAGAGTCCCGAGGCTGTTCCGTCAGCCTGCGATTCCATTGCATACTGCAACCAATCCCCGCCGTATGGTTAAATCTGCCCATGAACGACTCAACAACCCTTCCGGCAGATTCCCGTGGTGCGCGTCACAGCCGACTCAGTGCCGACGACTGGGCGCAGGCCGCACTCGATCTGATTGCCGAACAGGGTGTCGGCGCGGTGGCGGTCGAGCCGCTGGCCCGCCGTCTGGGGGTCACCAAGGGCAGCTTCTACTGGCACTTCCCGTCACGCGATGCGCTCCTGCAGGCGGCCTTGGAGCGCTGGGAAGTGGTGGAGCAGCAGCAGGTGTTCGGCAGTCTGGAAGAGGTGCCCGATCCACGCACGCGGCTGCGTGCGCTGTTCCAGCTGGTGGCCCATGAAGTCACCCCGCACATCATCTACAGTGAACTGCTCAAGGCGCTGGACAACCCGATGGTGCGCCCGGTGATCGACCGGGTTTCACAGCGACGCATGGAATACCTGATCGCCTCGTTCCGACAGGCCGGCCTGAGCTCCACCGACGCCCGCCATCGCGCGCGTCTGGCCTACGCCGCCTACGTCGGCTTCCTGCAGCTGTCCCTGCAGTTGCAGCAGCCCAAACAGGCCCGCGAGGATTTCGAGGCCTACGTCGAACACGTCATCGAGACGTTGATTCCGAGCGAGTGAAAACGCCGGAAAACTGCACAGCAAAAGCTCGGTAACGTTGTGTGCGGCACCGCCCGGCACCATCTGTTGCCGGGCCGTAGAAGCCACCCCGTGTGGGCATCGGCAAGCCTCATCCAGGCACTCAATGCCTGATCAGGCTGCCCTGGTTCATTCTTGCAAGGTGCGGCGGTGGCAGGGCGGGCGGAGGGCGGCGTCTGCCCTCCACGCGGGCTGATGGGTCCTGCAGGCCGCTGTCGGGATACGTTACTCGACCTTCTTGGGGGTGCGCTGCATGCGCATCACACTGTCCTGCGCGTTGTTCTTCTGGCGGCGCCGCTCTGCAACCGTTAGGCAGTTGTTCTGCGGCATGTTCGAGCCCACGGTGCGTTCACGGCGGCAGATCAGCCGGCTGTCCGCCGCGGCCTGCGTCAGGATCGTATTGATCAGGCTCTGGTCGTTGAAGACTGCGACGCGGTTGTGCTCGGGAAGCTGCGCGGGGTCGGGCTGGGTCTGCAGATGCTGCAGGATACGGCCCAGTGCGGCGGTCACCGCGCTTCGGTCCTCGACTGAAATCTCGCGGTACTTGTCCTCGTTCAGATCGGCCAGCACCTGGCGGCGCTGTTCTTCAAAGGGCTTGGCGACATCGACGGCCTTGGTCTGCGCGCTTGCGCCTGCCGGTACCAGCAGGGCCAGCAATGCAATGCGGTAAATCCAGTGGTGCGGGGTGCTCATCACGATCTCCTTTCGTTCAAAAGAAGATGGCCCGGCGAACCGGGCCATCTGCGTGACACTAGTGCAGTGCCAGCATCAGAAGCGCTGGGTGTACTGCATGTACATGTAACGACCCGGGATATCGTACTGCGGGTCGAACGAGTTGGCGAAGGCGTCGAACGTCACCGGCGGATCCTTGGCGAAGACGTTGTTGGCACCGACGCGGACAGTACCGTTCCACGGCAGGTTGTAGCTCATCTGCAGGTCGTGGTAGGTAATCGATTCCAGCCTGCCTTCACTGATGTCTTCGGTCAGGCCCGAACGGTAACGGATCATCCAGCTTGCGCTGAAGTCGCCGTAGGACCAGTCGGTGGTCAGGTTTCCACGCAGGCGCCAGTACGGATCGGACTCGAAGTACATGCCGTTCAAGGCTTGCCAGTCATCATTCTTCGAGTCGCGCGAGCGGTTCTTGCTGACGTAGGTCGAGTCCAAGGTGAAGGCGAAGGTGCCCACCGAGGTTTCCGGCATGCGGTACTTCACCGTCAGGTCGTAGCCTTCCACTTCCTGGTAGCCGGCGTTGATGGGACCGATGAACATGTCGGTGACCAGGCCGTCGGCACGGCGGGTGAACAGGCTGCAGTAGCTGCTGATGCCGTCAACGTAGCACTTGTCCAGGATCGCATCAGCGGTGAAGCTCTGAATGCGGTTTTCCAGATCGATCGACCACCAGTCCAGCGAGACGTTCAGGCCGGTTGCCCATGCCGGGCTGTACACCAGGCCCAAGGTCTTGCTGGTGGAAGTTTCCGGGGTCAGGTTCGGGTTGCCGCCGAGGGTGAACGGGAAGATGGTCTGGCCACCGGCCGCGCCGCCGCCGCTGTTGTACTCGGCAATGAAGCCTGCCGGCACACCGGCGGCCTGACAGGCACCCAGCACGCTGGCATCGCCGGCGAAGCGGCCATTAGCCGAGCAGGGATCGGAGTACTGCACGAACGAGTCGGAGGCACCGCGGTACAGGTTGGTGATCGACGGCGCGCGGAAGCCTTCCGCCCAGTTACCACGAACCAGCAGTTCGTCGAACGGCTTCCACTTGAAGCCAAACTTGCTGTTGGTGGTGTTGCCGAAGTTGCTGTAGTCCGAGAAGCGGGTGGCCAAGCTCAGTTCCAGCAGCTGCGCGCCCGGCACGTCCTTGAGCACCGGCACCAGGACTTCCAGGTAGGCGTCGTCCAGGCTGTAGGCGCCGGAGGTCGGGTCAAACGCGTTGCCGGAGGTCAGGCCGTTGGCGATGAACGCGTCCGGCGAGGAGTAACCGCTTTCCTTGCGGTGCTCATAACCGGCGGCGAAGCTCAGCCAGCCCGCCGGCAGTTCGAACAGTTCACCGGACAGGTTCGCGGTGACGGCTTCGTTGCGGTACTGATAGGTGTTGTGAGCGGTGAACAGCAGGTAGTCCAGCATTTCCTTGCTGACGGCGCCCTGCGGCGACAGCGGATTGAACGGCACGCAGCCATCGATCACGGCGCCGCCCGGAGCGGTGACGCAGACCACCTTGCCATCGCGCACTTCCGAGGCGCCAAGCGAGGATTCCAGGGTCAGCAGGTTGGCGTCGCCGACCTGGGTCTCCACTTCATTGGTCTTGTTGAACGCGTAACCGACGTCCCAGTTGAACTGGCGGCCTGAGAACTCGAAGAAGCCATCCAGGCCCAGATAGACGTGACTTGTCTTGCTGTTCTGGTCATACAGGCGCGCCGCTTCGGTCAGGCGGTGGGTCCAGCTGACATCCCGGCCGTCGCCACCATATACGGTGTTGTACGGGTTGAAGTAGCTGTCGCCACTCATGCTGATGCCGGTGTTGATGGTGCTCAGCGGGAAGCCGGCCAGCTGCTGTGCCGAGCGACGCTCGTTGTACAGCGCATCCATCTTGAAGGTGATGCTGTCTGTCAGGTTGTAAGAACCCTGCGCGAACAGGGCACTACGCTTCTGCGGGGTCGCCAGGTAGTTGTCGGCCGCATAGTTGTAATTGAAGGCGCTGGTGTACGGCACATACTGGTCGATGCCGTAATACGGGTTGCTGGCCAAGCCGCTACCGATCGCACCCGGACGCAGGGCGAGGTTGCCGCCGGCGGATGCCGGGGCATTGATCTTGCCGTTGGCCGAATAGCTGCTGTAGTAGGCCGAACCCAGGCCGAAGTACGGCTCACGGGAAATGGCACGGTCCTTGGCCAGAACCTGGTCTTCCTTCACGCGCGAGAGACTGATGACCAGGTTGCCGCGGTCGCTGCTGGTGCCGACTGTGGCGTCGAAGGCAGTGCGCTGACCATCGCCCTTGTCGTACTGGCCAATGTAGGCATTTGCTTCGGCGCCATCGAAGTCGCTGCGGGTGATCAGGTTGACCACACCGGCGATGGCGTCGGAGCCATAGATAGAGGAGGCGCCATCCTTCAGTACTTCCACGCGCTCGATGATCGCAGCCGGAATGGTATTCAGGTCGACCGAGCCGGATAGATTGGCAACCCAGCGGCGGCCATTGACCAACACCAAGGTGCGCTCTGAGCCCAGGTTGCGCAGGCTGATGGTGGAGGAGCCGTCACCACCGTTGTTGAAGTTGGTGTTCAGGCCGGCGCCGTTGGCCGAGATGCGCTGGAGGACGTCGGCGACCGAGGTGAGGCCCTGCTTCTCGATGGCTTGGCGGTCCATCACGAAGACGGGCTGCGAGGTTTCCACGTCCACCGAGCGGATGCGGGAACCGGTGACTTCGATGCGGTCGAGGTTGGTCGGGCTGCTGGATTCCTGCGCCTGTGCGGTAGCGGTACCGGCGCTGGCGCTGGCGATCAGTGCCAGGACCACTGCATCACGCAGCTTGTTGGTCTTGCAATTCATTGGCTCTCTCTCTCCAAGGGATCTTGGTAGTTGCAATCGGAATTGCCACCGCAGGGGCCGAAATGAAGGCCCAAATTTGCGAGGCTGATTCGATAGTACTTCCGTATCTTCTGAAATTAAAGCTTTGTTAATGAATTGGATTATTTTGGTGAAATTCGGCAAATAGTTGTTGCGAGTGCAACAAAAAGCCCCCGGAGTACGGGGGCTTGGGTTACTTCTATCAAGAGCGAGCGCTTGGCTTTAGAGATCCTGCTCGTAACGGACGTAAGGAATTGCGCCGTCGTCGTTGCTGTCATTCCGGGGGGAGAACGGATTCTTGCCGCGGGTGATGACGTTGTCGGCACCGACGGTCAGCTGACCGCTCCACGGGGTGCGCCAGGTGATGCCAAGTCCGAGGCCTTCCCATTTGCTCTGGCCGGGGGCATCGACAACGCGGCCGATGACATTGGCGCTGAAGGCGCCATAGCCACCGCCAACGCTCAGGCTTTTGCTGTCCCACTGGTCAACCACGGCCGGCGAGACATCGCTCAGTGGAACCAGCCGGGCCTTGGCGTAGGTACCGCCAATGGAAACGAAGCCTTCGCGGCCGATGTTCTTCTGGCCGAACACCGTTAGATCGTTCTGCTCCACATGGCCGGCCGGGGCTTTGACGCCGTTCGACAGCCAAGCTGGCAACGATTCCTTGCCGGTGCCGGCGCTCACGCCGATACGGCCGCCTGGACGGTTGAAGCTGGTGGTCGCGGAAATATGCCGGCCCGGTGCGGTTTCGTCGTCGTCACCCAGGCTGGCCAGCATGCAGTGGCTGGCCAGTCCGCTGATGCTGCTGCCCCGGCTGCTGTTGCACAGCAGGCCCAGCGAATCGCCCGAAGACAGACCAAAGGCCGCGTCCAGCGAGTTGCGGCCGAAATGCCAGCGTGCACCTGCCGTCTGTTCGCCGGTGGGCTCCAGATACAGCAGCGCCTCCACTTTGCCGCTGCCCCGGTTCCAGACCGGAATGACGGTGTCTGCTGCCTTGGGCTTGCTTTGCGCATGAACGCCCGAGACCGCGCTCAGGGCGATCATCAAGGCAAGCGGCAGGCGCAGGAATGCGTTCATGGGCTCAATCAGACAGGGCAGGCACCGGGAAGTTCCCGGTGAGTGATGACTTGATCCTAGGGTGTTTATTATTTCTTAACAAGTCCTCGTCCTCCCCAGAACGCTACTCGTTGTATGCCGTCACTGCAGCCGCTCGGGGGCGGGCTGGTTGGCGGATGTGGAGCTGAACAATACGCCGATTTCGGTCAAAGGGAAGTGATATTCCCGGCCGCAGAATTCGCAGCGCACTTCGACCTGGCCGGTCGGTTCGGCGGCCGCCCGGGCTTCTTCCTCCCCCAGTGACTGCAGCATGCTCTCCACCCGCTCGCGCGAGCAGGAGCAGGCGAAGCCCAGGGCTTTCTCGGCAACCAGCTCCGGGCCTTCCTCGTGGAAAAGGCGGTGCAGCAGATCCGTGGCGCCGATGCTCAGCAGCTCATCGCGGTGCAATGTGTCGAACAGGGCGCCGGCGCGGGTCCAGCCGTCCTGGTCGCCCTCGTCACCGGGAAGTTTCTGCAGCAGCAGGCCGGCGGCCTGTTGTCCGTCGGCGGCCAGCAACAGACGGGTGGGGAGCTGTTCGGAGTGGCGGAAGTAGTCCTCGAAGGCCTCGTCCAGGCTCGGGCCCTGCAGGGCGACCAGGCTCTGGTAGCGCTGCGGCTCGCGCGGGTCCAGACCGGGATTTTCGATGGTGATGGCCAGCAGTGCGTCCTCGCCCAGCTGCGGCAGTTCGGCCGGGGCATCCAGGCCGTCAGCCAGCTGGGCGATGCCACGCACGGTGCCGGCGGCGGTGCATTCGGCAAACAGCGTGCGCAGCGCGGAGCTGCTGCGCAGCTGGATCGACAGGCGCCCATCGATCTTGGTGTGGCCGGTGAACAGTGCCGAGGCGACGCAGGCTTCACCCAGCAGCTGCAGGGCATTGGGCGGGTAGCTGGCGTGGGACAGAATTTCCCGCCAGCTGTCAGAGAGCTGGACGTGAACACCGCGGACACCGGCGTCGGGCAGGAGGAAGCGGACGAGGAGGTCGGAGGTGTCGGTCATGGAGGTGTCTGTGTGTGGGAGGACGTCGGTACCGGATAATGCGCCGGACGTCGGGATGATAAAGGTGTGGCTTAGATGGGGACGGAAGGCGAGAAGCGCAAGGTGGAGTTGGAAGGGGCGGTTCGACCGCGTCGACGGTGGCGACGCTGGATCCTGCTGGCACCGGCCCTGCTGGTGCTGTTCAGCATCTGCCAGGTGGTCGTACTGCGTTTCATCGATCCGCCGTTTTCCTCGGTTATGGCACTGCGCCAGCTGGAGGCCTGGGGCCGCGGCGACTGGAAATTCCGCCTGCATCACCAGTGGGTGGATCTGGACGGGATGGCGCGCAGCGTGCCGATCTCGCTGGTCGCGGCCGAGGACCAGCGGTTTCCCGAGCACAACGGTTTCGACCTGAAGGCGATCGAAAAGGCGCGCGACCACAACGCCCAGGGCCGACGACTGCGCGGGGCAAGCACCATCAGCCAGCAGGTCGCCAAGAACCTGTTCCTGTGGCAGGGACGCAGCTGGCTGCGCAAGGGGCTGGAAGCCTGGTATACGGTGCTGATCGAGCTGTTCTGGCCGAAACAGCGGATTCTGGAGATGTATGCCAACGTGGCCGAATTCGGCGACGGCATCTATGGCGTGCAGGCGGCGTCCCGGCAGTTCTGGGGCAAGGATGCCGCGCGCCTGAGTGCCGCCGAAAGTGCGCGGCTGGCGGCGGTGTTGCCTTCGCCGCGGCGCTACAGCGCCACCCGGCCAGGCCCGTACGTGCAGCGGCGCGCGGCCTGGATCCAGCGGCAGGCGCGCCAGCTGGGCGGTGCGGGCTATGTGGAGCAGATCGATTGACCTTGCCGCCGGCCGGCTTCCGTAGAATCGCCGCATGACTACCCGCCAGCGCCTGACCATCGTGATCGCCGCCTGCAACGAGCAGGAGACGCTGCCGCTGATCCATCCGCGGATCTGCGCCGAGCTGGACCGGCTGCAGGATATCGACGGCCACCTTCTGTATGTGGACGACGGCAGCACCGATGCGACCTGGACGGTGATGCGGCAGTTGGCCGCCGATCCGCGCGTGGCGACGTTGCGGCTGTCGCGCAACTTCGGCAAGGAGATCGCGCTGACCGCAGGGCTGGATTTCGTCGACGACGGGGCGGTGCTGATTCTCGATGCCGATGGCCAGGACCCGCCGGAGCTGATTCCCGAGTTCGTGGCGCTGTGGCGGCAGGGGTATGACGATGTATATGGCACCCGGCTGGTGCGTGAAGGCGATGGCTGGCTCAAACGGGTGACGGCGGCGCTGTTCTA
Organism: Stenotrophomonas sp. STEN013; assembly: GCF_056760355.1. NCBI lineage: Bacteria > Pseudomonadati > Pseudomonadota > Gammaproteobacteria > Lysobacterales > Lysobacteraceae > Stenotrophomonas > Stenotrophomonas sp. STEN013. The sequence goes on along the minus strand of NZ_JBRREO010000001.1, from coordinate 257,623 downwards.
CCGGGTGATCGGGCGGCTGTCCAAGACCCCGATTCCCGCCGACACCGGCGACTTCCGGCTGTTGTCACCGCGGGCCTTGCAGGCATTGCGGCAGCTGCGCGAGCGTCAGCGGTTCATGAAAGGCTTGTTCGGCTGGGTGGGCTTCCGGCGGGTGGCCTTGCCGTACCGGCGTGCGCCGCGTCTGGCCGGGGCCAGCAAATTCGGCTTCTGGAAGCTGTGGAACTTCGCGCTGGAAGGCATCACCAGTTTTTCGACCGCACCGCTGCGTGTGGCGACCTATCTGGGGCTGCTCACTGCTGCATCGGCCTTCGGGTTTGCCCTGTTCGTGGTGGCCAAGGCCGCGCTGTACGGGGACCGGGTGGCCGGCTGGCCGACGATGATGGCGGTGATCCTGTTCCTGGGGGGCGTACAGCTGATCGCGCTGGGATTGATCGGTGAATACCTCGGGCGCCTGTACATGGAGGTCAAACAGCGGCCGCTATACCTGGTGGATAGCTGGCAGCCGGCGGCCGTGGCAGTATCAGCAGACCCTCATCGCGCGGAACAATGCCATGCAGACCGTTCGACAATTGCTTGCGACCAAGTCTCCTGAGATCCATGCGGTAGCCCCGGAAGTCGCGGTGATACAGGCCATCCGGTTGATGGCCGAAAAGGGCATCGGCGCGGTGCTGGTGATGGACGGCCGCCATCTGGTGGGCATCCTTTCCGAGCGCGATTACGCGCGCAAGATCGTGCTGAAGGACCGTTCCTCGGCCACGACCCCGGTGCGCGAGATCATGACGGCCGAGCTGGTCACGGTGGCGCCCACCGTGACGGTGGAGCAGTGCCTGGAACTGGTGACCAACCGCCGTATCCGCCACTTGCCGGTGGTGGACGGCGATGAGGTGATGGGCGTGATTTCCATCGGTGATCTGGTCAAATCGGTGATCGAGCAGCAGCGCCAGGAACTGGGGCAGCTGCAGCAGTACATCACCGGCGGCTGAGCTTGACGGCACGGCCCGGTGCGGCGCCGGACTCAGCCGGCATCCTTGCCTGGGCAGGTTCCGATCGTGATGTTCGGTGCGGGTGGGAAATCGAATCGCCGCCCGCGCGTAAGGCGCTGGTCGGTGGCGTCGATTTCCACATCGCCCGTCAGGTCATGACCGTTCGTCCCGCCGCTGGATCCGTCGCCCACAGCCGGCGGTGCGCCAGTGTGGGTGGTTTCCTGTCACAGGATCTGCGCGGTCACCGAGACGAAGTGGCAGACGCTGCCGCCGATCACGAACATGTGCCAGATCGCATGCGAGTAGGGCAGCTGTTCGCGGTGGTAGAACACGGTGCCCAGCGTATAGAACACGCCGCCGGCGAACAGCCAGCCGAGGGTGAATCCGTCCAGTGAGTGCCACATCGGCTTGATCGCCACCACCACCAGCCAGCCCATCACGATATAGATGATCGTCGAAAGCAGTTTGAAGCGGCCGGTATAGAACAGTTTGAAGATCACCCCGAATACGGCCAGCGACCAGATCGCGGCGAACAGACCCCAGCCCCACGGCCCGCGCAGGCCGATCAGGGTGAAGGGAGTGTAGGTACCGGCAATCAGCAGGTAGATCGCACAGTGGTCGAAGACCTTCAGACGGCCTTTGGCGATGGGGTGCTGGATGGCGTGGTACAGCGTGGAGGCGGTGTACAGCAGCAGCAGGGCGACACCGAAGACGATGGCACTGGCCAGTTGCCAGACGTCACCATAGATCGCAGCCAAGGTGATGAGGACGGCGCTGGCGCCGAGTGCGGCCACCGCGCCCAACCCATGGGTCAAGGCACTGGCGATTTCTTCGCGGATGGAAGCAGCTGTGGTCATGTAGGCAGATGACGCGGGCAGGGGGAATGCCCGGTGACCGCTATCATCCCTCCGAACGCCGGCGTATGCACGCCGGCATCGGGCTCAGGCCACAGAAACCGTGTGCGCTGCTTCACGGGTTGCGGCAAAGCGCACATCCGGCGCGCGTTCCTGCGCCAGCTGCAGGTTGACCCGTGTCGGCGCCAGATACACCAGCTGGCCGGCCGCATCGATGGCCAGGTTGCTGGCGTTCTTCTCGCGGAACTCTTCCAGCTTCCTGGCGTTGTCGCAGTGCACCCAGCGGGCGGTGACCACGCTGACCGGTTCGAAGATCGCCTCCACGCCGTACTCGTCCTTCAGGCGGTAGGCGGCGACATCGAACTGCAGCACGCCGACCGCACCCAGGATCAGGTCGTTGCTCATGATCGGGCGGAAGAACTGGGTGGCACCTTCTTCGGACAGCTGCGCCAGGCCCTTCTGCAGCTGCTTGAGCTTGAGCGGGTCGCGCAGGCGGGCGCGGCGGAACAGTTCCGGGGCGAAGTTGGGAATGCCGGTGAAAGTCACCGCTTCGCCTTCAGTGAAGGTGTCGCCGATGGAGATGGTGCCGTGATTGTGGATACCGATCACATCGCCCGGCCACGCCTCGGCAGCGATCTCGCGGTCGGACGCCATGAAGGTCAGCGCGTTGGCCAGCTTCATTTCCTTGCCGGTGCGCACATGGAAGGTCTTCATGCCGGCGGTGAATTTGCCCGAGCACACGCGCATGAAGGCCACGCGGTCGCGGTGCTGTGGATCCATGTTGGCCTGGATCTTGAACACGAAACCGGTCAGTTTGTCTTCCTGCGGAGCGATATCGCGGCCGGTGGTGGCACGGGCCTGCGGTGAAGGTGCGTGTTTGACGAAGAAGTCCAGCAACGGCTGCACACCGAAGTTGTTCACGCCCGAGCCGAAGAACACCGGCGTCTGCTTGCCGGCCAGGTATTCGTCCAGGTCGAACGGATGGCTGGCGCCCTGCACCAGTTCCAGCTCGTCACGCAGGTCGGCCAGCATCTTCTCGCCGATCTTCTCGGCCAGACCTGGCGCGTCCAGCGACGGGAAGATGGTCGAATCCTGGCGGGTGAAGTTGCGGCCCGGTTCGTACAGGTGCACTTCGCCGGTCAACAGGTGCACCACGCCCTTCAGGCGCTGGCCCATGCCGATCGGCCAGGTCACCGGCGCGCACTGGATGCCGAGCACGGTTTCCACTTCATCCAGCAGCTCGATCGGGTCCTTGCCCTCGCGGTCGAGCTTGTTGATGAAGGTCATGATCGGGGTGTCACGCAGGCGGCAGACCTCCATCAGTTTGATGGTGCGTTCTTCCACGCCCTTGGCAACGTCGATCACCATCAGCGCCGAGTCCACCGCGGTGAGCACGCGGTAGGTGTCCTCGCCGAAGTCGGCATGGCCGGGGGTGTCGAGCAGGTTGACGATCTTGTCCTCGTACGGGAACTGCATCACCGAGGAGGTGACCGAGATGCCGCGCTCCTTTTCCAGCGCCATCCAGTCGGAGGTGGCGTGCTTGCTGGTCTTGCGCGACTTCACCGAGCCGGCCATCTGGATCGCACCGCCGAACAGCAACAGCTTTTCGGTCAGCGTGGTCTTGCCGGCGTCAGGGTGGGAGATGATGGCGAACGTACGGCGACGCGCGGCTTCGGAGGCGACTTCGGACATGGCGAGCGCGCCCGCACGGGCGCTTCGGAGCAAAAGAGCCGTCGATTATAGCGGGACGCCCGTCGGCGCGTGGATCAGTCGCCGCCGCCATTGTCTTCACGCGGAAAATGCAGCTCGCCGCGGTCATCGGCCATGCGGAACGGCAGCGATTCCAGCGCCATGCCGGCGTTGCGCTGGACGGTGAAATGCAGGTGCGGGCCACTGCTGCGCCCGGTATTGCCTGAATTGGCGAGCCGTTGCCCGATTTCCACCTTCTGCCCGGGCCGGACCGCGGCACTGCCGGCTTGCAGGTGCGCATACAGCGCCATGCTGCCGTCGGCGTGCAGTATCCGGACCAGGTTGGCCTCGCCGGTGGCGGCATCCAACACCTGCATCACCACGCCGGCGCGTGCGGCGAGCACCGGCGTGCCTTCGGCGAGCGGGAAGTCCACCGCGTAGTGGTTCTGCGCATCATTGTGGCTGTGGCGGCCGCCAAACGCCTGGCTCACCCGGGCTCTACCGCCCGCGAAAGGCAGGCGGTAAAGCAGATCATCTGGACGGGCGCCCGGGGCGCCGGGAACGGCATCGAGCAGCAGCCGGGCCCCCGGGCCGTTGGCAGGCAGCCAGGCTAGGCGGCGCTCTTCAGCGGCGGCCAGCACCAGACGGGCAGGGCTTAGCAGTGCATCGCTGCCCTGCAGACGGATCTGTACCGGGCCGGCGAGCAGGTTGCGGGCGATCACCGCATGCCCGCCGCTTTGAGGTTGCAGTTGCAGATCGGCAAAGCCACTGCTGTGCGCAGATCGGACGGGCTGGGGGGGCTGTCCCAACCCCCAGCCGCGCCGCCACTGCGGGCCTTCGGCGGCGGCATCGCGCGGTCCGGCCAGCAGACAGGCGCAGGTCAACAGGAAGAAAAAAAGGGGGTTTTGCACGGTGGCCAGTGTGAGTGCGGTCGCCCAAGTATGGCGCTTTGGTTGCCGGAGAAACCTTTCCATCTCTCCATCCGGATAAAGGGATTGACAGGCCTCGGGGGCGCTGGCATTGTTGCCCCACCATCGAGACCGGCAGAGGGACAGGCCCTTTGAAGCCGGGGCAACCAGCAGACGCGCCAGCGGCTGTGTTTGGTGCCAAATCCTGCGGGGACCACGCGTCCGCCGAAAAGATGGTTCGATCTGCACCTCCGCATGTCGAACGCGAGCTCCGCGAAGCTCGATGGCCGCTCCTTACCGGATACCGCCATGAGTCTCGCCACCGTCGCCGTCCTTCAAGACGTTTCCGCCGTCGCTTCGCCCCCTACCGGGGGTGGCATCCGTGCTGTGCGCGGCGAACTCACGGTGCCGCTGTCGATGCGCCACGCCGGAGCGCGCGTGCTGCGTCTGCGCTATGAGTTGGTGGGTGTGGAAGCGGCGCCGGTGGTGCTGGTGGCCGGTGGCATTTCCGCGCACCGGCATCTGGCCGCCAATCCGGTATTCGGCGAGAAGGGCTGGGCCGAAGGCCTGGTCGGGCCGACCCGCGCGCTGGACCCGCAGCGCCGGCGCCTGCTCGGGTTCGACTTCATCGGCGCCGATGGCGATGTGGATGTGCCAATCGACACCGCCGACCAGGCCGACGCCATCGCCGCCTTGCTGGATGCACTGCATATCGAGCAGCTGCACGGTTTCGTCGGCTATTCCTACGGCGCGCTGGTCGGCCTGCAGCTGGCGATCCGCCATCCGCAGCGGCTGGCCAGGTTGATTGCAGTCAGTGGCGCCCACCGTCCGCATCCCTATGCCTCGGCGTGGCGTGCGCTGCAGCGCCGGGCGGTCGCCCTGGGCCAGCTGCAATGTGCCGAAACCCACGGGCTGGCTCTGGCCCGCCAGTTCGCCATGCTCAGCTACCGCACCCCGGAGGAGTTCGGCGAGCGGTTCGATGCCGCTCCGGAAGTGGTGAACGGGCGCGTGCGCGTCGCCGCGGAAGACTATCTGGATGCCGCCGGCGCGCAGTACGTCGCCCGCACCCGCGTCAACGCGTACCTGCGCCTGTCCGAATCGATCGATCTGCACCGCATCGAGCCGGCCGCTGTGGCCGTGCCGACGCTGGTGGTCGCCGTTGAGGGGGACCGGCTGGTACCGCTGTCCGATCTCGTCGCGCTGGTCGAGGGACTGGGCCCGCGCGGCAGCCTTCGCGTGTTGCGCTCGCCCTATGGCCACGACGCCTTCCTCAAAGAAACCGATCGCATCGACGCGATCCTCGCCAACGCCCTTCGCCTTCCCGGAGAAACCGCATGAGCCTGTCCGCCGCTTCCGATTTTCCCTGCAGCAGTGCCACCGCCGCGGTTCGCGCCGGTATTGATCGCGATACCGCCTTTGGCGCGGTGACGCCGCCGATCGTGCTGTCGTCCAACTTCAGCTTCGACGGCTTCGGCAACAAGCGCCAGTATGATTACACCCGCAGCGGCAATCCGACCCGTGACCTGCTGGGCGAGGCGCTGGCCGAACTGGAAGGCGGCGCCGGCGGCGTGATCACCGCCACCGGCATGGGCGCGATCAATCTGGTGCTCAGCGCACTGCTCAAGCCGGGCGAGAAGCTGGTGGTGCCGCACGATGCCTACGGTGGCAGCTGGCGCCTGTTCAACGCGCTGGCGACCAAGGGCCATTTCGAGCTGATCACCGCCGATTTGACCGATCCGCGTTCGCTGGCCGAGGCGCTGGCCCAGTCACCGGCGCTGGTGCTGGTGGAAACCCCATCCAACCCGCTGCTGCGCATCACCGACCTGCGTTTCGTCATCGATGCCGCACACAAGGCCGGTGCCAAGGTGGTGGTGGACAACACCTTCCTGTCGCCGGCACTGCAGAACCCGATCGCCTTTGGCGCCGATGTGGTGCTGCATTCGACCACCAAATACGTCAACGGCCACAGCGATGTGGTCGGCGGTGCGGTGATCGCCCGTGACGCGGAGCTGCACCAGCAGCTGTCGTGGTGGGCCAACGCGCTGGGCCTGACCGGCTCGCCGTTCGATGCCTTCCTGACCCTGCGCGGCCTGCGCACGCTGGATGCGCGCCTGCGCATCCATCAGGAAAACACGCGGGCGCTGGTCGACCAGCTGGCCCTCAGCGAGGCGGTGGCCACGGTCTATTACCCGGGTCTGGCTTCGCATCCGGGCCATGCGGTGGCCGCACGCCAGCAGAAGGGCTTCGGTGCGATGCTGTCGTTCGAACTGGCCGAGTGTGGCGGTGCCGACCCGCAGGCTGCGGTACGTGCCTTCCTCGATGGCCTGCGCTATTTCACCCTGGCCGAGTCGCTGGGAGGCGTGGAAAGCCTGGTGGCCCATCCGGCGACGATGACCCACGCGGCCATGACGCCTGAAGCGCGTGCCCAGGCCGGCATTTCCGACAGCCTGCTGCGCCTGTCGGTAGGTATCGAAGGCACCGAAGATCTGCTCGCCGACCTGCAGGCCGGTCTGGCGCGTGCCGCCCGGGTGATCGCGGACGGCAAGCGTGACGCCCAGCGAAAAACGGTGGATGCATGAGCGCGCAGTTGCGTACAGTCGCCGCGGCACAGGCCCGTCTGGTGCTGCTGGGCACCGGTACCGTCGGTTCGGCCTTCGTGGCCCGTTACCAGGCCTTGCAGCAACGCCAGCTGGCGCTGCCCACGCTGGATGTGGTGGCCAATTCGCGCATTGCCCTGGCCTGCGCGGATACGCCGGAGCGGGCGTTGTCGCAGGCTCGCGCCGCTGTGCGCAGCAGTGATGAGCCGGTGCATCGGCAGCAGATCGGTTGCCTGCGCGTCGGCGATATCGTCATCGACGCCACGGCCAGCGAGGACGTGGCCGCCGATCATGCCGGCTGGCTGGGGCAGGGTATCCACGTGGTGACCGCCAACAAATTGGGCAACGGCACCGCGTTGGCACGTGCGCGGCAGATCGCGGATGCCGCCGCCAGCACGGGTGCCTGTTACGGCGATGCCGCCACCGTCGGTGCCGGGTTGCCACTGCTTGCCAGCCTCCGCGCGCTGGTGGCCGGCGGTGACCACATCCATTCCATCGAGGGGGTGCTGTCCGGATCGCTGGCGTGGCTGTTCCATCGTTATGACGGCAGCCAGCCGTTTTCGGCCTGTGTGCGGGAAGCGGCGGCGGCCGGTTACACCGAGCCGGATCCGCGGATCGATCTGTCCGGCGAGGATGTACGGCGCAAGCTGCTGATTCTGGCCCGCGCCGCCGGCGTGCCGCTGGAGGCCGAACAGGTCCGGGTGGAATCGCTGGTGCCGGCCGCGCTGGCCGCGTTGCCGGCCTCGGCGGTGGACAGCGCGCTGGAGCAGTTGGATGCCCCGTTGGAGGCGCAGCTGCGCCAGGCACAGGCGCAAGGATTGCGTCTGTGCTTTGTCGGACGTCTGGACCGGGACGGTGCCCACGTGGGGCTGCGCGCATTGCCGGCCGATCACGCGCTAGCCGGCGGTCGTGGGACGGACAACCGGGTGGCGATCCACAGCGATCGCTACAACCGCCAGCCGCTGCTGATCCAGGGGCCGGGCGCCGGTGCTGAAGTGACGGCAGCGGCGTTGCTGGATGACGTGCTGCGCATCGTCGGCGGCTGACACCTGTCGCGCCTTATCATGGTGCCCGGCGCCGCATCCGCGAGTTGGCGTCCGCTGGCAGCTTGCACAGGCAGACTGCCGGCTGCCGTGCTCCGGGCCTGACCGCGCCGGTGGTTGGCCTGCGGTGATCTTCTCGACAGGTAGTGGCGCGTGTCCAAAGGTGTGGTGGTTTCGCTGGCGGCTTCGCTGCTGTTCGGTCTGATGTATTACGCCAGCCCGTGGCTGGCGCCGCTGCAGGGAACCGACATCTTTGGTTGGCGCGTGCTGTTCGCGGTGCCGCTGGTGGCGTTGATGCTGCATGTCGGCGGCGAGCCGCGCCTGATCGGTCAGACCTTGGCCCGGCTTCGCCAGGACCGCCGGTTGTGGCTGGCGATGCCGGCCTGCGCGGCGATGGTGGGCGTGCAACTGTGGCTGTTCCTGTGGGCGCCGCTGCACGGGCGCGCGCTGCAGGTATCGATGGGCTATTTCCTGCTGCCGCTGGTGATGGTGCTGGTCGGCCGGGTCTTCTATGGCGAGCGCCTGTCCGCGCTGCAGAAACTGGCGGTGACCAGTGCGGCGGCGGGCGTGGCGTGGGCGTTGCTGGGCAACCACGGCCTGTCCTGGGAGATGCTGCTGGTGGCGCTGGGCTACCCGGCCTATTTCCTGGTGCGGCGGCATCTCGGCGTGGCGCATCTGGGCGGCTTCTGGGTGGAACTGGTGCTGCTGTCACCGGTCGCCTGGTGGGCGGCAGTCGGCAATGGCGAGGCGCTGGCACAGATGCTGGTGCAGCGGCCGGCGCTGTACGGGTTGATTCCGCTGCTGGGTGCGATCAGTGCCGTGGCGCTGATGTGCTACATGCTGGCGGCGAAGATGCTGTCCTTCAGCCTCTTCGGCCTGCTCACCTATGTCGAGCCGGTGCTGCTGATGCTGGCCGCGTTGCTGCTGGGTGAGAGCGTGGGCCAGGACCAGTGGCCGACCTATCTCGCGATCTGGGTCGCGGTGGGGCTGCTGGCGCTGGAGGGGGGGCTGAAGCTGCGCACGCGTGTGTAGACCGGCAACGGTGCCCGTGCTTGCGGCGGGATATGCAATCACACGGCAACCCGGAGGCGGGACAAAACCCTGGTGGCTAGCGCGACCCGCTTTTCGCGGCCAGATGCTGCTGTACCTCGGCCCGGCTCATGCGGCGTCCGTCGCGGTTGACCACGCTGAAGTCCACCCCGTTCTCCCACAGCTGCAGGACATCCAGCACGGCGATGTCTTCCGCGGCGGTGCTGGACTGCAGGTCCAGCAGATACTGGTTGAAACCGGCATCGCGCAGCCAGGCGTCATAGCTGGAGTCGTGGTCGGTCATGAACTGGATCTGGTGGCGGCACTCTTCCCGGGCCGGCGAGGGGAACGCCTCGCATTGGGCGTTCCACTGGTGCAGGCCGATCAGGGCATCCGGTTCCATCTGCCGCTGCGCGGCGGCGGCCCACAGCCCGACGCACATGCTCGCGCAGTGGGAGTGCACGCGGACAATGAGATTGCGCCGGCGGATCATCCGTGCCGCTTCCAGCCCGGACTGGGCGTAACCGCCGCCACTGGTGATGTCGATGCGCTGCAGGGACGGGTTGGCATCCAATGCCGCTTGCAGCTGGGTGGCGAAATTCCTGCCGACGCTGCCTTCGATGCGCAGCACCGTACCTTGCTCACCCACCTGCATGCGCGCGTCTTCCACTTGCCGCAACGTGGTGGACTTCTCGCCTTGCACCACCCGCGCTTCGGACCGAGTGCCAGCGTTGCGGGGGACGGGCGCTTCCGGTTCGGCCGAGACGGAAGCCTGGGCGGAATCGGAATTCCCTGAGTTCCGCTCGCCAATGAACCAGGCCAGGACCAGCAGGATGCCCACCGCAAGCACCAGCCTGGTCAGGGTGAGCCCGCTCCTGCGTGGAGTGGGCTTGGCCCGCAGCGGATGTGCCGGGCGTGGCACCGGCGGCGGCTCATGACCTGGTTCCTGTTCGGTATGCATCCCTGCCCCTGCATCTACCTTGCGATGGCCCGATTCTGTGAGGCCGGCCCGCATCCTTGCAAGACGCGGCCGTCAGCACTCGATGACGTTCACCGCCAGGCCACCGCGGCTGGTTTCCTTGTACTTGTCCTGCATGTCGCGACCGGTATCGCGCATGGTCTTGATCACCTTGTCCAGCGACACCTTGTGCTTGCCGTCGCCACGGATGGCCATGCGCGCGGCGTTGATCGCCTTCACCGCACCCATCGCGTTGCGCTCGATGCAGGGAATCTGCACCAGCCCGCCGATCGGGTCGCAGGTCAGGCCCAGATTGTGTTCCATACCGATCTCGGCAGCGTTCTCGATCTGTCCCGGCTTGCCGCCCAGTGCGGCCATCAGTCCGCCGGCCGCCATCGAGCAGGCCACGCCCACTTCGCCCTGACAGCCGACTTCGGCACCGCTGATCGAGGCGTTTTCCTTGTAGAGGATGCCGATCGCCGCGGCGGTGAGCAGGAAGTCGAAGATTCCCTGTTCGCTGCTGCCCGGGCAGAAACGGTCGTAGTAGTGCAGCACCGAGGGAATGATGCCGGCCGCACCGTTGGTGGGCGCGGTGACCACGCGGCCGCCGGCGGCGTTTTCCTCGTTGACGGCCAGCGCGTACAGGTTGACCCAGTCCAGCGTGGTCAACGGATCGCGCATCGCCGCCTCCGGACGTGCGGACAGTTCGCGGTACAGCGCCGGCGCGCGCCGGCTGACATTCAGGCCGCCCGGCAGGGTGCCTTCGGAGCGGATACCGCGGGTGACGCAGGCCTGCATCGCCTCCCAGATCTCGCGCAGCCCGGCCCGGATCTGCTCCTCGCTGCGCCAGCACTTCTCGTTCTCGAACATCATCGCCGCGATGCTCAGGCCGCTGCGTGCGGCCTGCGCCAGCAGCTCGTCGCCGCTTTTGAACGGATACGGCACGGGGGTCTGGTCGGGCACGATGCGGTCGTCGGCGGCATCGTCCTCGTTGACCACGAAACCGCCGCCCACCGAGTAGTAATCGCGCGTGGCGATGACCTGGTCGTCGGCGTCGTAGGCGGTAAAACGCATGCCGTTGGTGTGGTACGGCAGTTTCTGGCGCTTGTTCATCGCCAGATCGCGCTTCTCGTCGAAGGCGATCTCGCGCTGGCCCATCAGTGTGATGCGCTTGCTGCTGCGGATGCGCTCCAGCGTGGCCGGAATGATGTCCGGGTCGATCGCATTGGGGCGGTGGCCTTCCAGACCCAGCAGCACCGCCTTGTCGGTGCCATGGCCGCGTCCGGTCAGGGCCAGCGAACCGAACACTTCGGCGCGGATGCGCACCACGTCGGACAGGCGGCCCGGATCGAGCAGCCAGCGATGCACGAAGCGTTCGGCCGCGCGCATCGGGCCGACGGTGTGTGACGAACTCGGGCCAATGCCGATCTTGAACAGGTCGAACGTACTGACGGACATGCGGGTTCTGCGTACTGCGGTAAGAGGGCGGCTATTCTACGGGCTCCCCGCTGCGGGCCTTGCCTGCAGCGCAGCATTCCCGCCGTGGAGCAGCCGATGAGCCAGTGGGTTCTGTACCAGCGCGATGACTGTCACCTGTGCGACCTGGCGCTGGCGGTGCTGGCGCAGGCGCGCGCGCCGGAGTTCGACAGTGTCTTCATCGATGGCGACGAACAGCTCGAGGCCCGCTACGGCACCCGCGTGCCGGTGCTGCGCCATACAGCCTCCGGCGCCGAGCTTGACTGGCCGTTCAGCGCCGACAGCCTGATCGCCTGGCGGTGATCGTCCGACAGGAGGGAGTGCCACGGTTGGCGTGTGTGCCGTGCGGCGGCTGCGGGCAGAGGAAGGCGCCGCAGCACGCGGGCGTTGCGGTCAGGGTGCGCTCTTCAGCACCACCTTGGTGCTGATCGCCGTTTCGTTGGGAATGGTGCCGGTGTCGGCCCATTCGCCGCCGCCGACGCCGAACTCCAACCGCTTGACCGTGGCCTTGCCCGTCAGCACCGGCTGCGCGCCCGGCGTCCAGCTGAAGGTCAAGGTCACCGGCTTGCTGACCCCGCGCAGTTCCAGCGTACCGTCAGCTGCGTACTGGTTGTTGCCCAGCGCGCGGAAGCCGTTGGCGGTGTAGCGGGCCTGGGCGAAACGGGCGACGTTGAAGAAGTCGGCGCCCTGCAGGGTCGAGTCGCGGTCGCTGTTGCCGCTCTTTGCCCCGGCAAGCGGAATGGTCACGTCGAGCTTGCCCGCGGCCGGGTTGGCCGGGTCGAAACTGACCCGGGTCTGGAAGCCGGGGAAGGTGCCGGTGAACACTTCGCCGTCGTACTTGCTGGCAAACACCAGGATCGAGCCGGGCGCCTGTACGTAGTCGGCGGCCATCGCAGGGGAGATGGCCAGCAGGCCGGCCAGTGCCGCCGCGACCGCCGTCGGCGAGGTGAGCTTGATGTTCATGCGGAATCCTTCTGTGGGGTGGGGAGCCAGCCATCGGGCAGCATGCGCACGAGCGTGGCATCGCGCTGGTGGATGTGGTGGTAGAGCGCGGCACCGGCATGGGCCAGCACCAGCAGGATCAGTACCCAGAAGCCGTACTCGTGGAGGGCATGGGAGACCTGGCTGGCGGACTCGCTGGGGGCCACCAGTTTGGGCATCTCCACCAGGCCGAACAGCTTGAACGGGCGCAGACCGCTGGCCGAGTCGTACAGCCAGCCAGACAGCGGGAGGGCGAACATCAGCAGATACAGCAGCCAGTGCGTGAGCGAGGCGATGCGTTCCTGCCAGCCGGGCGTACCCGGCACGGCGTGCGGCGCACCGGCATACAGTCGCCACAGCAGCCGCAGTGCGACCAGCACCAGTACGGTGATACCGATGGATTTGTGCATCGTGTAGATCCAGAAATACTTCGGCGTCTTGGGGAACTCGCCCATCACCAGGCCGACGATGCCCAGGGCCAGGATCAGCAGGGCGATCAGCCAGTGCAGGGTCTTGCTGACGCCGCCCCAACGGTGTGTGGTGTTCTTCAGGGTCATGGGTGCTTGTCCATTTCATTGTTCAGGGCGGCATCGGCCGCGTCCTGCAGAGTGTCGTCTGCAGGTGTGGGAATAATGTCGGGGGCCCCTGCCGGCGCCTCGGCGTTGCCGTCGCGCACGGCTTCGGCTTCGATGCGCAACTCGACCCGGTCACCGATGACGGACTGCCAGGCGTCAATGCCGAAATCGGCACGGCTCACTACCGCCGTTGCCGAAAAGCCGGCCGTACGCCGGAACGGCGGCAATGGATAGCGTTTGAGGGCGTTGAGGGTGACCTCCAGGGTCGTATCGCGGGTGACCCCGCGCAGGGTCAGCCGGCCGTGGACACGGGCGCGGCTCGCATCGACCGGTTCGATGCGGGTGGAGACGAAGCGTGCCTGCGGGAAGCGTTCGCCATCGAGCAGGTTGCGCGCCAGCGTGGCACGGTTCCATTTGTCATCGCCCAGGTCCAGCCGGGTGAGGGGCACCGCCACGTCGAGGTGCGCGCTGGACCAGTCCTGCGGATCGAATTCCAGCACGCCTTCCGTACCCGATACCGTGCCCAGCGCCTGCGAGAAGCCGGCATGCTCGATGGCGAACAGGACGCGGGTGTGGACCGGATCGATCCGGTAGCGCTCCGGCGCGGCCGTGGCAACCAGCGGCAGCAGGGCGCAGAACAGAATCATCAGCAGTCGCGGCACGGTCCGGCTCCGGTTCGGGGTGTCTGGATTCTAGGCGCACAGCCGGTGGGCATTGTGCGCGCGGTGAGCAAAGGATTGTTACTTGCCTGTGGGGACGGACACCGCAGCGGTGATCGACGCCGGGTTTTGTCCGGCCCCGGGATGGACGCTGGCGTCCGTCGCTGGAGGTCGGCTGCGGCGTTTGGATCATCCTGCGCTTGACGGTACGCACGATAGGCTGGATCGCGGGGGCTGTTGGCGATGGCCGGACGTCCGGCGCTGTGGCCGCAGCAAATGCCGGCAGCGCACGCACATGGAATACTGGCGCAATGACTCGAATGACTTTGTGGTTCTACGGATGGATGCTGGCGGCGTTGGCGCTGCCGGTGCTTGCCGATGTGCCGGCGACGCCGCAGCCGCGGCAGATCTCCGTGGCCGATGGCCTGCCCTCGAGCAATATCAATGCGTTTGCCGAGGATGGCTTCGGTTATCTGTGGCTGGCCAGTCGCGATGGTCTGGCGCGCTATGACGGGCGCAACTACCGCATCTGGCGCGCCGGCGACGGCCTGCGCGACAACCTGGTGTGGAGCCTGCATGTGGATGCCGGCAACCGGCTCTGGGCAGGCACCCAGAACGCCGGTCTGGTGATGCTGTCCCCCGACCGCCGCAGCTTCCGTTTCTATGACCGCGAGCACTTCCCGGAGATCGGCAGCAACACGGTCTGGAGCATCGCTTCCACCGCCGATGGCAACCTCTGGTTCGGCACCGCCACCGCCGGCCTGCACCGGCTGGGAGGGGACGGCAAGATTCGGCGCTTCATGCCGGTGGCCGGTGACCGGCGCAGTCTGCCGCACGCGGCCGTGGGCTATCTGGCGGTTACCGGCGATGGCAGCTTGTGGGTGGGGACCAAGGGCGGGCTGGCACGCTGGGATGGCGACGGATTCGAGCGGTTTGGCGAAGAGGTGCTGCCGTCGCTGGTGATCAACGGTCTGAAGGTGGACCGAGAGGGCCGGCTGTGGGTCGCCACCAACGAGGGGGTGGTGGTGCGCGAGGCCGATGGCCGGTTCCGGATGCCTGTCTGGGAGGGCCTGGCGTCCAGCGAAGTACTGAACATGCTGCAGTACTCCGGCGACGGCAATTACTGGCTCGACACCCGTTACGGGCTGGGGCGGATGCGCAACACCGGCGTCCACAACGTGCCGCTGTACAGCACCCAGGAGCGCGGGCTGGTCAAGCCGAACTGGTCCAGTGCCCACGAGGACCGCGAAGGCGGGCTGTGGTTCGCCAGTACCAATGCCGGGTTGTGGCATCTGCCGCCGAGCTGGCGCCAGTTCTCGGTGCTTTCGCGCCGGCTGGACGACCCGGCATCGCTGCGCAATCCCTACGCGCTGGCGCTGGCGCCGTCGGCCTCCGGTGGCATCTGGATCACCGGCACCCGGGGCGCGCTGGACCGGCTGGATCCGGCCACCGGTGCGGTCGAGCACCATGTGCGGAGTATCGACGGCAACAACTGGCCGCAGTCGCTGGTCGAGGATGGCCAGGGGCGGGTGTGGATCGGCAGTCTGGATGCGCTGGTGCGCTATGACCCGAAAACCGGCGCCCTACGGCGCTGGTACCGGGAGGACAGCACGGATCCGGCCTTGCCCGGCGATGGCGATCTGGTGCAGATCTGCGAAGGCGGCACGATCTGGATCTATTCCGAACGTGGCGGGCTGCAGCAGCGTGACGGCGACGGGCGGGTGCTGCGTTCGCTGCCCTTGGGGGGGGCGGGCTTGCCGGTCACCCCGGTGGAGGACATGCGCTGCGGGCCACAGGATCATCTGTGGCTGGCCACGGCGACCGGACTGATGGCATGGAACCCGGCGTTGGCGCGTTTCGAGCCGGTGCCGGGCAGTCCCCGTGATCGGATATATGTGTTCCGCACCACCGACAGCGGTGTGGTGTGGATGGCCGGGCTGGGGCGCATGGACCAGTACCTGTGGGACGGACAGAAGCTTTCCCGCTTGGACAGTGTCGGCACCGATCGTGAATTTCCGGCGCTGGCGCCCGCGGGGCTGGTGGTGGACGCCGAGGGCGTGGCCTGGGCCAGCAGTGCGCGCGGACTGGTGCGGATCGATCCGGCCAGCCGTTCAATCCGCCTGTACGGCGTGCATGACGGCCTGCCGGGGCAGGAATTCCGGCGCCGCGCCCTGGTCCAAGCGACCACCGGACAGATTGCCGGTGGTACGCCCGAGGGGGTGGTGCTGTTCGATCCGACGCGGGTCAAGCCGTCCACCCGCCAGCCGCCGCTGGTGATCGAACGGGTCAGTGTGCGCCGCGGCGACAGCGAGCATGACCTCACCCACCAGCGTTCGCTGGAGATCGAGGACGGGGACCGCGACCTGCATATCACCGCGCGGCTGCTGTCTTTCGCCGATTCGGCGACCAACGCCTACCGCTTCCGCCTGGAAGGCTATGACCCGGACTGGGTGGAGGTGGGCGCGGCGGGCGAGCGCGTGTTCTCGCAGCTGCCGCCGGGCAGCTACCGCTTGCAGGCGCAGGCGAAGACCTCCGACAACGTCTGGTCGGAAGTGCAGACGCGGCTCGTGCATGTGCAGCCGCCGTGGTGGCGCAGTCTGGGCGGGGTGATCGTGCTGACGGTGGTGGTGGGGCTGCTGCTGTTGCTGTTTGCCTGGCTGTACCGGCGCCGTCTGCGCCGCCGCAGCGAATGGCAGCTGGCGCTGCACAAGCAGGAGCTGGCCGAGCAGGCGTCGCTGGCCAAGACCCGTTTCCTGGCCACGCTCGGGCATGAGGTGCGCACGCCGATGACCGGCGTGCTGGGCATGAGCGAACTGCTGCTCTCCACCGAACTGGACGAGCGCCAGCGCGGCTACACCGAGGCCATCCATCGCGCCGGCGAACACCTGCTGCGGCTGGTCAACGATGCGCTGGATCTGGCCCGGATCGAAGCCGGGAAGCTGGAACTGCAGCAGCAGCCGCTTGATCTGCAGCAGCTGCTGGAAGAAGTGTGCGCGCTGATGGAGCCGCTGGCGCAGCGTCGCGGGCTGGAATTCCGCGTTGACAGCAGCGTGCCCGCCCTGACCCAGGTGGACGGCGATGCCATGCGTCTGCGCCAGATCCTGCTCAATCTTCTGAGCAATGCGATCAAGTTCACCAGCCAGGGCTCGGTGGTACTGCAGGTGTCATTGCAGGACGGGGGGCGCGGTGTGCGGTTCGATATCCGCGATACCGGCCCGGGGATCAATGTCGAACAGCGCAAGCGTCTGTTCCGTCGCTTCGAGCAGGCCGATGGCGCACGTACCGCGGCCCGCTACGGCGGCAGCGGGCTGGGGCTGGCGATCTGCAACGAGCTGGTCAGTGCGATGGGCGGCAGCATCGAGGTGGACAGTGTGCCGGGACGTGGCACCTGCTTCAGCGTGCAGTTGCCGCTGGCCTGGCGCCAGGTGGCGGTCGACGCCGCCGGCGCGGCGGGCACCGGCCCTGCACCGCTGCCGCCCTTGCAGGTCCTGCTGGTGGAGGATGACGCCACCATCGCGCAGGTCGTCAGCGGCCTGCTGGCGGTGAACGGGCACCAGGTGGTGCACGTGCCGCACGGCTTGGCGGCCTTGTCCGAGGTCAGCTGGCGCGCGTTCGACGTGGCGCTGCTGGATCTGGATCTGCCCGGCATCGACGGTTTGGTGCTGGCCGGCCAGTTGCGGACGCTGGGCTATGACATGCCGCTGGTGGCGGTGACGGCGCGCTCGGATGGCGAGGCCGAGCAGCAAGCCAGGGAGGCGGGATTTGACGGGTTTCTGCGCAAGCCGGTCAGCGCCCAGCTGCTGCTGGCCAAGATCGCCAAGGTACTGGCCGCGCGGCCGCGCAGTGCGGCGGGTGTGCCACCGCTGGTGTGATCATTCCACCACTTCTTCCACCGCCCGCGGATCCGGGCGGTTGTCCGGCAACTGCCAGAACACCAGGGTCGAACTGAGGGTGATCGCGCCGACGCAGACGAAGGTGGCGTGCAGCGCGGACATCGCATCGTCGCCGCTGAGGTGGGTGCCGAAGGTGGCCAGCAGGCTGCCCGCTGCGGCGGCGCCGAAGCCGGTGGCCAGCATCATCACCAGCGACAGCAGGCTGTTGCCGCTGCTGGCCTGGGCGGTATCCAGATCACGCAGCGTCACGGTGTTCATCACGGTGAACTGGATCGAATTGAACGTGCCGAACAGGACCAGCTGCAGCAACCGCAGCCACGGGGATTGCTCGGGGGTGACGAACACGAAGCTGGCCATCGCCAGTCCCACGCAGACCGTATTGAGCATCAGGATGCGGCGGTAGCCGAAGCGCTCCACCAGCGTCACCGCCGCGCGTTTGGCGACCATCGCCGACAGCGCCACGGGGATCATCAGCATGCCGGCTTTCGTCGGGCTCATGCCCAGGCCCACCTGCAGCAGCAGGGGAATCAGCAGCGGCATCGCACCGCTGCCGATTCGTGAGAACAGATTGCCGAGGATGCCGATCCGGAAGCTGACAACCTTGAACAGCGACAGCGGGAACAGGGCGTTGCTGCTGCCGGCGGCGTGCAGCCAGTAACCGGCCAGGGCCGCGATGCCGATCACCGCCAGCAGCATCACCAGCGCGTGGGCCGGGCCGACGCCGGAGATGCCGTCCAGCGCCAGCGAAAGCGCGACCATGCCCAGCGCCAGCATCAGGTAGCCGGGCAGGTCGAAACGGGTTTTCCGCTGGGCGCGGTGGTCGGGCATGATCCGCAGCGCGGCGATGAAACCGATCATCCCGATCGGCAGGTTGATCAGGAAGATCCAGTGCCATGAGGCCACTTCCACCAGCCAGCCGCCCAGCGTCGGCCCCATCAGCGGCCCCATCAGCGCGGGAATGGCGATGAAGCTCATCGCGGCGAGGAACTGCTCACGCGGGACCGAGCGCATCACCGCCAGCCGCCCGACCGGCAGCAGCATCGCTCCACCGATGCCTTGCAACACGCGGGCGGCCACCAGCCACTGCAGCGTGGGCGAAAGCGCGCAGGCCAGCGAGCCCAGCGTGAACAGGATGATCGCAGCCAGAAAGGTGCGCCGGGTACCGAGGCGGTCGGCGATCCAGCCGGAGGCGGGAATGAAGCTGGCCACCGCCAGTGCGTAGCTGAACACCACCGACTGCATCTGCAGCGGGCTTTCCCCCAAGCTGTGGGCCATCGCCGGCAACGCCGTGTTGACGATGGTCGAATCCAGCATCTGCATGAAGATGCCCAGCGATACCAGCCACAGCAGCGGCCGGTGCGTGGCGTTGCCGGAGGCTGGAGCGGCCGGGTTCATGGCAGCGGTGTGATTTCCATGACCCCGCTCAGCGCGTCGTAATAGAACCAGTCGCTGGCGTTGTCGGCCAGCCAACCGATCTGTGCGCGTTGGGGGCCGGGCAGGTGGCAAAGCAGCGAGCGGCGCAGCACCGGCGCGGCCGCCGGCGGGGCCTCGAACAGGTCCCGCAGCGAGTCGGCGACCGGCTCGCCCCAATGCAGGCAGTTCGCCCCGGCGGCGGTGGCCGTGTCCCAGTCCATCTTCTGCCAGAACGCGATGCGCTGGCTGTCGTCGAGCACTGCGGCCGGGGCCTCGGGCTTGCCGGGCTGCTGCACGCGGTAGTCGCCGTCGCGATGCGGAGTGATCGTCCAGACGGTTTCGCCGTCGGTGGCGGTGTAGGCATGGCCGAACCGGCCGGCCAGCGGAGCCGCGGCCCCGGCCCCGGCCGCCGCCGCGCTGGCGACCAGGAGCAGGATCAGCGCGGTGGCGGGCAGAGGCATGTCAGCGGCGGCTGTGGCTGTGGACGGCATCCACCAGCACGGCGACGTGCTCGGGATTCATGTCCGGCGACATGCCGTGGCCGAGGTTGAACACATGGCCTTCACGTGAGCCGCCGTTGCCGTCGCGGTAGCTGTCCAGCACCACGCCCACTTCACGGCGGATCGCCTCGGGCGAGCCATACAGCGTCGCCGGGTCCAGGTTGCCCTGCAGCGCGACCCGGCCGCCGGTGCGGCGCACCGCATCGCCCAGCTCGGTGGTCCAGTCCACGCCCACCGCATCGGTGCCGCTGGCGGCCAGTGCTTCCAAGTGCTGGCCGTTGCCCTTGCCGAACAGGATCAGCGGCGCGCGATCGGCCCCCTGGCCGCGGTCCAGCTCGTGCGCGATCCGGGTGAGGTAGGGCAGCGAGAACTCGCGGTACATCGCCGGGCTCAGCACGCCGCCCCAGGTGTCGAACACCTGCAGCGCCTGCGCACCGGCCAGGCGCTGGGCCGACAGGTAGGCGATCACCGCGTCGGTGACCACGCCCAGCAGCTGGTGCAGGGCCTGGGGTTCGTTCAGGGCCAGCGCCTTGATGCGCGCGTAATCCTTGCTGCCGCCGCCTTCGACCATGTAGCAGGCCAGCGTCCACGGGCTGCCGGAAAAGCCGATCAGTGGCACCTTGCCGTCCAGCTGGCGGCGGATGACCCGCACCGCGTCCATCACATAGCGCAGCTCGGTTTCCATGTCCGGCACCGCCAGTTTGGCGATGTCGGCCACGCTGCGCACCGGATGGCGGAACTTGGGGCCTTCACCGTCGACGAAATACAGCTCCAGACCCATCGCATCGGGGATGGTGAGGATGTCGGAGAACAGGATCGCCGCGTCCAGATCGAAGCGCTCCAGCGGCTGCAGGGTGACTTCGCAGGCGATGTCCGGGTTCTTGGCCATGGCCAGGAAGCTGCCGGCGCGGGCGCGGGTGGCGCGGTATTCCGGCAGGTAACGGCCGGCCTGGCGCATCAGCCAGACGGGGGTGCAGTCCACAGGCTCGCGGCGCAGGGCGCGCAGGAAGCGGTCGTTGCGAAGTGGGCTGGTCACATGAACTCCTGGATAAAAGTAGACGCAGGAACGCGCGGGGCGCCCTGTGGGGATGCGGGGTCAGGGTTGTGGCTGGCCGCTGGCGAACATCAGCTGGAAGCCGCGCTTGAGCTGCGCATCGCGTGCCTTCTCGAAGGCTTGCAGGGCATCGTCCTGCTGCAGGAAAAGTTCGCGGCGCAATTGCACGCGGCCGCCGATCTGGCCGCTTTCACGCAGCAGTTCCCAGCCGCCGAGAAGATCGGCAACCAGGGACAGCTGGACATAGCGGGGGGCTTCGTTGCCGCTGGGCGGCTGTTGCAGGAGGACACGCATGCCGCCGATTGTAGCCGCTGCGGCGGATTTCAGCCGCAGCGGGGGCGGTTGTCCGCCACCGCGGGAGCGCCAGACCACGGCGGAGGGTCTGGGGCCCGTTCGTCGGTGTCCGCTGCCCGTTGCCGGATGGGCTCAGTCCGGCTGGAGGATCGCCAGCACCGCGGCTTCGTCCACATCCGGCACCACTTCGGCCCGGCCGATGCCCCGCCACAGCACCAGCCGCAGGCGGCCGGCGATGTTCTTCTTGTCCAGCCGCATATGGGCCAGCAGCGTTTCCGGCGCCAGCCCGGCGGGGATGTCCACCGGCAGGCCATAGGACAGCAGCAGTTCGCGCAGGCGGTCGGTGTCGGTCGCCTCGGCCATGCCCAGCGCCGCCGACAGGCGCGCGGCCAGCACCATGCCCACGGCCACGGCTTCGCCATGGTTGAGGTTGTTGTTGCCCGGTGCGCCATAGCCCTGTGCGGTCTCGATGGCATGGCCGAAGGTGTGACCGAGGTTGAGCAGGGCGCGCTCGCCCTTTTCCAGCGGATCACGTTCGACGATCTGCGCTTTGTGTTCGCAGCTGCGGGCGATGGCCTGCGCCAGCACGGCGTCCTCGCCGGCCAGCAGTGCATCGCGCTCGCTGTGCAGCCACTGGAAGAACTCCAGGTCGCGGATCGCACCGTACTTGATCACTTCGGCCAATCCGGCACGCAGCTCGCGCAGCGGCAAGCTACGCAGCACGGCGGTATCGGCGATCACCGCGCGCGGCGGATGGAAGGCCCCGACCAGGTTCTTGCCCTGGGCGATATCCACCGCGGTCTTGCCGCCGACCGAGGAATCGACCATCGCCAGCAGGGTGGTGGGCAGCTGCACGCAATCCACGCCGCGCATCCAGCAGGCGGCGGCAAACCCGGCCAGGTCGCCGACTACGCCGCCGCCCAGCGCCAGTACGCAGGCATCGCGGGTGGCGCCGAGCGTGGCCAGCGCCTCGATCACGCCGCCGAAGCTGGCCAGCGTCTTGGAGGCTTCGCCGGCCGGGATGATGTGCTGGCCGACCTTCAGCGCCGGGCTCGCGGCCAGCAGTGCGGCCTGCACTTGCGCCAGATACAGCGGGGCGACGGTGTCGTCGCTGACCAGCAATACGTGGCGGCCGCGGATGGCATCGACCAGCAGTTCGCCCCGGGCCTGCAGGCCAGGACCGATATGGATCCGGTAAGGGCGTTCACCGCCGACATCGACGGTAGGGGGAGCAGCGGGGGTCATGCGGGAAGTTCCGAAATCTGCCAGAGCGCGGCCAGCCGCACCACGGCATGGGCGGTCGCTTCGGCGGGGGTGTAAAGGTCGGTATCGATGGTCAGATCGGCCACTTCGCGGTACAGCGGATCGCGGAAGGCCGCCATCTCGTGCAGCACCTGCTCGCGGTCATCGCGCTGCAACAGCGGACGGGTCTTGTCGCGCTGCAGGCGTGCCAGCTGCGAGGCGACGCTGACCCGCAGGTAGACGACAAAACCGCGCTGCCGGATCAGCCGGCGGTTGTCGGCATCGAGCACGGCCCCGCCCCCGGTGGAAATCAGCTGGCCACCGCGTTCCAGCAGCGCGCCGAGCACGCGCTTTTCATGCACGCGGAAGCCGGGCTCGCCGAGGTTGTCAAAAATGGCGGGAATGCTGGAGCCGGTGTCATCGACGATGGCCTGGTCGGCATCGACGAATTCCAGCCCGAAGCGCTCGGCCAGACGCCGGCCGATGCAGGTTTTCCCGGCCCCCATCGGGCCGACCAGAATGAGGTTGGGGGCTGGATTCATAGCGGATCGATGCTAGCACCTCGTGTCGGTGCGTTAACAAGGTAGCAGCCAAGCTCTGCCCTTCCACGAATGGTTCGTGGTGCAACCAAGGAGCAGGGCATGTCTGTAGCGAAAATCATCGAAGTCAGCGCCTCGTCCAAGACCAGCGTGGAGGAGGCGGTGCGCTCGGGTCTGAAGAAGGTGGCCGAGACCGTCAAGGGCATCCAGGGTGCGTGGATCAGCGAGACCAAGGCGGTCACCGACCCTCAGGGCAACATCATCGAGTGGCGGGTCAACCTGCGGATCACGTTCCTGGTCGAGTGAGCCGGCCGCTGGCGTAGGCGCGTGGCCCGAGCAGTGACCGTCGGTTCCTACGCCTGGAGTGGCCGCCGCTGCGCGTCCAGCGCGATCACGCGGTCGGCAATAGCCGGCAGGGTGCGCAAGGCCTGCCGGCTGATCCGCTCGTAGAACTGCACGAAGCGTTCCAGCTGCGCGCGGCTCATGCCGCTGCGGCCGGGGGCCGCCTGTTGCAGCGCCTGTTCCTGCTGCCAGCGCCACTGCGGCACCACCGCGAACCCCGGTGGTTGCAGGAACCAGAGGCGATCGAAGCGCCGCCACAGTGCCGGGTAGTCATCGGCCAGGGTCTGGTTGCACCAGCGCCGCCAGCGCCCGTCAGCGTCGGCTTCGCGCTCCAGCGCGTTCAGCGGTGTCTGCAGCGCCGCCTCCGGTTCGGCCGGGGTGCCCAGGAACCAGCCTTCGAACACCAGCAGGTCCAGGCGGCCGTCGATCCGTTCCCACTGCGCTTCGTCCACCCGCTCATCGGCCAGTTTGTCAAAGCGCGGCAGGTGGAATGGTTGTCCGCTGCTGGCGGCATCGAGCGTATCCAAGGCCAAGGGCAGATCGTGGGTGCCCGGCGGGCCGCGCGTGGCCAGCAACGGATGCACGCGATCGGCCAGACGCTGGCGCTGGGCCCGGGTGAGGTAGGTGTCATCGATGGACAGCGCGGCTGCGCGCAGGCCGCGGCCAAGGGCCAGCTCCACCACCTGTGCGGCCAGCGTGGATTTGCCGCTGCCCTGCAACCCGCTGATCGCCAGGATCGGGGTGGTCCTGCCGCTGCATAGCGCGTCGTCGAGGGCGTGTGTGACCAGCGTATCGGCGAAGCGGCGGACGGAGAAACGGTGCGGAACCGGTGACATGGCGCCACAATAGCCCAAACCCGTGCTGTTCGAAGTGGAGCCATGACTGATCTTTACGCAGAAGCGCTTGCCACCTTCGCCTCGCTGTTCGCGGAGGCCAAGGCCAGCCAGGAAATCGATGCCACGGCGATGACTGTGGCCACCGCCGATATCGACGGCCGTCCATCGGCACGCACCGTGCTGCTCAAGGCCTTCGATGAGCGCGGTTTCGTGTTCTACACCCATCTTGACAGCCGCAAGGGCCGCGAACTGCACGAAAACCGGCAGGTCGCGCTGTTGTTCCTGTGGCGCAGCCTGCGCGAGGCCGGCATCCAGGTGCGGGTGGAAGGTGATGCGCAGCTGGTATCGGCCACCGAAGCCGATGCCTATTTCGCCACACGGCCGCGCATGAGCCAGATCGGCGCCTGGGCCTCGGCGCAATCGCAGCCGCTGGCCTCGCGCGAGGAGTTCGAGCAGCGGCTGGCCAGTTTCGAGGCGAGCTTCGAAGGACGCGAAGTGCCGCGCCCCGACGGCTGGGGCGGCATCCGCGTGGTGCCGCGACGCATCGAGTTCTGGTACGGCGCCGACTTCCGCCTGCACGAACGCTGGTGCTATGAGGCCGATGCCGGCGGCAGCTGGAGCAAGCAGCTGCTGTACCCGTGAGCCGGTGATGCGCGGCGCAGCGGTGACATCGCGGATCTGCAGCGGCGCACCGGGCGGAGGCGTCTTGGCGCGTCGTCCAGGTCATTGGCGGTCAGACTCATGACCCTGCATCCGCTCTACCGCATCACCGTGTTCGTACCGCCGGCGCATCTGCAGGCGCTCAAGGACGCGATCCTGGCAGTGGACGATCTGTCCGCCGGGGGCTATTCGCACGGCATGTGGGAATCGGCCCCGGGGCAGGAGCAGTTCCGGGTGCTGCCAGGCACGCACAGCGCCATCGGACAGCCCGGCGCGCTGGTGCGCGAAGCCAGCGTGCGTCTGGAGTTCTGCATCCCGCGTGATGCCGCGCGCCTGCAACGGTTGCTGGAGAACGGCATCGCCGCCCATCACCCGTGGAACAGCCCGGCGGTATTCGTCGATACCACGGAGTTCGCAAGCCCATGATCGGCCCGCGCCGCATTGTCTGCCTGACCGAAGAGCCGACCGAAACGCTGTACGCATTGGGCGAGCAGGACCGTATCGTCGGGATCAGTGGTTTCACCGTGCGGCCGCCGCAGGCGCGGCGCGACAAGCCCAAGGTCAGCGCCTTCACCAGTGCCAAGGTGGATGATATCCTCAAGCTCAAGCCGGATCTGGCGATCGGCTTTTCCGATATCCAGGCCGATATCGCCGCCGAGCTGATCCGCAACGGCGTGGAGGTGTGGATTTCCAATCACCGCAGCGTCGCCGGCATCCTCGATTACATCCGCCGGCTCGGTGCGCTGGTCGGGGTGGCGCAACGGGCGTACGACTATGCCGACCAGCTGCAGCGCGGGCTCGATGCCATCGCCACGCAGGCGGCGACGTTGCCGCGGCGGCCGCGCGTCTATGTCGAGGAATGGGACGAGCCGATCATCACCGGCATCCAGTGGGGCGCCGAGCTGGTGGAGATCGCCGGCGGTATCGACGTGTTTCCCGAACTGTCGCGCGAGCCGCTGGCCAGGGCGCGGATTCTGGCTGACGGTGATCCGGTGATCGCGCGCAACCCGGAGATCATCATCGGTTCGTGGTGCGGCAAGAAATTCCGCCCGGAGAAAGTCGCGGCGCGCCCGGGCTGGGAGGCGATCACCGCGGTGCGCGACGGCGAACTGCATGAGATCAAGTCGCCGCTGATCCTGCAGCCGGGCCCGGCGGCGTTGACCGATGGCGTGGGCGCGATCGCCGCGATCATCCAAGCGTGGGCTCAGCGACAGGGCTGAGTGGGGATGGCGGGCGGGACCGTTGTCGCCGCCCAGTCCTCGCGACAGCTCAGTCGTGGTCGCCCGGTGCGCGTCCGCTGTAACGCGCACGCGGCCGGATCAGCGTGCCCAGCGCCTGTTGTTCCAGTGCATGCGCCAGCCAGCCGGTCAGGCGCGCGCTGGCGAACATCACCAGCGCATGGGTCGCCGGCAGCGCGTAGACATAGCAGATCGCCGCCAGCAGGCCGTCGATGTTGGGATGTTGGCCACTGTGCTCGGTGGTGGTCGCCAGCACCGTCTCCACATGCCGCATGCGCGGGCAGTCACCGCGCAACGCCCGCAGCTGGCGCAGCACTTCGGCCCCGCGCGGATCACCATCGGGATACAGCACGTGATTGAAGCCGGGCAGCTCGTCGCCGCGCCGCCAGCGTTCGGCGATGAAGCCGGCCGGCGCGCCGCTGGCCTCGGCATCGCACAGCAGCGCATACGCACGCGCGGTGGCGCCGCCGTGGCGCGGTCCGGACATCGCCGCCAGTCCGGCACACACGGTCGCGTGCAGGTGTGCGCCGGTGGAGGCGACCACGCGCGCGGCGAACGCTGACACATTCAGTTCGTGATCGGCGCACAGCACCAGCGCAGAGCGCACCACCTCGGCGAAACCGGCATCACCGGGCTGCCAGTGGTCGGCGAGCAGGCGATGCACCGGCCGCGCGTCGGGCTGGGTGCCGACCAGCAGCGCGGCGTTCTGCCGCAGCAGCATCGCCGCCACTTCGCGCCGTACCGGTGCGGCGGCGTTGAGCGATTGCCGGTGTTCCAGGGCCAGCAGCGGCAGGCAGGCCATCGCCCGCTCCAGTGGCGGCAGCGAGCTGTCCAGGGCCAACGGCGCGATGCGCTCGGGCCAGACATCCGGCACCGAGGCGACGAACGGATCCTGCTCCTCGCCTTCCCACAGCAGGCGGGCGATGTCCTCCAGCGTGGCGCCGCTGCGCGCGGCGGTGACGGCCGAGCGGCCGCGGTAATAGGGTGCATCCGGACGGATCAGCGAGATCCGTGTCTCCAGCACCGGCAGCCCGCGATCCAGGCTTTGCGCCGCCCCGCGCGCGGCGCCGCGTCCGGCCTGCTTGCGGCGTGCCAGCCGTTCCACTTCCGCGCGCAGATACATCCGGCTGCGCGCGTCCGGACCGGGACGTGAGCTGAGCTGGCCGCGGCTGACATAGGCGTACAGGGTGGCGGTACTGATCCCCAGCAGCGCGCAGGCGTCGCTGGCGGGAATCAGTTCGGGGCCGGAGTGTTCGGACATGACGTGTTCAATAGGTTGATTTGTTGAATCAAGATTGATCAATGATTGCGATGGTGACAGATTGGGCGCCATCGCGGAATGGCACCTCGCCTCCGCCAGGACAGGAGCCCCCCATGAGCCTTTCTTCCGCTGGCGCCGCGTTCCGCGCCGCCCTGGCCGCCGAATCCCCGCTGCAGGTGATCGGCGCCATCAACGCCAACCACGCCCTGCTGGCCAAGCGTGCCGGCTACCGCGCCATCTACCTGTCCGGTGGCGGTGTCGCCGCCGGTTCGCTGGGGCTGCCGGATCTGGGCATCAACACGCTCGAGGACGTGCTGATCGACGTGCGCCGCATCACCGATGTCTGCGACCTGCCGCTGATGGTGGATATCGATACCGGCTTCGGGCCCAGCGCGTTCAACATCGCCCGCACCGTGAAGTCGTTGATCAAGGCCGGCGCGGCCGCCTGCCATATCGAAGACCAGGTCGGTGCCAAACGCTGCGGTCACCGTCCGGGCAAGGAGATCGTCAGCCAGGGGGAGATGGTCGACCGGGTGAAGGCCGCCGCCGATGCCAAGACCGATCCGGACTTCTTCCTGATCGCCCGCACCGATGCGATCCAGATGGAGGGCGTGGATGCGGCCATCGAGCGGGCCATCGCCTGCGTCGAGGCCGGTGCCGACGGCATCTTCGCCGAGGCCGCCTACGATCTGGAAACCTACAAGCGCTTCGCCGACGCGGTGAAAGTGCCGCTGCTGGCCAACATCACCGAATTCGGCGCCACGCCGCTGTTCAGTGGCGACGAACTGGCCTCGGCCGGCGTGGCGATCCAGCTGTTCCCGCTGTCGGCGTTCCGTGCGGCCAACAAGGCCGCCGAGAACGTGTACGAGGCCATCCGCCGCGACGGCCACCAGCGCAATGTGGTGGACACCATGCAGACCCGCGAGGAGCTGTACGACCGTATCGGCTACCACGCCTTCGAACGCAGCCTGGACAAGGTGTTCGCTGGCAAGGGCGCATGATGGCGGCTTTCCCGGCCGGTTGACCCGCCATGGCAAACACCTCGCCCCGTACTGCCCGTGTTGATCGCCGCGAAACGGCGCGCCGGCTGTTGCAGAAGGAGCTGGAACAGCTGCCGCCGGAGGAGCGGCTGGTGGTCGAGCGCTTCATCTCGCGGCGCAAGGTCGCGCGCAATGTGGGGCAGGAGTTCCACCAGGCGCGCACCTTCGGAGCGCGGGTCGCCGACAAGGTGGCGAAGGTGGGCGGCAGCTGGAGCTTCATCCTGTGCTTCTTCTTCCTGCTGCTTGTGTGGATGGTGGCCAACAGTTTCATGCTGGCCAAGGCGTTCGATCCCTATCCCTACATCCTGCTGAACCTGGTGCTGTCCTGCCTGGCGGCCATGCAGGCACCGATCATCATGATGAGCCAGAACCGTCAGGCGGCCGTGGACAGGATGCATGCCGAGAACGACTACCAGGTCAACATCAAATCCGAACTCGAAGTGCTGCAGATCCATGAAAAGCTCGATCTTCTGCGTTCGCAGGATTGGGCGCTGCTGGTGGAGCAACAGAACCGGCAGATCGCGATGCTGCAACGGCTGCTGGAGCAGAACACACGCGCCGCCGGCCGCAACCCAGACTGAAACCGTGAACCCGTTTTCTTGGAGGTAAACACCATGTCAGAGCAAACCGCCGCACCGGCTTTCAAGCCCAAGAAGTCCGTCGCCCTGTCCGGCACCGCCGCCGGCAACACCGCGCTGTGCACCGTCGGCCGCAGCGGTAACGACCTGCATTACCGCGGCTACGACATCCTGGACCTGGCCAATACCAGCGAGTTCGAGGAGATCGCCCACCTGCTGGTGCACGGCAAGCTGCCCAACAAGGCCGAGCTGCGCGCCTACAAGGCCAAGCTGAAGTCGCTGCGGGGCATCCCGGCCGCGGTCAAGGCGGCGCTGGAGGAGCTGCCGCCATCGGCGCATCCGATGGATGTGATGCGCACCGGCGTCTCGGTGCTGGGTTGCGTGTCGCCGGAGAAGGACGACCACAACCACCCGGGCGCGCGCGACATCGCCGACAAGCTGATGGCCTGCCTGGGCTCGATGCTGCTGTACTGGTACCACTGGAGCCACAACGGCCGCGTCATCGACGTGGAGACCGACGATGATTCGATCGGTGGCCACTTCCTGCACCTGCTGCATGGCGAGCAGCCGTGCGAGTCGTGGGTCAAGGCGATGCATACTTCGCTGATCCTGTACGCCGAGCATGAGTTCAACGCCTCCACCTTCGCCTGCCGCGTGATCGCCGGCACCGGCAGCGACATGTACAGCGCCATCACCGGCGGCATCGGCGCGCTACGCGGGCCCAAGCACGGCGGCGCCAACGAAGTCGCGTTCGAGGTGCAGAAGCGCTACGAGACGCCGGACGAGGCCGAGGCCGACATCAAGGCCCGGGTGGAGCGCAAGGAAGTGGTGATCGGCTTCGGCCACCCGGTCTACACGGTGTCCGATCCGCGCAACCAGGTGATCAAGGACGTGGCGCGCGCGCTGTCGGCCGAGCAGCAGAACATGAAGATGTACGACATCGCCGAGCGCCTGGAGTCGGTGATGTGGGACATCAAGAAGATGTTCCCGAACCTGGACTGGTTCAGCGCGGTCAGCTACCACATGATGGGCGTGCCGACGGCGATGTTCACCCCGCTGTTCGTGATCGCCCGTACTGCCGGCTGGAGCGCGCACATCATCGAACAGCGCATCGACGGCAAGATCATCCGTCCCAGCGCCAACTACACCGGCCCGGAAGACCAGGCCTTCGTGCCGCTGGACAAGCGCGGCTGACCGCGCCGCCAGGCCTCGCCCGCGCCAGCGGGCGGGGCCGCGTTCTTTCACCCGCGGGGAAGGATGCCCCCTGAAACCACCGTGGCGCTGCTGCCTGCTTCCAACGCCGGCTGGCAGCGCTGCTTTCGCAGGCACCGCGCAGGCGTGTGCCGCCCAGCCAGCCCGGATTCCACAGGCCCGCCATGAACACCGACTACCGCAAGCCCCTTCCCGGCACCCCGCTGGACTACTTCGACGCACAGGCTGCGGTCGATGCCATCGCCCCCGGTGCCTATGCCACGCTGCCGTACACCTCGCGCGTGCTGGCCGAAAACCTGGTGCGCCGTTGCAATCCGGCCACACTCACCGATTCGCTCAGGCAGCTGATCGAGCGCAAGCGTGACCTCGATTTTCCGTGGTTCCCGGCGCGCGTGGTGTGCCATGACATCCTCGGCCAGACCGCGCTGGTGGACTTGGCCGGCCTGCGTGACGCCATTGCCGACAAGGGCGGCGACCCGGCCAAGGTCAACCCGGTGGTGCCGGTGCAGCTGATTGTCGACCACTCGCTGGCGGTGGAATGTGGCGGCTACGATCCGGACGCGTTCGCCAAGAACCGCGCTATCGAGGACCGCCGCAACGAGGACCGCTTCCATTTCATCGACTGGACCAAGCTGGCCTTCGAGAACGTCGATGTGATTCCACCGGGCAACGGCATCATGCACCAGATCAATCTGGAGAAGATGTCACCGGTGATCTACCAGCAGGACGGCGTGGCCTTCCCCGATACCTGCGTGGGCACCGACAGCCACACCCCGCACGTCGATGCGCTGGGGGTGATCGCCATCGGCGTGGGCGGCCTGGAAGCAGAGAGCGTGATGCTGGGTCGCGCCTCGTGGATGCGCCTGCCCGACATCATCGGCGTCAAGCTGACCGGCAAGCCGCAGCCGGGCATCACCGCCACGGACGTGGTGCTGGCCCTGACCGAGTTCCTGCGCAACCAGCGCGTGGTCGGTGCCTGGCTGGAGTTCTTCGGCGAAGGTGCTGCGGCACTGACCATCGGTGACCGCGCCACCATCTCCAACATGTGTCCGGAATACGGCGCCACCGCAGCGATGTTCTACATCGATGCGCAGACCATCGACTACCTGCGTCTTACCGGACGTGAGGAAGCGCAGATCGCGCTGGTCGAGAGTTACGCCAGAACCACCGGCCTGTGGGCCGACGCGCTGACCACCGCGCAGTACGAACGCGTGCTGGAGTTCGACCTGTCCAGCGTGGTGCGCAACATGGCCGGCCCCAGCAATCCACACAAGCGCCTGCCGGTGGCCGAGCTGGCCGCGCGGGGTATCGCCGATGAAGCCAAGCTGGAGCGCGGCAAGGGCGAGCAAGCCCAGGGGCTGATGCCCGACGGCGCGGTGATCATCGCCGCCATCACCAGCTGCACCAATACCTCCAACCCGCGCAACGTGATCGCCGCCGCGCTGCTGGCGCGCAATGCCAACGCGCGTGGCCTGACCCGCAAGCCGTGGGTGAAGTCCTCGCTGGCCCCGGGTTCTAAGGCCGTACAGCTGTATCTGGAAGAAGCCGGCCTGCTGCCGGAGCTGGAGAAGCTGGGCTTCGGCATCGTCGCCTTTGCCTGCACCACCTGCAATGGCATGAGTGGCGCGCTGGATCCAGAAATCCAGCAGGAGATCATCGACCGCGACCTGTACTCGACCGCGGTGCTGTCGGGCAACCGCAACTTCGACGGCCGCATCCACCCCTATGCCAAGCAGGCGTTCCTAGCCTCGCCGCCGCTGGTGATCGCCTATGCCATCGCCGGCACCGTGCGTTTCGACATCGAGAAGGACGTGCTGGGTGTGGACGCCGATGGCAACGAGGTGCGCCTGAAGGACATCTGGCCGAGCGACGCCGAGATCGATGCGGTGGTGAAGGCGGCGGTGAAGCCGGAGCAGTTCCGCAAGGTTTACAACCCGATGTTCAACATCCGCGTCGAGCATGGCGGCAAGGTCAGCCCCCTGTACGCCTGGCGCCCGCGCAGCACCTATATCCGCCGCCCGCCGTATTGGGAGGGCGCATTGGCCGGTGAGCGCACGCTGCGTGGCATGCGCCCGCTGGCGGTGCTGCCGGACAACATCACCACCGACCACCTGTCGCCGTCCAACGCGATTCTGCCGTCCAGTGCGGCCGGCGAGTACCTGGCCAAGATGGGCTTGCCGGAAGAGGACTTCAATTCCTACGCCACCCACCGTGGCGATCACCTCACCGCGCAGCGCGCCACCTTCGCCAACCCGAAGCTGTTCAACGAGATGGTGCGCAATGAAGACGGCAGCGTGAAGCAGGGCTCGCTGGCGCGGGTGGAGCCGGAAGGCAAGGTGATGCGCATGTGGGAGGCGATCGAGACCTACATGGAGCGCAAGCAGCCGCTGATCATCATCGCCGGTGCCGACTACGGCCAGGGCAGCTCGCGCGACTGGGCGGCCAAGGGCGTGCGTCTGGCCGGTGTGGAGGCGATTGCCGCCGAAGGCTTCGAGCGCATCCACCGCACCAACTTGATCGGCATGGGCGTGCTGCCCCTGGAGTTCAAGCCGGGCACCAACCGCAACACGCTGGACCTCGACGGCACCGAGACATATGACGTGATCGGCCTGCGCACCCCGCGCACGGACCTGACCCTGGTCATCACCCGTCGTAACGGTGAGGTGCTGAAGGTGCCGATGACCTGCCGTCTGGATTCGGACGAGGAAGTGGCGATCTACGAGGCCGGTGGCGTGCTGCAGCGCTTCGCGCAGGACTTCCTGGAAGCTTCCAACGCCTGACGTACCCGGCGCCCTTCCCCTGGTGGAGGGCGCCGGGCAAGGAGCGTTGTTCCCGTCCGTCCCGTCACCCGCAAGCAAGGAAACCCGCGCATGTCCGCCATCCCCCAGATCCGCATCCCCGCCACCTATATGCGTGGTGGCACCTCCAAGGGCGTGTTCTTCCGTCTTGAGGATTTGCCCGAGGCCGCACGCGTGCCGGGTGTCGCACGGGACCGCCTGCTGCAGCGGGTGATCGGTTCGCCCGATCCGTACGGCAAGCAGACCGACGGCATGGGCGGGGCGACCAGTTCCACCAGCAAGTGCGTGATCCTCTCACCCAGCCGCCAGCCGGGCCATGACGTGGACTATCTCTACGGCCAGATCGCCATCGACAGCGATTTCGTCGACTGGTCCGGCAACTGCGGCAACCTGTCTACCGCCGCCGGCGCGTTCGCGCTGCATGCCGGCTATGTCGATCCGGCGCGGGTGCCGGCCGATGGCGTCTGCGTGGTGCGGATCTGGCAGGCGAACATCCGCAAGACCATCCTTGCCCATGTGCCGGTCAGCAATGGCCAGGTGCAGGAAACAGGCGACTTCGAGCTGGACGGGGTCACCTTCCCGGCGGCGGAGATCGTGCTGGAGTTCCTCGATCCGGCCGATGAGGGCGAAGGCGAGGGCGCGATGTTCCCGACCGGCAACCTGGTCGATGCGCTGGACGTGCCGGGTGTCGGCACGCTGCCGGCGACGATGATCACCGCCGGCATTCCCACCGTGTTCGTCAATGCCGCCGACCTGGGGTACAGCGGCACCGAGCTGCAGCCGGCGATCAACGAGGACAAGGCGGCGCTGGCCCGGCTGGAGGCCATTCGCGTGGCCGGCGCGTTGCGCATGGGCCTGATCCAGGCGCCGGAAGAAGCGCTCACCCGCCAGCACACGCCGAAGGTGGCCTTCGTCGCCCCGGCGACCGACTACGTTTCCAGCAGTGGCAAGACGGTCGGCGCGGTGGACATCGACCTCAACGTGCGCGCGATGTCGATGGGCAAGCTGCACCACGCGATGATGGGCACCGCCTCGGTGGCCATCGCCACGGCCGCCGCGGTGCCGGGCACGCTGGTGAATCTGGCCGCCGGTGGCGGCCCGCGCGATGCGGTGCGCTTTGGTCATCCTTCCGGCACGCTGGCTGTCGGCGCGTCGGTGACGCAGGTTGACGGGCAGTGGAGCGTCACCAGGGCGGTGATGAGCCGCAGCGCCCGCATCCTGATGGAAGGCTGGGTGCGGGTACCCGGCGACAGCTTCTGAGCGACGGCCGCGGCGGCCTGAAGGTGCCAGCGTTTTCCGCAGATGAAAGCCCGGCCTGGTGCCGGGCTTTCCGCTATCCGGGCAGTGCTGTGTCCGGGCGGTAACCGGGCTTTGCTTATACTCGGGCCGACCTCTGGGGAGTATCGCAATGGACAGGAAGGGATCGCCGGGCCGCAGTGTGGGGCACTCGACATGGAAGGGGGTAATGCTGCTCGCGCTGCTGGTGCTGGTGCTGGGCGCATGCAAGCGCAATCCGGCCGGACAGCTGCCCGGCGCCAGCGGCGAGGCGATCCAGGCCACGCAGGAGCAGGTGAAGGGCTTTGCCATGCTGCGGGCCTGGCCGGACCAGAAGGGCGGCGACGGTCTGGCGCTGGCGGTGGAGTTCTCGCGGCCGCTGGTCGGCACCCAGGATTTCGACAAACTGCTGCGTTTTGAAGAGAAGGTTGGCAACGCCGACAGCAGCTGGTCACTGTCCGATGACGGCAAGACCTTGCGCTAC
Source organism: Stenotrophomonas sp. STEN013 (assembly GCF_056760355.1). NCBI lineage: Bacteria > Pseudomonadati > Pseudomonadota > Gammaproteobacteria > Lysobacterales > Lysobacteraceae > Stenotrophomonas > Stenotrophomonas sp. STEN013. The sequence goes on along the minus strand of NZ_JBRREO010000001.1, from coordinate 223,212 downwards.
CCCTATGTGGAAGCGGCCCGTGAATACACGCTGGTCATCTCGCCGGATCTGCTGGCCGCCGATGGCAGCCGGCTCGGCACCGAGGTGCGGCAGAAGGTGTTCACCGGCGCGCTTGATCCGGCGGTCGGCTTCGCGTCGCAGGGCAGCGTGCTGCCGGCCAAGGACAGCCGCGGCCTGCCGGTGGTTTCGGTGAACGTGCCGGAAGTGGATGTCGAGTTCCTGCGCGTGCGCGAGAAGGACCTGTCGACCTTCTTCGGCCAGTACCAGCGCGGCGGCCGTCGCGGCAGCTGGGAGCTGGACAGCGATTACGGCGACAAGACCCCGCTGTCGCAGCTGGCCGAGCCGGTCTACGTCAACCGCTTCGTGCTGGGCGGCAAACAGAACGAGCGGGTGCTGACCTACCTGCCGATCCAGGACGTGAAGGAGTTGCAGCAGCCCGGCCTGTACTTCGCGGTGATGAAACGTACCGGCAGCTTCGAAAGCGAATACGACACCTCCTTCTTCACCGTCAGCGATATCGGCCTGCACACGCGCGCCTACAAGGACACGCTGTTCGTGCATACCGCCTCGCTGGCCAGCGGTGCGCCGGCGCGGAGCGTGCAGCTGCGCGTGCTCGACGGCAAGGGCGAGGTGGTGCTCAAGGGCCAGACCGACACGAACGGCAATGCGCTGCTGAACTACACCCTCGATGCCGCCCACGTACTGGTGGCCAGCAGTGGCAGCGACACCACCATGCTGCCCTTCAACCAGCCGGCGCTGGACCTGAGCGAGTTCGCGGTGGCCGGGCGCCAGAACGCCAACTTCGATGTGTTCGCCTGGTCCGGGCGTGACCTGTATCGCCCGGGCGAAACCGTGCGGATCTCGGCGCTGCTGCGCGACAACGACGGGCGGATGCTGCGCGGTCCGGCCACGGGCAGCCAGCCGGTATTCCTGCGTCTGAAACAGCCCGATGGCAAGACGTTCCGCGAAACCCGTCTGCAGCCGGGCGAACAGGGCTATTTCGCGTTCGAACAGGTGATTCCGGCTGAAGCGCCGACCGGGCGCTGGCAGGTGGAGTTCCGCACCGACCCGGCCAGCAAGGACGCGGTGCAGGGCATGACCCTGCGCATCGAGGAGTTCCTGCCCGAGCGGATGAAGCTGGACCTGGGCAGCGCGCAGGCCACGCTCAAACCGGGCGAGCCGCTCAAACTGCAGGCCGATGCGGCCTATCTGTATGGCGCCCCGGCCGATGGCAACCGTTTCACCGCGCGGCTGGCGGTGGCGGTGGAGCAGCATCCGCTGGAGTCGATGCCGGGCTGGTTCTTCGGTGATCCGACCGTGTCGCTGCCGCGCGAAGCCAACGATGTGATCGACACCACACTGCCGGCCGACGGCAAGCTGCGCCAGGACATCGCGCTGCCGGCCGAGGTGGGCAAGGGCACGCCGGTGGCGGCGGTGGTGTCGGGCAGCGTCTATGAAAGCGGTGGCCGTACCGTGACCCGCACGCTCAAGCGGGTGCTGTGGCCGGCGCCGGCGCTGGTCGCGCTGCGGCCGCTGTTCGATGACAAGGAGGGGGCCGACGCCAACGCCAATGCGCGTTTCGAACTGCTGCGGGTGGATGTCGAGGGCAAGCCGCAACCGGCCAAGGGCCTGAAGGTCACCTTGGTCCGCGAACTGCGCGACTACCATTGGAGCTATACCGACGACCGTTGGGACTACGATTTCACCCGCCGTTTCGAGAACAAGGAAACCCGCACCCTCGACGCCGGCAGCACCGCCGTGCGCTTCGATTTTCCAGTGGAATGGGGCGAGTACCGGGTGGATGTGTTCGACCCGGCCACCGGTCTGACCCTGCGTTATCCGTTCCGTGCCGGCTGGAGCTGGGAGGACGACAACCGCGGCCTTGACGCGCGTCCGGACAAGGTGAAGCTGGCGCTGGACAAGACCGCCTACCGCGCCGGCGATACGCTCAAGGTGACGGTCACCCCGCCGCATGCCGGCCGTGGCGTACTGATGGTCGAGAGCGACCACATGCTGTATGTGCAGGACATCGACGCCAAACCGGGCAGCACCTTCGAAATTCCGGTCACCAAAGACTGGGAGCGGCATGACGTCTACGTCACCGCGCTGGTGTTCCGTGGCGGCAGCGCACCCAGCAAGATCACCCCGGCACGCGCGGTCGGCGTGGCGCACGTGCCGATCGAGCGCGGCAACCGTCGGGTGGCGGTCGGGCTGGTGGCGCCCAAACAGATGCGTCCGGAACAGCCGATGACGGTGACCGTCAGTGCGCCGGAGCTGGCCGGCAAACCGGCCCATGTCACCGTGTCGGCGGTGGACGTGGGCATCCTCAACATCACCCGTTTCCCGGTGCCCGATGCCCCGGCGCACTTCTTCGCGCAGCGGCGCCTGGGGGTGGATGCCTATGACATCTATGGCCGGGTGATCGAGAGCTTCGAGGGCAACAGCGGCAAGCTGAAGTTCGGCGGCGACATGGCGCTGGCGGCGTTGCCGCAGGCCAAACGCCCGACCGCGCGGGTGCAGACCGTGGATCTGTTCTCCGGGCCGGTGGCGCTCGATGCCAGGGGCAACGCGCGGGTCACGCTGCGGGTACCCGATTTCAACGGCACCCTGCGGGTCTCGGCGCTGGTCTACGCCGATGACCGCTACGGCAACCGCGATGTGGAAACGCTGGTGCGCGCGCCGATCCTGGCCGAAGCCAGCATGCCACGGGTGATGGCGCCAGGCGACCGCAGCACGGTCACCCTGGACGTGCAGAACTTCACCGGCAAACCCGGCGAGTTCGCGGTACGCGTGGAAGGTGAAGGTCCTCTGAGCATCGCCGAGGCGAGCCGCAAGCTGCAGCTCGGCGTCGAGGCCAAGAGCACGGTGAGCTTCCCGTTGACCGCGCAGGAGGGCTACAGCGTGGCCAAGGTGCGGGTACGGGTGGAGGGCAACGGTTTCAAGGTGGACCGCCGCTACGACCTGCCGGTGCGCGCGGCGTGGCCGCAGGTGCTGCGCTCGCAGACGCGCACGCTCGATCCGCTGGCGCCGGTCACGCTCGACAGCGGATCGGCCAGTGGCCTGATGGCCGGTTCGGTCAACGCCCGCATGCTGGTCAGCGCGCTGCCGCCGATCCCGTTCGCCTCGGCCCTGCAAGGGGCACTGAACTATCCCTACGGCTGCGCCGAGCAGACCACCAGCAAGGGCTATGCGGCCCTGCTGCTGGATCAGGCCACCTCAAGCATGCTCGGTGCCGACGGGCTTGATGCCAAGGCCCGCAACGAGCGCATGGAAGGCGCATTCGGGCGGCTGGCCTCGATGCAGGTGGCCAATGGCAACTTCTCGATGTGGGGCAGCGACGATTACATCAATCCGGCGCTGACCCCGTACATCGCCGAGTTCCTGCTCGATGCCAAGGAGGCCGGTTTCGCGGTGCCGGAGAACGTGCTGCAGAAGGCGCTGAACCGGATCAGCGAAGACCTGCTCAGCGGTGGCAACCAGTTCTACGGCCAGGACCGCCGCGATGCGTTGAAATTCGCCAACCAGGCCTACTCCGGTTACCTGCTGGCACGGGTCAATCGCGCACCGCTGGGCACGCTGCGCACGCTGTGGGACAACGAGCGTTCCAAGGCAGTGACCGGCCTGTCGCTGGTGCATCTGGGCGTGGCGTTGTCGCTGCAGGGCGACAGCAAGCGCGGCCAGGCGGCGATCGCGGCCGGCTTCGCCAGGCCGGGCACGGATCGCCCGGCGTGGTTCGGCGACTACGGCAGCCCGCTGCGTGATGACGCCCTGATGATCGCACTGCTGCATGAGCGCGGGCTGGCCAAGCCGGAGTATGACGCACGCGTGGTCAGCCTCGGTCGCGAGCTGGATGCGCGCCGCAACAGTGGCTGGCTGTGGCTGAGCACGCAGGAACAGGTGGCGCTGGCACGGATGGGCAAGGCCTTGATGGCCAACCAGAAGAAGCTGGTGTCCGGTGAGCTGGCCATCGGTGGCAAGGTCGAGAACATCGAGGCGCGCAAGGTGTTCGCGCGCGTGTTCGACATGGCCCAGCTGGCACAGGGCGTGCGTTTCTCGCCGCAGGGTGAGGCGCCGATGTTCGCCAGTCTGGACGTGGCGGGCATCCCGCGGCAGGCACCGGCGCCGGACAACACCCATATCGGTATCGAGCGCAGCTGGTACGGCACCGACGGCAAGCCGTGGACGCCGCGGCCGCTGAAGGAGGGCGAGGCGCTGATTGTGCGGCTGGGCATCACCGCCAACGTCTCCATGCCCGACGCCCTGGTCACCGATCTGCTGCCGGCCGGCCTGGAGATCGAGAACTTCAACTTGGGCGATGCCAAGCAGTGGGCCGACGTGGTGGTGGATGGCGTGGAGATCAGCGACCGCGCGCGTGCGGCCGACGTCAAGCACGAGGAGTTCCGTGACGACCGCTATGTGGCGGCGCTGAATCTCCCGCGTGGCGGCAAGGCCCACGTGTTCTATCTGGTGCGCGCGGTCACGCCGGGCACCTACACGGTGCCGCCGCCGCTGGCCGAGGACATGTACCGTCCCGACCTGCGTGGCGTGGGCCGCAGCAATCCGACCACGATCACCGTGGTGCAGCCATGAACCGGTTCAATCCCAGCAACAGGCGGAGCGTGAGTGGGCCGAGCCGCTGAGCCGCAGCAACGGGGGGCGCGCGCCCGCTTCCCCCGGACCGGCGCCGTCGTTTCCCGCTGCTGGCCGTGGTTGCGCTGGGGCACGGCGGCACTGCTGGCGTTGCTGCTGGCGCTGGACGTCGTCTTTCCGCCGCCGCTGCCGAAGTCGCGCGACACCAGCACGCTGGTGGTGGCCAGCGATGGCACGCCGCTGCGCGCCTTCGCCGATGCTGAAGGGGTGTGGCGCTATCCGGCCGATGCGAAGAGCGTGTCGCCGCTGTATCTGCAGGCGTTGCTGACCTACGAGGACCGCTGGTTCTGGCGCCATCCGGGGATCAGTCCGTGGGCGCTGCTGCGCGCCGGCCGGCAGATGCTGGCCGAGCGCCGTATCGTTTCCGGCGGCTCGACGCTGACCATGCAGGTCGCGCGGATTCTCGATCCGCACACGCGCACGCCGTGGGGCAAGCTCAAGCAACTGCTGCGCGCGCTGCAGCTGGAAGTGCACCTGGGCAAGGCGCAGATCCTGGACCTGTACCTGGAGCGTGCGCCGTATGGCGGCACCATCGAGGGGGTCGAGGCGGCCAGCTGGGCTTACCTGGGCAAGTCCGCCGCGCATCTTTCGCAGGCCGAAGCGGCATTGCTGGCGGTGCTGCCGCAGTCGCCGAGCCGGCTGCGCCCGGACCGGCATCCGCAGGCCGCGCAGCGGGCGCGCGACAAGGTGCTCGAGCGCATGGCCGCGCTGGGCGTGTGGTCGGCCGATGAAGTCGCCGACGCGCGGATCGAACCGGTGGTCGCACGTTCGCTCCAACAGCCGCTGCATGCCGCCTTGCTGGCGCAGCGCCTGCGCGGTCTGCAGCCACGTGCCGCACAGATCCAGACCACGATCGACAGTGGTCTGCAGCGCATGCTGGAAGAGCGCGTGGCGGCCTATTTCTCCCAATTGCCCGAACGCACGTCGGCTGCCCTGCTGGTGCTGGACAACACCACGCTGGAGGCACGGGCCTATGTCGGCTCGGTGGCGTTTGCCGACAAGCCGCGGCTGGGCCACGTGGACATGGTGCAGGCCTGGCGTTCACCCGGTTCCACGCTCAAGCCGTTCCTGTACGGCATGGCGCTGGACGATGGCCTGATCCATTCGGAAAGCCTGCTGATTGATGCGCCGCAGAGCTTCGGGGGCTACCGGCCGGGCAACTTCGATGCCGCCTTCAACGGGCCGATCGGTGCGGCCAGCGCGTTGCGGCTGTCGTTGAACGTGCCGTCGGTGGACCTGCTCGACCGGGTCGGTCCCGCCCGTTTCGCCGCGCGGCTGGGCAATGCCGGCATCAATCTGCGCTTTCCGCGCGGCACCTCGCCGAATCTGGCCTTGATCCTGGGTGGTACCGGCGCGCGGCTGGAGGATCTGGTCGGCGCGTTCGCCGCGCTCAACCGTGAGGGCATCGCCGGGCGCGTGCGCTATACGCCGGACGATCCGCTGATCGAGCGCCGGCTGGTATCACCCGGGGCGGCGTGGATCGTGCGCGAGATCCTCCAGTCCAACCCGCGACCGGGTTATGGCGTGGGAACCTTCGATACCGGCAGTAGCCCGCCGGTGGCGTGGAAGACCGGCACCAGCTACGGCTATCGGGATGCCTGGGCCATCGGCGGCACCCAGCGTTACACCGTGGGCGTGTGGGTCGGCCGGCCCGATGGCACGCCGTTGCCGGGGCACTATGGCGCGGTCACCGCCTTGCCGCTGATGTTCGAGGTGATCGACAGCCTGCCGCGGCAGCCGGGCGACACCAGCCCCGGCGCCATGCCAGCCAGCGTCAGCGAGGTCGAGATTTGTTGGCCGCTGGGCATCGCCGCCGCGCAGACCTCAGCGGCGATGTGCCAGCGCCGTTTCAAGGCGATGGTGCTTGACGAGGGGGTGTCGCCCACATTCGCCGAGCGCGATGCACGGTTGTGGCAGTCCGGTCGTCTGCGGTTCCAGGTCGATGGCAGAACCGGCCAGCGTCTTTCACCGGGCTGCAAGGCGGCCGGTCCGGTGGAAGAGCGGGAGATCGCGCGCTGGCCGGCGCTGGCCGCGCCGTGGTTGTCGCTGGCGCAACGGCGCGCGCAGACCTTGCCACCGCTTGCGCCGCAATGTGACGGAAATGGCCAGCTGTCCGATGCTGTGCTGCATATCGACGGCCTCAATGACCGGGCCACGCTGGCCCGCGCACCCGGCGCCAGCAACGGCCCGCGTCTGCAGCTGCGCGCACTGGGTACCGAAACGGCGGTGGAATGGTTGCTGGACGGACGCTGGATCGCCCGGACCCAGGGCGCTCGCCCCTTCATGCGCCAGTTCGACGTACCGGGCGAATACACGCTCACCGCGCTGGCCGCTGATGGCGCGTGGACCCGGATCCGTTTCCGGGTCGCGCCGTAGCGGAGTGCGCACAGCGGAGCGGCCTCGGCCACTCCCGCGCGGCATCCCGCCCGCTTACTTGCCGACCCAGCCTTCCAGCAGGTCGGCGAAGTCGTCGGCGTGCTCCTCTTCCTGCGCCAGGATGAGCTCGAGCATGCGCTTGGTGGTGGTGTCCTTGTCGCCGATGAAGTTGATCATCTCGCGGTAGCTGTCGATGGCGATGCGCTCGGCGATCAGGTTCTCGCGCACCATGTCGCGCAGATCATCGCCTTCCTTGTACTCGGCATGGGCGCGGGCGGTCAGGGTGTCCGGATTGAGGTCCGGCTCGCCGCCCAGCTGCACGATGCGCTCGGCCAGCATGCCGGCGTGTTCCTGCTCCTGCTGTGCATGCTCGAGGAACTCGCCTTTCACCGAATCGGCAAGCATGCCCTTGGCCATGTAGTAGTGCCGGTAGTAGCGCAGCACGCATACCCATTCGGTTGCCAGCGCGTCGTTGAGCAATTTGATCACCGCCTTGCGATCGGCACCGTAGGACGGGGTGATGGCACCATCCTCGATGCTCTTGCGGGCGTTGGCGCGCAGGGTTTTGCGGTCGGTGAGCCCGGCGGGCTGGACGGACTTGGCGGCGGACGGCTTGCTCATGGCTGGCGGATCCTTCTGTGGGAAAACTTATGTGGGGAGATGGGCGAGGACATGCTCCGCGGAGGAAACCTCGAACTGGCCCGGCTGCTCGATGAAGCAGCTGCGCACCACGCCGTCTTCGATATACAGCGCGAAACGGCGCGAACGCAGGCCCATGCCGGAGCTGCTGGCATCCAGCTCCAGTCCCAGTGCGCGGGTGAGCTCGCCATTGCCGTCGGACAGCATCTGCAGGCCATCGGGCACCGACTGGGTCTTGGCCCAGGCCTGCATTACGAAGGCGTCGTTCACCGCCATGCAGTACACCTCGATGCCACGACGGCGGAATTCGTCGAAATGCTCGACGTACCCGGGCAGATGGCGGGCCGAGCAGGTCGGGGTGAATGCCCCCGGTACCGCGAACAGCACCGCCTTGCGGCCATCGAACAGCGCGTAGGTGTCGACCGTCTCCAGCCCTTCGCGCAGGCGCTTGAGGGTTACTTCCGGAATGCGGTCGCCAACGTGGATGGACATGGGTATCTCCTTGCCTGAATTTGAGTTTAGTGGCCGCTGGTGAAGCGCAGCGTCAACGGCTTGAAAAGGCTGTCTTCACACAATATCTGGGGTGCACGGGAACGGCATCGCCATTCCGGCATGTCAGTCCACACTTGCAGGAGGACATCATGAGCATCGTACGTTACCGCCAGTGGCCGACGCAGACCGAGATCCATGATCTGCTGGCGCCACTGCTGAAAACCGCCGAAAGCGCCGCCCGCGCCAGCACCGCCTGGGTACCGGCCGTGGATATCCGCGAGGAAGCCTCGCAGTTCGTTCTGCTGGCCGATCTGCCGGGCGTGGATCCGGCTGCCATCGACGTGCAGATGGACAAGGGCGTTCTTTCGATCAAGGGCGAGCGCGTGGCCCCGGTGCTGGAGGAAGGCCAGCAGCTTTCGCGCAGCGAGCGTGGCCATGGGGCGTTCATCCGCCGCTTTACGCTGCCTGACAGCGTTGACGTGGAGGGGATCGTGGCCAGCAACCGCAACGGCGTGCTGGAGATCCGCATTCCCAAGCGCAGCGAGGCGGCGCCGCGCCGCATTGAGGTCCGTCACGTCGCGGGCTGAGCCGATGTGAGCGGGTTTGCACCGGCGCAGCCGCCGTGGCCCGGTAGAATGGCGCCACGGCGGTTGCCGCATGCATGACGGCCCGTTGCCGAAAGGTGGCGGGCCGGACTTTTTCAGAGGTGGATGGATGGAATTCAAGGATTACTACGCAACGTTGGGGGTCGAGCCCACGGCCGGCGATGCCGAGATCAAGGCGGCCTACCGGCGGCTGGCGCGCAAATACCATCCTGATGTGAGCAAGGAAACCGGCGCCGAGGAGAAGTTCAAGGCCGTCAACGAGGCCTACGAGGCGCTGCGCGACCCGGCCAAACGCCGCGCGTACGACCAGCTGCGTGCGCAGGGCTATCGTCCGGGCGAGGAATTCCACGCGCCGCCCAACTTCGGCGGCGGCCAGGGCTTCGATTTCGAGGAGGTCTTCGGCGGTGGTGGCGCCGGCGGCGGCTTCAGCGATTTCTTCGAAAGCCTGTTCGCCCGCCAGCGCGGCGGCGGCCGTGCCCAGGGGGGCTTCGGGGGCGCCGGGCCGCAGCCGATGCGCGATACCCGCGCCAAACTGTCGGTGCCGCTGGAGGCCGCCTACAAGGGCGACACCTTGCGTATCACCGTGGATGGCCGCCAGCTGGATGTGCGCGTGCCCAAGGGCATCCGTCCGGGCCAGGTGATCCGGCTGTCCGGGCAGGGCAGCGCCGGCGGCAACCTGATGCTGGAAGTGGAGTACGCCGCGCATCCGCAGTTCGAGGTCGATGGCCGCAATATCCTCTACACGCTGCAGGTCACGCCGTGGCAGGCCGCGCTGGGTACCAGCATCAGCGTGCCGACGCTGGGCGGGGCGGTGGAGCTGAAGGTGCCGGCCGATTCGGACAGCGGGCGCAAGCTGCGCCTGCGCGGGCGCGGATTGCCGGGCTCGCCTGATGGCGACCAGATCGTGGAACTGGAGGTGGTTGCGCCGGTGGCCACCAACGACGCCCAGCGCAAGGCGTACCAGAACCTGGCCAAGGCGTTCGGCGAAGCCCCGTAAGCGCGGCAGGCCGGTAGGCAGAAAGCACAAAGGCGGGCCAGTGGCCCGCCTTTTGCTTGTCCGCAATCGTGGCTTCAGGCCGGCGGTGGCTCTTCCACATTGAATACCCGTTCGATTACTTCCGACAGCTCCGCTTCGGAGAACGGCTTGGTGATATAGGCCTTGGCGCCCTGGCGCATGCCCCACAGCCGGTCGGTATCCTGGTCCTTGGTGGTCACCAGGATCACCGGGATGTGCTGGGTGCTGGCCTCGCGCTTGAGCGTGCGCGTGGCCTGGAAGCCGTTGAGGTTGGGCATCACCACGTCCATGAGCACCAGGTCCGGCAGCACTGATTTGGCCACTTCCACCCCGGCAGCGCCGTCGGTGGCGGTGAAGGTCTCATGCCCCAGTTTCTCGACGATGCGCTGGATGCCCATCAGCTGCGACGGTGAATCGTCGACGATCAGGATGCGTGCCATGTTGTTTCCCCACTTCCATCTTCCCCAAGATGCGGGCGAGTGTAGTGCCGGCCCGGCATGGACGTGAAGCTTTGTGCGTCACGTCCGTGGCGCGGTGCCGGGTTGGTCAGTCCACTCTTACGAGCGTGCGGCCGAAGGACTGTCCGGCCAGCATGCGCTCGAACACCTGCGGAAGCTCGGCCAGGCCCACTTCCCGGCGGCAGATGGTGTCCAGGTGGCGCGGCTTCCAGTCATCGCCCAGGTGCTGCCAGACCTGCTGGCGGATATCGCGCGCGGTTCCGGCCGAGGCTACGCCCAGCAGCGAGACGCCGCGGATGATGAAGGGCATCACCGTCATGGCCAGATCGCCGCTGGCGGCCAGGCCGGCCGAGGCGACATTGCCGTACGGCGCGGTCTGCGCCAGCAGGCTGACCAGCATCGGCCCGCCGACGTTGTCCAGGCCGCCGCCGAAGCGGGCCGATTCCATCGGCCGTGTGGTGGCCAGCGCCTCGCGGCCCAGCACCTGGCTGGCACCCAGGCCGGTCAGATAGTCCGCCGCCTCGGCTTTGCCGCTGATGGCGTGCACCTCGAACCCGGCGCGGCTGAAGATGTCCACCGCCAGCGAGCCGACACCGCCGGTGGCGCCGGTGACCGCCAGCGGACCCTGGGCGGGCGACTGGCGGTTTTCCTTCATCCGCAGCAGCGCCAGGGCCGCGGTGAAACCGGCGGTACCGAGAATCATCGATTCGCGCAGGGACAGCCCGGCCGGCAGGGCGATGACCCACTTGGATTCCAGCCGCACGTACTGGCTGTAGCCGCCGTCCCGGGTTTCGCTCAGGCCGCAGCCGGTGGTGAGCACCAGGTCGCCCTCGCGGAAGGCCGGGTCGGTGGAGGCCACCACTTCGCCGGCCACGTCGATCCCGCCCACCAGCGGGAAACGCCGCAGGATCTTGCCCTTGCCGGTACCGGCCAGCGCATCCTTGTAGTTCACCGAGGACCAGCGGGCGCGGATCACCACCTCGCCGGGGCTGAGCTGGTCCAGCGTGAGGGACTCCATCCCGGCGCGGTAGCCGGCCTCGTCGTTGTGGATGCGGAAGGCGGAAAAGGGGGTGGACAGGGACATGGCGGTATCTGGACCGGAACGGGGGATGTCCAAGATAGCGGTTGCGAAACGGCGGGTCTGCCCCATCTTGTAGAATCGGGATTCGATTGATGGCCGGTAATCGCGGGTAGTCCGCCGCCGGCCCTGACAGATGGAGCATGCATGGCCTGGAATACACCCGGCGGCAACAGCGGCGATGGCCCTCAGGGCAACCGCAAGCCACGCGGCGGCAATGGGGGAGGTTGGGGCGGCGGAAGCCTGCCCGGACCACTGCGCGACCTGTTCGATGGCGGTATCTGGCGCTGGGTGCTGGTGGCCGTGGTGTTGCTGGTGCTGTTCTCCAGCTTCCAGCTGATCGGCGAACAGCAGCGTGGCGTGGTGCTGCGCTTTGGCCAGTTCTCGCGGATCCTGCAGCCCGGCCCGAATTTCAAACTGCCGTGGCCGATCGAATCGGTGGCCAAGGTCAACGCCACCCAGATCAAGACCTTCAGCAGCAACGTGCCGGTGCTGACCCGTGACGAGAACATCGTCAATGTCGCGGTCAACGTCCAGTACCGGGTCGACGATCCGCGCCAGTATCTGTTCGGTACAGTCGATGGCGACCAGGTGCTGGAGCAGTCGGCGCAGAGCGCGGTGCGTGAGCAGGTCGGCCGTGCCGATCTGAACACCGTGCTCAACAACCGCGGCCCGCTGGCGGTGGTTGCCGAGCAGCGGCTGCAGGCCGCGCTCAAGGCCTACAACACCGGCCTGAGCGTCACCGGCCTGACCCTGCCCGACGCGCGTCCGCCGGAAGAAGTGAAGCCGGCATTCGACGAGGTCAACGGTGCCCAGCAGGTCAAGGAACGCCTGATCAACGAAGCCCAGGCCTACGCGGCCAAGGTCGTGCCGGAAGCGCGTGGCCAGGCCTCGCGGGCCCGTACCACGGCCGAAGGCTACAAGCAGGCGATGGTCGCCCGCGCCGAAGGTGACGCGCGCCGCTTCAGCCTGCTGCAGGCCGAGTACAAGAACGCGCCGGAAGTCACCCGCAAGCGCCTGTGGCTGGAAACCGTGCAGCAGGTGCTGTCGGAAAACCGCAAGGTCATCGGTGGCGACGGCCGCCAGCTGATCTACGTGCCGATGCCGGCCGACGCCGCCAAGGCGTCGGGCAATGCGCCGCAGCTGACCCCGGACATGGTGGTGCCGGCGTTGCCGTCGGCCACCGAGAGCATTCGCAATGCGGACCGTTCGGTCTCGCGCTCGGCAAATCGTGAGGAGGCCGGTCGATGAAAAGTTCGTTTGGAATCGGCCTGCTGGTCGTGGTGCTGCTGGGTCTGCTGGGCTCGGTCTATGTGGTGCGGGAAGACCAGACCGCGATGGTGCTGAACCTGGGCAAGGTGGTGCGCTCGGACATCAAGCCCGGCCTGCATTTCAAGGTGCCGCTGGTGGAAACGGTGCGGGTGTTCGATCGCCGCTTCCAGGTGCTGGACACCGCGCCGGCGCGTTATTTCACCGCCGAGCAGAAGGACGTCAGCGTCGACTTCTTCGCCATCGGTTACATCTCCGATGTGCGCTCCTACTACCGCGCCACCGGCGGTGACGCCAAGGTGGCCAACGCCCGTCTGGCGCCGATCATCACCGACTCGCTGCGCAACCAGATCAACTCGCGCACGCTGCAGCAGCTGGTGTCCGGTGACCGCAGCGAGCTGATCGCCGGCCAGCTCAAGAGCATCAACGAGGCGGTCAAACCGCTGGGCATGCAGATCATCGACCTGCGCATCAAGCAGATCGACCTGCCCACCGACAGCCAGGTGATCACCGACGTGTACGAGCGCATGCGGGCGCAGCGCAAGCAGGAGGCCGCCAAGCTGCGCGCCGAAGGCGAGGAGCAGTCGCTGACCATCCGCGCCCAGGCTGATCGCGAAAGCACGGTCATCGTGGCCGAAGCCGAGCGCGATGCGCAGCAGCTGCGCGGTGAGGGCGATGCCCAGGCCGCGGCGATCTACGGCAAGGCCGGTTCGGCCGACCCGTCGTTCTACGCGTTCTACCGCAGCCTGGAGGCCTACCGCGCCTCGATGACCGACGGCAACGGCGTGATCGTGCTCGACAAGAACGACCCGTTCCTGCAGTACATGAAGAACGATCGCTGAGGCGGTTGTCACGCGTCACCCTGACGGGGATCGGGCACTGCCCGGTCCCCGTTTCTTTACGGGCGAAGGAAGAGAGCGATGAAAGACCTGTTGGCCGCGTTGTGCCTGGTGGCGGTGATCGAAGGGCTGTTCCTGTTTGCCGCCCCGGCCGCGTGGAAGCGCATGGCCGAACAGCTGCTGGACGCCCCGCTGCCGGCGCTGCGGCGGATGGGCGCAATCGCGCTGGCGGCGGGGTTGGTGATGCTGTGGTGGCTGCGACACTGAACCCCCACCGGCCGGTGCCGTCATCCTGAATGTGCAGGGGTGGTAGCTGCGCAGCAAAACCCGGATAATCCACAAAAGCCGGTCGGGCCCTCCAGTTGATGGAATGCCAGATGCGGCTTTTTCCGTGTATGGCCTTGGTGTTTGCCGGATGCTCCCCGATGGAGCCTCCCCGTGGCGGACAGGCTTGGACCACACGACCCCGTCCGCGGCCCCGATGGCCGCAGCAAACTCAGGAGTCACCCGTCATGGGTCAATCAGTTGTTGTTCTCGGCGCCCAGTGGGGCGATGAAGGCAAGGGCAAGATCGTCGATCTGCTGACCGAGGAAATCGGTGCGGTCGTGCGTTTCCAGGGCGGCCACAATGCCGGGCATACCCTGGTCATCAACGGCAAGAAGACGGTCCTGCACCTGATTCCGTCCGGCATCCTGCGCGATGACGCGCTGTGCCTGATCGGCAATGGCGTGGTGATTTCCCCGGCGGCGCTGAAGAAAGAGATCGAGGAGCTGGAAGCGGCCGGCGTGGAAGTGCGCTCGCGCCTGAAGATCTCCCCGGCCGCGCCGCTGATCATGCCGTACCACATCGCCCTGGATCAGGCCCGCGAGAAGGCCGCCGGCGGCAAGGCCATCGGCACCACCGGCCGTGGCATCGGCCCGGCCTATGAAGACAAGGTGGCACGCCGCGGCATCCGCATCGCCGACCTGCACTATCCGGAACAGCTGGCCGAAAAGCTCAAGGCCGCGCTGGATTACCACAACTTCGTGCTGACCCAGTACCTGGGCGTGGAAGCGGTCGATTTCGACACCGTCTATGCCGAAGCCCTGGCGTTCGGCGAATACGTCGAGCCGATGAAGTCCGACGTCGCCGGCATCTGTCATGACCTGCGCAAGCAGGGCAAGCGCGTGCTGTTCGAAGGCGCGCAGGGCGCACTGCTGGACATCGACCACGGCACCTACCCGTACGTCACCAGCTCCAACACCACCGTCGGTGGCGCGCTGGCCGGTGCCGGTGTCGGCGCCGATGCGATCGACTACGTGCTGGGCATCGCCAAGGCTTACGCCACCCGCGTCGGCGGCGGTCCGTTCCCGACCGAGCTGGACGACGAGATCGGCCAGGGCATCCGTGACCGCGGTGCCGAGTACGGCGCCTCCACCGGCCGTCCGCGCCGTTGCGGCTGGATGGACATCGTCGCGCTCAAGCGCGCCGTGGCCATCAACGGTATCTCCGGCCTGTGCATCACCAAGCTGGACGTGCTCGACGGCATGGAGAAGCTCAAGGTCTGCATCGCCTACGAATACCGTGGCAAGCGCACCGAGTACGCGCCGCTGGACGCTCAGGGCTGGGAAGAGTGCACGCCGGTGTACCTGGAGTTCCCGGGCTGGAGCGAGAACACCCACGGCATCACCGAGTGGGACAAGCTGCCGCCGGCCGCCCGCGCCTACCTGCGCGCGCTGGAAGAACTGGCAGGTTGCCCGGTCTCGATCGTCTCCACCGGCCCGGACCGCGACCACACCATGATCCTGCAGGATCCGTGGGGCTGATAGCTCCTCATCGTCCGGCTTGATGATTGAAGCAAGGCCCCGCCCAGTGCGGGGCTTTGTTTTTTCCGGATGTAGAGACTTCCGCCGCCTCCGAATTTGCGCGATGCTCGACTGCATCGGGGAGGGGCTTACATGGAACGCAGCGATAAGACGGACACGCCGCAAGGCGCGGCACCAGGTGGAGACAGAGCGCTGGACTGGTCGCTGATGCCGGTGGCACAAGGCAGCGATGACTCGGTAGTGATGCAGGCACTGCAGCGTGTCCGGCGTGAGCCGGCATTGCTGTTCACCGCGACCTACCTGCTGGTTTCGGTACTGGGGCTCTGGTGTAGCTACTGGTTCTTCTGGGGTTTCGAACTGCCGATTCTCGAATACCTTCAGGCCAGCGATTTCTTGGTGGCCGGCGTGCGTGACCCGGCCTATGTGTTCGTACTGGCCATGGGGGCGCTGCTGGTGCTGGTGGTCAGCTGGCCCGAGACGATGCGCCTGCGCAACCCGGAGAAAGTCGCGCAGCTGCGTGCGCGCAGCGTGTGGTGGCGGATGCTGTTCTCCCGCAGCGCTTTGACCAGCTGGGATGCCACTGGCTTGCGTCCGTTGACGGCGATGACCGTATCGGTGGTGATGTGCATGGCCATCGGCAGTGCGATCTACGTGATGAAGCGTGGCGAGTACATCCGCCAGAGCGGCAGTGGCCACGTGGTTACTGTGCAGTTCAATGGTGAGCCTGCGGCGCAGCCGGGGACCGCGCGTCTGCTGGGTTCCAGCAGTGCATTCGTGTTTCTCTGGTGGCCGCAGCACAAGCGCGCCGAAGCGGTTCCGATCGCTACGATCAAGCGCCTGCAGGTGGTGACCGATGGCCGCGCAAAGCCGGCTCCGGGCATCGCCCCTGGCAAAGTGGCGCACTAGGTATACGTCAGCTTGCTGGCGCCACCGGTTCTCCTGAGGTCGCTGGCCGGGTGCTGCGGGGAGTCAGGGTTGGTCGAGCGGCGTGCCGTTGATGCGGCGTTCGACGATTTCCAGCAGGGTCGGCGTGCTGACGCCGAACGAGCCGGCACGGCCTTCGTCGAACGCCTCGCGCCACTGCCCGTACCCCTGTTCGTAGGCCGGATCCGGGGTGCGCTGGGCGATAAAACGCAGCTGGCTGCGCTCCAGGGTCTGGTCGGTCACCGGCGCGTGGGCGAGCTTGGTCATGTAACCGCTGGGCAGACCCGGGTGACGGATCTTCAGGGCATCCAGAGTCACGTGGTAGATGTTGCCGCCGCCGAGCGGATGCTGGTCGATGCGGTTGATCAACAGCGTGGGCTGCTCGCCGGCATGGCGGCCCTGGCAGGCCCACAGCTGGCCGACGGCGAAATGGTTCGGAGTGGGGGCTTGGCTCATGGGGCGTCGGTCCGCAGGCAGATAAGCCCGATGATGCCGCCAATGCCGGCCCCGGACTTGTCCGGATCTGGCGGCAACCGCTGCCGGCGAGCACTTATGGGCAGGCGGGCGCGGCCCCGAGCTGGCTAGAATGGCCGTGAGCCTGCTTGCCTGCCCGATTGATCCGATGCGTATCGACCCTGCCGAAATCGAAGCCCTGTTCGACGCGATTCCCAGCGTGCTGTTCTTCGCCAAGGACACGCAGGGCCGCTATACCCACGTCAACATGACGATGATGCAGCGGCTGGGAATGAAGTCGCGCAGCGAGGTGATCGGCAAGCGCGCCGACGAGGTGTATCCGGCCGGCATGAGCGAAGCCTATGTCGAGCAGGATGCGCGGGTGCTGGGCGGCGAGGTCATCGAGAACGTGATGGAGCTGCAACTGCTGGCCAACCGCCAGCCGGGCTGGTGCCTGACCTGCAAGCGGCCGATCATCGAGCACGGAAAGGTCGTCGGGCTGATCGGCATATCCCGCGATCTGGGCCAGCGCGGTGGGCTGGAATCCCAGTACGAGCCGTTGCGGCTGGCGCTGGAATACCTCAATACGCACTACGCCGAGAACGTGCGCATGCAGACCCTGCTGGATATCACCGGATTCTCGCTGTCCAAGCTGGAGCGCTCGTTCCGCAAGGTATTCCAGATGACCCCGCAGCAGGTGCTCACCCGGCTGCGCATCCAGATCGCATTGCACCTGCTGCACGGCAAGGACAGCGTCGCCAGCATCGGCCAGGCGTGCGGCTTCAGCGACCAGAGCGCCTTCACCCGCAAGTTCAAGGCCGAAGTCGGCATGGCGCCGCGGCAATACCGGGCCCTTATCGCCGAGCGGGCCCATGCCGCGGAAGCGGACACGGGGGGCTGAAAAAGGAAAGCCCCACTTGAATGCGGCTTTCAGGATGACAGGACAGTTGGGACGATCGCTTCAGTCTGGAATAACGAAGCGATCATCCGCGGGGCATGCCCACGAGTCATGCTGCGGTGTCTTGTCGATGCATGGCCACAAGGTGGCCGGTACCGTGGCGCGGGTTTCGAAGTGGTCGTCATTCCATAGCAGGAATCCGGCATGGGCAAAGCTGCCTTTGCCAAAGGTGTGTGCATCGTTACGTAGTGGATTGTCGGGGTCGGACTCCACTACCCACCGCGCCACCGGTACCCAATCCAGGCGCGAGCCGTCCAGAAAGGGCAGGCTCGCCCCCTGTTGCTGGTAGCGCTGTTGGGTCACTGTGCCGAGCATGTGCTCTGGCGAGGTGATGCTGGCGGTAACGTCCTGGAGTGGGCGACCGGTGATCCCCAGGTAGGCACGTAATCCGCTGCCCATGCTGGGCCGGTCTGCATCGATGCAGCGGCGCCAAGCTGAGTCTGCGCTGTGATCCACTACCGTATTCCGCAAGTTGTCGCAGCCTATTTTTATCTGGACCAGGTAACCCCGGATATTCGGGTTATCGGACTCGAATGTACGGACCCAGAACATTGAATCCTGGCCGGCATGCATCTTCACCAGTCGGTCTGGACGGCCCGGAATGCGGGGTACTTCCATAACCGTGCCGATGGTGGTGTGCATGGCGTGCCGTAATGCAGTTGCAGGTAGGCCGAGATCGGCCGATGGCAACGCCAGGATGAGATCTGCAATGTCCTGCGGTACGGGTTGTCGCGGGGCATCATCGGATGGTCGCGGCAGGCTGAGGTAGGGAATTCCCGGCAGTGAAGGTGAGCCAGATGTGGTTACCGTAATCGCTGCTGCTGGCGGGATAGAGGGCCGTTGATTCAAGGCGTCCGGGACAACCTCTGCCGATAACGCCGAAGCGCAAGCCGAGGGCAACCAAAGAAAGCAGGACAAGCTGGCGATCCGGTAGAACGGATGGTTGTCCATTGATCAACGCCCTCCCATTGTCGGTGTGTCCTGATGCTGTGTGGGCACCGTGGGGACGGTTGGCATTGCCTGCAATTGTTGTTCTTGCAGGCGCTGCAAGCTGCTGTTGATCGGCATTTCCGCCATCGCCGCCGCCGAGACGGGAACACGCAGCGCAGCCGGGTCGCCACTGCGGCCTTGCACCAGGAACAACGTCTCACCTTCAGCGCGGTTGCCGGTTGCATTGCTGGTCACGATCTGATCCACGCGGGTAACCCCTTTCGCCTTGGCGTCGTACAGCAGACTGAGGCTGAAGGCCTCGGCCTGATCAGCATAACGGCCGCCCAGATCTTGCAGGCGGCTGCTGATCTGTTGCTGCAAGGCGTGATCAATATGCCGGTGCTGGCGTGGATCGTTCGCTGGATCCAACGGAGTGTCGAGGCTGTGCCGCAGGGCTTGGTCGGGGGCGACCGAGGTCAGTACATACTGCCAGCGGTCCTGCCCGGGTGTGGCGCGGACAACGCGTAAAAAGTCATCGTAGTCGACTGTGTGGATGGTCTGGCAGCCGGCTGAGTCGGTGTTCTCACGGCTGCCACGGTGCATCTTGAAGGTTCTATTGAGATCCTGCACGCCATGAGTGTCACGTGAGTCGAACCAGCCGTCGCCATTGCTGTCGCGTTCAATGCGTCTGCCGCCTGCGGCTATGGCAGCAGCTGTGGGGCGCAAGGAAAACTCATCAGCAAGACCGCGGCGGGGGTGTGTGGTGGCTTGCATCTCGGTGCTGCCTTCGGTCAGCCGGCCGAGGTCGCGGACGCCGTCTCCGTTCACATCCGCACCCTCGGTCTTGGTACGCGTGGCTACGTTTTCAAAGGCAGGGCTACGCGGCGTGGTCTTGGCATGGCCGTCATATTGGGCGGTGGGCTCGGTGGTGGCCTCGTTGAACTCGCGGGCACGGCGGTTGCCGTCAACGTCGGTCCACAGCACCACGATGCGATCGTTATAGACGCCTTTGCCGCGGGCTTGAGTGGTCTGGTCTTCGTTGCGCAGCCCAAGTATCACCCTGTCTTGAGTCGCCAAGGCATCACGAGCAGCGTTGTTTCCGCGGGTGCCAATGATGCTGGCATAGACATCGTGTTGCTGTGCCTGCGACAAGTTGCTGGTTTCACCTGGAGCGGGAAAGCGGGGTGGACGCGTGGTACCTGCCATGCGCTCCAGCAGTGGCTGCAGGAGCACGGTATCTGCGGAGGGAATACCACCTGGCTGGCGCAAAGCGGCAAGTTGCGTTTCCGCGCGAACCGCCACGTAGCGATCCATTGCTTCCTGGATTACCGGTGGCTGCTCTTGGCGCAATGCTTCCAGGTGGGCAGCGGCATCGCGGGCACGGCCTTGCTGCAGTAGCGTGACGACTTCATCGGCTGACGTGGTGATATCGAACTCTGGCATGTCCGTGTCCTTGAGTCGGATGGGCGGGTCAGGATCCTTCGCGTGCTGTTATGCCATGGAGTCACGGGTGGTTTCTGTAGGAAAAGTCCCTGTTCCCGTGTCTTCACTGGCCGGTGGTCATGCTCCCCCGCAGGCAGTTCGGCAGGCGGAAATCTCCATCCTGGAACAAAAAAACCCCGCCGAAGCGGGGTTTCTGTCTACACGTTACGCAGGCCGGTCAGGCTCAGGCTTCGACTTCATCCTTGTACGCATCCACCGGGATGCAGGCGCACATGATGTTCTTGTCGCCGTAGACGTTGTCCACGCGTGCCACCGGCGGCCAGTACTTCTGCTGCTTGAGCGAGGGCAGCGGGAAGGCGGCCAGTTCGCGCGGGTAGGCGTGGGCCCACTCGCTGGCCGACACCTGGGTGGCGGTGTGCGGGGCGTGCTTGAGCGGGTTGTCCTCGCGGTCCAGTTTGCCGTCTTCGATGGCCTGGATTTCCTCGCGGATCTGGATCATCGCGTCGATGAAACGGTCCAGCTCGTGCTGCGATTCGCTTTCGGTCGGCTCCACCATCAGCGTGCCGGCGACCGGGAAGCTCAGGGTCGGGGCGTGGAAGCCGAAGTCGATCAGCCGCTTGGCCACGTCCTCGGCGCCGATGCCGGTGGCCTTCTCCAGCGGACGCACGTCCAGGATGCACTCGTGCGCCACCAGGCCGTTGCGGCCGGTGTACAGCGTCTTGTAGTGCGGGGCCAGGCGGGTGGCGATGTAGTTGGCGTTGAGCAGCGCCACCTGGGTCGCCTTGCGCAGGCCGGCGGTGCCCATCAGGGTGATGTACATCCAGCTGATCGGCAGGATCGAGGCGCTGCCGAAGCTGGCCGCGCTGACCATGCCGACCGGGCCGTTGTCGCCGAGCTTGCCCGGCAGGAACGGGGCCAGATGCGACTTCACCGCACACGGACCCACGCCCGGGCCGCCGCCGCCGTGCGGGATGCAGAAGGTCTTGTGCAGGTTCAGGTGCGACACGTCCGAGCCCCATTTGCCGGGCTTGGCCACGCCGACCAGGGCGTTCATGTTGGCGCCGTCGGTGTACACCTGGCCGCCGTGCTTGTGGATGATCTCGCAGATTTCCACCACCTCTTCCTCGAACACGCCGTGCGTGGAGGGGTAGGTGATCATCAGCGCGGCCAGGCGGTCGCTGTACTTCTCGGCGTTGCGGCGGATGTCCTCGACATCGACGTTGCCGTTGCCATCGGTCTTGGTCACGACCACGGTCATGCCGCACATCTGCGCCGAGGCCGGGTTGGTGCCGTGCGCCGAATCCGGGATCAGGCAGATGTCACGATGGCCTTCGCCGCGCGACCGGTGATAGGCGCGGATCGCCAGCAGGCCGGCGTACTCGCCCTGCGCGCCGGAGTTCGGCTGCAGGCTCACCGCGTCATAGCCGGTGCATTCCACCAGCATCGCTTCCAGCCCGTCGATCAGTTCCTTGTAGCCCTGCGCCTGGTCTGCCGGGGCCAGCGGATGGATGTTGGCAAACTCCGGCCAGGTGATCGGGATCATCTCGGCGGTGGCGTTGAGCTTCATCGTGCAGCTGCCCAGCGGGATCATCGTGCGATCCATCGCCAGATCCTTGTCGGCCAGCGAGCGCAGGTAGCGCAGCATCTCGTGCTCGCTGTGGTGCGTGTTGAACACCGGGTGGGTCATGAACGCGGACTGGCGCAGCAGTGCCTTCGGCAGCGCATCGGCGGTGCTGGCATCCAGTGCTTCCACATCCACGTCGGCGCCGAACAGTTGGCCCAGCGCCACGATGTCGGCGCGGGTGGCGGTCTCGTCCAGGCTGATGCCGACCGAGCCGGCATCGATCACGCGCACGTTGTAGCCGGCGGCCACGGCCTTGGCCTGTACCGCCGCGGCGTCAACGCCGGTGATGTGCAGGGTGTCGAAGAAATCATTGCCCACGGCCACGCCGGCGTCGCGCAGCGCGGCGGCGAGGATCGCGGCCAGGCGGTGGGTGCGGCGGGCGATGCGGGTCAGCCCTTCCGGGCCGTGGTAGACGGCGTACATCGAGGCCATCACCGCCAGCAGCACCTGCGCGGTGCAGATATTGGAGGTGGCCTTCTCGCGGCGGATGTGCTGCTCGCGGGTCTGCAGGGTCAGGCGGTAAGCCGGATTGCCGGCCGCATCGACCGACACGCCGATCAGGCGGCCCGGCATCGAGCGCTTGTAGGCGTCACGGCAGGCCATGAACGCCGCGTGCGGGCCGCCGAAACCGAACGGCACGCCGAAACGCTGGCTGTTGCCGACCACGATATCCGCGCCCCATTCGCCCGGTGCGGCGATCAGCGTCAGCGCCAGCAGGTCGGTGGCCACCGCCACCAGGCCCTGGCGCGCGTGCACGGCCTCGGCCAGCGCCTTGTGGTCACCGATATGGCCGAAGGTATCGGGGTACTGCAGCAGCACGCCGAACGCATCGGCGGTCATCGCCTCGGCCGGGGTGCCGACCTGTAGCGCGATGCCCATCGGCTCGGCGCGGGTGCGCAACAGTTCCAGCGTCTGCGGGTGCACCGCGTCATGCACGAAGAACAGGTTGGACTTGGACTTGGCCGAACGCTTGGCCAGGGTCATCGCTTCGGCCGCGGCGGTGGCTTCGTCCAGCAACGAGGCGTTGGCGATCTCCATGCCGGTCAGGTCGGCGCACAGGGTCTGGAAGTTGATCAGCGCTTCCATGCGGCCCTGCGAGATTTCCGCCTGGTACGGGGTGTAGGCGGTGTACCAGGCCGGGTTTTCCAGGATGTTGCGCGCGATCACGTTCGGCGTGTGGGTGCCGTAATAGCCCTGGCCGATGAAGCTGCGCAGCACGGTGTTCTTGCGGGCGATGGCGCGGATCTTGGCCAGCGCTTCCACTTCGGTCAGCGATTCGGGCAGCGCCAGCGGCGCCGGCGACTTGATCGAGCCCGGCACGATGGCGTCGGTCAGCGCTTCGAGCGAGTCATGGCCGACCACGCGCAGCATCTGCGCGATTTCGGCATCGTTGGGGCCGATGTGGCGCTCGACGAAGGCGGAGGAATGTTCGAGGTCGCGCAACGAAGGGGTGTTCTGGGTCATGGCTGACGTCCGGAGAAGGCGTGCGGGCAAGGGCGGGGTGGGCAAGGCCCGCACCGGCAGACCATGGCGCCGCGCAAACGGCGCCACAGCCGGCAAGCCGGTGGCGTGTCTTGCGCCCCTCTGTCCTTTTGCCTGAGAGTTTGGAAGCGCCGCGACGAGGATCGTGTGCTTCTTGCCCCTTCGGCGCCGGTAACCCGGTCTCTCCAGAGTTTTGTTGCAGGTGGTATCGGGCCTGAGCGATTACGGGCTTTTGCGCCTTCGGCAGCGGGGTGAGCCGCTTCTCCCACCGTGTTACGTACAGCGTGCCGATTATAGCCCGGGGCAGACCCGCGCACCGGCTTGGATTACCATCGGAATCCCGGCGTTTGGGGCTGCGCCCCGTGCCCGGCGGTCTTGAAGGCTTGATCTCGCTGAACGAGGCGGGCCCAGGCCAATACCCTGAGTCCGTCATGGCCGTGTCGCATCGCCCGCGCCCGGTCCTGTTCATCCCCATTTTTGCCCCGCACCGGTCGCCGGCCGGTGCGTTTTCCGGTTGTTGGAATCCATGCAAGCAAGCAAGCAGGTCTCGCTGCGCCGTATCGCCGTGCTGGTCGGCGGACTGTCGATGTTCGGTCCGTTCGCGATCGACGCGGTGTTCCCCGCCTTTCCCCACATCGGTGCCGAGCTCGGTGCCGATAAGCTGGCCATGCAGCAGGTCATCAGCGTCTATCTGCTGGCCTACGCGTTGATGAGTCTGCTGCACGGCGCGCTGTCCGATGCGCTGGGCCGCAAGCGGGTGATCCTGGGCGGGCTGGCGGTGTTCATCGGCGCCTCCATCGGCTGCGCGCTGGCCACCGACATGGCCACGCTGCTGCTGTTCCGTGGCCTGCAGGGGCTGTCGGCCGGCGTGGGCTACATCATCGGCCGCGCGGTGATCCGCGACCTGTATGACGGCGACGACGCGCAGCGGCTGATGAGCCAGGTGTCGATGATCTTCTCCATCGCCCCGGCCATCGCCCCGATCATCGGCGGCTGGCTGCTGGGCTGGAGCAACTGGCAGGGCATCTTCTGGTTTCTGGTGGCGTTCTCCAGCGCGCTGCTGCTGATCACGATGATCTGGCTGCCGGAAACCCATCCGCCGCACGCACGCCTGTCGCTGCACCCGGCACGGCTGCTGCGTGATTACCTGGGCATCGCCCGCAATCCGCGTTTCCTGCGGCTGGCCGCCGCCGGCTCGCTGGGCTTCGGCGGGCTGTTCCTGTACATCGCCTCGGCGCCGGCCTTCGTGCTGGACCTGCTGCACCTGAACGAGCGCCAGTTCGCCTGGCTGTTCATTCCCACCATCGGCGGCATGGCGCTGGGCGCCTACGCCTCCGGGCGGGCGGCCGGGCGCATGGACGGCGTCCGTGCGGTGCGTATCGGCTATGGCTGCATTGCCATGGCCACCCTGTACAACATCGGCTACAACGCGCTGGCCCCGCAGATGAGCGTGCCGTGGGCGGTGCTGTCGCTGCCGCTGACCTCCTTCGGCGTGGCGCTGATCTTCCCGATCCTGAGCCTGGCGATCCTGGACATGTACCCGCGCCAGCGCGGCACCGCCTCCTCGATGCAGGCCTTCAGCACCCTGCTGACCAACTCCGTCATCGCCGGCGTGCTGTCGCCGCTGCTCAGCCGCAGCGGGCTGTGGCTGGCCATCGGCGCCGGGCTGTTCGCCGTCGCCAGCGGTATCGCATGGAAATGGGAACGCCGCAGCCTGCGCGCGCAGCGTGCGGCCACACATTCCTGAGGCTCCACCGCCTCGTCATCCCGATAAGGGACAATAGCCGCGCCGCCATCACCGGCGGCCGTTCAAGAGCACACACCGATGTCGATCCAATCCAAGGGCCGCCGCGAGGCGAAGAAGAAGCTGGCCGAGCGCGAGCGCAACCAGGCCGCGGCCAATCCCGAACCCAAGGCGAAAGTCGAGCCGCATGCCGAATTGCGCGACCAGCACCGCACGCTGCTGGCCGGCATCGTCCGCCGCGACGGCGAATGGGTGCTGGGCATGGACGGCAAGATCGCCGGCGAGACCCCCAGCGCCGCGCGCGTGCTGGCGCTGATCATGCGTGCGGCCGAATGGCACGAGAACAACAACACCCCCGTGCGCCTGATGTATTCGGATGCGCTGAAGGACGCCGCCCACGCCGAGGCCGCGGGGCAGGGCATCGACTTCGACACCTACAAGCGCAACCTGGCCGCCGAGCTGGGCGCAGGCGCCAAGGGCACCGCCGGCACGCATTGAGCGGCCATCGGCCCAGGGCGTGAATCACAAGGGCGCCGCGGGGCGCCCTTGTCGTATGGGGGGCGGGGCGGGCTGTGAATCATGCTGACGGCGCCGGAAGCCGGGGCAGCATCACTGCGCTGCCCGTGATTTCTCCCGAACAGCAAAAAGCCTTAACGGAGTAGCTCGGAAACTATCCGGAACAGCAAAAAGCTTTAACGGAATAGCTCGGAAGCTATCGGGAATAGAAAAAAGCCTCAACGGAGTAGCGCGGAAGCTATCCGGAATAGCAAAAAGCCTTAATTGTTCAGCTCCGAGCTTCTCCGGAGTAGCAAAAAGCCTTAACGGACCAGCAAAAAGCCTCATCGGAATAGCTCGGCGTCTGATCGGCGCCGGAGCTGGTGGACAACCCCGCCCAGACACCCCGCCAGCCGAGTAGCCCGGGTAAGGCCATCGGCCGCACCCGGGGGCACACCGCAAGGCAGGCATCGAACAAGTCCCGGGTGCGCGTCGCCTACCCGGGCTACCCGCTGCAACTGCGCCAGGCGTCGGGTTGCCGGTGGCTGCGGGTCAGGGAGTGACCCACCGGAATGTCCGGCGGGGGGACGGAGCAGAAAACCCGAGGGCCGTAGGCCGGGTCGGCTCCAGCAACCCGGCATCGCAATGCACGTCAAGGGCGCTGGGTTGGTAGGCCTAACCCAGCCTACGGTCCTTGGCCTCCCGAGCAAAACGCTCCGCGTGGCGAGCAGAAAGCTCGGGACTTCGAGCAGATTGCTCCATTGATCGAGCAAAAAGCCCTGCGTTCCGGGCTCAGGTGCTCGGCGGTCCGAGCAAATAGCTCCGCGCGCCGAGCAAAAAGGTCGGGATTCCGAGCAATTTGCTCTGTCACCCAAGCAAAAACCCTGGAACTTGGGAAGTCACCTTGGCTGGGCCGGTTCCCCGATCAGCATGCTGGCAAACACTGCGCTGGCATGGGCTTCCAGGCAGACGGAGGGTTCTCGATATCAAATTGCACTCCCGCGCCAGAGTGCTTTGATTTAATTAACTCTAACCCCTGTTTTCCCGCCGTTTTTATGCCGCAAAAATGACGGTGTAACAAGCCCGGTAGGCTGGGTTGGCTCCATCAACCCAGTATCGCAAAACAAAACAAAGGCGCTGGGTTGGTGGGACTAACCCTGCCTACGGTCCTAGAGTGCTTTGATTTAATTCACTCTGACCCCTGTTTTCTTATGCCCCAACCGACCGCTTGTCGGCCAATGGATCAATGACCTCAAGAGCCCGGCTATCTGGGTTGTAAGCGACGAGCAAGGTATGGCCGACGGGCTTGGCGGTAGAAAGCCCTTTCACTGCACTTGGATCCAACGTGCCGGCTGCAGCCTCGGACAGGAATTGCAGGAACGCGCCTTGAGCGTCATTGCACAGATCAGCGTCAAAGTCGCTTTGAAGCAGTAGTTTGACGGAGTAGCCGTCTCCGAAGTCCGCCACGATTGAATAGAAGATCGAATAGCGCGGATGCTCCGATTCGGCTTTGCCTTTTGAGAAGACTACCCGACCCTTTGGCGCATTCTTTCCAAAGAACTTTGAAGAAACACTTGAGACGGCCGATTTAAAAATAGAGTAGTGATCTTTACCAGCCTCTTTAAGGAATGAATCGAAGTAAGCCTTGCCAATGTAGATCACGACAGCTGTAGGAACTAGCCACTCGATACCCGCGTAAGGACCGGGATCTGGCTTTGACTCGATCCGCAGGTCTAGGCCCTCTGAGCGGATAGCCGCCTCGAACTCCGCGAAGTTTGAGCGATCTATAACCTCAAGGTGGAGCAATCCGATTTGTGGCTTGCTGGATCTTTCCATTGGGGCATAACACTTATTGGTCCGCCCAAGTGCGGCATAACGCCAATCATGGCCGACTTCAATGTTGCTGGCAATCCAAGGAGTTTTCCTTGTATTCCATTGGCTTGAAGGGTCTGTGGATAGCGAGCAGGGCGCTTTGCGCCGTTTTTATGCCGCAAAAATGACGGTGTAACGATTACACCCTCCAGTTCGCCGGCGTAACGAGGTTGCGATGCAGTCAATGCGCTGGCAACAGCCGAATGAATCCGCTAGAAAAACAAAGGGCGCCAAACGGCGCCCTTCGTCTCAAAACCACCTGCAAGGTTTACTTCGCAGCGGTGGCCGGTGCTGCCGGTGCACTGGCCGCCGGCGCCTGCGCGGTCCAGCCGCACATCTGGCCTTCGTTCTGCTGCTTGAGCCATTCCTGCAGCGGGGCGAAGTATTCCAGCATCGGGCCGGCGTCGAGTTTCTCTTCGCCGGTGAGTTCCTTCAGCGTGGCCTGCCACGGCTGGCTGGCGCCCTTGCTCAGCATCGCCCAGAACTTCTGGCCGGCTTCCTTGTTGCCATAGAAGCTGCATTCGTTGAGCGGGCCGGTATAACCGGAGGCATCGCACAGGCCCTTGTAGAACTGGTACTGCAGGATGCGCGCCAGGAAGTAGCGCAGGTACGGGGTGTTGCCCGGCACGTGGTACTTGGCGCCGGCGTCGAAGAATTCCTCGCCGCGGGCGGTGGCCGGGGCCACGCCCTGGTACTGGGCCTTCAGCTCCCACCACTTCTGGTTGTACTGGTCCGGCTTGATCGAGCCGTCGAACACGCCCCAGCGCCAGCGGTCGATCATCAGGCCGAACGGCAGGAACGACACGCCGCTCATGGCCATGCGCATCTGCGCGTTGATGGTGGCCTCGCGGCTTTCCTGCTGGGCGCCGACCAGGCCGATGGAGTTGAGGTACTTGGGCGTCATCGCCAGCACGATGGTGTCGCCGATGGCCTCGTGGAAGCCGTCGTTGGCGCCGTTCTGGAACAACGGCGGCAGCGGGTTGTAGGCCAGGTCGTAATAGATGTGGCCCAGCTCGTGGTAGATGGTGGTGAAGTTCTCTTCGGTCGGGGTGATGCACATCTTGGTGCGCACGTCCGGGCCGATGTCCTTGCCGTTGCCGCCCATGTTCATGTCCCAGGCGCTGGCGTGGCAGACCACGTTGCGGTCCAGTGGCTTGATGAACTGGGTGTTGGCCCAGTAGCTCTCCGGCAGCTTGGGCATGCCCAGGGACACGTAGAAGTCCTGCGCGCGTTCGGTCATCTGCCGGGCGGTGGCCAGTTCGGCCTCACGCTGGGCCTTGAAACGGCTTGCCGGATCGCTGCCACCGGCCTTGGCCAGCGCCGCGCTCAGGTTGCCCTGGTACTGCTTTTCCAGCGCGGCGGTGATGTCCAGGCTGCCGGCGTTGGGGTAGGGCGCGGTCATGTCCCACAGGTTGCTCCAGTCCTGCTGCCACATGTTGCCGGTCAGGTGCGCGGCGATCATGCCGCCGCCCACTTCGGCCTTGTCCTTGCCGTATTCCTTGTCCAGCTTGGCGCGGGTGTAGCAGTGCACCTGCTCGTACAGCGGCTTGACCTGCTCCCACAGGCGGTCGGTTTCCGGGCCGACCTGTTCGGCCGGCATGTCATAGCCGCTGCGCCACATCTGGCCGGCGTCGCTGTAGCCCAGCTCGCGGGCGCCTTCGTTGACCAGTTCGACGAAGCGCTGGTAGCTGGCGCGCGAGGGCACGGCGGTGGAGTGCCAGCCCTGCCAGGCGTCGAGCTGCTGGTTGTAGTCGCGCGAGGTGGCCAGCACCTTTTCCAGGTCGCCGAGCTGGCGGCAGTTCCTGGCATCGCCTTCGCCCACGCAGTAGGTGCCGGCGCCGTAGTCGCCTTCCAGCTTGGTGGCGATGCCGGCCAGCTCGGCCAGCTTGGCCGGATCGCGCGGGGCGGGCATGGCGGTCATCAGCTTGAGCAGGCTGATGGCGCGCCTGGTGTCGGCGCTCATCGGCTGGCCTTCGTACTTGTTGGCCTGCTCGATCCAGCCGTTGAGCGTGGTCAGCCAGCGCTCGTTGGCCTTGGCGGCCACACGCGCCGAATCGTCATTGATATAGGTGGAGGACAGCCACTGCGCCGAGGTCATCTCCGGGTACATGGCCTTGTATTCGGCATTCACGCGGGCGATGAACTGGTCGGCGCTTTCGGCCGGGGCGGCGGCGCTGGCGGCCGGCGCGGCGGCGTCGGGCGCGGCGTCCTTCTTGCAGGCGGCCAGCGAGAGCACGGCCACGCCAACCGCGGCGGCCAATACCAGATGACGATTCTTCACGGTGATCCCCGGAGTGATTTCAAGTCCGGCGAAGGTAGAGCGGCCGCGTCAGCGCCGCAAGTGGACAAAGGTCAGCGCTTGATCGCCATCAGCAGCACGCCGCCGCCGATCATCGCCACGCCCAGCCATTCACGCCAGGCCAGCCGCTCGTGCAGGAAGGCCACCGCGAACAGGGCCACCAGCACCATGCTGAGCTTGTCCACCGGCGCCACCTGCGAAGCGGGGCCGCCTTGCAGGGCGCGGAAGTAGCACAGCCACGAGGCGCCGGTGGCCAGCGCCGACAACGCCAGCCAGCCGGCGGTGGTGGCGGGCAGTTGCAGCGGGTTGTGCCATTTGCCGGTGGCGGTCACGAACATCGCCAGCACCACGACGATGATCGCGGTGCGCAGCAACAGCGCCAGATCCGGATCGATGCCGTGCAGGCCGAGCTTGGCGAAAATCGCGGTGAGCGCGGCGAACACCGCCGACAGCAGCGCCCAGGGCAGCCAGTGCGGGAAGGTGGCCATGGGGGCTCTCCGCCAGATGCCGGTACTCAGCTGCTGCAGCCGGCGAACACGTCCTGCGCGCGGTCGTACACCGCCGTTTTGACCTGCATCAGGCCCAGCACCGAGGGGAACAGGTTGTCGTGGTCGGCGCGCTGTGCGGCCCGCTCGCGCAGGCAGGCCAGGTCGATGCCGCGATCGGCGGCGAAGCCGGGCGAGAACCACATCAGCATCGGCACCCGGGTCTGCTCTTCCGGGGCGATGGCGTAGGGCATGCCGTGCAGGTACAGGCCTTTCTCGCCGAGCGATTCGCCGTGGTCGGACAGGTAGATCATCGCCGTGTCGTAGTCCTCGATGCCGCGCAGCGTGGCGATGGTGCGGCTGAGGAAGTGGTCGGTGTAGCGGATCGAGTTGTCGTAGCTGTTGACGATCTGCTCGCGGCTGCACTGGCCCAGGTCGGCGGTATCGCAAGTGGGTACGAACTGGCGGAACTGCGCCGGATAGCGCTGGAAGTAGCTGGGGCCGTGGTTGCCCAGCTGGTGCAGCACCACCACCCGGTCACCGGGTTTGGCGCGCACCTGCGCGGCCAGATCGTCAATCAGGATCTCGTCCATGCAGCGGCCATCGGCGCACAGGCCGGGCGTGGTGGCATCGTCCAGATGTTGGGTCTGCAGTCCCTCGCACACCCCCTTGCAGCCGGACTGGTTGTCGCGCCACAGCGTGGCGATGCCGGCGTGCTCGAGCACGTGCAGCAGCGACTGGTGGCCGCGGATCTGCTTCTCGTCGTAGTGGCGGCGGCCGAACGGGGAGAACATGCACGGCAGCGAGACTTCGGTGCTGGTGCCACAGGCATGCATGTCCGGGAAGTTGATCGCGCCGGTCTGCGCCAGCTCCGGTGTGGTCTGGCGGGCGTAGCCGTTCAGGCCCCAGTTCTGCGCGCGCACGGTTTCGCCCACCACCAGCACCAGCAGGCGCGGCTTGCTGCCGGCCGCGCGCGGCGTGGCCTTGGCATCGGTGCCCAGCGGCAGTTTGGGTTGCCGCTTGATCGGGCTGGCCGTGGCCAGGTTCTGCTTGAGCGCGATCAGGTAATTGACCGGCGTGGCCAGATAGCGCACTTCGCGGTGGTTGCGCATCAGCGCCGAGATGTCCTGGAACGAGGCCATCACCCCGCCGCCGCCAATCAGCACCACGCCGACCAGCAGCAGCACCCGCCACAGCAGCGCCTTGCCCCAAGTGCGCTTGCGCAGCCGTACCCGCCACAGCAGCAGCGTCGGCAGCAGCGCATAGCCCAGCAGCGGCAGGATCAGGGCCGGGGTCATCAGTTCGCGCGACTCCTTGTGATCGGTGGCCAGCACGTTGCGCAGCATGTCCGCGTCCAGATAGACGTTGTAGCTGTTCATGTAATGCGTGGCGAAGGCGGTGGTGACGAACAACACGGTCAGCAGCACCTTGGCGTTCCAGCGCCACACCAGCAGGCCCAGCAGCAGCGCATGCACACTGAGCAGCAAGGCGAACAGCGAGACCGCGAGCAGCACATTGCCGGGGTTGGTGGCCATCGCGCTGCGCCAGAAAAGCCCGTTGCAGACCAGCGCAAAGAACGCGCTGCTGAGCAGGATCAGGGTTTCGGTGCTGATTTGCGGACGCCAGCTGCGCAGCTGGCGCCAGGACAGGCGCGACGTGCGGGCAACAGGAACGGCAGTGCTCATGCGGCTTCCTCCAGGACGCTGACCGGTGCGGGTGAGGCGGATGGCGCGACAGCAGGGGCGAACAGCAACAGGTACAGCGTCGAGGCAACGGCCCAGCTGATCGCCAGTGACCACAGGTCATGGGACAGGAAGTGCGCACCGCGCAGCTGTTGGGCCAGGCCGAATATAGCCCCGACTGCCAGCGCCGTCAGCAGGGCCGGCCAGCGCCACTGCGGACGCACTTCGCGCATGAAAAAGAACAGCGCCACCCAGGCGTAGCCGGAGCCGGCATGGCCGGCCGGGAAGCAGGCCGGATTGCCGAGCGCGGCCGGCCGTGGCTCGAACAGGCCGACGAACGGGCGCAGGCCGCCATAGCGCTCCAGGTCCCAGGGGCAATCCATGTGGGTGCCGGATTTGAGCAGGGCGATCAGGCCGGTGGACAGGCCCACGGACAGCAGCAGGTACAGCAGCGGCCGGCCGAGCGGGCGCCAGCGGGCGTCCAGGCGGCTGCGGACCAGCGCCAGCATGACCAGCAGCGCCACGGCCCAGGTGAGATCCCGGCCGCCCTTGTGGATCAGCTGGCTGGTCCACCACGCCTCCTTCAGCGCCCATTGCCCGCCTTGCCACTGGTAGAGCTGGTCGGCCACCCACAGGTCACCGTTGCCGGCCATCAGCAGCACACTGGCGGCGACGGCCAGGACCAGCGGGACCCAGACAATGCGGCTGGCGGATCCCCGCGAAGGGACCGTGGCCGGGAAAGACAGCAGGCGGGAGGGGGCGGGGGCGGGCATGCAGCAGGGGCCATCGGATGGGATGGCGCGATGCTGTTCCGCCGGATGTCGGAATGCGGTCGGAAGGATGTGGAAATTCTGTCAGGTGTTAAGACAGTTGCCGGTCCTTGCCGCCACCCGGTGGGTGGGCGGGCGCGGCTCAGTCGCCGTCGTCGTCCGGCGCGGTATCGCCCCCGTCCACGCTGCCCTGGGTTTTTTCGACGCAGGCCACATCCAGCGCCGTGCCCGGCAGCAGCTGCCAGTTGTTGCGGTTGGCACTGCCGATGGCGATGACCCGGGCGCGATCGGCGCAGGGGCTCATCGCCTTGTCCAGCACGAACAGCCAGCGTCGTTGCGGATCCTGTGCGACCCAGCGGGCAGCATCCTGCCACTGCTCGGCCACCGGCCGCTTGAAACCGAAATCGGCGGCCTGCGGATCGGTCTGCAACAGGTTCTGCTCGCGCCAGGCCACCATGCCCAGCTCGGCCTCCGGGCCGATGCGCGCGCGCACCTTGTCCATCACCTTCGAGGCGGAGCTGTAGGGATCCAGCGCCGGCATCGCGCCCAGCCCGTACATCGACCACAGCAGCACCGTGGTCAGCACCACGGCCAGGCCCGCCCGGCGCAGGCGCAGGGTGATGGCCAGCAGCAGGCAGGCCGCGCCGACGCCGATCAGCCACCCGCCGACCGTTGGCAGCACCGACAGGTCGATCGCCCGCCTGGCCGCGTTGCGCTGCGCCCAGCCATCGCCATGCACCGCGCCATAGCCGATCACCAGCATCGCCACGGCCAGCAGGGCCACATAGCCCAGCAGCAGCCAGCGCACGCCGGTGCGGCGCAGCAGCCCGGCCAGCAGCGGTGCGGCGGCCACGGCCAGTGCCGGGAGCATCGGCAGGATGTAGACCTCGCGTTTGCCCGGGCTGGCGCTGAAGAACAGCAGCACCAGCAGCGCCCAGCCCAGCAACAGCACATAGCGCGGATCGGCGCGGCGGCAGCGGCGCCACCAGGCCGGGACCAGCCACGGCAGCAGCAGGCTGCCCGGCAGCCACATCGTGGCGATCACCTGCAGGTAGTACCAGGCCGGCTGGGTGTGGTGCCAGGCCGAGGTGTAGCGGGTGCCGGTCTGCTTGAACAGCAGCTCGTGTGCGTAGGCCTTCAGCGCGGGATCGGGATTGTTCAACAGCGCGATGCCCAGCGGGGCCAGCCACACCGCCGTGCCGAGCAGGAACATCGGCAGCAGCAGCCACCAGTTCCAGCTGCGGCCCGGGCCCGCAACCTGCGGATGGCGCCAGCGCCAGAGCGCCCACGGCAGCAGGATCAGCAACGGCAGGAAGCCCACGCCCTTGGTCACCGTGCCGACGCCGGCGGCAAAGCAGGCCAGGGCGAAGGCGCCCCAGTTCGGGCCCAGCAGCAGGTGCCGCATCAGCCCCCACAGTGCCAGTGTGGTCATGCCCACCAGCACCATGTCGATCTGTGCGCGCTTGGCCATCAATCCGAACTGGATGCAGACAAACAGCGCCAGCACCGCATAGCGCGCGACCTGCCGGTTCCACAGCCGCCGCGACAGGTCCCAGGTCAGCCACAGCGTCAGCAGCGCGGCCAGCAGCGAGGGCACCAGGAAGGACAGGTTCCAGTCGCCGAGCACCTTGTAGGTTGCCGCCTGTAGCCACATGAAGGTGGCCGGCTTCTCCGCGTACAGCTCGCTGCCGCGATGGGGCAGCAGCCATTGCCCGGTTTCGACCATATGCCGCGCCGCCAGCACAAAGCGCGGCTCGTCGGGCGGGCTGGGCGAGCGCATGCCCAGCCCGGCCACCAGGCTGGCCACCACCAGCGCCATCAGCATCACAAACCACAGGGAATTCGGGGAGGAGCGGGAAGGTGTTGGGCGCACGGGCGACTCGTTCTCGGAAGGACAGGCGCGATGATCGCGGGGACGACGTGGGAAGCGTGTCGCAACCATTGTTACCTGTTTCGACGACATTCTGACCACCCCGCGTCTACGATATCGGCCGATACCCGCCGCTGGCGGGGCTTTGCAAAGGTTCCGCCCATGCGGCTGCTGGTCATCGAAGACAATCGCAACCTGATCGCCAACCTGTTCGAGTACTTCGAGGCGCGCGGGCATGTGCTGGACGTGGCCCCGGACGGCGTCACCGGCCTGCATCTGGCGATAACCCAGTCCTACGACGCGATCCTGCTGGACTGGATGCTGCCGCGCATGGAGGGGCCGGAGGTGCTGCGCAAGCTGCGCGAGGAGCACCGCTCCGAGGTGCCTGTGATCATGCTCACCGCGCGTGACGAGCTGCCGGACAAGATTGCCGGCTTCCGTGCCGGTGCCGACGACTATCTGACCAAACCCTTCGCGCTGCCCGAGCTGGAGGTGCGGCTGGATGCGGTGCTCGCGCGCATGCGGGGGCGCAATCCGCGCAAGGTGCTGGAAGTGCACGATCTGCGGCTGGACCTGGGCACGCTGGAGGCCCGGCGCGGCGGCCAGGTGCTGCACCTGTATCCGGCCTGCCGCAAATTGCTGGAAGTGCTGATGCGCGCCAGTCCCGCGGCGGTGACGCGCGACCAGCTCGAATACGCGCTGTGGGGCGAGGAACCGCCCGATGGCGACATGCTGCGCTCGCATATCTACGAGCTGCGGCGTGCGGTGGATGGTCCGTTCGAGCAGAAGCTGCTGCACACCCTGCCGCGTGTGGGTTATCGGCTGTCGGCACCGGCGACCGGCAGCCTCCCGTCGTGACCCGGCCCACGCTGCGGCGCAAATTGCTGGGCTGGCTGGCGGTGTATGTGGCGCTGGTGACGCTGGCGGTGTTCAGCGCGGCCAACTATGTGCATGAGCGGGCCGAACATGCGGTGTGGCGCGCGCTGCTGAACACCGAGCTGGACAGTGTCATCGGCCACATGCGCAGCGATCCGGACTATCGCTGGCAGGATTCGGACACCTTGCACCTGTTCCGCGAGCACGATGAAAAGGGCATTCCGGAAACACTGGCGCATCTGACGCCGGGTCTGCATGACGGCGCGCTGCTGGCCGGCCGGAACGCGGCGGCGATGGTGCGCGACACCGATGATTTCGGCCGCGTGATGCTGGTGCTGGACATCACCGATTTCGCGGCGCTGGAGCATTTCGTCACCCGCTGGGCGCTGCTGGCGGGCGTGGCGCTGCTGCTGGTCACCTTGCTGATGGCCTGGGTAGGCATGAACCGGCTGGTGCGGCCGTTGTCGGTCCTGGCCCAGGACATCGGCCACCTGCGTCCGGAGCGGCGTGGCCAGCAGGTGCAGGTCGACAAGCGGGGCAGTGCCGAGCTGGAAGTGATCGCCGGCGCGCTGAACGACTATCTGCAGCGCAACGAGCATTTCGTCGAGCGCGAGCGGATGTTCATCAGCACCGCCAGCCACGAACTGCGCACGCCCATCGCCGTCATCACCGGTGCCGCCGAACTGGCCCTGGAACAGCCGCAGTTGCCGGCGCGGGCACGCCAGCAGCTGCAGCGCATCCGTGGCACCGCATCCGGCGTCGAGCAGCTGATCCAGCTGCTGCTGGTGCTGGCGCGCGATCCGGCCCGGCTGGCGGCGATGAGCGAACTGCTGGCGCTGGAGCAGCTGGTGCCGGAGATCATCGAGGACCATCGCCATCTGGCCAATGGCAAGGAGCTGCAGCTGCAACTGGTGCAGGCCGAGCCGTGCCAGATCCTGGCGCCGCTGGGCGTGGTGCAGGCGGCGATCGGCAACCTGCTGCGCAACGCGATCGAGAACAGCGACCGTGGCGTGATCCGCCTGGGTGTTTCTGCGCAGGCGCTGGTCACCATTGAAGATCCGGGTCACGGCATGAGTCCGGAAGAGGTCGCCCAGCTGTACGCGCGGATGGCCCGGGGCGAGCGCGATCCGAGCGCGGGCATCGGGCTGGATCTGATTGCGCGACTGTGCGGCCACCTGGGCTGGACGCTGGATATCCACTCGCAGCCGGAGCGCGGTACCCGCGTGGTGCTGGATATGCGCGCATCGCAGCCGGCGCGGGCGCCACACTGATCGCGAGGCGCCGATGGAGTCCATCGCCTCGCCAGGCGCCCGCGTCTGGCCGAGGCGGTGGCTTTGCGCGGCAGGCAAGCGGGGGCCGATCAGCTACGCCTGGAGTTCCTGGCCCTCCTGCGCGAACCGCAACGGGCTGATTGTGCGACGCCGGTGCGACGTGGCTCGTTGCCGCGCGCCATGTTTTACCGGGGGATGGGGCGGTTTTACGCGTCCAGCAAGCCGCGTTCGATCAGCCACGCCCTGGCGTCTTCGGCATCCTGCTCGAACCACGCCCGGGTAGACCCCAGTCGATACGTGTATCCCCACGTATCCATGTCGGCCATCAGGCGCGTGCTGCCGACGCCGGGCAGCTGTCCGGCCAGCACGATCTGCAGATAGCAGGTGGCATCTTCCTCGGCCACCGAATCGGTGGCATCGGTATGCACCAGGGCGCGACGCTCCGGCGGCAGCACGATCAGGTGGCAGGCCTCGTGCAACATCGAATGCACGGGAGTGTCATCACGCACGTACACGTCGCTGCCGATGATGCCGGCTTCCGGCTCGCCCCAGTAGCTGCCCGGGATCGTCCCGCCGGCGGCGATATGGTTCAGGCGCAGGCCATGACCGGCGAGCAGCGCGACGGCATCGCTCCACTGGATATCGCCGACACAGGTCACGGCCACGTCTGGCCCGGAGAGGGGGGATGGGTTCACGGAAGGCACACTCCCGGCGGCCAGCGCCGCCGGGTGGAGATCACTTGTCGTCAGGCAGGGCGACGGAGATGTCGAGCACGTCGTTGGCGCCATCCTTGACGAGGTCGACCTTGACCGCATCGGCGTCGATATTGACGTACTTCTTGATCACTTCCAGCAGTTCGCGCTGCAGCAGTGGCAGGTAGTCGGGGCCGCCACGGGTGCTGCGTTCCTGCGCGATGATGATCTGCAGGCGGTTTTTCGCGGTTTCGGCGGTGTTCTTCTTCTGTTTCAGGAAGTCGAGCAGTCCCATGCTTATCCTCCAAACAGCTTGCTGAAGAAGCCCTTTTTCTCAACCGAAATGAAGCGCATCGGGCGCTCCTCGCCAAGGATGCGGCTGACCGCGTCCTCGTAGGCCTGGCCGGCCGGGGATTCGCTGTCCAGGATCACCGGTTCGCCCTTGTTGGATGCATTGAGCACGTCGCCGGACTCGGGAATGACGCCAATGGCTTTCAGGCCCAGCACTTCCTCCACGTCGGCAATGCTGAGCATCTCGCCGGTTTCCACGCGCGGCGCGCTGTAGCGCGTCAGCAGCAGGTAGGCCGGGACGTCCTTGCCGGCTTCGGCGCGGGCGGTCTTGGAGTCGAGCAGGCCGATGATGCGGTCCGAGTCGCGCACCGACGACACTTCCGGGTTCACCACCACCACGGCGCGGTCGGCGAAGTACATCGCCAGGAATGCGCCCTTCTCGATGCCGGCCGGCGAGTCGCAGATGATGAAATCGAAGCCGTCGGCAGCCAGGTCCTTGAGTACCTTCTCCACGCCTTCCTTGTTCAGTGCGTCCTTGTCGCGGGTCTGCGAGGCGGCCAGCACGTACAGGTTGTCAAAGCGCTTGTCCTTGATCATGGCCTGCTTCAGTGTGGCTTCGCCGTGGACAACGTTGACGAAGTCGTACACCACGCGGCGCTCGCAGCCCATGATCAGGTCGAGGTTGCGCAGGCCCACGTCGAAGTCGATGACGGCGACTTTCTTGCCGCGACGGGCGAGCCCGCAGGCGAGGCTGGCGCTGGAGGTGGTCTTGCCGACGCCGCCTTTGCCGGAGGTGACTACGATGATTTCAGCCAAAGGACTTCTCCTGGGTATTCGTTTTGGGCCGCGTCAATCCAGCGCGGCAATCATGATCTGGTCCTGTTCCAGCCACACCTGCACGGCTTTGCCGCGCAGGGTGTCGGGAATATCGTCCAGCACCTTATAACGTCCAGCAATGGCGACCAGTTCAGCGTGGAAGTCGCGGCAGAAAATGCGTGCCGCGGTGTTGCCTTGCGCGCCGGCCAATGCCCGGCCGCGCAGCGTACCGTAGATATGGATGCTGCCGTCGGCGATCACCTCGGCACCGGCACCCACGGTTGAAAGTACAGTCAGGTCGCAGTTTTCGGCATACAGCTGCTGGCCCGAGCGGACCGTGCCCAGTTGCATGCGTCCTGGCTGCGCGGGCGCTGCGGCGGGGACGGGCGCTGCAGGCGCAGGTTCCGGCGCACGGCGTTGCGGCGCGGGCGCTGCGGCCGGTTCGGCATCAGCGCGCTCGTACTGGGCGCGGAACTTGGCCAGCAGGGGCAGCCCCAGCTGTTGGGCCAGCACTTCGGTGTCCTGGGTGCCATAGGCCAATGCCACCGGCAGCACGCCTGCCTCACGCAGTCCGTTCAACAAAGCCTGTGCGGTCGCCAGATCCGGCACCTGGCTGAGCCCGCCGAAATCCAGAATCACCGCCGCGCGTCCGAACAGCTTGGGGGCGCGGGTGACGCGATCACGCATTTCCTGGCTCAGGCGCTCCACATCCAGGGTGCGGATGCGCAGGTTGGCAATGCCGACCTGCCCGATTTTCAGTTCACCCGCCTGTTCGAAATCCAAATTCACTGCCATCTCAAGTTCCCGTCGGCCGCTGCTGCAGCGGTCGGCGTGTGTGGCCCACCCACGGTACGTCGGGCAGGTTGTCGCCATAGGTTTGATGCACCCATTCGTAGCTGCACAGGTCCTTGAGCAGCATGCTGGTGCGCACGTCCACGTCGGGCATGGTGTTCTGGCCGACTTCGCGGAAGCCGAAACTGCCATGGAAGAGCAGTGCGGCGTCGGCGCCATGGTCCAGGAACACCTCGCAGGCCATCTGTGGATAGCGAAGTTCCGCATAGCTCTGCGCATCGGCATAGAACGCGCGGCCCACGCCACCGCCGCGGCGACGGCTGGCCACCACGATGCGGTCGATATAGAAGAAGCTGGGATAGCGCTGCTGGAACCACGCGTAGTTGCAGCTGTCATGGGCGCTGCCGCTGCCATAGCCGACGAGGAACCCGGCCAGGTTGCCATCGCGCTCGGCCACCCGGAAATATTCGGCGGTTTCGTAGAAACGGCGGAGTTTTGCCGCGTCCAGCGGGAGGATCGCCAAGCCGGCATTGTTGTTCAGTGCCAGAACGGAATCGAGCTCATGCTCGAGCACGTCGCGGATGACAATCGACATTGTGACTCCGTGGGGTAAAACGGTCGGCCTGTGGAGGCTGTGCGGCGAATTATCGCATGGGTGGCCGGAGCCGGGCGAGCCGGCGCGGGCATGACTTCCGAGGGAGGGCGCAACCTGCCGCATATCCTTACTATGCCGGGATGTTGGGATACCTCAGCCACACCCGCGTTCTCCGCCTGGCCGGCCTTTTCACCTGGGCGCTGGTCAGCCTGCCGTTGATCTACACCCAGTACGCGCCGGAGGAGGGCGTGGCGCAGCCGGCGGCCGGAGAGGCGGCGTGGCTGTTTGTGGCCTATCTGGTGTTCGGCGGCTGCTACTTCTGGCTCACCCGCGGGCTGAAAGCCTCCGGCCATACCAACTGGTATGACCGCACGGTGCTGCTGGTGCTGACGGTTTCGGCGCTGGCGGTGAGTTATCTCTCGGCCACCGGTCTGGGCAGCATCCTGATGATGGTGGCTGCCGGGGTGATTCCGTGGCTGCTGAGCAAGCGGGTGGGGATCGTCTGGCTGGTCCTGAGCCAGTTGGCGGTGTTCCCGGTCTACAACCTGATCCTCGGCCTGCCGTTGTTCGAGGCCCTGCTGCAGTCGCTGCTGTACGGCGGTTTCTCCATGTTCCTGTTCGTCACCAGCCTGGTGGCGCGCCAGCAGACCCAGGCACGGGAGGAGCAGCGCCGGCTGAATGCGGAGCTGCGGGCCACCCGTCTATTGCTGGCCGAAAGCGCCCGGGTCAATGAGCGCACCCGCATCTCGCGCGAGCTGCATGATCTGCTGGGCCACCACCTGACCGCGCTGAGCCTGAATCTGGAAGTGGCCGGACATATCACCGAGGGCCAGGCCCAGGAGCATGTCCGTCAGGCGCATACGCTGGCCAAACTGTTGTTGACCGACGTGCGCGAAGCTGTGAGCCAGCTGCGGGAGAGCGGCGCGATCGATCTGGCGGCGGCGCTGCGGCCGCTGACCGAGCGGGTGCCCTCGCTGGACATCCATCTGGAGATGGACGAGCCGTTGAACGTGGAGGACCCCGAGCGCGCCCATGTGCTGCTGCGCTGTACCCAGGAGATCATCACCAACGCGGTGCGCCACGCCGGTGCCCGCAACCTGTGGATCCGGGTCCATCGGGAAGATGGTCAGGTCGTGATCGTCGCGCATGATGACGGGATCGGTGGTGAGGTGGACGAGATACTGCCGGGCAATGGTCTGCGTGGCATGCGTGAGCGCCTGGTTCAATATGGGGGGGCGCTGGAGGTGTCCATGCGGCGCGGTGAGGGCTTCCGTCTTCGCGCCTCATTGCCGGGCGTAACCAATATGATGCTGGCCTCCGGGCCCCAAGGAGTGAGTTGATGATCCGTGTCTGCCTGGTCGATGACCAAACCCTGGTACGGCAGGGCATCCGTTCGCTGCTGGCGCTGGATGACAGTATCGAGGTGGTGGCCGAGGCCACCGATGGCCGCCAGGCGGTGGAGATCATTCCGCAGGTCGCGCCCGATGTGGTGCTGATGGACATGCGCATGCCGGTGATGTCCGGCCTGGAGGCGCTGCAGACGCTGTCGCGGCTGGGCCAGTTGCCGCCGGCGATCATCCTGACGACCTTCGATGACGACCAGCTGGTGCTGGCCGGGCTCAAGGCCGGGGCCAAGGGCTACCTGCTCAAGGATGTGACCCTGGAGCAGCTGGTCGGTGCGATCCGCACCGTCGCCGATGGCGGCTCGCTGGTGCAGCCGGCCGTCACCCAGCGGCTGCTGTCGGGGCTGGAGCACATGCGCAACGAATTTGTCAGCCTGGACCGCCCCGATCCGCTGACCGACCGCGAGACCGAAATCCTGCGGCTGATGGCCAGCGGTTTCTCCAACAAGGAGATCGCCAACTCGCTGGGCGTGGCCGAAGGCACCATCAAGAACCACGTGTCCAACATCCTGTCCAAGCTGGGGGTGCGCGACCGCACGCGGGCGGTGCTCAAAGCCTTCGAACTCCAGCTGGTCTGAAGTGGTGGGAGTGAAAAATCGGGCCCGGCCGGTTTCCGTGCTGGCGTTAGGGTCCGGTGAGGATGGAAAATAGCCGCAATCGGCCCTCGGCCGTGTCGGGTCCGCCGGTGGCGGGGCTCCTGATCCGGGAGCGGAACGCCGCGCTTTGCAGCCCTCAACCCATGTTCCGTACCAGGCAGGGAAACCGGTGCGTCAATTCTGTCAACAACCTGCGCAAAGCCTGATAGGATGGGGGCTTCGCTTCAATCAACCCGGCCGTGGGATCGGCCACGGAGACTCTCTGAATGACCCGTATTATCGAGTTCCTGATTGCCCTGGGGATCGTGGCTGGCCTGTTCGTCATCATTGGCGTGTGCCTGCCGGGCGAGCGCCATATTTCTGAAAGCATCGAAACCAACCGCAAGATGACGATCGTGTATGACACGGTCAACAGCCTACGCCGTTTCAAGGACTGGAATCCGCTGGTGCTGCGCGACAAGGGCATGGAACTGAAGCTCAGCGGTCCGGACGCCGGCGTCGGTGCCCGCCTGGATTACAGCTCCAAGGACAGCGCGCTGGGTAGCGGCAGCTGGGAAATCAAGGAAAGCGAAAAGAACAAGCTGGTGCGTATCGCCATCGAGGACCCGACCCGGGGCCACGACAAGGTCACCACCTTCACTCTTGAGCCGACTGGCAAGAACGACCGCAACGTCAAGATCACCCAGGACTACTCCGTCAAGTACGGCATGGACCTGTTTGGTCGTTACGCCGGCCTGTACGTGAGCCGCCATATCGGTGATGACGTCAAGCTGGGTCTGTCACGCATGGCCAACATGCTGGCGACGGTGCCGAACGTCGACTACCGCGCTGCCGAAGCCCCGTTGACCGATCTGAAGATCGTTGACGTTCCGGCCGAGGATCTGCTGGTCGTCAATGCCGGCAACATCGATCGCAACAACGACACCATCCGCAAGTCCATCCAGGACAACCAGGAATGGATCAAGCGCACGATGGAGGCCAATGGCTTGGAAGCTGCCGGTCCGGTGCGCATCGTCACCACCGACTTTGCCGCTGACAAGTACGCCTTCGACGTGGCCCAGCCGGTCCGCAAGAAGAGTGGTGCCGCCGCCGCTGCCGACAAGCAGGAAGGTGATGCTGCCAAGACCGAAGCTCCGGCCGCGGTGGCTGCGACCGACGGCAAGTTGAACGTGAAGATTCCGGCCGGCAACCCGGTGACGTATTCGCACGTTCCGGCGCACCGTTCGGCCTTCGCTTCCTACGCCGGTCACATGGCGGGCCTGGATATCGCGCGCAACGCACTGCGTGCCTGGGCGACCACCCACGGCAACGAAGTGATCGACCGTCCGTACGAATCCTGGAAGGGTGGCGTCGACAAGGCGTTCACCACTGACGGTACGTATGACGTTTACTGGTCGGTGAAGTAATTCGCTGTCACAGCGGATGAACTGATCTGCCCTGAAACGCGCCGCTTCTTGCGGCGCGTTTTTTTTTAGCCGCGCCAAGGCGCAAGTGGAGAAGTGGAATGATGCTGGGGCTGGAACGACGTGCGCGCAAATCTTCTTTCCTGGCGTTCAGTGGCGGGCTGCTGGCGGCGCTGGCCATCGGTCTTTCGGCCTACGCGTCACATGGGCTCAATGAGCCACTGGCGCAGTCGAACCTCAACACTGCCGCGCTGTACCTGTTCGGGCATGGCGCAGTGCTGGCGATACTCGGCCCGGCCTCGCTGAACACCCTGGGGCGAAGTGCGCTGTACGTGCTGCTGCTGGGGGTGCTGCTATTTTCCGGCAGTCTGGCCGCCGGGGTGCTGGCGGGCTGGACGACGCGGCTGGCGCCCGCGGGCGGCATGTTGCTGATGGGCGGCTGGGTGCTGCTGGCCATTGCCGCGCTGCGGCGCTGACGTCAGGTCCCGCCGTCGACGCGGGTTCGACCCCGGCCTTGCGCATCCCCATCCGCTGCGTGATCACCGCGCTGGAGTCGGGATCAGGCGACTGGGGCCGATCCGCGGCGGCCAAGGCTGGGCGGTGGCGATGCTGCCGATGTTCCCGCTGGGCCGGACCGATATCCTGCCCATCGACGGCCATGGCATCGGCAAGAAAGTGCAACGGGTGGACGGGAGCGCAGCGCCGCCCACGTCGCCCACGCCGCGCGCACTGCCGGCCCGGGGCGAGCGCCGGGGCCTGGATCGCAGCTGGGCCATCCGGTCCCTGTGGCGGATAGCCGATTTCCCCGAAGCCTCACGTGCGGAAACCGGTCGTTTGCAGGCGTCAGCGCGATCGGCAGCGCCAACGGCCCGCGCGCCGGTTCCTGGCAACGAGCGAGTCTGCATGCTGGCGGCAGACGATGCGGCGGATGGGCGCGGCGACGGCGGGCGGGTTCCTGCCCGTCGCTTACCCCGCAAAACGGAGGACGCTGGCGCCTGCGAACAGGGCGGGCGATATCGCTGGTGGTCATCGCCACTGCCGGCGTGGCACGCCGGCGCGAGGCCCGTGCGGGCGACGCCCAGAGGTCGCTCAGGGAATGATGCGGCGGAAGCACCAGTGCCAAGGCTCGTAGACGATGCCGTGCGGGTTATCGTGCGGATAGCTCATGTGGAATCCGAAGTCGCCGGCCCGTCTCTGCAGCCAGCTGAAGGCGGCGGTGTGTTCGAACGACTCCTCGGCCGCCGGCGCGTCCGGAGCGCTGATGTCCAGCGCGTTGCCGCCATGGTGTTCACTGTAACCGGGCGCGGCATTGACGGTGAGGATCTGCGCCACGTCCAGGCCGCGCGCCAGCTTGCGTTCAAAAATGCCGAGCTGGTAGGCATGGCTGCGGTAGCCGGAGATCGCCTCCAGTGCGATGCCGTCAAGGGAGGCGGTGTGCTGCATGCGCTGCCAGGCACGGCTGGCGCCACGGGTCAGCCACAGTGGCCGGCGGTAGCGGTCGAATCCGGCCAGATGCAGGTGCGCCGGTTCGGCGATCAGCCACAGGCCGGTGTGGCTGGCGTAGCCGGTACTGTGCAGGCCGAGCTGGTCCAGACGC
Source organism: Stenotrophomonas sp. STEN013 (assembly GCF_056760355.1). Lineage (NCBI taxonomy): Bacteria > Pseudomonadati > Pseudomonadota > Gammaproteobacteria > Lysobacterales > Lysobacteraceae > Stenotrophomonas > Stenotrophomonas sp. STEN013. The sequence continues at coordinate 178,623 of NZ_JBRREO010000001.1, read as the reverse complement.
TGCTGCAGCTGGTGCAGCGGAAGTTCGCCCTCCGGTGGCGGCACACGGGCCGGGGTTGCCAGCGTGGCATCCAGTGCCGCCATTGCCGGTTCGATGCCGGGCTCCGCCTGCAGGCGGCTGACCAGCGGCATCAGCCCATGCGGCAGTTGCACCGCCAGATAGCGGCCATCGCGCTTGCGGCGCAGCACGTGACTTGCCTGTGACAGCAGGCGGGCATCGTGGTTGCTGCGCGCCCGCAGCAGGCCACCGGGCCAGATCTCGATATCGGGCGTGTTGATCAGGAGGCGGGGGACATTGCGCATGGGGGCAGCTTAGGCGCGGGGCAGGTTGTCGGCCAGCCGTTTGAGTTCCTCCAGCAGGGCGCGCGGCTGCTCCGGGCTGAGCAGCACGCTGCTGCCATCGCGCAGGGGCAGCACCAGTACTCGGTGGTTGTCGGTGATCAGGCAGAAGCCCTTGTTGCCGTCCTTCATCCGGAAGTGGCCGGCGCGAAAGCCGGGCATCTGGAAACCGTTGGTTTTCAGGGCGGGTTTGAAGTCCGGGTTCTCGTCGAAGTCGACCACGCGGGCGCGGTCCAGTCGCATGGCACTGATCGGCACCTGCTTGCTGTACAGCGTGCTGGCGATCTTCAGCCGCCTTACATCCAGCTGCAGATGACGCCGCCGGTAGGCCAGGGTCAAGCCGGCAGTGATCAGTGGCAGAACCAGCAACGGGCCCCAAGAGGCGAACGCGGCGGTGACGGGGGGCTTGCCTGCGAACAGCTGGATCAGCGGGTTGATGCAGATCACCAGCAGCACGGGACCCCACAGCCATAGCAGGGACGTCGCCGCCGGTGCGGCCAGCGGGATGGACTGCACTGGAATCGATGGGGTCTGCGGTCTCATGGCCGGGTCTTGATCCACCGCGCGACGTCGCCGATCAGCACCTGCTCCACATGGCCGGGCCGGGAGTATTCCTCCAGTGAGCTTTTGCCTTCGCCGGTGATACCCAGATGGTTGAGCGCGGGGTAATGCCGGAACTGGTAGCGCTCCCCTTGCAGTCCCTGGTTCCAGCGCTGCCAGTCGGCATCGATCACCTGGAAGTCGCGGCCGCCCTGCAGCAGCAACACCGGCAGGGCGGTGCTGCGGACATCGGCAACGGGGTCCACCTGTTCCAGTTGCTGCCAGAAGCGCCCGGGCAGGTTCATCAACGTGGCATCCGGATCGCGGCGGACGGTGGCGATCGCGGCTGTCAGCGCGTCCAGCTGCGCCTGTTCGGCAGTGCTGATGCTGCCGTCCAGCCCGGCCATGTAGCGGTTCTGTTCGGCCAGCAGATCGAGGATCGGCCGCGCCGGCGCGGCAAGCAGCACCAGACCGGCGATCTTGCCGCTGGCGTTGGCGATGCGGCCGGCCAGCAGGCCGCCCTGGCTGTGGCCGAGCACATAGATGTGGTCGGGATCGATCCGCGGGCTGCCAGCCAGCGCCGCCACGGCGGCGACGGCATCGTCGGTGGTCTCATCATCGATGCTGAAAGTGCCGTTGAACTCCTGTGGTCGCGCATAAGTGCGTTTGTCGTAGCGCAGTACAGCGATGCCCTGCGCGGCCAGGCCGCGGGCGAGATCCAGGAACGGGCGGTTCGGACCGATGGTCTCGTCGCGGTCCTGCTGGCCGGAGCCATGGACCAGTACCACCGCCGGGAACGGGCCCGGGCCCTTGGGCAGTGCCAGCGTGCCGGGCAGGGCGGCTTTGGCGCTATGCGGGGCCGGCACGCTGAAAGCCTGTTCGCTGAAACCGGCATCGGCGGCCGGGGCGGCGGCGGGCGGTGGCGCCGCCGGTTGCACCAGAAAGCCGGTGATCCGGTCGTCTTCGTCGAATGCGATCCGCGCCTGCAGCTGGCCGTTGGCGTAGTCCAGCGGGACGATGACGATGCGATAGCCGCTTTCCTCGCTGGTGCGGGCCTCGCCGCGCTTGCCGGCGGCCCCCAGCTGCGCGGTCAGCGATTCCCATACCGCCTTGAGCCTGTCGGCCGGAACCGCGTCCTTCATCTGCGGCGAGAACATCGCCTCGGCGGTGCTGTACCGGCCGGCATCGAGCTGGTCGAGCAGGCGCGTGGCCAACGCGGCCGGGTCCGCGGCAAAGGCGGTGCTGGAGAAGGCGAGCAGCGTGCCCGCAATCCACGCGTTGAGCCTGGTCATCACTGCTCCTTCTTGAACACCAGCGTGGGCGAGGAAGTGGTGGGCAGGGCATGGACCACATTCACCAGCTCCCACCCCTGGCGCCCATGCTTGTCCAGCTGCTCCTGCAGGCTCTCGGGCTTGAACGTGCCCCACATGCTGGTTTCGGCTTTGACGACCAGATACTTCCACTGCTTGCTCATGACTCCTCCTTGTTCGAATCATCCGGTGCGGGGCGGGGCAGGCGCCCGGCCTTGCGCAGGGCGTCGCGGATCACGTACTCGATCTGCGCGTTGAGACTGCGCAGCTCGTCGTCGGCCCACCGCTGGGCAGCCGCCAGGACTTCGGCGTTGATGCGCAGCGGATAGGCCTTCTTCTCGCTCACGGGCGTGGCGCTCCATTGCTGCCGCGGCGCAGGTGCATCACCAGCGAGATGCCCAGCGCATTGACCGCGATCACCAGCCCGACGATCACTCCGTAGGCGATGGTCTGCTGGTCGCCGGCCAGGTGGAGACCAATGCCGCCGACAAACAGGCACAGCGCGATCAGCGCCCAGCGCAGGCCGATGCCGCGGGCGTGGGCGGTGCCGGGGCGTTCGCTCCACACCGCGAAGCACAGCGCCGGAATGCCGGTGGCGGCGATGATCAGGGGGGCGAAGACATTCACTGCGGTCACCTCAGGATGTTGTTCAGTACAGCGAGCCGGCGTTGACGATCGGCTGGGTGCCACGATCCGAGCACAGCACGGTGAGCAGGTTGCCGACCATCTGCGCCTTGCGTTCCTCGTCCAGCTGCACCACGGCATTTTTCTGCAGTTCCAGCAGGGCCATTTCGACCATGCCCACCGCGCCGGCCACGATCTGCGTGCGGGCGGCGATCACCGCGCTGGCCTGCTGCCGCTGCAGCATCGCCTGGGCGATTTCCGGGGCGTAGGCCAGGTGGCTGATGCGGGCGTCCAGCACCTGCACGCCGGCATCGGCCAGACGCTCGGCCAACTCGTTTTTCAGGTGCTGGGAGATCTCGGCGGCATGGCTGCGCAGCGCGAGCTGGCCAGCGGTGTGCTGGTCGTACGGATAGCTGGTGGCCATCGCGCGCAGCGCCGATTCGGACTGGATATGCACGAAACTTTCGTAGTCGTCGACGTTGTAGACCGCCTCGGAGGCGTCCACGACCTGCCAGACGATGACCGCGGCGATCTCGATCGGCGAGCCGTCCAGCTCGTTGACCTTGAGCTTGCCGCTCTCGAAATTGCGCACGCGCTGGCTGATCTTGCGCTTGGTGAAGAAGGGGTTGTTCCAGCGCAGGCCGTTGTCCTTGACCGTGCCGACGTACTTGCCGAACAGGCTCAGCACCGCGGCCTGGTTGGGCTGCACCATGTACAGGCCGCAGCTCAGGAAGAGGCCCAGGCTCACCAGTACGATGCCGGCCAGTACCAGCAGGCCACCGCCACCCGCGCCGGATTTGGTCAGTACCACGGCGAAAATGATGGCGGCCGCGCCCGCCAGCATCAGCGCGAGTGTGCCGAGCAGGGTGGGAATGCCGGACAGGGAACCGATCGACTTCTCTTTCATGGCACATCTTCCGTGGTAGTTGGATGGGAAGATATCAAATTGATATCAACATGCAAGTGGGGGCCGGTGGCGGGCGGGCGCAGTGCTGCTCCAGCGGGACCGGGTTTCGCGCGGGCCTGGGTCTGGGCCAACGGCCGCGGTTTCTGTTGCCGCTGCTGATGGGCTGTCGGACGCCTCGGGCAGCGGCGCGGGGAACGGCTCGCCGGGGGCGGTTTCCGCCCGGGTTGCCTAGAATGTGCACCCTCTTTCGCGCTTTCCCGGAACCGTCTGATGATCACCCTTGGTACCCCGCTGTCTCCGTCCGCCACCCGCGTCCTGCTGCTCGGTTCCGGCGAACTGGGCAAGGAAGTGGCCATCGAGCTGCAGCGCTTCGGGGTGGAGGTCATCGCCGCCGACCGCTACGCCAACGCGCCGGCGATGCAGGTGGCGCACCGCAGCCATGTCATCGACATGCTCGACCCGGTCGCGCTGAAGGCGCTGATCGCCAAGGAGCAGCCGCATCTGGTGGTGCCGGAGATCGAGGCCATCCATACCGAAACCCTGGTGCAGCTGGAAGCCGCGCAGGGCCTGCGGGTGATCCCGACCGCGCGGGCCGCGCGCCTGACCATGGACCGCGAAGGCATCCGCCGGCTGGCGGCCGAAACCCTGGGCCTGCCGACCTCGCCGTACCGCTTCGTCGATACCGAGGCCGAGTACCGCGAGGCGGTGGCCGCGATCGGCCTGCCGTGCGTGGTCAAGCCGGTGATGTCGTCCTCGGGCAAGGGCCAGAGCACGCTGCGCAGCGAGGCCGATATCGGCCCGGCCTGGGACTACGCGCAGACCGGCGGCCGCGCCGGTGCCGGCCGCTGCATCGTCGAAGGCTTCATCGATTTCGATTACGAGATCACCCTGCTGACCGTGCGCCATGCGGGGGGCACCGCGTTCTGCGATCCGGTCGGGCATCTGCAGAAGGATGGCGATTACCGCGAGAGCTGGCAGCCGCAGGCGATGTCGGCCAGGGCGCTGGAGAGTGCGCAGCAGATCGCCCGTGCCATCACCGACGATCTGGGCGGCTGGGGCCTGTTCGGCGTGGAGTTGTTCGTGAAGGGCGACGCGGTGTGGTTCAGCGAGGTCTCCCCACGCCCGCACGACACCGGGCTGGTGACCCTGATGTCGCAGGAGCTGAGCGAATTCGCGCTGCACGCACGCGCCATTCTCGGCCTGCCGATCCCGACCATCCGCCACTACGGGGCGTCGGCCTCCTGCGCGTTGCTGGCACAGGGCCATGGCGTTCCGTTCTTCAGCAATGTGGCCGAAGCACTGGTCCATCCGGATTCGGCACTGCGCCTGTTCGGCAAGCCGGTGGTGGAAGGCCAGCGCCGGGTCGGTGTGACTCTGGCGCGCGCGGCGGATGTGGAGCAGGCGCGTGCGATCGCGCGGGATGCCGCAGCGGCCATCGGCATCGAGTTGCGCAGCTGAGCACACACCGCAGCGCAATGAAAAACGCCGGCGATTGCCGGCGTTTTTTGTTCAGGGTGGAGGCGGGTCAGCGCACGTCGACCCAGACCAGGTGATGGTCGCTGCCATCGGCGATCTTCGCCTCGTGACGGTCACTGGCCGGCCAGAACACGCCGCTGCCCACGTGCTGGAATCCGGTCGAGGGCAGCACGTAGTCCAGCCGCATTGTGCCCGAGCGCGGGCCGAAATCGCCGGTGGCATGCTGTGGCGCGCCGTGGCGGAGCAGGCCCTTGCCGGCATACCTCAGTCCGGTCTCCTCGGCGCCCTTGCTGCTGGGCGTGGGGTAGCGCAGCACGCGCGGATGTTCGAGCAGTTCGAGGATGCCCTCGTGCCGGCCATCGCCATCGACCGGGTCATTGTTGAGGTCACCGACGATCACAAAGCGCGCGTCGCCGGCCAGACCGCCGCAGCGGTGCTGGTCATCGCACAGCCACGGCTTGTCGCCGCCATCCAGATATTCCTTCCACAGCCGCAGTTCGTCGTGGTTGCGGGCGGCGTTGCGCTTCTCCTTGCCATCGAACACCGGCGGAGTCGGGTGCGAGGCCAGCACGTGCACGGTGCCCAGCGGGGTCTTCACCGGCACATCCCAGTGGGACTTGGACGACAGCCGCAGCTGTGACCAGACCGTATCGTTCCAGAACGGGGCGCCGCTTTCCGGATCGACCGGGCGCAGTGCGCCGGGCATCGTGCTCCACTTCAACAGCTGGAAAGTGCGTACCGCCGCCGCGTCGATCGGGTACCGGGACAGCACCAGCATGCCGTACTGGCCCGGGTGCAGGCCGTAGCCCCAGGCATCGTTGCCGCGGTCGCGGCCGGTGCCGCCGATCTCGCCGTTGTTGTCCAGATCCAGTCCGCTGGGCACGCCGGTGTTGACCGGGGCCAGGTAGCGGTAGGCGTAGTGCAGTGGCTGGCCGCCGCCAGGCTGGGCGACTTCCAGATAGCGCTGCTGGAACAGGTCGGCCGCACGGTGGGCCTCGTCGAAATCGAACTCGTTGAGCAGCACCAGATCCGGGCGGGTCTGCTGCAGCACCGCGGCGATCTTGCGCGCATGCGCGCTGTCGCCCTGCAACTGGCGGATCAGTCCGCCGGTTTCATCCGAATACAGCGAGGTGTTGTAGGTGGCCAGGCGCAACTGGCTGGCGGAGGTGTCGGGCATCGCGGATGTCCGCTCGTCGGTTTGTGCGCAGGCGCTGCACAGCAGGGCAGCGGCGGCGATCAGGGCATGGGCTTTCATGCCGCTATTGTGTACCGGTTGAGGTGTCAGGCGTTTGTCAGGGGCTGTCCGGCAACGCGCCGAAATCGACCCAGCGCCGGCCGTCATAGGCTTCCAGCGGCTGGTAGCGGCGCTTGTAGTCCATCTTGCGGTGGCCGCGGATCCAGTAGCCCAGGTACAGGTGGGGCAGCGATTCGCGCTGTGCCCAGGCGATCTGCTGGAGGATCGCGTAGGTGCCCAGGCTGCGCGCCTGCTCGTCCGGGTCGAAGAAGGTATAGACCGCCGACAGCCCCTGCTCGGTGACATCGGTGACCGCCACCGCCAGCAGGCGTCCGCGCTGATCGTCGATCCGGGCGGCACGGATTTCCAGGAACCGGCTGTGCGGCCAGCTGCCGATCAGGAACTGGTCGAACTCGTGCGGACCGTGGTTGTCCATGCCGCCGTTGGCATGCCGCTGGCCCAGATAGCGCTGGTACAGCGCGAACTGTTCCTCGGTACGTTCGGCCGGCACCACCCGGCATTCCAGATCCGCATTGCGTGCCAGGCAGCGGCGCTGGCTGCGGTCGGCCAGGAAACGTTCTGCCGGAATTCGTACCGGCACACAGGCGTGGCAGTGGGCGCAGTGCGGGCGGTAGACCAGATCCCCGGAACGGCGAAAGCCCCAGCCCAGCGCGGTCGGATACAGCGCCCCGAGCCGGGCGTCCTGCGGGTCCAGCACCAGGTCGCGGGCCTGCCGGTCCGGCCAGTAGCCGCAGGGGTGCTCTCCTGTCTGGAACAGGCGTAGCTCTTCGTTCGGGTTGCCTTGCAGTGCCATGTCCACAGCATAGCCGCCAGCGGTCGCAAATCCTGCGCCTGTCTGAGTGATGAATACGGCCCGGTTCGCGGTCAACGGCGCAGGCCGCCGCGCGTTGACAGTAACGAGGACGCACTGTCGCGTCCGTTCCACCACCCCAGGGAGTCATACCATGACCCGACGCAAGCCCCTTCTCCTGCTGGCCACGTTGCTGGCAACCTCCGTGACCGGCCTGGCCGTGGCCGCCAGTCCGGCCCCGTCCAAGCCGATGGCACCGCGGATGGATGCCAACGGCGACGGCGTGATTGATCGGCAGGAGGCCGCCGCGCATCCGCGTCTGGCCCAGCGTTTCGACGCGCTGGACAAAAACAAGGACGGCAAGCTGGCCCGCGATGAGATGCCGGCACCCCGCCATGGCATGCGCCACGGCCGTCATCATGGCGGTCGCGATGGCGGCTTCATGATGCGTGGCATGGATGCGGACAATGACGGGCGTATCAGCGCCGCCGAGTACCGCGCCCACTTCGACAAGCTGGATGTCAACAAGGACGGTTACATCGACCAGGCCGATCGCGTGGCCCGGGCCGAGCAGCGTCGCGCCGAATGGTTTGCCAAGGCCGATACCGACAAGGACGGCAAGCTGAGCCCGGCCGAGCTGGAGGCGGCGCGCAAGGATGGCCCGCGTGGCGGGCATGGCGCGCATCGCGCAATGCCTTCGCATACGCCGGCGGCGAAGTAGGTACTGGCCAAGCAACCAACGACAACACCCCCGCTGGACTCAGCGGGGGTGTTGCGTGTGTGGCGTTCAACCTTGCCGGAAATGCAGCAGCTGCGTGCGCTGGCTTACTTGGTCAGCAGTGAGAACAACACCGCCCCCACCGTGAACACGGTGGCGCTGACCATTGCGGTGCGGCCGAACATGCTGCGATAGACCCAGCTGGGTCCAGTGCGGCCATGACGGGCCGCATCGCGTGCCAGCATGGGTGCCATCACCCGCGGCAGGGTGACCAGGTACTGGTAGTTCAACGCGATCATGCCGGCTGCCATGATGCCCAGGCCTGTCGCCAGCCCCAGGTTCAGCACCACCACGGCCAGAATGCTGCCGCAGAACAGCACGGTGGTCACGTTGTGCAGGCGCAGGAAGCGACGGACCCGTTCGCGCTCGTCGGCGGTCTCGGCATAACGAAGCAGGTACAGGCTGGCAATACACGCCGTGAGCATGCCGATGCCGATGCCGACGGCGATCAGCCAGAGGTCGTGCGGGTTGTGCATCAAGCTGGTGGCGACGGCACCGATCGAGCCTCCGGCGGCGCCGCCGCTGACGGTGTTGGCGCCCAGTCCGCCGGCCCCGAGCTTGCCGGCGCCCGCCATGCTGCCGATGGCAATGGCGCTGGCGGTGCCGGGCGCCGCCAACATCACCGCCGAACTGACGACTGCCGCGAACGCCGTACCCGGCGCACTGGCGCGGGCGAATTCGCCAAAACGCCTGAGCATCTCCCCGCGCACGCTGGCGCGGGCGCGGGACAGGCGTTTGCGCACGGCCGCATCGCTCAGGCCCAGCAGCAGCGCGACCTGCTGCGAGCTCTGGCCTTCGCGGTAGAACAGCAGCAGGGTTTCGCGGCTGTCCTCGGGCAGCGCGGAAATGATCTCCGCCGCCGCCAGCTCCTCCTCCACCCGCATCAGTACGTCGGCGCCATTGGGCGAGGGGTCGGCGGCCATGCCGATGGCGATCTCGGCCGCCTCACCGCTGAGCGGGCGGTTGCGGTTGGCGCGCAGCCAGTCACGGGCAAGATTGCGGGTGATCTGCCGCAGCCATGGCAGGAAGCTGGAGGTGTTGCTGAGCTGGTTGAGCTGCTGCCAGGCCTTGATGAAGGCTTCCTGGGCGATGTCCTCGCTGGCGTGCACGTCACGGGTGATCGCCAGCGCGATCGCCGTCACCGTGTTCTGGCAGACCGCCACGATGCGCCCATAGGACTGCATGCAGCCATTGCGGGCGGCAGGCAGGTCGCGTTGCAGGGTGGCTTCCAGCTGTGCGGTGGTCATCGGCGGCTCCGGTGGATGATGCAAGGCATGACGGACGCCGGCGCCGGATGTGACCGCGGCTCAGTTGCGCGGGGGCTGCGCGCTGGGCTGGATGCGCACACGGACCTCGTCGGTCCGGTCCTGCGCCGGTGCGGCCGGCTGTGTCTGTGGCGCGGGCGCGGCGACCACCGGTTCCGGGGCGCTGCGGTGGCGCAGCACCATCATCAGGATCACCGCGGCAATGACCGCCATCAGGATGAAGCGGATGCGCCAGGCCCAGCTGCGACCGTTGCCGGTGGCCGCCGGGGGGGCGCTGAAGGCGTACTCGGCGGTGGGATGGTCGCGGCGGGTGGTGTCCAGCAGGCGTGCCTCGCGCAGTATCTCGCGCGCCCGCGGCTGGTCATTGGCATGCACCACCCACACCGACGGCAGATTGCCGGCGCTGGTCCTGTCCAGATAGCTGAACTGGCCCCGACGCTTGCTCTGGTACGAGCGGCCGTTGGTGACGCGCACTTCGATACCGGCATCGCGCAGCATCTGCGCCACGCCCTCGGCGTTCTCGACCCGCTGACTGCTGAAAATCTTGCGCATGGTTCAGCCCTTGCTCGTTTCGTTGGCATCCGGCGTGACCCGGATCAGGCCTTCCTGCGCGGTGCTGGCCACCAGCACCCCGTCGCGGGTGAAGAACTGGCCGCGCGCCAGGCCGCGCGAATCCTGCGCGCTGGGGCTGTCCAGCGAATACAGCAGCCACTGGTCCACGCGGAACGGACGGTGGAACCAGATCGCGTGGTCCAGCGAGGCCATCTGCACATGCGGCTGGTAGTAGCTGATGCCGTGCGGGAAAGTGGCCGTGCCCAGCAGGTGGAAATCCGAGGCGTAGGCCAGCAACGCCTGGTGCAGTTCCGGCGCATCGCCGACCGGTTCGGTCAGGCGCAGCCACACCTGGTGATAGGGCGGGCGCTTAGGCGGATTGAGCTCGTCACGCGGGTAGACATGGCGGAACTCGAACGGGCCGCCGCGCGAGAGCCAGCGCTGCACCTTCACCGGCAACCGCTCCAGCACCTCGGCCGGCAACGGGCGGTTGGGCTCGATGTCCTCCGGTTGCGGCACCTCGGGCATCTTGTGCTGGTGCTCGGCGCCGGTTTCGGCCTGCTGGAACGAGGCCGCGCAGAAGAAGATCACCTTGCCGTGCTGGATCGCGGTGACCCGGCGCACCGAGAAGCTGCCGCCGTCGCGGGTGCGGTCCACGTCATAGACGATGGGGTGGTCGATGTTGCCGGCCCGCAGGAAGTAGGCGTGCAGCGAATGCACATGGCGGCCGTTGTCGACCGTGGCCTGGGCGGCGGCCAGCGCCTGGCCCAGCACCTGCCCGCCGAACACGTATTTGGTGCCGATATCGCGGCTCTGGCCACGGAACAGGTTGTCCTCCAGCCGCTCCAGCGACAGCAGGTCAATCAGTTCGGATACCACGGGTTCGGCGTTGGCGGACAAGACGGCGACCTTCAATTCGACAGGCCGCGATTATAGCGGTCGCCGGCTGCCCGCCGGTCCGCGGTCAGCGCTTGCCCAGCCGCGCCACCAGCGCCTGCAGCGCGGTCTGCGCATCGGCCGAATACCAGGCCTCGACGAAGCGCTCGAGCTGGATGTGTTCGGCCTGCATCGCCTCGTGCAGGTCGGCGCGGGCGATGGCCCGGGTCTGCAGCATCGGCTGGTGCGGCAGCGCCAGCTGCGTCTGCAGCCAGCCGATGGCGCGGGCCACGACCTGTGTGGCGTCATCGGCCAGTTCATCGACCAGGCCGATCTCCAGTGCCCGCTCGGCGCTTACCAGCTCACCGCCGGCCAGCAGCACGCCGGCGCGGTGGGCGCCGACCACGCGCCGCAGCAGGCGCTGGATGCCTTCCGGCGCGACCAGTCCCACCTGTACCTCGTTCAGGCCGATCACATAGGGCTTGGCCGGATCGGCGCTTCGCGCCATCACCCGGTAGTCGCAGCACAGCGCCAGCACGCAGCCGCCGGCAGGGGAGTGGCCGGTCAATGCCGCCACCACCGGGATGCGGCTTTCGGCGATCACCCGGGCGGCGCCGAAGAAGGCCTGCCAGCTGTCCAGCAGCTTGTGCCGGTCATTGCCGTGGCCGAGCAGGTGGGGCACATCCATGCCGCCGGTGAAGATACGCTCGCTACCGGACAGCACGATGCCCTGCACATCGTCGGCCATCGCCTGGTTCAGTGCGGCGATCAGGGCGCGGCACAGCTCGGTATCCAGCGCGTTGACCGGCGGTCGCGCCAGGCGCAGTTCGCGGATCGGGCCATGGTTGATCACTTCGATGAGCGTGGTCATGCTGCGGCTTCTCGTACGGCAGGGAGTTGTGGTTTCGATGATAACCAAACCATTCGTGTGCGTACTGTTGGCCGTGTGTGCGTCCAGTGCCGCCGCACAAACCCCGGCGCCGGCCTGCGTGACCATCAGCGGTGGCTGGGTGCGTCTACCGCCGGGTACGATGCCGATGGCCGCCGGTTATGCCCGCATCCGCAACGACTGCAGCGCTGAGGTGGTGGTGGTGGGCGCGGACAGTCGCGTGTTTGCCGAAGTGTCATTGCACGAAACCACGCGGGTGGACGGGGTCAGCCGGATGCGAGAGATCACGCGCCTGCCGGTGCCGGCCGGCAGGGGGGTCGAACTGGAGCCCGGCGGCCTGCACCTGATGCTGATGCGACCGGAGTTGGCGCTGACCGAAGGGGGGCAACTGCCGCTGCGGTTGCGTCTGGCCGATGGCAGCACGGTGGAGGGCCGTTTGCAGGTCAGGCGGCAGGCGCCGCCGCGGCCGTAACGACCGGGCGGTGCCAGTCGTGGGAGTCGGCGTGGAAGGGGCTCATGATGCGGTGCTCCGCAGGACCGCTTATCGGGTATCCGAACTGCATGAAAAAGCCGCCCGGCGGGCGGCTTTTGCGGTGTGCGGGTGTGGGGGAGGCGTCAGCTCGAGGCGTTGCGGATGGCCTCGGGCAGTGGCGCGCTCCTGCCGGTCTGCGTGTCCATCCACACCACCACCACGTTGCCGTCAGAGTACAGCTTGCTGCTGTCCTGCTGATCGATGATGCGGTGGCCGATGGTCACGCTGCTGGTGCCCAGCCGCTCGACGAACAGCTCCACGACGATGTCGTTGGGCCAGACGATGGGCAGGCGGTAGTTGATATTGGTGTTGGCCACCACCGGGGCGATGCGGTCGGTCATCGAGACGCCTTCCACGCCCTGCATCCAGCGCACACGCGCTTCTTCCAGATAAGACACATATTTGGCGTTGTTGACGTGGCCCATCGCGTCCATGTCGCGCCAGCGCACGCTGATCGGCACGCGGGCCAGCTGTTTGGGTTCAGTGCTCATCAGTCCGTCTTCTTCTTGCTGGGGGTTGCTGCTTTCCTGGTTGCGGTCTTCTTGACCGGCTTTTCCTTGCGCGGTGGGCGCGCATCGGGCTTGTTGGCCACGGCGGCCGGTTGTTCGGGACGCGCACAGGTGGAGGGCAGCATCCGCGCCAGGAACTGGCCGGTGTAGGAATCCGGGTACGCGGCCACGTCTTCCGGCGTACCGGTGACCAGGATGGTGCCGCCGCGGTGGCCGCCTTCCGGGCCCAGATCGACGATCCAGTCGGCGGTCTTGATCACGTCCAGGTTGTGCTCGATCACCACCACCGTGTTGCCCTCGTCGCGCAGCTTGTGCAGCACGCCCAGCAGCGCTTCGATGTCGTGGAAGTGCAGGCCGGTGGTCGGCTCATCGAGGATGTACAGGGTGCGGCCGGTATCGCGGCGCGACAGCTCCTTGGACAGCTTCACGCGCTGCGCCTCACCGCCGGACAGCGTGGTCGCGCTCTGGCCCAGCTTGATATAGCTCAGGCCCACGTCCACCAGCGTTTCCAGCTTGCGGGCGATCGACGGCACCGGCTCGAACAGCTTCAGCGCATCCTCGACGGTCATTTCCAGCACGTCGTTGATGTTGTAGCCCTTGTAGAGGATCTCCAGCGTCTCGCGGTTGTAGCGCTTGCCATGGCAGACATCGCACGGCACGTACACATCCGGCAGGAAATGCATCTCGACCTTGATCAGGCCATCCCCCTGGCAGGCCTCGCAGCGGCCACCGCGCACGTTGAAGCTGAAGCGGCCCGGCGAATAGCCGCGCGCACGCGCTTCGGGCACCTGCGCGTAGAGCTCGCGCAGCGGCGTGAACAGGCCGGTGTAGGTGGCCGGGTTCGAGCGCGGGGTACGGCCGATCGGCGACTGGTTGATGTCCACCACCTTGTCGAACAGGTCCAGGCCCTCGACCTCCCGGAACGGGGCGACCGGATGCGAGGCGCCATTGATCTCGTTGGCGGCCAGCGAGAACAGGGTGTCGTTGATCAGGGTCGATTTGCCCGAGCCGGACACGCCGGTGACGCAGGTCAGCAGGCCGGAGGGAATATCCAGGTCGACATCTTTGAGGTTGTTGCCGGTGGCGCCGCGCAGGTGCAGCGTCATCTTCGGATTGGGCGTGTGCCGGCGCGCGGGAATCTCGATGGCGCGCTTGCCCGACAGGTACTGGCCGGTCAACGAGCGCGGCGCATCGAGGATGTCCTGCAGCGTGCCCTGGCCGACGATCTCGCCGCCATGCACGCCCGCGCCTGGGCCAATGTCCAGCACGTAGTCGGCCAGGCGGATCGCATCCTCGTCGTGTTCGACCACGATCACCGTGTTGCCCAGATCGCGCAGGCGGGTGAGGGTGCCCAGCAGGCGCTCGTTGTCGCGCTGGTGCAGGCCGATGGACGGCTCGTCGAGCACGTACATCACGCCCACCAGGCCGGCGCCGATCTGCGAGGCCAGCCGGATGCGCTGGGCCTCGCCGCCGGACAGGGTGTCGGCCTTGCGTTCCAGGGTCAGGTAATCCAGCCCGACATCGACCAGGAAGCCGAGTCGCTCGCCGATCTCCTTGACGATCTTGGTGGCGATCTCGCCGCGCCAGCCGGGCAGGCTCAGTTCGCTGAAGAAGCGTTTGGCCTCGTCGATCGGCAGCACCGCGATTTCCGGCAGTGGCCGGTCGGCGACGAACACGTTGCGCGCGGCTTTGTTCAGGCGCGCGCCCTGGCACTCCGGGCAGGCCCGTTCGCTGATGTACTTGGCCAGTTCCTCGCGCACCGCCGGCGATTCGGTTTCCTTGTAGCGGCGTTCGAGGTTGGGGATGATGCCCTCGAAGCGGTGCTTGCGCTGGCTGCGGCCGCCGGCCTCGGTGAAGTAGGTGAACGTGATGCTGTCCTCGCCACTGCCGTACAGCACCGCCTTGCGCACATGCTCGGGCAGGGACTGCCAAGGGGCGTCCACGTCGAAATCGTAGTGCTTGGCCAGCGAGGCGATCAGCTGGAAGTAGTAGGCGTTGCGCCGGTCCCAGCCGCGCACCGCGCCGGCTGACAGTGACAGTTCCGGATGTACGACCACGCGCGCCGGATCGAAGAACTCGGCCATACCCAGACCGTCGCAGCCCGGGCAGGCCCCGACCGGCGAGTTGAACGAGAACAGGCGCGGTTCCAGTTCCGGCAACGCGTAGTCGCAGACCGGGCAGCTGTACTTGGAGGAGAACAGCTGCGGTTCGGCATCGGCCGCCTCCAGGCTTTGCACCGAAGCCATGCCATCGCCCAGTTTGAGCGCGGTCTCGAAACTTTCGGCCAGCCGTTGCTTGATGTCCTCGCGCGGGCGGAAGCGGTCGATCACCGCCTCGATGGTGTGCTTCTGGCGCAGACCCAGTGGCGGAACTTCGTCGATCTCATACAGCTCGCCGTCGACCCGGACACGCACAAAGCCCTGTGCGCGCAGCTGGTCGAACACCTGCACATGCTCGCCCTTGCGCTCGCGGATCACCGGTGCCAGCAGCATGTAGCGCTGTTCCGGATCCAGTGTCAGCACCTGGTCCACCATCTGGCTCACCGTCTGCGCCTCCAGCGGGTAGCCGTGGTCCGGGCAGCGCGGGCTGCCGACGCGGGCGTACAGCAGGCGCAGATAGTCGTAGATCTCGGTGATGGTGCCCACGGTCGAGCGCGGGTTGTGCGAGGTGGACTTCTGCTCGATCGAGATCGCTGGCGACAGGCCCTCGATGTGGTCCAGATCCGGCTTCTCCATCACGCTCAGGAACTGCCGCGCATAGGCCGACAGCGACTCGACGTAGCGGCGCTGGCCTTCTGCGTAGATCGTGTCGAACGCCAGCGAGGACTTGCCCGAGCCGGACAGGCCGGTGATCACGATCAGCTTGTCGCGGGGCAGGTCGAGGTCGATGTTCTTGAGATTGTGCGTCCGCGCACCGCGGATGCGGATGAAATCCATCGCCATGGGAAATCCGATTTGGACTGCTGCCGGCGGGGCCGGTAACAGGAGGTGTGGGGGCGTCGCTGACGGCAGCCAGTCAGCCTAGCGAGCTTGTGATTTGGGGGCAATTGCCGGATTCCCCAGAGCAGGCAGGCCGGCATCCGGCGCTGTTCAGGCGATGGACAGTCAGAGCGGGCGGCGACTTGACCCGAACCTGTTGCGGCCAGTAAAATCCCGCTCCTGTCCGCCCTCGATGGCGGGCACGGCGACCACAATAACTACAGAGGAAGTCTGGTCATGTACGCAGTTCTGGTAACTGGCGGTAAGCAGTACCGCGTCGCGCAGGGTGAAACCCTCCGCGTCGAAAAGCTCGAAGTCGAAGCCGGCAGCGAGATCAAGTTTGACAACATCCTGATGCTCGGCGATGCCGATGGCATCAAGCTGGGTGATGCGCTGAAGGGTGCTTCGGTAACCGCCAAGGTCGTGTCCCACGGCCGCGCCGACAAGGTCCGGATCATCAAGTTCCGTCGCCGCAAGCACCACATGAAGCGTCAGGGTCACCGTCAGTACTACACCGAAATCGAAATCACCGGCATCGCCGGCTAATTGCTAAGGAGAATTCGTCATGGCACATAAAAAAGGCGTAGGTTCCTCGCGCAACGGTCGCGATTCCAACCCGAAGTATCTGGGCGTCAAGATCTTCGGTGGCCAGGCCATCGAGGCCGGCAACATCATCGTGCGTCAGCGCGGCACCCAGTTCCATCCGGGTACCGGCGTCGGCCTGGGTCGCGATCACACGCTGTTTGCGCTGGTCGATGGCAAGGTTGAGTTCTCGGTGAAGGGTGCCAACAAGCGCCGTACCGTCAGCATCGTCGCGGAAGCTTAATTTCGCAGGTGCAAGCGCCCATACTCCGGTGTGGGCAGCTGACGAAAGCCCCGCTTAGGCGGGGTTTTTCGTTGGCGGAAATCCGTTGTGAGGGCTTGCAGCCCTGTTTTCCCCGGGGTAGCCGGGATCGTTAGAATTTGCGGTCGGGCAATGTGCCTGCCGCCATCAGTAGGCAACCAGAATCATGAAACTTGTAGACGAAGCGGAGATCCAGGTCATCGCTGGCAACGGCGGTAACGGCTGCGTCGGCTTTCGCCGCGAGAAGTTCATTCCGCTGGGCGGCCCGGATGGCGGTGATGGCGGTGACGGCGGCAGCGTGTGGGTCCGCGCCGACGAGAACCTGAACACCCTGGTCGATTTCCGCCATGACCGCATCTTCAAGGCGCAGCGTGGCGAAAACGGCATGGGGCGCCAGATGTATGGCAAGGGTGGCGAGGATCTGACCATTACCGTGCCGGTGGGGACGGTGGTGATAAACGTCGATACCGATGAGGTGATCGGCGATCTGACCCGGCATGGTGATCGTCTGCTGGTGGCCAAGGGCGGCAAGGGTGGCCTGGGCAACATGCATTTCAAAAGTTCGACCAACCGCTCGCCGCGGCAGTCGCTGCCGGGCGAGGAGGGCGAGGAGCGCCTGCTCAAGCTGGAGCTGAAGCTGCTGGCCGACGTTGGTCTGCTCGGGTTCCCGAATGCCGGCAAGAGCACGTTGATCCGTGCGGTTTCGGCGGCGACACCGAAGGTGGCGGACTATCCTTTCACAACGCTGTACCCGAACCTGGGTGTGGTGAAGGTCGAAAATTACCGCAGCTTCGTGATCGCCGACATTCCGGGCCTGATCGAGGGTGCGGCCGATGGTGCGGGCCTGGGAGCGCAGTTCCTGCGTCACCTGCAGCGCACCCGCCTGTTGCTGCACCTTGTGGATATCTCGCCGATGGAGGGTGGCGTCGACGGGGTTTCGCCGGTCGAGCAGGTGCGTGCCATCGAGCGCGAGCTCGGCAAGCATGATCCGGAGTTGCTGCAGAAGCCGCGCTGGCTGGTGCTGAACAAGGCCGACCTGATGTTCGAAGATGAGGCGCAGGTCGCGGCCGAGCAGATTGTCAAAGAGCTGGGCTGGACCGGGCCGTGGTATCTGGTGTCGGCGCTGGGGCGTGAAGGCACCTGGCCGATCATGAAGGACATCATGGCGTTCTTCGACCAGCAGAAACTGCTGGAGGCCGAGGCGCGCGACGCGGCGCTGTAAATTGCCCGGGCGGCTGGATCCGGTTTCCCCGCTCTCATCACCTGTGAAAAACCCGGCTGCTGGCCGGGTTTTTCATGTGGCAATCCTGGGGTTGCCCGCCCGTGCGTGCGCAGCTGCTTGCAGCGTTTGGATGGCGTGTCCTGATCTGGTTGGCGCGCGCCATGGCGGGCCCGGCTTGGCTTTTGGCGTTGTGGTCGCGGATTTCAGGCAATAAAAAACCCGGCTTGGGCCGGGTTTTTCAAGCCGGAAGCCTTGCGGCTTCTGGTGGACTCGCTATTCAGGCAGCCTTGAGGGCCTTGATGCGGTCATTCAGGCGGCTCTTATGGCGGGCAGCCTTGTTCTTATGGATCAGGCCACGCGCGCTGAAGCGATCCAGAATCGGCTGGGCGACAGCGAAGGCGGCTTCGGCGCCGGCGGCATCGTTGGCGTCCAGCGCCTTGATCACTTTCTTGACAGCGGTGCGCAGCATCGAGCGCTGAGCCACGTTGCGCGCGTTGCGCACGACGGTCTGCTTGGCGCGCTTCTTGGCGGACTTGATATTGGCCACGGTGGTGGTTTCCTGAAAATCGGTGTGGTGGGAACAGCAAGCACGCAAGTATGATGATGGTCAGGGCGAACGTCAAGTCAGGTTGTCAAGGGGAAGTTTAGTGAGCGGCCGGTTGCTCAGATCCACTGCAGTTTTCAGTGCAATGACGTTTCTTTCGCGTATCAGTGGGCTGGTCCGCGACCAGATCTATGCGCAGGTTTTCGGGGCCGGCGCGGCGATGGATGCGTTCGTCGTCGCATTCAGGATTCCAAACTTCATGCGCCGGCTCTCCGCCGAGGGCTCCTTCTCGATGGCGTTTGTGCCGGTGCTGGCCGAGTACAAGGCCAAAGGCGATCACGCCGCCGTCAAAGCGCTGGTGGACCGGGTGGCGGGTGTGCTGGCTGCGGTTCTGCTGGTTGCGACAGCGCTGGCCGTCCTGCTGGCGCCTTGGGTGATGAGGGTTTTCGCGCCCGGGTTCGAGCCCGACAGCGACCAATTCCGGTTGGCCACGCTGATGCTGCAGATCACCTTTCCCTATGCCCTGTTCATTTCACTGGCATCGCTGGTGGGCGGGGTGCTGAACAGCTATCAAAGGTTTGCCATACCTGCGCTGTCCCCGATTCTGCTGAACATCTCGATGATCGCTGCGGCGCTGTGCCTGGTGCCGTATATGAAGGCCTGGGGCTATGAGCCGGTGCTGGCTTTGGCTTGGGGGGTATTCGTGGCGGGCATTCTGCAGTTGGCGTTCCAGCTGCCGTCGTTGGCGAAACTGGGGCTGCTGCCGCGGCCCAGGTTCGATCTGGCCCATGCGGGCGTGCGCAAGATCATGAGGCTGATGGTGCCGACACTGTTCGGCTCGTCGGTGGCGCAGGTGAACCTGCTGTTCAACACGCTGGCGGCATCGCTGTTGATGGGCGGCAGTGTGACCTGGCTGTATTACAGCGACCGGTTGCTGGAGTTCCCGTTGGGCATGTTTGGCGTGGCCATTGGCACGGTGATCCTGCCGCATCTGTCCAATCGCCATGTGGATGCTGATCCGGCGGGGTATTCCAAGGGGCTGGATTGGGGCTTCCGGCTGTGCCTGCTGATCGGCATACCGGCCTGTCTGGGGTTGGTGCTGTGCGCTCAGCCATTGCTGGCCACGCTGTTCCAGTACGGAGAGTTTTCCGAGCAGGACATGCGCATGAGCAGTCTGAGCCTGATGGCGCAATCGCTGGCGGTGCCGGCCTTCCTGCTGGTGAAGGTGCTGGCGCCGGCGTTCTATTCGCGGCAGGACACCCGCACCCCGGTCAAGGCGGCGCTGGCCTCGATCGCGATCAATGTCCTCAGTACCGTCTTCCTGTTCGCGATGATGCTCCGGTTCAGTCCGATGGGGCAGACGGCGTTGGCGGCGGCCGGGGGTGACTGGCTGGAGGCACTCAAGCGCGTGGAGGGCGCACACACCCTGCTTGCACTGGCCATTGCCGTGGCTGGCTGGGCCAATGCGTTGCAGCTGTGGTGGTATCTGCGCAGGGCGCGGGTGTACCAGCGGCAGCCGGGCTGGGGGCGCTTTCTACTGCAGCTGCTGGTCGCCAGTGTGCTGATGCTGGTGGCGGTGCTTGCGTTGCGGCTGCTTTGGGTCGACTGGACGCCGTGGGCATGGTGGGAGCGCGGCTGGCGCCTGGCGGTGCTGGTGGGCAGTGGTGGCGCGGTGTACGCCGCCGGCTTGCTGCTGATGGGCTACCGGCCCCGCGAGCTGCGTGGCCAGTAAGCCGACAGCGCGGCCCGCACCGTTATACTTCCGGGCTACACACGACAGAGCCGGCCCGTATGGGTCGGATCCGGATGGAATGAGCAGGCTTTTTAGAGACGTCGACGGCGGGGTGTTGTTCCCGCAGGGAAGCGTGGTCTGCATCGGTGCTTTCGACGGCCTGCACCTGGGCCACCGGGCGCTGGTGCGCCACGCAGTCGCCCGTGCCCGTGCGCTGGGAGTCCCGGTTGTGGCACTGGCCTTCGAGCCGCTGCCGCGCGAGTTCTTCGCCAAAGGCAACCCGCCGCCGCGGCTGATGCTGGCCCGGGACAAGGTCGGCGCGTTGCGCGGGCTGGGTGTGGACAGCATCGGCCTGCTGCGGTTCGACGCGAAGATGGCTGCGACCTCGGCCGAGGATTTCGTCCGCCAAGTACTGGTGCGGCGGTTGTGCGCACGCGAGGTCTGGATCGGCCCCAAATTCCACTTCGGCAACCGTCGTGGCGGCGATATCGCGCTGTTGCAGGCGATGGGCGCCGAGCTGGGCTTTGTCGCCGGTGAGATCGAGCCGGTTCACCTGAACGGCGAGCGCATTTCCAGCACCCGTATCCGTGAGCTGATCGTGGCTGGCGAGTTTGCCCATGCCGGCGACCTGCTGGGGCATCCATACGCCATCGGCGGCCGGGTCGTGCGCGGGAAGCAGCTCGGACGCACCCTGGGCTTTCCCACGGCCAATTTGCGTTTTCCGAAAACGCCCGCACTTTCTGGTATCTACGCCACCCGGGTGCACGGCGTGTTCGAGCAGCCCTGGCCGTCGGTGTCGAGCTTCGGCACGCGCCCGACCGTGCAGGGAGTGGAGCCGCTGCTGGAAGCCCATCTGTTCGATTTCCAGGGCGACCTGTACGGCCGCCATATCGAAGTGGAATTTGTCGCCAAGCTGCGCGATGAAGAGAAATTCAATGATCTGCCGGCGTTGACCGCGCAGATGCACCGCGACGCCGAACAGGCGCGTCGCATCCTTTCCGAACACAGATTGCGAGCCACCGCGTGAGCCAGGATTACAAAGCCACCCTCCATCTGCCGGCAACGGAATTTCCGATGCGTGGCGACCTGCCCAAGCGTGAGCCGGGCATCCTGGCGCGTTGGGAAGAGCAGGGCATTTACGCGCAGCTTCGCGAGAACGCGAAGGGCCGTCCGCTGTTCGTGCTGCACGACGGCCCGCCGTATGCCAATGGCCAGATCCACCTGGGCCATGCGGTCAACAAGATCCTCAAGGACATCATCGTCAAGTCGCGTTACCTCGACGGCTTTGATGCGCCCTACATCCCGGGCTGGGATTGCCATGGCCTGCCGATCGAGATCGCGGTGGAGAAGAAGTGGGGCAAGGTGGGCGTCAAGCTCGATGCCGAGCAGTTCCGCCAGAAGTGCCGCGAGTACGCCGAAGAGCAGATCAACCTGCAGCGCGCTGATTTCAAGCGCCTGGGCGTGATCGGCGATTGGGAAAACCCCTACAAGACGCTGAGCTTCGACTTCGAGGCCAATGAAATCCGTGCGCTGGCCAAGATCGTGGCCAACGGTCACCTGGTGCGCGGCGCCAAGCCGGTGCACTGGTGCTTCGACTGCGGCTCGGCCTTGGCCGAGGCGGAAATCGAATACCAGGACAAGACCTCCCCGGCCATCGACGTGGCCTATGCCGCGCGTGATTCCAAGGCGCTGGCGGCCAGTTTCGGTGTCGAGCTGCCGGCCGGTGTGGAAGTGGCCGTGCCGATCTGGACCACCACGCCGTGGACGCTGCCGGCTTCGCTGGCGGTGTCGCTGGGTGCGGATATCGAATATGTGCTGGTCGAAGGCCCGGCCCACAACGGCCAGCCGCGCTGGCTGGTGCTGGCCTCGGCGCTGGCCGAGCGTTCGCTGTCGCGCTATGGCGTGACCGACATGGTCGTGCATGGCCATGCCAAGGGCTCGGCGCTGGAGAACCAGCTGCTGGCGCACCCGTTCTACGCCAGCCGCGACCTGCCGCTGCTCAACGGCGAGCACGTCTCCGATGCCGACGGTACCGGTGCGGTGCATACCGCGCCCGGCCATGGTCAGGAAGACTTTGCGGTCAGCCAGCAGTACGGGCTGATGGACAAGTACAACGCCGGCCAGGTCAATCCGGTCGATGGCCGCGGCGTCTACCTGCCGTCGACGCCGCCGGCCGGTACGGTCGAACTGGCCGGCCAGCACCTGTGGAAGGCGCAGCCGCTGATCGTCGAGGTGCTGCGTGAGAGCGGCGCATTGCTTGCCTTCTTCGAAATCCAGCACAGCTATCCGCATTGCTGGCGTCACAAGACGCCGGTGGTGTTCCGCGCCACCCCGCAGTGGTTCATCTCGATGGACAAGGCCAACCTGCGCAATGACGCGATGGCGGCCATCGACAACGTCGGCTGGTTCCCGAGCTGGGGCAAGGCGCGTATCAGCAACATGGTCGACGGTCGCCCGGACTGGTGCATCAGCCGCCAGCGCACCTGGGGCGTGCCGATTGCCTTGTTCACCCACCGCGAAACCGGTGAGCCGCACCCGCGCAGCGTCGAGCTGATGCGGCAGGTGGCCGACCGTGTGGAGCGGGGCGGCATCGACGTCTGGTATTCGCTGGACGCCAGCGATCTGCTCGGCGATGAAGCGGCGCAGTACGAAAAGGTCACCGACATCCTCGATGTCTGGTTCGACTCCGGCGTCACCCATGAAGGCGTGCTGCTGGCACGTGGCTACGGCAAGCCGGCCGACCTGTACCTGGAGGGCTCGGACCAGCACCGCGGCTGGTTCCAGTCCTCGCTGCTGACCGGCGTGGCCATCGACAAGGCCGCGCCGTACAAGCAGTGCCTGACCCACGGCTTCACCGTGGACGAGCACGGCCGCAAGATGTCCAAGTCGCTGGGCAACGGCATCGAACCGCAGGAAATCATGCGCACCCTGGGCGCGGACATCCTGCGCCTGTGGATCGCCTCGGCCGATTACAGCAACGAAATGTCGCTGTCGCAGGAGATCCTCAAGCGCAACGCCGACGCCTACCGTCGTTTGCGTAACACCGCACGCTTCCTGCTTGGCAACCTGGATGGTTTCGACCCGGCCCAGCATCTGCTGCCGCTGCAGGACATGGTCGCTCTGGACCGCTGGATCGTGCACCGCGCGTTCGAGCTGCAGGAGAAGATCAAGGCGGCCTACGCCAACTACAACATGGCCGAGATCGTGCAGCTGCTGCTGAATTTCTGCAGCGTCGATCTGGGTTCGCTGTACCTGGATGTGACCAAGGATCGCCTGTACACGATGCAGGAAGATTCGCGCGGCCGTCGCTCGGCGCAGAGCGCGATGTTCCATATCGCCGAAGCGTTCGTGCGCTGGGTCGCACCGATCCTGACCTTCACCGCCGAAGAGCTGTGGGGCTATCTGCCGGGCAAGCGTGCCGGAAACGTGCTGTTCACTACCTGGTATGACGGCCTGGCCCCGTTGCCTGCCGACGCCGAGTTGACGGCGGCCGATTTCGACCAGCTGCTGGCCCTGCGCGAGCAGGTCTCCAAGGTGCTCGAGCCGATGCGCGCCAACGGCGCCATTGGTGCCGCGCTGGAGGCCGAAATCACCGTTGCCGCGGATGCGGAAACGGCGGCGCGCTGGCAGCCGCTGGCCGAGGAGCTGCGCTTCCTGCTGATCAGTGGTGATGTGCAGGTGCGCCCGGCAACCACCGACGAGGTGTTTGTCAGCGCGCAGCCGACCGACAAGGCCAAGTGCGTGCGCTGCTGGCACTACCGCGCTGATGTCGGCTCGGTTGAGGCACACCCGGAGCTGTGCGGCCGTTGCGTCACCAACATCGAGGGGGCCGGTGAAAACCGGCGCTGGTTCTGATGTCGGCTGCGCGTCCCAAGCCCGATGCGCTGATCTGGCTGCTGGTTTCGGCAGCCGTGATCGGTCTGGACCAGTGGAGCAAGGCGTGGGTGCTGTCCAGCCTCCCCGAATTCACTGCAGTGCCGGTGATTGACGGCTTCTGGAACTGGTACCGCACTTACAACACCGGCGCTGCGTTCAGCTTTCTCAGTGATGCGGGTGGCTGGCAGTTGTGGTTCTTCACCCTTCTGGCAGTGGCCATCAGTGGTCTGCTGGCGTTCTGGCTGTCGCGCACCCCGCGCGCGGCCTGGCACAGTGCGTTGCCGTACGCGCTGGTGATCGGCGGGGCCATTGGCAATGTCATCGATCGCCAGATCCACGGCCACGTGATCGACTTCATCCAGTGGTACGTCGGTAATCACTATTGGCCGTCGTTCAATATCGCCGACTCGGCCATCGTTGCTGGCGCCATCGGCATCGCCCTGTCGGGGCTGTTTGAAGGCAAGTCCGGCAAAAAAGCCGGATAATTCCTACCTGTTTCACCGAAACCGGCCGTTGCCGGCCGGAGTATCTGACTGATGGACGTTCTGCTCGCCAATCCCCGTGGTTTCTGTGCCGGTGTCGATCGCGCCATCGAGATCGTCAAGCGCGCGATCGAGACGCTGGGTGCGCCGATCTACGTGCGTCATGAGGTTGTGCACAACCGCTTCGTGGTGGATGACCTGAAGGCGCGCGGTGCCATCTTTGTCGAAGAGCTCGATGAGGTCCCGGACGACAATACGGTGATCTTCAGTGCGCATGGCGTCTCGCAGGCCGTGCGCACTGAAGCCGAGCGGCGGGGTTTGAAGGTGTTCGACGCCACTTGCCCGCTGGTGACCAAGGTGCATCTGGAAGTGGCGCGACATTGCCGCGCCGGTCGCGACGTGGTGCTGATCGGTCACGAGGGCCATCCGGAAGTCGAAGGCACGATGGGCCAATGGAACCGGGAAAAGGGCTCCGGCCACATCTATCTGGTGGAAAGTGTCGGGGATGTGGAGGCCTTGCAGGTCTCGCAGCCGGAAAACTTCGCCTACACCACCCAGACCACGTTGTCGGTGGATGACACCCGCGCCGTGATCGATGCCCTGCGCAAGCACTTCCCGGCGATCCAGGGGCCGAAAAACGACGACATCTGCTATGCCACGCAGAACCGCCAGGATGCGGTGCGCGAACTGGCTTCGCAGTGTGATCTGGTGCTGGTGGTGGGCTCGGTGAACAGCTCCAATTCCAATCGCCTCAGTGAGCTGGCCCGTCGTGAAGGCGTGGAGTCGTATCTGATCGATGGTGCCGAGGAGATCGACCCGCAGTGGGTTGCCGGCAAGCAGCGCATCGGCCTGACCGCGGGCGCCTCGGCGCCGCAGGTGCTGGTGGATGGGGTTATCGCCCGTCTGCGTGAATTGGGCGCAGCCAGCGTCCGCGAGCTCGATGGTGAGCCTGAATCGATGGTGTTCGCGTTGCCCAAGGAGCTGCGTCTGCGTTTGATCGATTGACCGGGCACATCACGTTCACTTAGAATTCGCGCCTTCGCCGGAATAGCTCAGTTGGTAGAGCGGCGCATTCGTAATGCGTAGGTCGTAGGTTCGATTCCTATTTCCGGCACCAGTAAACAAGAACGCCGACTGTCCGCAGTCGGCGTTCTTGTTTTTACGCGCCGCGCGCGTCTGGTGCGACAACATGTCGCATGCCGGAAATGGCGATTCTTGTGCGAAATCATTGTCAACGGCTTTCTTAAGCAGTGCGTGAAGGCCTAAAATTGCGGGGCTGAAATCTGGCAGTCCTGTGTACGTGTTCCCCCCGGCGGGCAATCCCCGGGTGGTCGTCCGCGCAAGTGCGCTAAGGGGTTGTCGGGCTGAGCACTCCCTCGCAATTGGATCGACCGATGATTCCGTTGAAAACTCTTGGACGCATGCTGCGTCCGGGCTTAATTGTCGCGATGACCGTCTTGATGACGGGCTGCGACTGGTCCTTGTTTGACCCCAAGGGTCATATCGCCCGTGAAGAACTCACGCTGCTGATCACCTGTACGGTGCTGATGCTGCTGGTGGTGATTCCGGTGATCATCATGACGCTGGTGTTTGCATGGAAGTACCGTGCCAGCAATACCAGTGCCCGTTATGAGCCGAAGTGGTCGCATTCCACCGCCATCGAAGTGGTGGTGTGGTCGATCCCGTGCATGATCGTGCTGGTACTGGCGGTGCTGACGTGGCGTTCTTCGCACGCGTTGGATCCGTACAAGCCGCTGGAATCGGACAAGAAGGCCATCACCATCGAGGCGGTTTCGCTCGACTGGAAGTGGCTGTTCATCTATCCGGAAGAAAACGTGGCTGTGGTCAACGAGCTGACCTTCCCGGTCGGTGCGCCGCTGAACTTCAAGCTGACCTCCGATACGGTGATGAATGCGTTCTTCATTCCGCACCTCGGCAGCATGGTGTACTCGATGGCGGGCATGGAAACCAAGCTGCATCTGATTGCCGATGAAGCCGGCTCGTTCGATGGCATGTCATCGCATTACAGCGGTGCGGGTTTCAACAAGATGCATTTCAAGGCCCATGCCGTTACCGACGAGCAGTACCAGCAATGGTTGGCCAAGGTCCGTGCCGAAGGTTCGGTGCTGGATCAGGCCTCGTTGACCGAGTTGGGTGCCCAGAAGAACCACGACTGGTTCCCGGTGACCTACTACGCCAGCACACAGGCGGGCCTGTTCGACGCGATGATCGCCCGGCACATGGGTGACAACCATCACTACGGTATGAAGCATGACCGTAGCGATGCCGCGGCAAATGGCGTGAGCCATGAAGGTCACGATGCCGGCGCTGCCGGGCATGCGGAGCACGAAGCGGCCGCGCCGGCTGCTGCCGGCGATACCGCACCGCAGGCTGAACACCACTCAGGCGAGCACGCTGCAGCCGGTCATGCCGGTCACAGCGGCTCGGGAGAATGACAATGTTGGGAAAACTCTCGTTTGAGGCGATTCCACACGACCCGATCATCATCACCACCTTGATCGGCGCCACGCTGGTCGGTCTGCTGGTGCTGGCGCTGATCACCAAGGCGAAGTTGTGGGGTTATCTGTGGAAGGAGTGGTTCACTTCGGTGGATCACAAGAAGATCGGCGCGATGTACCTCATCGTCGCTTTCGTCATGTTGCTGCGCGGTTTTGCCGACGCGATCATGATGCGCACGCAGCAGGCGATGGCTGCCGGCGGAAATGAAGGTTTCCTGCCGCCACATCACTACGACCAGATCTTCACCGCCCATGGCGTGATCATGATCTTCTTCGTGGCGATGCCGCTGATCACCGGCCTGATGAACCTGGTCGTGCCGCTGCAGATCGGTGCGCGCGACGTTGCGTTCCCGTTCCTGAACTCCCTCAGCTTCTGGCTGTTCATGGCAGGCACCGCCCTGATCATGATCTCGCTGGGCGTGGGTGAGTTTGCCGCGACCGGCTGGCTGGCGTTCCCGCCGTTGTCGGGGCTGGAGTACAGCCCGGGTGTGGGTGTGGACTACTACATCTGGGGTCTGCAGGTTGCCGGTCTGGGTACGACGCTGAGCGGCATCAACTTCCTGGTGACCATCCTGAAGATGCGTACCCCGGGCATGCCGCTGATGAAGATGCCGGTGTTCTCCTGGACCGCACTGGTCACCAACGTGCTGATCATCGCCGCGTTCCCGGTGCTGACCATCACCCTGGTGCTGCTGACCCTGGACCGCTACCTGGGCATGCACTTCTTCACCAACGATGCTGGCGGCAACGCCATGCTGTACATCAACCTGATCTGGATCTGGGGTCACCCGGAGGTCTACATCCTGGTGATGCCGGCGTTCGGTGTGTTCTCTGAAGTGATCGCCACCTTCTCGCGCAAGACCCTGTTCGGCTACAAGGGCATGGTCTACGCCACCGCGGCGATCGGCGTGCTGTCGTTCCTGGTGTGGCTGCACCACTTCTTCACCATGGGCTCGGGTGCCAACGTCAATGCCTTCTTCGGCATCACGACGATGATCATCTCGATCCCGACCGGCGTGAAGATCTTCAACTGGTTGTTCACGATGTACCGTGGCCGCGTGCACTTCACCTCGCCGGTGCTGTGGACGATCGGTTTCATGGTCACCTTCGTCATCGGCGGCATGACCGGCGTGATGCTGGCGATTCCGGCGATCGACTTCGTGCTGCACAACTCGCTGTTCCTGATCGCCCACTTCCACAACGTCATCATTGGCGGCGTGGTGTTCGGCATGTTTGCCGGTATCACCTACTGGTTCCCGAAGATGTTCGGCTTCAAGCTGGATGAGACCTGGGGCAAGCGTGCGTTCTGGTGCTGGTTCATCGGTTTCTATGTCGCCTTCATGCCGCTGTACGCACTGGGCTTCATGGGTGTCACGCGTCGTCTGCAGAGCTATCCGAACACCGACCACCAGCCGTTCTTCATCGTGGCCATGATCGGTGCGTTCATCATCGGCGCGGGCATCCTGTGCCAGTTCATCCAGATCGTCGTGTCGATCCGTGATCGCAAGAAGAACGTGGACCTGACCGGCGATCCGTGGGACGCCCGTACCCTGGAGTGGGAGACCACTTCTCCGGTGCAGTTCTACAACTTCGCTGTATTGCCGAAGGGTGAAGAGCTGGATGATTTCTGGGAACGCAAGCAGCGTGGCGAAGCCTGGCCGAAGCCGGCCAAGTACAGCGATATCCACATGCCGCGCAACACCGGCGCCGGTGTCGTGATCGGTGCCTTCAGCCTGGTGTTCGGTTTCGCGATGATCTGGCACATCTGGTGGCTGGCCA
This sequence comes from Stenotrophomonas sp. STEN013, assembly GCF_056760355.1. Classification (NCBI taxonomy): domain Bacteria; kingdom Pseudomonadati; phylum Pseudomonadota; class Gammaproteobacteria; order Lysobacterales; family Lysobacteraceae; genus Stenotrophomonas; species Stenotrophomonas sp. STEN013. The sequence goes on along the minus strand of NZ_JBRREO010000001.1, from coordinate 150,006 downwards.
TCGTTGGCCTGGTCGGCATGATCGCCAGCTTTATCGTCCGCACCTTCGACAAGGACGTGGATTACTGGGTGCCGGCGGCTGAAGTCGAACGTATCGAGAATGAGCACCGCAAGCACCTGATCGCTCAGGGGCTGGTGAAGACCGAGGTGAAGGCATGAGCACAAACGCCCACACGATGACCCACGGTTCGGCCGCAGACGCGGCTGGCCATGAGCACGAGCACCATCACGACGCAGGCGAAAGCACCGTTTTCGGCTTCTGGGTGTACCTGATGAGCGATCTGCTCATCTTCGCCACCCTGTTCGTGACCTATGTGGTTCTGGCCGGCGCGACCAATGGTGGCCCGGGTGCCAAGGAACTGTTCGACCTGAAGTTCGTGGCCGGTGAAACCGCGCTGCTGCTGGTGTCCTCGCTGACCTTCGGTCTGGGCATGATCGCCATGCACCAGAAGAAGATGGGCCAGATGTTCGGCTGGCTGGGCTTCACCTGGCTGCTGGGCGCCGGCTTCATGGCCATGGAAATCTGGGAGTTCAATCACCTGGTGCACCAGGGCTATGGCCCGGACCACAGTGCGTTCCTGTCGGCGTTCTTCGCACTGGTCGGCACCCACGGCTTGCACGTGACCGCCGGCCTGCTGTGGCTGCTGGTGATGTTCGTCCAGCTCAAGCAGAACGGCCTGACCGAGACCAACAAGACCCGCATGGCGTGCCTGAGCCTGTTCTGGCACTTCCTGGATCTGGTCTGGATCGGCGTGTTCTCTGTCGTCTATCTGTCGGGAGCCCTCTGATGTCCGCACATGACAATCACGACCATGCCGCCGGTGGCTCCAGCCACGGCAGCGTCAAGTCCTACCTGACCGGCTTCGTGCTGGCGGCAGCGCTGACCATCATCCCGTTCTGGGCGGTGATGAGTGGCGGCCTGTCCTCGACCTTTGCCACCGCCATGGTGATTCTGGTCGCCGGCGTGCTGCAGCTGCTGGTGCACCTGGTGTTCTTCCTGCACCTGGACCGCTCCTCGGCCGCACGCTGGAACGTCAATGCAGGTCTGTTTACCCTGGTGGTGATCGGCATCATTCTTGCCGGCACGATGTGGGTGATGTGGAACATGAATTACCACATGATGCACTGAGTGGGCTGACGCTCCTCGCCGACAAAGGCCGCCGCAAGGCGGCCTTTGTTTTTTCCGGCAGCGGGGCGATGCTGTGCGAAAAAAGGGGGGAGTGCGATGGGCGGACGCAAGGTGCTGACGGCAGGAATCGTGATCGCCGCCGCAGGCGCGATCCTGGGGGGGTATGGCCGGTGGTGCCTGGCTGCCGCTGCACTACGTAGGCAAGCCACTGGCGACACTGCTGATCCTGGGCGTGGCGGCCACCGCGGTCGATGCCGACAGACGGTATCGCCGGTGGATTGTGCTGGGGCTGGTGTTCTCGCTGATGGGCGATGTATGGCTGATGCTGCCCGGGGACTATTTCGTCGCCGGGCTGATCGCGTTCCTGCTGGCGCATCTGGCCTATATCAGCGCCTTCCTGCCGGGGTTGCATTGGCGCGCGGCGCTGCCGGCGGCGTTGTGCCTGGCTGCGTACGCGGTGGGGTATGTGTGGCTGCTGTGGCCCTATCTGCCCGCTGCGTTGCGACTGCCGGTGCTGGTTTACGTGGGGGTGCTGGCGTTGATGGCGATCGCGGCCCTGGGGCGGCGCCTGCAGCAGCCGGTGCGTGGTGCGTCGCGCGACTCGAGCGGTCGGGCGGCGCTGGGGGGAGTGCTGTTCATCGCCAGTGATTCGGTACTGGCCTGGGACCGCTTCACCGGTGGCGTGCCGCTGGCCCTGTTGCTGGTCCTGTCCACTTACTACCTGGCGCAATGGTGCATTGCCTGTTCGGTCTCAGCCAGCGCGAATCGCCCGCGCTAAAGTAGCCGGCCATCCCTTCACGGAACCGGCAATGGCCAAGACCCAGAGCAAGGCCCGCACGGCGTATGTCTGCGGCGAATGTGGCGCGGAGTACAGCAAGTGGCAGGGCCAGTGCACCGAGTGCGGCGTCTGGAACGTGCTCAGCGAGATCGTGCTGGAAAGTGCGGCGGCGGCGAAATCGCCAGCCTCGCGCCGCAGTGGCTGGGCCGGCAAGGTCGAGGCGCCGAAGATCACCGCGCTGAAGGATGTCCAGCAGACCGATCATCTGCGTGTGTCCACCGGTATCGGCGAGTTCGACCGGGTGCTGGGTGGCGGTCTGGTCGAAGGCGCGGTGGTGCTTGTGGGGGGAGATCCGGGTATCGGCAAATCCACGTTGCTGTTGCAGGCGGTGGCGAAGATGGCCGGCACGCTGCCGGTGCTCTATGTCACCGGCGAGGAGTCGCTGGCGCAGGTGGCCGGTCGCGCGGTACGTCTGGACCTGCCGCTGGAAGGCGTCAATGCACTGGCTGAAACCGGCGTCGAGCACATCCTGCAGCACGCCGCCAGCGCACGCCCGAAGTTGATCGTGGCCGACTCGGTGCAGACCCTGTGGACCGAGACGGTGACCGCCGCGCCCGGTTCGGTCAGCCAGGTGCGCGAGAGCGCCGCCCGTCTGGTGCGCTTCGCCAAGGAGACCGGTACCGCCGTGTTTCTGGTCGGGCATGTGACCAAGGAAGGCGGCATCGCCGGGCCGCGCGTGCTGGAGCACATGGTCGATGCAGTGCTGTATTTCGAAGGTGAGAGCGGCAGCCGCTTTCGCGTGCTGCGCGCGTTCAAGAACCGCTTTGGTGCGGTCAACGAGCTCGGTGTATTCGCGATGGGGGAAAAGGGCCTGAAGGAAGTGCCCAATCCCTCGGCGATCTTTCTCTCCGGTGGCAGTACCCGGCAGCCGGGCAGCTGTGTGATGGTCACGCGCGAGGGCACCCGTCCCTTGCTGGTGGAGGTGCAGGCGCTGGTGGATTCCTCGCCGTTGTCCAATCCGCGCCGGGTAGCGGTAGGGCTGGAGCAGAACCGGCTGGCGATGCTGCTGGCGGTATTGCACCGGCATGGGGGCGTGCTGGTTGGTGACCAGGACGTGTTCGTCAATGTGGTCGGTGGCATCCGCGTGCAGGAAACCGCGGTGGACCTGCCGGTGCTGCTGGCGGTGCTGTCCTCGCTGCAGGACCGGCCGCTGGCCGACAAGACCATCGCCTTCGGCGAAGTCGGCCTGTCCGGGGAGATCCGGCCCGTGCCCAATGGCGAGGACCGGCTGCGCGAGGCGGCCACGCATGGTTTCAAGCGTGCCATCGTGCCCAAGGCCAATGCGCCCAAGGCCGGATCGGTCAAGGGCATGGAAGTGATCGCGGTGGAGCGCCTGTCGCAGGCACTGGAAGCGGCGGCGGAATGACGTCGCCGCAGTCGATCAGCCGCGTTTGAGCACCAGTTCGATGACGAATTGGCTGCCGAAGAAGGCCAGCAACAACAGCATCATCGCGCTCAGTGTCCAGTGCACGGCCTTGATGCCACGCCAGCCATAACGGCGCCGGCCGATCAGCAAGGTGCCGAACACGATCCACGACAGCACGCTGAGCACGGTCTTGTGCACCAGCTTCTGCGCCAACAGGTTGTCGACGAACAGCACGCCGGTGAGCAGGGTCAGGGTCAGCAGGCTGAAGCCTACGGTGATCGTGCGGAACAGCAGGGTTTCCAGGTCCGCCATCGGTGGCAGCGCGCGCAGCCAGGGGCGGAACTCGCGCTGCCGCAGTGCGCGTTCCTGCAGCCACAGCATCATCGCCAGCAGCGCGGCGATACTCAGCGTGGCATAGGACAGCAATGCCAACCACGCATGGGTGGCCAGCTGCCAGCCCAGCGCCTTGCTCGGTGCATGCCCGTAGCTGTGGTAGATGACCAGCAGGATCGCGGCCAACGGAAACGCCACCACGCCCAGTGCCGCCATGCGTCCGCGTGCGCCCACCAGAGTCGTCAGCAGCGCCATGCCCAGCCCGACCAGCGACAGTGCGGCGAAGAAGTGCATGTCCGGGCCGCCGACAGTGTTCAGCGCCACCAGCACGTGATAACCGCCGTGCAGGACTTCCGCGGCGACGGCCGGGACGAGCCAGCCGCGCGGTGGAGCGCTGGCGCCGGCTGTCAGTCCGCGGATCAGCAGGCCTGTAGCCAATAGGTAGAGCAGGGCGGCAATGAGAACGATTGTCATCGCAACAGTTTCGCATACGGGCCTGCCGCTGGCGATGCGAACCGGCGATCGCGGCGAGGGGTCGTTATACTTGCCCACTCTGTTTCCACGATTTCCGCAGGTTTCGCCGCATGTTCGAGTCACTGACCCAGCGCCTTTCCGGCACCATCGAGCGCCTGCGTGGGCGCGGCCGTTTGACCGAGGAAAACATCCGCGAGGCCACCCGCGAGGTGCGCATCGCCCTGCTGGAGGCCGATGTCGCCCTGCCGGTGGTGCAGGCGCTGGTCGAGAAGATCAAGATCCGTGCGGTCGGTCAGGAAGTGCTCAAGTCGCTGACCCCGGGCCAGGCGTTGATCAAGGTCGTGCGCGACGAGCTGACCGCGGTGATGGGCTCGCAGGCGTCCGATCTGAACCTCAATGTACCGGCGCCGGCCATCATTCTGATGGCGGGCCTGCAGGGTGCGGGCAAGACCACCACCGTGGGCAAGCTGGCCAAGCACCTGAAGGAAAAGCGCAAGAAGAAGGTGATGGTGGTCTCGGCCGACGTCTACCGTCCGGCCGCCATCGAGCAGTTGAAGACGCTGGCCGACCAGGTCGGCGTACTGTTCTTCCCGTCCAGCCCGGAGCAGAAGCCGGTGGACATCGTCCGCGCCGCCATCGATGACGCGCGCAAGTCCTTCGCCGATGTGCTGCTGGTCGATACCGCCGGCCGTCTGGCCATCGACGAAGCGATGATGGCCGAAATCCAGGCCCTGCATGCCGCGGTCAACCCGGCCGAGACCCTGTTCGTGGTCGATGCCATGACCGGCCAGGACGCGGCCAACACCGCCAAGGCCTTCGGCGAGGCGCTGCCGCTGACCGGCGTGGTGCTGACCAAGACCGACGGTGACGCCCGTGGTGGTGCCGCGCTGAGCGTGCGCTACATCACCGGCAAACCAATCAAGTTCACCGGTACCGGTGAAAAGGTCGACGGCCTGGATGTGTTCCATCCCGAGCGTGTGGCCAGCCGCATCCTCGACATGGGCGACGTGCTGTCGCTGGTGGAGCAGGTCGAGCAGCAGGTCGACAAGGACAAGGCGCAGAAGCTCGCCGAGAAGGTCGCCAAGGGCAAGAAGTTCGACCTGAACGACATGCGTGACCAGTTGGAGCAAATGCAGAACATGGGCGGCATCGGTGGCCTGATGGACAAGCTGCCGGGCCTGGGGCAGATCCCCGAGCACCTCAAGGCGCAGGTCAGCCAGAGCAAGGAAGTGCCACGCATGATCGCCATCATCAACTCGATGACCAAGAAGGAGCGGCGCAATCCGGGCCTTCTGAACGGTTCGCGTCGTGCCCGCATCGCGCGCGGCTCCGGCACCCAGCCGGCCGACGTCAACAAGCTGATGAAACAGTACATGCAGATGGAAAAGATGATGGGCAAGCTGGCCGGTGGCGGCATGAAGGGCATGATGCGCAACATGAAGGGCATGCTCGGCGCCATGGGTGGCCGTGGCGGCCTGCCGTTCCGCTGATCCGGCCGACGGCGGGGCGCTGCAGGCCGCGCAGGGAGCCTGCGATAACGCGTGCCCGTGGTTTCCCGACACCTGTATAGGGTTTTGTAATGAATCCCGGTATCCGGCAGCGTGTTGATCGTTTCTGCCAGCGCTTTGGCGTTGGCTTGCCGGTCCTGCTGGCGCCCATGGCAGGCGCCTGCCCGGTGTCGCTGTCGGCGGCGCTGGCCAATACCGGCGGCATGGGCGCGATGGGCGCGGTGCTGTCCACGCCGGAACAGATCAGCCAGTGGATGGCGGCGTTCCGTGCGCAATCGTCGGGTCCGGTGCAGATCAATCTGTGGCTGCCCGATCCTGCGCCGCAGCGTGATGCGGCCGCTGAGGCGGCCACGCGCGGATTTCTCGCGCAGTGGGGGCCGCCCGTGCCGGTGGCTGCCGGTGACACTGTGCCGCCTGATTTCGCTGCCCAGTTCGAGGCGCTGGTCGCCGCTCGCCCTGCGGTGGCCTCGACCATCATGGGTATCTTTTCCACTGAACAGGTGCAGCGGCTGAAGGCGGCAGGGATCGCCTGGTTCGCCTGCGCCACAACCCTGGATGAAGCCATGCAGGCGCAAGCGGCCGGTGCCGATGCGGTGGTCGCGCAGGGCATGGAGGCCGGCGGTCATCGCGGCGCGTTCGATGCCGCGCAGGCCGAGCGGCAGATGGTGGGCCTGTTCGCGCTGCTGCCGCGTCTGGTCGATCATTTGCAGGTGCCGGTGATCGCTGCGGGCGGCATCGCCGACGGGCGCGGGGTTGCAGCGGCATTGATGCTGGGCGCCAGTGCGGTGCAGGTGGGCACCGCGTTTCTGGCCGCCGATGAATCCGATATCCCGGTTGCCTGGCGGCAGGGCTTGGCCGCCGCGGAGCCGGAGGCCACCTGCGCGACCCGGGCATTCAGTGGCCGTCTGGGACGTGCACTGGCTACTGCCTATGTGCAGGCGGCCGACGCGGGCGATGTACCGCCGCCGCGCCCATATCCTGTGCAGCGCGGGCTTACCGCCCCGATGCGGCAACAGGCTGCTATCGACAACCGGCTGGACGCGATGCAGGCCTGGGCCGGCCAATCAGCATGGATGGCGCGCAGCGCACCGGCGGCTGGAATCCTGCGTTCGCTGTGGGCGCAGGCAAGGGAATTGCTGTGAGCGGAATGTTCTGCAACGGCGAGCCTGTGGATGCGGTGCTGGTCAGTGCGGCGCTGGTCAATTACGGGCACTTCACCTCATTGCAGGTACGCGGCGGCGCGGTACAGGGCTGGGCGCTGCATATGCAGCGATTGCAGCAGGGGACGCGCGAGCTGTTCGACGCGACGCTGGATGAAGTGCGGTTGCTGGCTTGGTTGCGGCAGGCATTGCAACATGGCGAGCTGGTGGATGCCTCGGTGCGGATCACGGTATTCGCGCGGAATTTCGACTTCCGCCGGCCATTGCGCGCAGTACCCGTGGATGTGCTCATAGCGGTCAGTGCACCGGTCGCGAGGCCGGCCCTGGCGCGCTCGGTGCTGCCGCTGGCCTATCAGCGTGATCTGCCGCATATCAAGCATCTTGGAACGTTTCCGCTTTTCCACCATCGCCGCCAAGCCGTGCAGCAGGGTTTCGACGACGCGGTATTTGTCGATACGGCCGGCCGGATCAGCGAGGGCAGCACCTGGAACATCGTTTTCTGGGATGGCGCCCAGGTGGTCTGGCCGCAGGCGGCAGCTCTGCGCGGCACCACCGAACAGCTGCTGGTTGACGGCCTGCAGCGGCAAGGTGAGCGGCAGCTCCGCCGGGAGGTGATGCTGGATGCGCTTGCGGCGTTCCGCGGTGCCGCCGCCTGCAACGCAAGCGGTGTGTGGTCGTTGGCGCGGATCGGCGATCAGCACTTCGGCGGCTCGGACGAGTTGCTCCTGCGCTTGCAGCAGGCACAGGCCCATGCCGCCTGGCAGCCACTGTAGGCGAGGGTGCCGGTTCAGTTTTTGCGGGTGGCCGGGGTTGGAATGGAGCAATAGCGCCGCTATAATCGCCGGCTTACCGCGCCATCCTGGCGACTGGGCAACAAAGGAAAACGACCATGGTCAAGATTCGACTGACCCGCGGCGGCGCCAAGAAGCGTCCGTTCTACCACATCATCGTCACCGACGTCCGTAGCGCCCGCGACGGCCGCAACATCGAGCGCGTCGGTTACTACAATCCGGTTGCCCAGGGTGCAGAGCAGCGCATCGTGCTGGACATCGCCAGCGTCGACAAGTGGGTTGCCAACGGCGCCCAGATGACCGACAAGGTCCGCAACCTGTACAAGGAAGCGACCAAGTCTCAGGCCGCTGCGGCCTGATTCTGACGGGCCACGCGAAAGCGTGGCCCAGTCACAAGTCATGAAGAAAGATTCTGAGCGCCGGATCCTGCTGGGCAGGGTTGCCGGCGCTTTTGGTGTGCGCGGCGAAATAAAGCTCGAGTCCTGGACCGAGCCGCGTTCCGCTATTTTCAACTACCAGCCTTGGATTCTGCGTACTCCTGCAGGGCAGGAATCCGAGGTGAGCGGCGTACGTGGCCGTGATTCCGGCAAGCATCTGGTTGCGAGCTTCCCGGGCGTGACCGACCGCGATGTGGTCGAAGCCATGCGTGGCACCGAGGTCTATGTCGCCCGCAGTGCGCTGCCACCGCCCAAGCCCGACGAGTATTACTGGGTCGACCTGGAAGGTCTGGACGTGCAGACGGTGGAGGGGGTCAAGCTGGGGCAGGTCTCGCATCTGTTCAGTACCGGCTCCAACGATGTGCTGGTGGTGCGCGGCGACCGCGAGCGCATGATCCCGTTCGTGATGGACGACTTCGTAAAATCGGTCGATTTCGATGCCGATTTGATCGTCGTCGACTGGGATCCGGAGTTCTGAGTCCCATGCGTGTGGATGTGATCAGCCTGTTTCCGGAGTTTCTGGCCCAGTCGGCCGCGCTTGGCGTGGTCGGGCGGGCACAGGAGCGCGGCTTGCTGGAGCTGCATGGCTGGAACCCGCGCGATTACGCCGAGGGCAATTACCGGCGGGTGGATGACCGTCCATTCGGTGGCGGCCCTGGCATGGTGATGCTGATCGAGCCGCTGCGGGCTGCGTTGGCGGCTGCGCGTGCCGCCGATCCACAGCCGGCGCCGCTGATCTACCTCAGCCCGCAGGGGCGTCCGCTGAGCCAGGCCAAGGTCCGGGAATTGGCGGCGCTGCCACGGATGATCCTGCTCTGTGGTCGCTATGAGGGCGTGGACGAGCGCTTTATCGCCAGCGAGGTGGACGAGGAGATCTCTATCGGTGATTACGTGCTGTCGGGCGGCGAGCTGGGCGCGGCGGTGATCATCGACGCCGTAACTCGCCTGCAGGAGGGAGCCCTGAACGACGCCGAATCGGCGGTGCAGGACAGTTTCGAGGGTGATGGCCTGCTGGATTGCCCGCATTACAGCCACCCCGCCAGCCATGCGCTGGGGAACGTGCCGGAGGTGTTGCGATCAGGAAACCATGCCGCCATTGCCCGCTGGCGTCGGCAGCAGTCATTGCTCCGGACGGCATTGCGGCGGCCTGATCTGCTCGATGAGGCCGGGCTGGGCAAGGCTGACCGCAAGCTGCTGGCCGAGGCTGTGGCAGGTCTGGAAATCCAGACACCGCCTACTGGCGCCGACGGCAGCCAGTAGGCTATAATTTCCGATTCCCGCCAGCCAGTATCGCCTGGTGATGGAGACAAAACAACAAACGTGCAGCGCAATCCGGTGACTGCATCAGTCCAAGCTGTCGAATCGACACGCCCACCCGAAAACAATCGGTGTAATCCAATGAGCAAGCTGAACAAGTCCATCGTCGCGGAATTCGAATCCGCCCAGATCACCCGCGAACTGCCTAAATTCAGCCAGGGCGACACCGTCGTGGTGAACGTGAAGGTCAAGGAAGGCAACCGCGAGCGCGTGCAGGCCTACGAAGGCGTCGTGATCGGCACCAAGAATGCCGGCCTGAACTCCGCCTTCACCGTGCGCAAGATCTCGCACGGCTACGGCGTCGAGCGCGTGTTCCAGACCCACAGCTCCATCATCGACTCGGTCGAAGTGAAGCGCCGCGGCAAGGTCCGTTCCGGCAAGCTGTACTACCTGCGTGGCCTGGAAGGCAAGAAGGCGCGTATCAAGGAAGACCTGGCCGGCAACGCCCGCGCCAAGGCCGCCCGTCAGGCTGCCGAGTAATACCCGCCGGCTGGGTTCAAACCCAGTCTGCAGCAACGGCCACCTTCGGGTGGCCGTTTGCGTTTATGGCAGAACAGGCACTTCCGGGCGGAGGTGGAAGCCGGCGTGAGTTGGGGTTGGCTTCCTGCTGGCAATGGCGTTATCGCTGTATCAGGGGATGTTTTGTCCAGTGCGGTAGCAGCCTAGCTGGATCTGACCGGTTCAGTGCATTGTCGGCCGACTGATCGCGGGCGCATGGTTTGGCCGTCGTTTGCCGGCGCGCGACGCGTGCTGGAGTCCTCACGATCTCCCGCATCGCACTGAATCCGGAATCTCCCGACACAGGCTGCCGCACCTGAACACGGCGTCCGGGGATCAGCGTGCTGTCGTATCGCCGGGAGCAGGTTCCATCCCAAGGCCGATATCGACATCGGCCACGGGCGCCGGGGGCGCGGCGCCGATCTCCGCCGGCGTGGCCACAGTGTCGGTCTCGGGCGTGACCAGCATGCTCGCCTTGTGCCAGTTTCCCCAGCGGTAATAGGCCATGATCATCAGCATCGAGCAGAACGCACTGACCGGGAAGCTCCACCAGATCGCATCGGCCCCCATCAGCGGTTGCAGCCATTTGGCGAAGGGCACACGGATGCCCCACATCGCCACGGCCAGGATCAGCAGCGGCGGCACCACCGCGCCGGTGGAGCGCACCACGCCGGCAACCACGAAGTTCACGCCAAAGAACAGGAACGACCAGACCGCGATGTGGTTCAGGTGGCGGCCGATCTCCAGTGACTGGCTGGCCGCCGGCAGGAACAGCGCCAGCGTGCTGCGATCGAACAGGATGATCGGTGCGATCAGCGCGCCGGTAAGCAGGAAATTGAACAACACACCGGTACGCGCGGTGGAATCCACCCGCTCCCAGCGGCCGGCACCCACATTCTGCGCGGCCATGGACGAGCAGGCCGCACCCATGGCCATCGCCGGCATCTGCACATAGGTCCACAGCTGCAGCGCGGCGCCATAGGCCGACGCGGTTTCCACGCCATAGCCGTTGACCATGGTGATCATCATGATCATTGCCAGCGAGATCAGGATCATCTGCAGGCCCATCGGCACGCCCTTGAGGATCAGCGAGGTGAGGATGACCGGGTCGATTTTCAGCAGCCGGGCATCCTTTCGGCCCAGCCACAGCAGGTGCCGCTTGTTGCGCAGATACAGCAGCAGCGCGGTCAGCGCCAAGGCCTGCGAGAAGAACGTGGCCCACGCCGAGCCGGCCACGCCCAGTTCGGGGAATGGACCGATCCCGAAGATCAGCAGCGGATTGAAGGCGATATCCAGCAGCACGGCCAGCAGCAGGAAACCGAATGGCGTGCGCGCATCGCCGGCGCCACGCAACGCGGCACTGATAAAGGCGAAGGCGTACAGCAGCGGCATCGCCAGAAAAATCACTTTCAGATACGCGTCAGCCAACGGCAGCGATTCGGCCGGGGTGCCCATCGCCAACAGCAGCCGGTGCGAAAGGAACCAGCCCAGTACCGCGATCACGGCCGAAAGACCGACGAAAAAGGTGGCGCTGGTGCCCATCACCCGGCGCGCCTGCGGCAGATTCCTGGCACCGATGGACTGGCCGATCAGGATCGTGGCGGCCATGCCGATGCCGAACACCGACCCGATCAGGAAAAACATGATGTTGTTGGCGTTGGCCGTCGCGGTGAGTGCGGCCTCGCCCAGGAACTTGCCGACCCAGATCGCATTGACCGAGCCATTCAGCGACTGGGCGATGTTGCCCGCCAGAATAGGCAGCGCGAACAGCAGCAGGCTGCGCCCGATCGGGCCTTCGGTCAGTGAGCGGGCATGCGTGGCTTTCGACATGGATGCGGCTGCCGGTTTCGGGGCTGGCACACTAGCACCTTGCAGATGAGGGGGCCGAAGGCGGGTATCCACCGCCCGGTCACAAATTGGAGGCCGTGGCACTACGATGAATCACCCAGCAGTTCCCGTGGAGAGTATCCGCCTGGATGTGTGGCTGTGGGCCGCGCGCTTCTTCAAGACCCGTAGCCTGGCCAAGCAGGCGGTGGAAACCGGCAAGGTCGAGGTGGACGGACAGCGACCCAAATCTTCGCGGGCGATACGGATAGGCGATGGTTTGCGCGTGCAGCGTGGCGAAGAGGTGGTCCAGCTCAATGTGCGCGGGCTGAGCGATATCCGTGGACCGGCAACGGTAGCGCAGGCGCTTTACGAGGAGACCGCCGCATCGAAAGAGGCGCGCGAAGCGCTGCGCCTGCGCCGTGCTGCGGAGCGGACCGGCTATCAGGCGCCGGAACATCGTCCGGACAAGCGCGCGCGTCGGCTGATCCGGGCGTTGGGGGATATTGACGCGCGTTAACGTCGAGCAGCGCGGGCTGCTGTCACCCGATGCGGATCTTCAACAGCGGAACGCCACCAGAGCGGTGGCGTTCATTTGTGAGTGGCAGTGAGGTTCAGCGTTTGCCGCTGCCGAGCAGGCCGCTGCCCAGCTTGATCAGGTCGGCGACACCGAACTGGCCGTCGCCGTCCTGGTCCAGCACGCTGCCGAGCAGCCCGCCCGCGATGCCCCCAGCCTGCGACACCTGCTGTTTTTCCTGGCCCAGAATCTGCGCCAGGCCGTCCGCGTTGGCTGGGCCCCCGCCGCTCATGCGCTGGGCGATGAAGGCCATCACGATCGGTGCCAGGATCTTCAGCAGCTGGCTCGACGTGCCCGGGCTCAGGCCGGTGGCCTGCGCCAGGCCGGCTTCTGCCCGACTCTGGTTGCTGCCGAAGATGTGGTCGAGGATGCCGGCGCCATTAGCGGCCGGAGTCGCGCTATTGCCGCCCAGTACCGCGCCCAGCACGCTGCCGATGTCCAGGCCGCTGTGGTTGTTCTGCAGGGCGCCGAGCAGGGCGTCGGCACCCTGCGGCTTGGCCGCGTTGTTGCCCAGGGCGCCCATCAGCAGCGGCAGCGCCGCGCTGACCGCGGTGGACGCCTGCTGGCGGTCAATGCCCAGTTGCTGCGAAACCTGTTGCAGCGGTGCGCCCTGCAACTGGGAGAGGAGATCGTCGGTCAGGCTCATCGGCACGGATCCTTGCGGTGGGAGGCTGTTTGCATGGTACCCCCGGGCACGGGCGGAAGAGCCAGGGCAGAGGCGGCTGCGGGAAGAAGGTCTGCAGCGTGGCGCGGTCCGGAAGCACCACCGCCCGCGCGGGGCGGGCGGTGATGGCAGGGAAGTGTCGGACGTTGGTGCTTACAGCTCGATGTCTTCGGCGCCCGGGGTGGCGGTGGGGAAATCGCTGCCCGGGTGCGGCGGGGGCGCGAACGGATCGGCCGGGGCAGTTGCTGCGGCCAGCTTCTGCAGCGCCGCCGCGATGCCGGCACCATAGGCCGGGTCGGCCTTGTTGCAGTTGTCGATGTGGCGCTGCTTGATGAAGTCCGGCGCATCGCCCAGGGCGCGGGCGGTGTTCTCGAACAGGCGCTGCTTCTGCTCGGCGTTGTAGCTGCGGAACAGCGCGCCCGGCTGGCTGAAGTAGTCGTTGTCGTCTTCGCGGAAGTTCCAGAAGTCGGCATCGCCACGGATCTTCAATGCCGGCTCGCGGTACTGCGGCTGCTCCTGCCACTGGCCGTAGCTGTTGGGCTCGTAATGCGGCAGACCGCCGTAGTTGCCATCCACACGCATGGCGCCATCACGATGGTTGCTGAACACCGGGCAGCGGGCGGCATTGACCGGGATCTGGTGGTGGTTCACGCCCAGCCGGTAACGCTGCGCGTCGGTGTAGGCGAACAGGCGTGCCTGCAGCATCTTGTCCGGCGACGGACCAATACCCGGGACGAGGTTGCTCGGGGCGAAGGCCGACTGCTCCACATCCTGGTACCAGTTCACCGGGTTGCGGTTGAGTTCGAACTCGCCCACCTCGATCAACGGGTAATCGCTCTTGGGCCAGACCTTGGTCAGGTCGAACGGATGGATGCGGTAGGTTTCCGCTTCCAGCTCCGGCATGACCTGCACGAACAGCTTCCACTTCGGGAACTCGCCGCGCTCGATCGCCTGGAACAGGTCGCGGCCATGGCTTTCGCGGTCTTTGCCGACCAGCACTTCGGCCTGCGCATCGGTCAGCGCCTGCACGCCCTGCTGGGTGATGAAATGGAACTTCACCCAGAAGCGCTCGCCGCCTTCATTGGTGAAGCTGTAGGTATGCGAACCGAAACCGTTCATATGGCGGAAGCTGCGCGGAATGCCGCGGTCGCTCATCACCACCGTCACCTGCAGCAGCGCTTCGGGCAGCAGGGTCCAGAAATCCCAGTTGTTGCGGGCGCTGCGCAGATTGGTGTGCGGATCGCGCTTGACCGCCTTGTTGAGGTCGCCGAACTTGCGCGGATCACGCAGGAAGAACACCGGAGTGTTGTTGCCGACCAGGTCCCAGTTGCCTTCCTCGGTGTAGAACTTCAGTGCGAAGCCCCGGATGTCGCGCTCGGCGTCGGCGGCGCCACGCTCACCGGCCACGGTGGTGAAGCGTGCGAACATCTCGGTCTGCTTGCCCACCGCCGAGAAGAGCTTGGCACGGGTGTACTTGCTGATGTCATGGGTGACGGTGAAGGTGCCGAATGCACCGGAGCCCTTGGCGTGCATGCGACGCTCGGGAATGATCTCGCGGTTGAGGTTGGCCAGCTTCTCCAGCAGCCACACGTCTTCCATCAGCAACGGGCCACGTGGGCCGGCGGTCTTGCTGTTCTGGTTGTCCACCACCGGCGCCCCGAACGCGGTGGTCAGCGGCGTCACCGGCGCATCGCCATGCTTCTGCGCAGGTGTGGTGCTGGTGTCACGCTGTGCCTGCGCTGCCTGTTCGGGCGACGGGGCGCTGTGATACGGACAGGTTGGCTTGGTGTCGTTGCTGCTCATGGCTGGCTCCAGCGGGGCGGGGGATGGGTTTCCAGCCCTGACTGTAGCCATGCCGTGGTGAAATGGGTAATCGAATGATGTGCTCGCAGTGATAGTGATTGGCTATCAACGTTCCAATTGAAATTCGCGGGGCCTCTTGCCACCCGTGCCGGGTGGGGCAAGCGTTCGGTTGATGTGAAAATTTCGCGTAGCGGTAGCTGCCGGCGGCCTTCTCGACCACTCTGGAGTCGCGGATCGCAAACAAGGTGGTGCACAGAACCCGGCCTCGCGTGCGGGTTATCGACGTTGCGGTTTTAGAGGCGCAAGGGCCGCACTGGGGCGGCCCTTCGGGACGCGGTCGAGTGCAGGGCACGATCCCCGCGGATATCCATCGCATCGATTACAGCAGGGATTTCACCCGGTACAGCGCTTCCAGCGCCTGTTTCGGAGTCAGTTCATCCGGGTCTATCGCCTGCAGGGCATCCAATGCTGCCGAACTCGGTGCGGCAAATAGACCAAACTGCTGTGGTGCATCCAATGCCTGTGGCGCCATGGCCGCGCTCTGGGTTTCGCCGCCGCGCTGTTCGAGCTCGGCCAGGCGGCGTCGTGCCTGCGCCACGGTGGCCTTGGGCAGCCCGGCCAGCGCGGCCACCTGCAGGCCGAAGCTGCGGTTGGCCGGACCATCCTTCACTGCGTGCATGAACACCAGCGCCTCGCCATGCTCGACCGCATCCAGATGCACGTTGGCGATGCCGCTGGGCCCGCCTTCATGGCTTTCGTCGGCCAGCGCGGTCAGCTCGAAATAGTGGGTGGCAAACAGCGTGTAGCAGCGGTTCTGGTAGGCCAGATGGCGCGCCACCGCATCGGCCAGGGCCAGACCGTCGTAGGTCGAGGTGCCGCGGCCGATCTCGTCCATCAGTACCAGCGAATGCGCGCTGGCGTGATGCAGGATGTAGCTGGTCTCGGCCATTTCCACCATGAAGGTGGACTGGCCCTTGGCCAGGTCGTCGCCGGCGCCGATGCGGGTGAGGATGCGGTCGATCGGGCCGATCACCGCGCGGCTGGCCGGCACGAAGCTGCCGATATGGGCCAGCAGTACGATCAACGCGTTCTGTCGCATGTAGGTCGATTTACCGCCCATGTTCGGGCCGGTGATCACCAGCATTCGGCGGTCCGGATGCAGATCCAGATCGTTCGGTTCGAACGCCGCCTCGCGCACGGCTTCCACCACCGGATGACGACCGCGCTCGATGCGCAGGCAGGGTTCTTCCTGCAGCTGCGGTTGTGACCAGTCCAGCGCCTGCGCGCGCTCGGCAAAACCAGCCAGCACGTCCAGTTCGCTCAGGGCGCCGGCGCAGCGCTTGAGCGGCTCCAGATGCACGGCGATGGTGTCGAGCAGGCCTTCGTACAGCAGCTTTTCGCGGCTGAGCGAACGCTCGCGGGCCGACAGCACCTTGTCCTCGAAGTTCTTCAGCTCTTCGGTGATGTAGCGCTCGGCGTTGGTCAGGGTCTGGCGGCGGGTGTAATGCACCGGCGCCTTGTCGGCCTGGCCCTTGCTGATCTCGATGTAATAGCCGTGCACCCGGTTGTAGCCGACCTTCAGCGTGTTGATTCCGCTGGCCTCGCGTTCGCGGGCTTCCAGGTCGATCAGGAACTGGTCGGCATGGGTGGACAGGCGGCGCAGTTCGTCCAGTTCGGCATCGAAACCTTCGGCAATCACGCCGCCGTCTGACAGCTTCAGCGGCGGCTGTTCGGCGATCGCGCTGGCCAGCAGGTGGGCGCTTTCATCGTGCGAACCCAGCTCGGCGCGCAACTGTTGCAGGCGTGGTGAATCCAGTGGCTGCAGCTGTGCGGTGATGGCCGGCAGCAGCGCCAGGCCGTCGCGCAGCGTGGAGAAATCGCGCGGGCGCGCCGAGCGCAGCGCCATGCGGGTGAGGATGCGTTCGATGTCGCCCAGTGCGCGGAAACTCTCGCGCAGATCGGCATCGGTGCCGCGGTCGATCAGCGTGGCCACCGCGTGGTGACGCTGCTGCAGCACCTCACGCAGGCGCAGCGGGCGGTGCAGCCAGCGCCGTAGCAGGCGCCCGCCCATCGGCGAGACGGTGCTGTCGAGCACGCCCAGCAGTGTGTTGCGGGTGTCGCCATCCACGCGCGTATCCAGCTCCAGATGACGGCGGGTGGCGGCGTTCATCGCGATCGCCTCGCCGGCGTTTTCCATCGCGATGGAGGTCAGGTGCGGCAGGCGCTGCTTCTGGGTTTCCTCGACATAGCCCAGCAACGCGCCGGCGGCGGCGGTCGCGCGCGGTTTGTCGTCGATACCGAAGCCGGAAAGATCATGCAGCTTGAAGAAATTCAACAGCTGGCGGCGGCCGCTGTCGGCATCGAACAGCCACGGCGCACGCCGCCGCACGCCGCTGCGCTGGCGCAGGAATTCCGGCCAGCCGTCTTCGTCGGGGACCAGCAGCTCGGCCGGTTCCAGGCGGGCCAGTTCGGCTTCCAGTGCGTCGTCGCTGTCGACTTCGTTGACCAGGAAGCGGCCACCGGCCAGATCAGCCCAGGCCAGGCCGTAGCCGGCCTTGTTGCGCGAGATTGCCATCAGCAAGGTGTCGCGGCGCTCGTCCAGCAGGGCCTCGTCGGTGACGGTGCCGGGGGTGACCACGCGCACCACCTTGCGCTCGACCAGGCCCTTGGCCAGCGCCGGGTCGCCGATCTGCTCGCAGATCGCCACCGATTCGCCCAGTGCCACCAGCCGCGCCAGATAGCCTTCGAAGGAATGCACCGGCACGCCGGCCATCGGGATCGGCGCGCCGCCGGAGCTGCCACGCTGGGTCAGGGTGATATCCAGCAGGCGCGCGGCCTTGCGTGCATCGTCATAGAACAGCTCGTAGAAATCGCCCATCCGGAAGAACAGCAGCAGGTCCGGGTAGTCGGACTTGGCGGCGAAAAACTGCTTCATCAGCGGGGTGTGTTCGGGCTTTTTCTCGGTCACGCGCTTTCCACTTCGATTGCCGGGCAGCCGGGCTGCCACAAAGGCGTCATTGTAGGGGCAGCCTGATGGCGGGACGACGGCCGGGCTTGGCCGTTCAGTTGCCGCGGCCTTCGGCCAGCGGCACCCGCGAGCCGTCGAGCAGGCCGCGGCTGAGCTTGCCGTTCTCGATAAACAGCAGTTCGCCGTTTTCACCGTTCTTGATGCTGCTGTCGATGGCGATGATGCGATCACCGTGGAAGCTGCTCACGTGCGGCATCGAGGTGTGGCCGACCACGATCCGCCGCAGGTCCAGCTGCTCCAGCACCTGTTGCACGCCGGCAGTGTCCAGCTGGCCATCGAAATAGCCGCGGTACCAGATCGGGCTGGTCTTGCCGTCATACAACGGGGCAAGCTTGGGATCGGCTTTCAGCTCGGCCCGGGGACGGCCGAGCGAAGCCCGGTAGGCGGCATTGGTGGCAGCCGGGTCCAGCGCCAGCTGGATCGCTTCGGGCGAAATGCCACCGTGCAGGAAAAGCGTATCGCCAATGCGCAACAGCACCGGGCGGGTGCGCAGCCATTGGCCGATCACCGAATCGGCGCCATACAGCTGCGGATAGCTCTTGCCCAGCAGCTGCGCGCTGCGCAGGTATTTGGGATTGACGTAGCTCAGGTTGTCGTAGAGCACCATCGTCTCGTGATTGCCGAGAACGAAGTGCACCGCGCCGCCCGCCTTTGCCGCCTGCTGCTGCAGGCTGTACAGCAGCCAGAATGCCTCGGTGACCTGCGGACCACGGTCAAACACGTCGCCAGCGATCACCAGCGTGTCGCGGCCCAGCGCCCAGCGGTCCTTGCCATCGATCACCTTGTTGGCGCGCAGCAGCCGCACCAGCAGCCCGTACTGGCCATGGATATCGGACAGGGCCACGATGCGGGCCGCGGCAGGCAGCGAGGAGGCTGAAGCCGGCAGTGGCTGCAGTACGGCCAGCGGGCGCGGGTAGCCGCACTGCGACGGAACCGTGGTGGTGGCGCGGCGGGTGAGCGTGCGCTCGACTACCCGGTCATTGCAGATCCATCGCGCCTGCAGTTGTTGCCCGTTGCGGAAGATATAGGGACCGTCGCTGTCCACGTGCGCCGCCGGGGCGGAGACCTCTCTGGCGCTGGCCACGCCGGGAAGCAGCAGGGCGGCGTGGAGCAGCAGGGCGGCCCAGCGGGTAACGGTACGGGCAAATGACATGGACGACATCCGGCAGACGAGGAGGCAGGCGGGGGTGGGCATCCGCCACCCCATGCTACGTGGCCGCACGCGTGCGGGCATCGGCCATTGGTTGGCCGGGCCGGCGAAGCTAATGTGCTACCGGCCCTGCGCCGGCGCAGGGAAGTCAGCGGTTCTGCAGGGAAGCACGGTCCGGGGCTTCCGGCAGGCTGTCGTCGGCCAGCACGATGCGGTTGCGGCCCTGTTTCTTGGCCTGGTACATCGCGGCATCGGCGCGTGCCATGACGCGCTCGTAATCCGGGTGCCCGTCATACAGGGCGACCCCGATGCTGGTGGTGATCGCCAATGGCTGGCCATCGGCCAGGGGGACGGGTGAATCGGAAATACGCCGGCACAGGCCATCGGCGATGACCAGCGCCTGACGCTCGTCCACCGCCACCAGCACCACCACGAACTCCTCGCCGCCATAGCGGAACACGTAGTCGCTGCCACGGGTGAACTGGCTGAGCATGCCGGCGATGTGCTGCAGGGCGCGGTCGCCGGCCTCATGGCCGTGCTGGTCGTTGATGCTCTTGAAGTGATCCAGATCCAGCAGCAACACCGCAAAGCCGGCCTTGTTCTTGCTCGCCAGCTCGATTTCCCGGCGCAGGACGGTAGGCAGGAAGCGGCGATTGAGCAGGTTGGTCAGGGCATCGCAGCCGGCGTCCAGTTCACCGATACGCTCGAACAGCATCCCCAGCAGGTTGCGTATCTGGCCGACGCGGGCACGCACTTCCTGCAGATGGGCCGAACGCACCTTGAGGTCGCGCTTTGTATCCAGGGTGTCATGCAGGGTCTGGTCCACTGCGGTCATCAGCGCGCAGATCTGCTGGGTTTCGGAGCTTTCACCGAAGCTGGGAATGCCCTTGTGGGTCAGCCACAGGCCGAACTCGGAGCCGGCCAGCGACTGGAACTCCGGCGTCTCGTTCTGGCTGGCCAACGCATAAAGCAAGGTGTTTTCCCAGTCCAGCAGCAGGGCGCGCTGGCGTTCGCGCTCGGTACCCACGTTCTGCACCAGCGAGAACAGCCGGTATGCCGCATCGGTGCGCGAGGAGCGTTCGCGTGCATTGGAGTAGGCCAGGGTCATGCATTCCAGTGCGATGTCGAACGAGGCGGTAAGGCAGGCAACGGCGGCGTGCGCGTGCTCGCTGTGTCCGGCCTGCTCGCTGATCAGCTGGAAAAGCCGCTGTTTCAGCACACGCATGCCGCGGGTCACCAGGTCGACGGGGATACCGACCCGGGCGTGGACATCGCCCACCACGCGCTGGGCGGCGATCAGCGATTCCACCCGTTCCGGCGTGGCCAGCAGCAAATCCCGCACCCAGCGTTGCATGGCCGGCTGCAGGCGCGTGCGCACCTGGTCGTGTGACAGCAGCCGTGAGGCCCGCTTGTCATCCAGCATCACCTGATAGAAATGCACCGCCATTTCGGCCGCGCCGGTATCGGCAAGCTGGGCCAACACCTGCGTCGCGGCAGGGCCGGCTTCGGTCAGTCCGCGTTGCCAGGCGGCAACCAGCGCCGGATTCTCGTTGTCGATAGCGGACGAAACGGCGGTAATGCTGTGCATGACAGAGTGCGCGACTGCTCAAGGTAAGCAGGCGTTATCGGCAGAAAGGGCAAGTACTTTAGCGGGGAACCGGGATGGAGGTCACGGCCGGCGGGAACAGGGCAGGGGATTGGGGCGGGAAAGGCTGCGGTCGGGGGGGGGGGCGCTGGTTGACTTGACAAATCGGGTGCAATGGTCACTTTCCGGACCTGGGGCAGGTGCCACGACGCCTTCACGTGATGGATGCGCCGGGTTCTTGCGATAATCCGATCCGGCGCATTGGAGTGCGCGTTGGGGATGGCATGGTGGAAGGATGCAAGGTGGCAGGTGCACGTGGCGCAACGATGATCGTCGCCATGCTCCTGCTGGCACTGGTAGGTGTGGTCTGGTCCGGGGCAGGCAATGCTGGGCCGCTGCAGCTTGACCGTGACTATCTGCTGGTTGGCGCGGCCACCGATCAACCGGCGCCGATACGGACCTGTTCGCCGGAGGCGCTGGCGCGGCTGAACGATGGCATCGATATTCCGGCGCCCGCCGGCGGCTGGTCCGGCGCCCCGCAGGCGGTGGATGTGTTCAACGTGTTCGCCGGCGAGGTGATGATCCATCACGGTGACCGCCAGGTCTGCGGACACATGCAGGACGCGCGCACCCGCGATTCCCGGTTCCGGGCCGGTATCGGCATGGTGGTGGTGCCCAAGGCCGGCAGCCGTGAGCCGATCCAGGTCGCCTGGGAGCCGCCGCTCAAGGCCCGCTGGATTCCGACGGTACGACTGGGGGCCCCCAGTCCGGTGCAGCAGATCGATACCGTGCGACTGCTGATCCGCACCGCCTGCATCGCCATCGCGTTGGCATTGGCGTTGTCGGCGCTGATTGGTTTTCTCACCACGCTCGGGCGCGAATTCCTGTTGTACGCGCTGGTGTGCGTGCTGCTGGTGGTCTGGCAGTCGGTACTGAGCGGGCTCAGCGGCTATCCCGAGCCGTGGTTGCCGGTGGGGCGCACGGCGGCGTGGTGGCAGGTCGCGCTGTCCTCGCTGCGGGTCGCGGTGATGGGCTGGATCATGTGGCGGCTGTGCGGGGGACCGCGGGTGCTGCAGCGCTCGCGGCCGGTGATGAAGGGCCTGCTGGCTGTGCTGGTCGTGCTCGCGCTGGGCGCGCCGGCGATGCCGTGGCCACTGCTGTCGTGGGTGGGAATGGCCCTGGACCACCTGTTCCTGCTGATCTGCGCGCTGACCTTCCTGCTGGGGGGCGTATCGCTGTGCCGGCGCAATTTCAGGGCGCTGGAGGGGCTGGCGGCGGTGCTGCCGCTGCTGGTGATCGAACTGGCGGATCTGTTCGGCAGCCGGCTGCTGGTCCAGTACCGGGTCGAAATCATCCAGCTGTCGGTCACCTGGTTTTTGATGGTCTCGGCCTATTCACTCAACCGTGGCCTGGGCCGTCTGCGCCAGCAGCGCGACGAGATGCGGCATCTGGCCGACACCGATGCGCTTACCGGTCTGCCCAACCGTCGCGCCGGCTTGCGCCAGCTGGAGCAGTACATGCAGCAGGCGCGCACCAGTGCACAGCCGCTGTCGATCGGCTTTCTCGATATCGATCTGTTCAAGCAGATCAATGACCGCTACGGCCACGATGTGGGCGACGAGGTGCTGGTGCTGGTCGCCAGGACGCTGGCGCAAGGCGTGCGTAACAAGATGGATGTGATCCGCATGGGCGGCGAGGAGTTCCTCGTGCTGCTGCCGGGCACAACGGCCGGCGTGGCTGCGCCGCGGCTGGAGCAGATGCGCGAGAAAATCACGCACAACGCCCGGAATCTGCAGCATGAAGGGCTGGTGGTGACGGTCAGCATCGGGCTGGCGCAGCTGCAGGCGCGGGACGAGGATGTGGCCGGGCTGATGCGGCGGGCCGACAACGCGATGTACCGGGCCAAGCGCGCGGGCCGCAATCGCGTGGTGGATGCGGGCTCGGAGCTGGAAACCGCCTGAACCGGCCGCGCGCTGTTCGGGCAGCAGGCGATGGCGGATAATCGCCCGATGACAATCCGAATCAACAAGCACATTGCCGAAACCGGCTTCTGTTCCCGCCGTGAGGCCGATCGCCTGCTCGCCGCCCGCCGCGTCACCGTCAACGGCATCGTTGCCGGCACCGGCGCCGTGGTGGGCGAGGGCGATCAGGTGCTGGTCGATGGCCAGCCGCTGCGCACCCGCGCCGTTCACAAGAACACTGGCCGTCGCCATGTCTACATCGCGCTGAACAAGCCGGTGGGCATCACCTGCACCACCGAGACCGAGGTCAACGGCAACATCGTCGACTTCGTCGGGCACGAGCAGCGGATTTTCCCGATCGGCCGGCTGGACAAGGATTCTGAAGGCCTGATCCTGATGACCAGCAATGGTGACATCGTCAACAAGATCCTGCGTGCCGAAAACGGCCATCAGAAGGAATACCTGGTTGCCGTCAACAAGCCGGTCACCGACCAGTTCCTGCGCGGCATGGCCCGTGGTGTGCGCATCCACAACGAGATGACGCTGCCGTGCCGCACCTCGCGCATCGCAAAATTCGGCTTCCGCATCATTCTCGAGCAGGGTCTGAACCGGCAGATCCGCCTGATGGCCGCCGAGTTCGGCTACCGCGTCACCCAGCTGCGGCGCGTGCGCATCGACAACATCAAGCTCGGTGCACTCAAGCCCGGACAGTGGCGCAATCTCACCGAACAGGAGTTGCGCGGCCTGCTGCCGCAACAGACCGATTGGTGAAGTGTGACCGGCTCGCTGCCGTCTCTGCGTGCGGTGGCTAGAATCCCAGATGCCCACCTGATGCCAGCCGCCGGATCGGAAACCGAGCATGATCAAACCCGCGCTTCCCGCCAATGAAGCCGAACGTCTGGCGGCGCTGCACCGCTACCGCATCCTGGATACCGCCCGTGAGCAGGAATTCGAGGATCTGGTAACCATCGCCCGCACACTGTGCGGGACGGCGATGGGCGCGGTGACCCTGATCGATCAGGACCGCCAATGGTTCAAAGCGCTGCAGGGGTTTGAGAGCGAGCAGACCACGCGTGACGAGGCGTTCTGTGCCCATGCCATTCTCCAGCCCGGGCAGCTGACCGTGGTTCCGGATGCGCGGCAGGATGCCCGCTTTTGCGGCAATCCGGCGGTGGTGGGGGAACCGAACATCCGCTTCTATGCCGGCGCCCCCCTGTTGAGCAGTGACGGCCACGCGCTGGGAACCCTGTGTGTGTTCGATTCGGCGCCCGGCATGCTGGATGCGGACCGTGCCAGCGCCCTGCGCGCGCTGTCGCGGCAGGTGGGACGGATGATGGAAATGCGTCTGCTGCGCCGCGAGATCGACCATCACCATCGCGAGCACGCGTGGTACGAGGCCCGGCTGGCCGAGTACTACCAGCAGCTGGAACAGACCAATCTGGAGCTGTCCGAACAGACCCGCACCGATCCGCTGACCGGCCTGCCCAACCGCCGCGCCCTGGCCGCGGCGATGTCCGCCTCGATCGAACGCGGCGGCGAGGGGCCGCCGGCGGTGGCCATCGTCGATATCGACCACTTCAAAAGGGTCAACGACATCCACGGCCACAGCGAGGGCGACCGCGTGCTGACCGAACTGGCCGATGTGCTGCGCGCGCAGTTTGCCGGACGCGGCATGGCTGCCCGCTTCGGTGGCGAGGAATTCGTGATCCTGATGCCCGGGACCCCGCTGCATCAGGCCGAATTGCAATGCCAGTACCTGCGCGAGGCCGTGCGCCTGTTGCCGATCGGGCTGCCGTTGTCGGTCAGCATCGGTCTGGCCGCGCACCGTGCCGGGGAAACCCCGGCCGATACCCTGCGCCGGGCCGATGCCGCGCTCTACCAGGCCAAGGCCCAGGGCCGCGACCGGGTCGTGCTGGCCGACTGAGCGGGTCCTGCCGGCAGGACGGCGCGAGGTCGTTGCCGTGTGTGGCGCTCAGCTGGCGGTGGCGGCCGGCCGCAGGCGGTTGAGCAGCGGATGCAGGAACACGCCACCGAGGATGATCGTCACGCCCAGATAGAACTGCGCTGACAGCTCATGCTGCTCGGCCAGGAACAGCATCGCCAGCACAATGGCGTACACCGGCTCCAGGTTGGTCACCAGCTGCACCGTATAGGCGCTCAGGTGGCGCAGCGCGACCAGTGCCAGCGCGAACGGCAGCAGCGTGCACAGCCCCGACAGGGCCAGCAGCAGCAGGCCATCGTGCAGATCCGGCAGCACCCACAGATCGCTGGCCAGGGCCGGCAGCAGGAACGGCAGCAGCGGCGCCAGCAGGGTCAGGGTCAGGGTGCCGGCGCCCAGCTCCAGGGCGGTCACCGTCAGCGGGTCGGCGTGGCCGACCATGCGCTTGTTGAACGAGCCGAAGATGGCGACCAGCAACGCCGACAGCGCGCCCACCGCCACGCCCAGGCGCATGCCGTCGGGCACGCCGCCGACCACCAGCGCCACGCCCGGCAGTACCACCACGCCCAGCGCCAGTTCGCGCAGCTGGAACGGACGCCGGGCGATCCACGGTTCGATGATCGCGGTGAACACCGGCGCCAGCGCGATGCAGGTCGCCGCCACCGAGGCGTTGGCCAGCTTCACCGCACCGTAGAAGGTCAGCCAGTGCAACGCCACCAGCGCGCCGATGCCGGCATAGCCGAGTACCAGCCGTGTGCTGAGGCTGGACAGCCCGCGCCAGACCCGCGGCAGCAGCGCCAGCATCGCCACCACCAGCAGCATCCGCCACCACACCAGCGGCAGGGCGGGCAGGGTGATCAGCTTGCCGAGGATGGCGGTCACGCCCCACAACAGCACACAGAAATGGATTTGCAGCAGGGCTTTGCGGGTGTCGTTCATCGGCATGGGCGAATTGTCGCCGATGGCCGGTCCGGTCGCTGTGCCGCTTCCGTCACTTTTCCCCCAGAAGCCGCAACAGCGCCTGCGCCGCCGCCGGGTTGCGGTGCTTGGCGGCACTGATGAAGTAGATGAACACCTCACGCGGGGTGCTGGCGACGGTGTCCGGCGGCACCAGGTACGGCAGATCGGCAGGCGCGGCCGCCTGTCGCCAGCGGTGCGCGCGTTCGGCCCACTGGGCCAGTTCCGGCAACGGGTAGCCGCTGGGGTGTGCGTCGCGACTGTCCATCAGCCGCGCATAGACGAAGTCGCCGCACAGGTCGGCGGCGTTGGGATGCGTGGCCGAGTCGGTATAGACCAGTGCCATGCCGTGCTGCCGGGCCAGCGCCACCAGTTGCGTGGTGAACACGCTGCGCTCGCGCACTTCCAGCGCATGCCGCTGCTGGCGCCCGTTGACCCGCGTTGGCAGCAGCGCCAGGAAGCGGGCGAAGTCGTCCGCTTCCAGCGCACGCCCGGCTTCGAACTGCCACAGCAGCGGCCCCAGCCGGTCACCCAGATGGCTGATGCCATCGATGAAATCCTCGACCTGCGCACCGGTGGACGCCAGCTTGCGTGCGGTGACGATGCGCTTGGGCGCCTTGGCCGAGAACACGAAACCTTCCGGCGTGGCATCGCGCCAGCCGGCATAGATCGCCGGTTTCTGCGCGCCGTAGTAGGTGCTGTTGATCTCGATACTGGTCAGCTGGCGGCTGGCGAACTCCAGCTCGCGCCGTTGCACCAGCCCGGGCGGATAGAACGCGCCGCCACGCCAGGGGGCATAGGTCCAGCCGCCGATGCCGACGTGGAAGCCGGACGGCGAACGGACATCGCGGGAAAACAGGTCATCCATGCGCAACGTGTCCACGCAAAGCACCATTGTGCCGGGTCAGGGAGCCGTCGGCGCCTGCCAGGGATCGTAGCTGCCGAACCACCACAGATGGCCTTCGATATCGCGGCAGCCATAGCCGCGGCCGCCGTAGTCCTGGTCGGCGAGCGCGATGACGATCTGCGCGCCGGCGGCCCGGGCGCGGGCGCAGTGGGCATCGGCGTCGGAGACGATCACGCAGACGCTCTGGGTTTCCCGGCCGTCCACCTCATCGGGCTGGACCATGTTCGCACCCCATGGGCCGGGCCGCACCGAGCCGAGCATCAGCATACCGTTGCCGAACACCAGCTGCGCGTGGTGGACGATGTCACCGTCCCGGTACACCGCATGGCGCTGGAAACCGAACGCGTGGCACAGCCAGTCGATGGCGGCTGGCGCATCGCGGTAGCGCAGGCACGGAACAAAGGTGGCGGTGGTGCGGGCGGCAAGTTCCATGGCGGCGTTCCTGCGGGCGGTGGAAGGCGAGCGTGCGCGTGCGCGCGTTACCATCGCGGCAAGGCCGGCCCGTGCGGGGCGGGTATCGATCCAGAGGGAACACACATTGAACAACTGGTTGGGCGGCGGGCTGGTGCTCGCGATGGGGATGGCCGCACAGGCCGCGTTGGCACAGGAAACCGTGACGCCGGCGCAATTGCAGCAGCTCGATGCCACCGTGGAACGGGTACGTGATCAGTTCGACGTGCCGGGCGTGGCGGTGGCAGTGGTCAAGGACGGCAAGGTCATCCTGCAGCGCGGCTGGGGCGTGCGCGAACTGGGCAAGCCCGAACCGGTGCAGGCCGACACGCTGTTCGCCATCGCCTCCAACACCAAGGCCTTCACCGCCACGGCGCTGAACCTGCTGGCCGAGGACGGCAAGCTGAAAATGGACGACCGGGTGATCGACCACCTGCCCTCGTTCCGCATGTCCGATTCCTATGTCACCGGCGAGATGCGCATCCGCGATCTGCTCTCGCACCGCAGCGGCCTGAGCCTGGGGGCCGGTGACCTGCTGTTCTGGCCGACCACTACCTACTCCAATGCCGAGGTCGTGGCGCGGCTGGCCAAGGTGCCACTCAAGGGCGGCTTCCGTGACCGCTACGCCTACGACAACATCCTTTATGCCGTGGCCCAGCAGGTGATCGAAACCGTGTCCGGGAAGTCGTTCGATGCCTTCCTGCAGCAGCGCATCTTCGACAAGGTCGGCATGGCCGGCACCCGCTACAACGCCGATCACCTCCAGCCCGGAGACAAGGCCGCCGTCGGCCACGCCAAGTTCGATTTCACCGACCTGCGTCCGGTGTCACCGCTGACCTGGTCCAACGCCGCCGGCGCCGGTGGCCTTTATTCCAGCGTGCAGGACATGGCCAAGTGGATGAACGTGCAGCTGGCCGAAGGCCGGCTCGCCGATGGCACGCCGCTGTTCAGCGAGAAGACCCAGCAGCAGATGTGGCAGATGCAGATTCCGCAGGCCGTGCCCAAACCGTCGGTGCCGCAGCTGGAAGCGGCGCGGCCGAACTTCGCCGGTTACGGCGAGGGCTGGAGCCTGAGCGACTACCGCGGACAGAAACTGGTGTGGCACACCGGCGGCTGGCCGGGACAGGTGTCGCGGCTCACCCTGGTCCCCGGGCAGGAGCTGGGCGTGGTGGTGCTGACCAATGCCGAGTCCGGCGCCGCGTTCAACGCCATCACCATGAGCGTGCTCGACGCGATGCTCAATGCGCCGGCGCACGACTGGGTGGGCGCCTATGCCGCCGCCGTGGCCAAGTCGCAGGACAAGGCCGACGAAGGCTGGGCCAAACACCAGGCCGCGCGCGATGCCAAGAGCAAGCCGTCGCTGCCGCTGGCCGGCTATGCCGGCGCGTACCGTGATGCGTGGTATGGCGATGTGTTCGTCGAGCAGCACAGCGGCAAGCTGCGGCTGCGCTTCGGTGCCACCGCCGACCTGGTCGGCACCATGGAGCACTGGCAGCACGACACCTTCATCGTGCGCTGGGACAACCGCTCACTCAACGCCGACGCCTTCGTCACTTTCAGCCTCGACCCCGACGGCAAGGTGCGCGAGGTGCGCATGCAGGCGGTGTCTGCGCTGACCGATTTCAGCTTCGACTTCCAGGATCTGCTGCTGGTGCCGGTGTCTGACAAGAAATGAGTGCCAAGGCCCCATCGGTCAGGCCGGTGGTCGCCAAGCGGCAGACCGGTTCCATCACGCCGGCGCTGCCGGGTCACCACCGGCGAGGCAGATAGCGCGACCGGTTGTTCCCGGCAGTCCGGCATGCCGAACTACCGGCGATAGCGGGACCGTTCCGCCCGCAGGCGGGCCTGCCGTGGTGGTGGCGCACAGCCAGGCGCGTGCCCTGTGCGCTCTGTACTGCAGGGATACGCGACAATGGCCCACCTCGTCTGATCGCTGGCCTGCTTCCATGTTCCGTTGGTTCGAATCCCGCCTGGACCCGTTCCCGTCCGATCCGCCCGCGCAGCCGCCGCGCGGGCTGTATGCGTTCTGCCGGCACTACACGCGTGGCGCGGAAAAATGGCTGCTGTTGATGGCGCTGACCACCGCCGGCATCGCGGTGGCCGAGCTGGCGCTCTACGCCTATGTCGGCGCGCTGGTGGACCGGCTCGGCAGCAGCACGCCGGCCAGCTTTCTCGCGGCCGAAGGCCCGCGCCTGCTGTGGATGGCGCTGCTGGTGCTGGTCGGGCTGCCGTTGCTGGTGATGGTCAATTCGCTGGTGCAGCACCAGACCCTGCTGGGCAATTTCCCGATGCGGATCCGCTGGAGCGTGCACCGCTACCTGTTGCGGCAGTCGATGGGCTATTTCCAGGACGAGTTCGCCGGGCGCATCGCCACCAAGCTGATGCAGACCTCGCTGGCGGTGCGCGAGACGGTGGTCAAACTGTTCGACATCGGCAATTACGTGCTGGTGTTCTTCATCGGCACGCTGGTGGTGGCCGGTGCCACGGATTGGCGGATGATGCTGCCGTTCGTGGCCTGGCTGATCGGGTATGCGCTGTTGATGTGGCATTTCGTGCCCCGCATGGAACGCATCTCGCGCGAGCAGGCCGACGCGCGCTCGGAGATGACCGGGCGCATCGTCGACAGCTACACCAATATCGCCACGGTCAAGCTGTTCTCGCATTCGCGGCGCGAGCAGGCCTACGCACGCGAAGCGATGGCCGGCTTCCTGGACAAGGTGCATCCACAGATGCGTCTGGCAACGCGGGTCTACTCGCTGCTGTATGCGCTGAACATGCTGCTGCTGTTTTCCTCGGTGGTGCTGGGGCTGTGGCTGTGGCAGGGCGGTGTGGTGAGTGCCGGCGCGATCGCCGTGACCGTGGCGCTGGTGCTGCGCATGCTGGGCATGTCGCAGTGGATCATGTGGGAGCTGTCGTCGCTGTTCGAGAACATCGGCACCGTGCATGACGGCATCAACTCGATCTCGCTGCCGCCGACGGTGGACGATGCGCCCGGCGCTCCGGAACTGGCACGGCTGGCCGGTGACATCCGCTTCGAGGGCGTGTCCTTCCACTACGGCAAGAACCACGGCGTGATCGAAGGGCTGGACCTGCACGTGCGGGCCGGCGAGAAGATCGGCGTGGTCGGGCGCTCGGGCGCGGGCAAATCCACCCTGGTCAACCTGCTGCTGCGCTTCCACGACGTCGAACGCGGCCGCATCCTCGTCGATGGCGTCGATATCGCCTCTGTGCAGCAGGATTCGCTGCGCGCACACATCGGCGTGGTCACCCAGGACACCTCGCTGCTGCACCGCTCGATCCGCGAGAACCTGCTGTACGGTCGCCCCGACGCGAGCGAGGAACAGATGCGCGCGGCCGTGGCCAAGGCGCGTGCCGATGGCTTCATTGCCGAGCTGCGCGACAGCGAGGGCCGCAGCGGCTACGACGCCCATGTCGGCGAGCGCGGCGTGAAGCTCTCCGGCGGCCAGCGCCAGCGCATCGCCATTGCCCGCGTGCTGCTCAAGGACGCGCCGATCCTGATCCTGGACGAGGCGACCTCGGCGCTGGATTCGGAAGTGGAGGCGGCCATCCAGGAGAGCCTGGACGAGCTGATGGGCAACAAGACGGTGATCGCCATCGCCCACCGCCTGTCCACCATCGCGCGCATGGACCGGCTGGTGGTGATGGACCAGGGGCGCATTGTCGAGACCGGCACCCATGCGCAACTGATTGCCGCCGGTGGCCTGTATGCGCGGCTGTGGGCGCGGCAGACCGGCGGCTTTGTGGCGGCGGAGGACTGAGGCGGCGTTCCCGGGCGCGGCCGTTGGCCTTGCCCGGACTACGGACTATTGTCTGCCGGCAACAAAAAGCCCCCGCCAGCAGCGCTGGCGGAGGCTTTCAGCGGGTAGCCCGGGTAAGCGGAGCGCACCCGGGGTTTCCTCAATGTGGCAAAGCCTGTCGTGTCGGCAGACTCAGTAGCTGCCCATGTAATCGCGCTTGCCCAGCTCCACACCGTTGTGGCGCAGGATCGCGTAGCTGGTGGTCACGTGGAAGAAGAACTGCGGCAGCCCGTACTGCAGCAGATACACGCTGCCCTGCAGCTTCTTCTCCTTCGGGGTGCCGGCGCGCAGCACGATCTCGCGCGACTCGCTGCCCTCGAACTGTTCGGCACTGAAGCTGTCCACATGTGCCAGCGTCCTGGCGATCAGCGCCTGCAGCTCGGCGAAGCCGGCCTCGGCATTGTCCGGCCACGAGGGCACTTCGGTATTGGCCAGGCGCGAGCTGATGCCCTTGGCGAAATCGGCCGCGATCTGCACCTGGCGCACCAGCGGGAACATGTCCGGGAACAGGCGCGCGCCGAGCAGCGCGTTGGGGTCGATCTTCTTCTCAGTGGCGTGGGCTTCGGCCTTGGCCAACACCTCGGACAGGGCGGAGAGCATCTGCTTGAGAACGGGAACCGAGGCGCTGTACATCGAAAGGGACATGGTGGAACTCCTTGAGAGGGGAAAGCCGACGCGGGCGGGACCACGCGTGTAATCAAAGTCCCCACAGCATAGGCGCTCTGCTGCCGCCAGGTTGCCGCCCTGGCCGGTGGATCGTGGAACGCAGCATGTCATGCCGCCGGCCGGAGCCGGCCATGCGCGGCGTCCGCCGGCCCTTGGCCGTCAGTTCTGCGCCTTCTTCGCGCGTCGTGCCGCCGCTTCATTGCGGCGGAACTGCCACGGCGCCACCGGGTGGGGATCGGCCCACAGACCGGTGCCGCTCACGCGCGCCTGGATTTCCAGTACCGGCATCAGGCGGTCATTCAAGTAGTCGGTATAGGCCCAGGCCATGCCGGCCCTGACCATTTCCCGGTTCACGTTGACGCCCTGCACATGCAGCACGCCGATGGTGCGGCCGTAACGATCCTTGCCGTCTTCGACCACCCGCACCGTGCGCCCGAACACCAGCGCCGACAGATGCTGCTGCGAACGGGTGCCAAAGGCCTGGCGTTTTTCCGGGGCGTCGATACTGCCCAGCCGCACCCGCACCTGCTCGCGGTTGTGCAGCACCGTGACCGTGTCGCCATCGGCGACCTTGACCACCCGGCCATCAAAATCGGCATATGCGCTGGCGCTGACGGCCAGCAGCAGGACAAAAGCAATTACGTGTTTCATCGGAACTCGTGGGTATCAAACAACGGCATCCACGAGCGCACTACTCACAAATACCACCAGTTGCGCCGGAGCGGCGCGATTGCGGGAGGGAAGGGCGCACTGCACGGATGCACATGCCGCGTGCAGCGCGTTGCGTGTCCGCTCCCCCACCGGGGGGCGTCAGCTTAATGATCGGGCGCGAAGCTGCAAGCGCGGCGAAACGCCGCGCGGTGATGGCTGCCGGCTATCGGTTGTGGACGGCCTCCAGCAGCGTGGTGGCGGCCAGCTTGCCCAACGGGTTGGCGGCCAGCGGACTGTCGCCGGTCAGCAGGGTACCGTCGCGGTGCACCGCCCCGGAGATACCGGTGTTGAGGATGTCGAAGCCCAGGGCCTTGAGCTGCTCGCCGAACTTCCAGGTCAGGTGGCCGGGCATGTAGCCGATGTCGGGCGTCTGCGCGTCCATCGCATCGGGAAAGGCGACGATCTTCTTGCCCCGGTAGATCGGGCTGTCGCCCACGGCCAGAAACGCCGCCGGGCCATGGCACAGCGAGATCACGAACTTGTCCTTTGCCGCAGCCCATTCAAGCACCGCCTTGACCTCGGGGCTTTCCGGCAGTCCGATCAGCGCGCCATGGCCGCCGGGGATGAACACGCCGAGGTAGTCCGAATCCTCACCCAGCGCCGTCTCGACCACGTCGGCCAGCTTCAGTGGTTGCTTGAACGCCTCGCGGTACCTGGCGAACAGCCCCAACACCTCGGTGTCTTCTGAAGGCATCGCCCAGTATTCGAACTTCACCGGATTGCCGGACAGCGTGGCGACATCGAAGGCGAAGCCGGCCTTGTCCAGGTGGTACATCGGCAGCAGGGTCTCCACCGGGTGGTTGCCGGTGGAGAACAGGGTACCGTTGTCGGTGAGCAGATAGCGCTCATCGGCGCCGATCATCAGCAGCTTCCAGCGCCCGCCGGTGTAGGGCGTGGGATAGTCCGCACCGTCCAGGTCGGACCTGGGCGAGGTGAACTGGCTCAGCGAGTAGGGTGACGGAAAGAACGCGTTGTCTTCGGCCGGATCGGGGGTGGGGCGGCGGTCTTCGGGGGAGGTGTTGCTCATGGGATCTCCTGGGAGGGGGGGGGGCTGGGACGCTGGTGGAGGTTGCAGGGCGTTGCGAAGACCGACTCTATGGGAGCGGGGAGAAGGCGAGGGTGAGGACCGGCGGGGGCGGTGTCGCGCCAGCTGTGGGCGTGGTGGAAGCCTTGGCGCGCCGGCAAAAAGCCTGACCCTTCGAGCAAACCGCCCCGTCGTCCGGGTAAACAGCCCGGGGTTCCGGGCTGAGGTACTCGGCGGCCCGAGCAAAAATCTCAGACCACCGGGCAGATTGCTCCGCCTCTCCGAGCAGAAAACCTGGCGTTCCGGGAAAATTGCCCGGCGTTCCGGGCTCAGGTAGTCGGCGCTCCGGGCAAAAAGCTCCGTCAACCGGGCAGATTGCTCCGCCTTTCCGAGCAGAAAGCTCGACGCTCCGGGCAAATAGCTCGGCGCCCCGAGCTCAGTTACCCGGCGACCCGGGCAAAGCGCTCCGTGCCCCGAGCAGATTGCTCCGAGGTCCGAGCAAAAAGCCCGGTGCTCCGGGCAAATAGGTCGGCGCCCCGAGCTCAGTTACCCGGCGCTCCGGGCAAAAAGCTCCGTCCACCGGGCAGATTGCTCCGTCGTCCGAGCAGAAAGCTCGACGCTCCTGGCAAATTGCCCGGCGGTCCGAGTAGTACGCTCGGCAAGCCGGGGCGGCCCGATCAGCGCCGTTCTGGCCCTGATACGGATGGACAGTGGAACCCGCGCGCGCCGTGGCTATTGGCAAAGGGCGATGGCGCGGGAGCGCTGGTCGATCATCACCGTCATCTGCTGCAGCACATGCGCACCCACCAGCAGTTCGGGATAACGCCCGGAGACACGGACCTCGACGTTGGCGAGCGTCACGTCGCCCAGGCGGAACGGGCCAGGCAGCTGCGCGCGCCCGGTTTCGAGGGTTGTGTTGGACAGCGTGCCGGTGCCGGCGCGTTGCAGCGGGGTGTCGGCCAGCTGGGCATACAGCGATTGCGGCAGCACGAAGCTCACGTTCGCGCCGGTATCCAGATTGCCGGTGGTTGCCACCCCGCCGATGGTCACCGGGATGCGGAAAGCGCGCTCATAGCCGATCGCGCCCGACTGGTCCTGAGCCAGCGCCAACGTCCGCGAGAAGTACAGGGTCTTTTCCGGGTAATCGATGACCAGCAGGCCGTCGCTGAAGAACTCCCGGCCGAGGATGCCGGAGAACGTCTCGGTCGCCGGCTTGTTGCCGCTGTAATCGCGGGTGATGACCTCAAGATCGCGGTGGACGAGGCCTCCCAGTGCCAACGAATCCAGCCGCGTCACATCCGCTTTGGCACGGGTTACGCCATCGGAGTTGTCCGCCTGCCCGTGAACCGTCAATCCCAGTGCCGAGACCAGACTGGTGTCCGCACGGCCCATGCCGCTGGCGCCGGTATCCACGGCAAACCGGAACGGCCCGCGGCCGTTGACGCCCACCGGAACGTAGATGCGGCCATCGATCACCTCAAATGGCACGCGCAGCTGCCAGTCCGCCTCCGGCCTATCGGCCAGCGTGCAGGCGTCTGCAGCCAGCGCAGGGGCACTGGCGGACAGTGCCGCGCACAGCATGGCCGCTGTCCCGATGGCGTGCCGGCCCCAACGCTTGCGTATCGATGCCGGCGATGATGCCAGCGACAGGGTCGGGAAGTGCCGCTTCATGGAGACATCCGTTGTGAGCAGAGGTGAGCAACCTGTCACGGTGGTGGCCCCCTCGCCACCGGCATGCGACCGAGGGGGCACAGCAACCGCCCAAGTGGGGAATACCGCGATGAAGCTTCTGAAGCGGCTACCGCAGAGGGGCTGTCTGCGCACCGGCCAACACCGGGGACACGGGCATCGACGGGACATCCTGACGGGCAGGGAGGGGGCGGCCGGGGCGAATGTGCCGCGCTCAGGCGAAGCGGGCATCCGCCCCTGCCTGGGAGGGACTACAGCCCCAATACCTCGGCAGCGAATGCCTGCGCCGAAAAAGTATTTCCGGGTGGACCGCAATAGCGGCCCGATTGCGTATCCAGCACGTAGCTGGCACTGGCAAGCAATGAACCGTCGCCTCGATCCTTGATCTCAATGGTTTCACCTTGCAGTCCCAGCGGCCAGGGGAAATCGCGTGCCCGGGTCAGCACCGCATACCTGCCTTGTGGCTGCGGCACTGTGATGCCGTCCATGTTGTCCGGTGTGAACTGAAAGTAGCCTTGCTGTCCTTCGGGAGCGGTCGTCACCACAAAATCGAGCTTCCCACTACGCAGGAGGCCATTGCGCATGATTGCGCCATACGTTCGATATTTGAGTTTGGATGCCCGCGAACCTCGTGGTGCGATCGTCCAACTCCAATCCGGTGCCAGGAACACACTGCGCACGTCCTTTGCACGCCGCACAACCTGCATGCCTGCAGTGACGCAGCTGGCATCAAACACGCGATCCCGTTCCTTCGCGTGCGCCTGCAGTCCGCCAGATCCGGAAGCACCATAGATTCCATACATCATGGCAACCATTCCTCCGGCTGACAGGGCCGCCAGCAGGACGAGGCTTTCACGCCCAAGGCGGAGGCGGGCAAACTGTCCGGCCGCAAGCAGTGCCATCGACATCACCCACAGTGCATATCCCCAACCATAGGCGCTGACCGGCGACTGTGAAGATATTTCGTGCACGCGCACATGCCTATACAGCGGGAACGAAAGCGCCAAAGCCAGCGCCACGACAGCCAGGATTGCCGAGGCCCGCGGTTTCTTTTGTGCCAGGAATGCCGCGATCAGAAATGCGGGATTGGCGAACCAGCCGAAATTCAATTCAAGTGCCGCTGCCCATCCCATAAGCAGCAGACCAAGGGACGACTGCGGCTCAAAATTCCCACCGACATAGATGGCCGGAAAGAAGAAGCAGGCCAGGTAACTGGCGACAGCCACAAATACATGGACGTTGAGCGTCACCGATCTCGGGTTCATGTTCATCCTGAAAGTCCAATCTGAAGGCCATAGGTGGACGCCAAACTTTCTGGAACGTTTTTTTTCAGCTGTCCGGTTTTCAACCACGAACCAGATCCAGCGGCTGCGACCGGCTTTCCGGTCATCAAGGTGGACTGCACGGAGAAAGCTGGTGGCGACGTATGGACCGCTCCGGAAGCCACCGCTGGATCGCGCACAGGCCCGGAAGCGCCGGTTCCGAACTTCACCGGAGCCGCAAAAAACCTCAACGGAGTAGCTCGGAGATTATCCGGCGGATGGGAGCCGCCCGTCGCAGATGCTGGCGCGGCGGACCCAAACGCCAGCAGGCGGGGCATCTTCCATATCCTGCATCGCCTCGACGCAAACCGCTCTAGCGACGGCTGTCTTCGTAAACTGCGGCAACCTGCGCGAAGCTGGGGTTGGACATTCCCATGCCGTTGATAAATACGGCTGGCGCGCCCTGCTTGAAAACCTCGACGGTGCGATCCACCGCCGCACGCTGCTCCGCATCGGGATTTGCAAGCTCGAAGGAAATCGAGCTGCCCCTTGTGACGGGAATACCATGATCTTTCAGTGCCTGGATCAGGGCTTCGGCCTTTTGCGCCTGCTCCGAAGGACAGTTGGGTGGCGCCAGAACCAATACGGTATTGCGTGGTGTGCCGCCGGGCATTTCCACCGGAATGAATCGATTGCTGCTGACCCCGCTGTCTGCGGTGATCGTGGGAAGGGCGGAGGGGGCACGCTTGCTCCACCAGTTAAATCCGCCTGCCAGTCCCAGGGCGAGCAGAAGCATCATCCACAAACGCATGAGTCGTCTCCTTATGTGCTGTAAGTCGAACCGATGTCTGGGGCGCGTCGCCGCCGTGGCATCGGCGGTACGGTCCCTGGCACCTGCCAATCGGAATGAGCAAGCCCGCCAGGCGGGTGCGGCTTGAGCGAATGGCCGGGCCGTTGATCAAAGCCAGTCAGGAGTGACTGTCCTGGTTACGGGAGTAGCCTTCCTGGTAGCCCTCGACGAAGGGGCCGGTGGCAGCCGACATAAACAGAACGATGGCTGCGGCCAGCAGCATGTTGCGCCGGTTCCTGCGGTAGCCGGTGATGAGCAGCACGACGCCCAAAGCGAACAACGCCACTTCAATGTAGTACATCCCTGTTTCCCCTTTGCTTGCCTGATAGTTGGATTGAGCCGCGCCAAGATCGTCTCTGATTGGTCGTGAATGGAATTTCCAGTGTCGCGTGGGGCCGATGATAGCCGCAGACCGGGCGGGCTCCACTACGCCTGCATGGTGCGAGCTACAGATTTTGCGGCGGGGACAAGGCCGAGCCAGCGAAGAGCTGGGAGCCTGTCCGCAGCGGCAAAAAGCCCTGACGGAGTAGTTCGGCACTTAATCGGGAACAGCAAAGAGCCTCAGCGGAGTAGCTCGGAGCTACTCTGGAACAATAAAAAGCCTCAAACGGACCGTCGTGAGCCTGTCGTGACTGTCCCGAAGCACCGAACCATGTAAGCGTGCCGAGCACCGTAGTGGATCGGGAGAAGAGGACGAGGTCGTTTGAGCGAGGCGAGCTCCGCGATGTCCCGATCCTTGAGGCTCGCGCGGAATCGATGCGGTTCCATCGCATTGACACGCGTCTGGCGGAAGCGGTTTTGGTTTTTTCGCAACCAACGCTCGTCAAAAGCCGAATGGCGGGTCAAAGGAGCTCGCGCCCAGCATGTCGATGCTGTTGTCCTTGATTCATCGCTAAAACAAACGGGCCGGATCGAACAATCGACTCCGGCCCCAAAATGCCTCGTCCTTGTGCCCTGGTGGATTGATTCATCCGTTCTGGAGAAGGGATGGCCCCAAGGCCGGCGACGGCTATGGCAACGGAGGTGGGTTCCCGGGCACCGCGTGACCGGTAGCGACGGCCGGCGATGCTGCGCCACCCAGCACGGCTTGGGCGATCAGGTTGTCCAGACGTCGCACGTCCAGCCCCTTGTTGAGGTTGACCTTGATGTGCCCGGCCTTGGTCCAGAGTTCAATTTCGGAATTGAAGTTGAACAGACCGTGGCCGTTCTCCGAAGACCACATGAAGATCGAAGAGTACGGCAACGAGTAGATCTCCACCTTCTTTCCGGTGATGCCCTGCGCGTCGCGCACGATCAGTCGCTTGTTGGTGAACACTGCCGAATCACGGAAGGTCTTGTAGGCCGCCACGGCGAACTCCCCCTGCACCAGGATCTCGTTCACGTCTGGAGGAATCGGGCACTCCGATACCAGCGTCCAGGCCAGGATTGCATTGGTTTCCATGTTGAAGCCGTCTCCGTGTTTGTGAATCGTTGTGCTTTGGAGGCGGAATTGTAGGCGGCGCACAGGGCACGGCGATATACAGGAAGGCATGTTTGCTGGAGGTGGACGGGATGCACGTCATGCGCTGCTACGCAGGCCGTTGGCGTTGAGTCGGTGGAAGCACTCGATGATCTGCAGAGCCTCCTTCCATCGTGCTGGATTGGCCAGCGGCAGGAATGCGGCAGCCAGATCTTTTGACAGGAATTCAACACCGCGTCGTATGTGGCCCCGCTACGCGGTGGCCGGCATTCCATCA
Source organism: Stenotrophomonas sp. STEN013 (assembly GCF_056760355.1). Classification (NCBI taxonomy): domain Bacteria; kingdom Pseudomonadati; phylum Pseudomonadota; class Gammaproteobacteria; order Lysobacterales; family Lysobacteraceae; genus Stenotrophomonas; species Stenotrophomonas sp. STEN013. The sequence goes on along the minus strand of NZ_JBRREO010000001.1, from coordinate 111,555 downwards.
CACGGCAGGCAGGGCGTGATATGCAGCTGTAGCCATGGGCGTTCGAAATCGTGACGTAGGCTCCGATTGCCTGGTGGACTGCCGAGCACACGCCCATGATCGGTGGAGACGAAAAAGCACAAGCCCGAGAGATCCCGGGCTTGTGCAGTCAATCATCAGCGCAGGTCGAGCGTCACTCGATCGGCTGGTCCAGCATCAGCTGGCGCGCGAAGCGCACCGGCGGGGCGCCGTAGGACAGGATCTGGTCGTGGTAGGCCTTCAGGGTGAAGTTGGCGCCCTGTTTTTCTTCCACGGCCTTGCGGGTGTCGAAGTGTTCCTGCGCGCCGACAAAGTAAGTTGGCAACTGCGCCGAGGTGAGCTGGGCGCGGACCCATTTGCCCGCCGCTTCGCTTTCCTGCTGGAAGGCGTCGTGGGTCATCAGGTGCATGGCCTGTTCGCGGCTCCAGTTGTCCACGTGCACGCCCTGGTCGAGGATGGCGTTGGCAATCGTGCGCAGGTAGAACTTGAGCTGCACCAGGTGGAACAGCGGGTCGTTATCCAGATAACCCTGTTCCTGCATCATGCGTTCGGTATAGACCGCCCAGCCTTCGGCAAACAGGCCCGAGCGCAGCACGGCGCGCAGGGTGGAGGGGAATTTGCCGGAGTGCCAGCCTTCCAGATAGTGGCCCGGCGTGCCTTCGTGGATGGAGAGCAGGTGGATCATGCGGCTGTTGTATTCGCGCAGGAACGAATCGACCTGCTTGTCGTTCCAGTCGTCGGGAATCGGCGAGACGGCGTAGAAGGTCTTGAGATTCTTGTCCAGCGGGCCGGGCGAATCGCAGTAGGCCACGGCTACGCCGCGCTGGAATTCGGGCATCAGGATGATGTCCACCGGCGAATCGGGCAGGGTCATCAGGTCGTGCTCACGCACGAACGCGGTGGACTGGTCCAGTGCGGCCTTGGCGTCTTCGACCACCTTGTCGCGGGCCGGTTTGTCGGCATAGGCCAGTTCCAGCGCCGCTTCGATCGCCGCCTGCTGCTGGGCGTCGGTGGGATTGGCCGGCATCTCCGGTGCGCCGGGCTTGTCCTTCAATACCACCTGGGCGATGCCGTACATGTCGGTGCGCACGCGGGCCAGTTCGGCACGGGCGCGCTCGCCGATCTCGGCGCGCGACAGCGAGGAGTTGAGCGAGAACTTCAGCTTCTGGTCGTACTTTTCCGCGCCGATGCGGAACTCGCCCTTGGCGTTGGGTACCAGGGTGCTGTCCAGCCAGGTCTGCTGCTCTTCCACCGCCTTGGTCAGGCCGGCGATGGCGGTCTTCAGGCGCTCCTGGTCGGCCGCTTCGAGCTGGCCGAGGTTGGGCACGATGAAGGTTTCCACCAGACTGAGGATGCCGCGGTTCTGCTTGGCGACGGTTTCGGCATGGATCTTCGGTACCCGCGCCGGATCGAGGTTGGCGCGGGCGGCGGCGAAGATCTGCGGGATCTTCTCGATCCGCGCGGTGGCCGATTTCAGGCGCTCGGGCAGCGGTGCGAATTCGCGCGCCATCAGGCCGTAGATGGCGCTGCCGGCCAGGCCGCTGTAGACCTGCGGGTCCCACTGCCAGGACTGCAGCGTCTCGTTGGACCAGATGTCCGACTGCAGCTGGTTGCGCAGGATGGCGGCATCGACCTGGTTCTCGCGGCCGAGCTTGCTCACGTCGATCTTCTCCAGATCGGCCAGCAGCGCCTTGCTCGCTTCCAGGCTCTTCTGTTGGCCGGCGGCGCTGACGTCGTCCAGTTCGGCATCGAAGCGGTGATCGCCGATCTGCGTGGCGCTGACCGGGGACAGCTGCATCCAGGTGTCCAGGGCCTTCTTGGACAGTTCGGCGAACTGGGCGTCGGCCTGGCTCTGCCCGGCCTGCTCGGTGGCGGCGGACGGGGTGGTGGGGGCTTCGCCACTCTGGCAGCCGGCAAGGCTGGCGAGCAGGGCGGCGGCGAGCAGGTGCTTGCGCATCGGTGATCCTATGGGGCGATTGATGTCGGCCAGCATAGGTGGCTGTGGTGGCGGCTGCACCTGCCGTTGGTTGGTGTACCGCTGCCGGGGCGGCCCGCAGGCCAACCGGCCGCTGCCCGGGAGCCCCCGCGAAGCCAGGGGCATCCCCGTGGCGGCATGACGCCGGTATTGCCGCCATGAGTGGCGGCGCGGTCAGCCTTCGTCGTGCTCGTATTCGACAAAGACATCCAGCGTCCGCGCGAGCCGCTCTACCGCCAGATGCACGTTCTGGGAGGTGGCGGCGTTGCCGACTTCGATTTCCAGTTCATGGATTCCCGGGCCATGTTCATCGGACAGCCCCGCCGAGCTGGAGTCCTCATCATCCAGATGGGGCATCAGATCGTCGGTTTCCTCGATGTGTTCGACGCCCTCCAGGCTGGACAGCAGGTTGCTGATGGCACGCGCGTCGTCGGCGCTGCCGGTAATGCGGATACGCAGGATAGGCATTGGGAACCTCCGGGCAATGGAGCGCCAGCATAGGTACGGCGCGGAAAAGGACGGGTGAAGCGCACGTGGGAAATCGCGGCGCTTCATACCGGGGTGTTTGCCGGGCCCGCATGCGGTGCAGGCGGTTCTGACCGGTGCCGGCCGGTGTGCGGGGAGCCTGTTGCAGTGCCGTGCAGTGCAGTGGACGAGCGCTCGCGTACGTTGGGAAGGACGCCTTCAGGCGTGTCCCCATCCGCCTGCGGGCGCGACTGCCGCGCGGCGGTACACCCATGTCGGACCAGGCGCCGCGCTTATCCGGTGGGGGACGCCAGTGGCGCGAAACGGCGCACCGGCTGGCCCTCGATGACCACGGTTTCGCAGAACATCGCGTACGGCCGCACCCACAGTCCGCCTTCACCGTAGAGCGCACGGTAGACCACGACCGGCTCCAGGGTTTCGCTGTGGCGGGCGACGCCAAGGACCTCGTAGTCCATGCCCTTGTAGTGGCGGTAGCGGCCCGGGGCCAGTTCGGGAGCGGGGGCGAGGTCGGACATAGTGGTTCTCAATCGGTGGGGGAATTACTTCACGGCGCTGCCAACGCGCACCGGCAGCGGGATGTTGCACAGGTCGATATGGCCGGCGGCGCGTTTGTAGAAACCATCGACGCGGTTGCGGCGGGCTTCCACGGTGGCGGCGAAGGTTTTCGAATCGGTGCGCAGCACCTGCAGCGGCACGCGCTGCTCGACCGGCAACGTGCTGGCCAGGGTGATGGCCTTGATCGGTGTGCGCTGCGCGGCATCGTCGTAGAAGCCCATCGGCTCGGGGCCTCGCTGGATCGCGCTGAGCAGCTCCATGCCCTTGAGCACACGGCCGACCAGGGTGATGTTGCGGTCCAGCTGGCGTGGCGACTGGCCGATGACGACATACAGCTCGGCGCCGAGGCTGCTGTCCTCGGCGTTGTTGCGGCCGGCCCCGAGCGCGCCATAGCAGTGCGCCAGCCAGCTGTGCTGACCATCGCTGCCGACGGCGAAGTCGCCGACAAAGCCGGTCTGTGTGGCCCAACCATCGCGGTCGGGCAGGGCGGTGAAGGCCAGGCCTCGGGCGGGGCGCTGGAATTCGGCCGGCAGGTGGGTTCTGGCGCTGCCCATGGACCTGGCCTTGGCGGCGTCATCGGCCTCGGCATCGCCGAACTGGACCACGAAATTGTCCTGCGCGCGGTAGATGCTCAGCCCGTCCCAGAAGTGCTCGCGCGCCAATGTGCGGATGTTGCCGACGTGTTCGGGGGCGAAGTCCGGCGCCAGCTCGATGATCACCCGGCCGCCGTCCACGTCCATATAGAGGAGGTTTTCCGGCGCCGGCGTGTGCCAGTCGCTGGCCGGTGAGGCGTCGATGATCTCCTGCGCGCTGCGGTATTTGGCCGGTGCGTCGGCGGCCAGCAGCGAAAGCGGAGACAGGGCCAAGGCCAGGGTCAACAGCGAACGGCGAAGCGTCATCGGGCACTTTCCTGAACGGGTGTGGGGCGATTCTGCGGGATCGCCGGGCCCCGCGGCCAGTCCATGCGCAGGATGGGGTGACTATCGGCACATTCACTATAGCGAACTAAACACTAGTGTTGCCTTCAGGCTAGTGTGCAGGAGTGAGGGCCATGAGTGAGCTTGATGCCCAGCTACGCAAGTTCCAGAAAGAACTCAGTACCGGCACGGTGTCGCTGGCGTTGCTGGCGGTGCTGGCCAAGGCGCCCGAGCCACTGTACGGCTACCTGATCGCCAAGGAACTCGAGCGCGTGGGCGAGGGGGTGCTCAGCGGCAAGCAGAGCGCGTTGTACCCGGTACTGCGCAATCTGGAAGGCGCCGGGCTGCTGGAAAGTCACGTTGAACCGTCGGTGGCCGGTCCACCGCGCCGCTATTACCGCATCAATGACGACGGTCGTGCCGTTCTGCGGCAGTGGATCGCCGCCTGGAAGGCCACCCGCGACTCGGTCGAGTCCGTACTGGAAGGAATCAACTGATGAACATCGAAAACACCGCGCGGCAGCTGCCGACGACGATTCCCGAATACCTGGAGCAGTTGCGCACGGCGCTGGCCGGCGCGGACCCGGCGATGATCCAGGACGCGCTGTACGACGCCGAGGAATACCTGCGCTCGGAACTGGCCGAGCAGCCGGGCAAGAGCGAGGCCGAGGTGATTGCCGGGGTCGCCGGCAGCTACGGCGCACCGGAGGAAGTGGCCGAGATCTACCGCGAGACCGAAGTGACGGTGAACCGCGCCCTGCGCACGCCGCGTGCCAGCGCTGGACCGGTGGTGCCGGTGATGGCGGCGGCTGTGGCCGCAGCTGCGGCACCACCGGAACCGGCTTCAGCGCGAGCCGCACAGGCCGAGCCGCCTGCCGCGCCGCCGCGTTCGCTGCTGATGCGGCTGTTCGGGGTGGTGCTCGATCCGCACACCTATGGCGCGCTGTTCTACATGCTGCTGTCGCTGGTGACCGGCACCTTCTTCTTCACCTGGGTGGTGACGGGCATGAGCCTGTCGCTGGGCCTGCTGATCCTGATCATCGGCATCCCGATCCTGCTGCTGTTCCTGGGCTCGGTGAGGGTGCTGTCGCTGCTGGAAGGTCGCATCATCGAGACCCTGCTGGGGGTGCGCATGCCGCGCCGGCCGGCCTATACCGATCGCAGCCAGGGCTGGCTGCAGCGCATCGGGGCGATGTTCTCCGACGGCCGGACCTGGCTGACGATGCTGTATTTCCTGCTGATGCTGCCGCTGGGAACGCTGTACTTCACGCTGGCAACGGCCTTGCTGTCGACGTCGCTGGCACTGGTGTTCGCACCGTTGGCCGATCTGCTGTTCGGGCAGCCGGTCGGGATCTGGATCGATGGCGTCAATATCGGCTCGCCGTTCTGGATGTGGCCGTTGACGGTGGTGGCCGGCCTGCTGCTGCTGCTGGGCACCCTGCATCTGGCACGCGGCATCGGCAAGCTGCACGGCGCGCTGGCCAAGCATCTGCTGGTTCGCCTGTAAGCCGTCCGGGCAAACAGAAAGGGCGGGGTGCTCGCGCATCCCGCCCTTTTGCGTTCCACTTCCGGCGTCAGCGCTGCGCGCGACGCCGCAGCGGGGTGACGTTGCTGCCGGCGGCGGCCTTCTTGCGTGGCTTGGCAGCAGTGGTCGGCTGCGCATGGCGGGCCAAGAAGTCGCGCACGGTGGGGTAAACCACCTCGCGCCAGCGGCGGCCACTGAAGATGCCGTAGTGGCCGGCGCCCTCGACGATGAAGTGGCTGCGGCGCGAGGCCGGAATACCGGTGCACAGCGCCTGCGCCGCCTCGGTCTGGCCGAGGCCGGCGATGTCGTCCAGCTCGCCTTCGATGCTCAGCAATGCGGTGTTGCGGATGGCCGACGGATCCACGCGCTCGCCGCGCACATACCACTCGCCGCGTGGCAAGAGGAACTGCTGGAACACCACCTTGATGGTGTCCAGGTAGAACTGCGCCGGCATGTCCAGCACCGCGTTGTATTCGTCGTAGAACTGGCGGTGGGCGTTGGCATCGTCCATGTCGCCCTTGACCAGATCGGTATAGAAATCCCAGTGCGACATCAGGTGGCGGCTGGGATTCATCGATACGAAGCCGGCATGCTGCAGGAAGCCCGGGTACACCCGGCGGCCCTGGCCGGGGAACGGCGCCGGCACGGTGTGGATGACGTTGTTCTCGAACCACGACAGCGGATTGCGCGTGGCCAGGTTGTTCACCGCGGTGGGGCTGCAGCGCGCATCGATCGGGCCGCCCATCATCACCAGCGAACGCGGAGTGGCTTCGCCGCGGCTGGCCATCAGCGAGACGGCGGCCAGCACCGGCACGGTCGGCTGGCAGACGCTGACCACATGCACGTTCTCCGCGCCGAGGTGGCGGATGAACTCCTGCACATACTCCACATAATCGTCCAGGCCGAACTCGCCCTGTTCCACCGGCACCATGCGCGCGTCGATCCAGTCGGTGACGTAGACGCGGTGGTCGCGCAGCAGCGTGCGCACGGTGTCGCGCAGCAGCGTGGCGTGGTGGCCGGACAGCGGCGCCACTACCAGCACGATCGGCTGGGCCAACAGTTCCTCGACCTTGGAAGCCTCGTTGCTGTGGCGCTTGAAGCGCAGCAGCTTGCAGAACGGCTTTTCCACCTCGGTGAGCTGGGCGATCGGCACGATCTCGCCGTCCAGTTCCAGCTCGTGGATGTTCCACTCGGGCTTTTCGTAGTCCTTGCCGATGCGGTGGAACAGCTCGTTCATCGCTGCCAGCTGATCGGCCCCGGGCATGGATGACCACCAGTGGCCAGGATTGTTGAAGAACGCCGCATTGGCCTGGGCCTGGTGAACCCAGGGCGCGAGCAGGTTGCGGGTCAACTCATGCAATTGATAAAGCATGGATCACTGATTATGTATGGTCATATGTTGCTGCGCAGCATAGCGCACTCCAGCGCTGGCGGCGTTAAAAGCGGGCGTCGAGGCTCAGCGGCCCTGTTCCAGCGCGGCGACATCCTCGTCGAAGGCCGGCCCGAGCCAGCAGTGCGAGCCCACGGACTGGAAGCCGGCGCGACGCAACTGGCGGCGATACCAGCGGGCCGGACGCTGCTGGAAACCGTCGTGGTCGCCATGGAAGTCGTCTTCGGCGGTGAAGGTTTCCAGGAACGCGACGCCGCCGCACAGCTCGGCCAGGCCTTGCAGCCCCTGTCGCAACTCGCGGCTGGGCACGTAGTGCATGACATCCGAACACACCAGCAGGTCCACCGGTGCGCACGGGCGCAGCCACTGGAAATCACCGAAGCCGGCCAGATGCAGGTTGCGGGTGCGGCCATAGCGGCGCACCGCGTACGCGCTGCTGTCAAAGCCCATGTACTGCAGTTTCGGCCGCAGCTTCAGCAGTGGCGCGCGCCAGGCGCCCTCGCCGCAGCCGATATCCAGCACGCTGCGGACCGGACGTTCCAGGTAGTACTCGGCCGTGGCCACGGCCAGCTGCACCTTGCGCGCCAGACGCGCGGGACCGCCGATGTCATCGCGCCGGTACCAGCGTTGGAAGTAGGCGGCGTCGTACTGTTTGTCGTGCATGTGCGCAGGGGAGGTGGATCGGTGAAAATGGCGCCCATCCTACGCCGCCAAAGGGGCCAGTGCATGCAGTCGTACTTCTGGGTCAAGACGTTCCATCTGGTGTTCGTGGTGGCATGGATGGCGGCCGTGTTCTACCTGCCGCGCATCCTGGTCAACCTCACCGAAACCGCAGGGCAGGCTGCCGTGGTGGAGCGGCTGCAGCTGATGGGCAAGCGGTTGTACCGCTTCGGCCACATCATGTTCGGCATCGCCTTCCTGCTCGGACTGGTGCTGTGGCTGGGCTACAAGGTGCTGCCCGATTTCCCGACCATGGTCGCACCGGGGGCAGCCGGCTGGCTGCATGCCAAGCTCGGACTGGTGGTGTTGCTGCTGGTCTACTACAGCGTCACCGGGCGCTGGTTGAAGGGCACGCTCAAGGGCAAGGCGTTGCCGTCCTCGCGCGCGCTGCGCTGGTTCAACGAGCTGCCGCTGGTGCTGTTCATCGCCATCGTCTACCTGGTGCTGGCCAAGCCGTTCTGAGGGGATCAGGGAGTGAGATGAAAAGGCCGGCATTGCCGGCCTTTTTGTTGCGCACGCCACGCCGCAGCGGACGTGCTCATTGCACCGGCGCGGTGCCGTCGCGCAGGGCGGCGACGAATTGCGGGTGCCGGGTGATGTCGCTGTGGTCGGCGTCGGCGAAGGTGATCACCTCGGCAAGGCCGGGGCGGAAATGACGGGCCAGCTGTAACGAGCTGTCGTTGGGGATCACCGTATCGCGGCCGGCGATGATCAGCGTGCTGGGGGCGCGGATGTGGCCGGCGAAGCGCCAGGACTCGTAGTGGTCGCGCAGCAGCCAGCGCACCGGAAACAGCGAGAACATCCGCGCCGCCAGCCCGGCGATGCTGCCGTAGGGCGTGACCAGCACCAGCCGGTCGGCAGTGCGCGCGGCGGCCAGCTGCACGGCGACACCCGAGCCCAGGCTGCGGCCGACCACGGTGATACGACCGGCATCTGCGGCGAGGGTGTCATACAGCGAGAACGCATCGGCGATCAGCGCCGACTCGCTCGGCATGCCCGAGCTGCCGCCGTAGCCGCGATAGTGCATGGCATGGATGCCGGCATCGGGGAAGGCGCGCTCCAGCAGCGGCAGCGTCTGCGCCACGTCCTCGGCGTTGCCGCCGAAGTACAGCACCAGATGCGGGCTTTGCCGCTGATTACTGCTGATCAGGATCCGCGCATCGTCGCGTTGCAGCGTCCAGTGGGGCGTGGCGGGATCACGCGGGGCAGGATGGTAGAGCAGGGCGCGGGCATTGACGGCCAGAAAGCCGCAGGCCAGCAGATAGACGCCGGCGACCACGGCCGAGGCGCTGGCCACCACTTTCGTTCCGGTATTCATCGCCTTGCCCTTGACGGGTGCTGGTGAGGATTGTGGACCTGGTGGTGTCGTGTGGGAGTCAACAAAAAGGCCGGCAATGCCGGCCTTCTGTCAGAGCGCGGTTGCGCCGGCGGGCTCAGGCCGCCTCGTAGGCTCCGTAGCTGCGCAGGCGCTTGTAGCGCTGCTCCAGCAATTCCTCCACGCCCAGCTTTTCCAGCGCGTCCAGCTCGTTGAGCAGCACTGCCTTCAGGCGCTTGCCCATCTGCGTCGGATTGCGGTGGGCGCCGCCGATCGGTTCGCGGATCACCTTGTCGATCAGACCCAGCCCCTTCAGGCGCGAGGCGGTCATGCCCAGCTGCTCGGCCGCATCCTTGGCCTTGCCGGCGTCCTTCCACAGGATCGAGGCGCAGCCTTCCGGGCTGATGGTCGAGTAGACGCTGTATTCGAGCATCAGGGTGCGGTCGCCCACACCCAGCGCCAGCGCGCCGCCGGAGCCGCCTTCGCCGATCACGGTGCAGATCACCGGCACCTTCAGCTCGGCCATTTCCATCAGGTTGCGGGCAATCGCCTCGGACTGGCCACGCTCCTCGGCGTCGATGCCGGGCCAGGCGCCGGCGGTGTCGATCAGGGTCAGCACCGGCAGCTTGAAGCGCTCGGCCATCTTCATCAGGCGCAGCGCCTTGCGGTAACCCTCGGGCTTGGGCATGCCGAAGTTGCGACGTACCTTTTCCTTGGTGTCACGGCCTTTCTGGTGGCCGATCAGCATCACCGGGCGGCCGCCGATACGGGCCAGGCCGCCAACAATGGCCTTGTCATCGGCGAAGGCGCGATCGCCCGCCAGTTCCTGGAATTCATCGCAGAAGATGCGGATGTAATCCAGCGGATACGGGCGCGACGGGTGGCGCGCCACCTGCAGTACCTGCCACGACGTGAGGTTGCGGAAGATCTGCGCGGTACGCAGGCGCAGCTTGTCTTCCAACGCCTTGACCTCGGCATCGACATTGACCGCCGGCCCGGCGCTGGCACTGCGCAGGTCCTTGATCTTGGCTTCCAGATCAGCGATGGGTTGCTCGAAATCGAGGTAGTTCGGGTTCATCGGAAACCGTCATGAATTCTAAAGGGGGGAAGTGTAGCCGAACGCGTCAGATCGACCCGTACGCGTGCGTCCGGTCAATTGGCCCACGGCGGGCTGCATTTGACCTTGACCGTGCGCACTGCCGGATCTTCGCGCAGTGCATCGATCAGTTTGGTGCTGACACGGACCGCACCGCTGCCGCCCAGATCTAGCATGCCGGCGATGCTGCCGGTCTTATCCTTGAGCAGCAGGTCCACACGCAGCGGTGTGCGACCGGGGCGATGGGTGTCCAGCAGTGCATCGATGCGCTGCCAGACCGGGCCGTCGCGCGCATCCACGCGCAGTGACAGGCGGATCGCATGGTCGGCGCAAAGCTGCTCGTAGTCCCAGCACTGGCGGATGCGCAACGCATAGCCACCGTTGAACTCGTCCTCGCGCAGGCCGCCCTTGACCACCAGGATGCGGTCCTTGGTCATCAGGTGGCCGAACTCGGCCAGGCCATCGGTGAACGCGCTGCATTCCACGCGGCCCTTGCCGTCTTCCAGTTGCATGAAGACCTGGCTCTCGCCCTTGCGGCGCACCCCCACCACCATGCCGGCCAGGATCACCGGGGCTTCCTGGCGCCAGGCGCGTTTTTCGCCGTCCTTGCCAGGACGCGCCGGGGGGATCAGCTTTTCCAGCCCGCCCAGATCGGTGCCGACCAGCTCTTTGACGTCGTCGGCAAAGGGGTCGAACGGGTGGCCGCTGAGGTAGAAGCCCAGTGTCTCGCGCTCGCCTTCCAGCAGCTGGCCCAGTGCCCATTCCTTGCTTTCCGGCAGGTCCAGCTGCAGCGCGGTGTTGATCGGATCCGGAGCGCCGAACAGCGAATTCTGTCCGGAGGCCTTCTCGCGCGCCATCTGCTCGGTGGCCTTGAGCACTTCGGGCAGCTGCAGCATCAGCGTGGCGCGGTTCGTGCCCAGGCCATCGAGCGCGCCGCAGTTGATCATGGCTTCCAGCGTGCGCCGGTTGAGCTTGCCCGATTCGATGCGCGCGCAGAAATCCAGCAGCGAGGCGTACTCGCCCTTGCGTTCGCGCTCTTCGACCACCGCCTCGCAGGCGCCCTGGCCGACGCCCTTGATCGCGCCCAGGCCGTAGCGGATGGTGTCGGCGTTGGCGGCCTCGAACATGTAGGCCGATTCGTTCACGCGCGGCGGCAGCACCGTCAGGCCGAGATTGCGCACTTCGGCCAGGAAGCCGACCACCTTGTCGGTGTTGTCCATGTCCGAGGACAGCGTCGCGGCCATGAACTCGGCCGGATAGTGACGCTTGAGCCACGCGGTCTGGTAGCTGACCAGCGCGTAGGCGGCGGCGTGCGACTTGTTGAAACCGTAGCCGGCGAACTTCTCCATCAGGTCGAAGATCTCGTCGGCCTTGGGTCCGTCGACGCCGCCCTTGGCCGCACCTTCGCGGAAGATCTCGCGGTGCTTGGCCATTTCGGCCGGCACCTTCTTGCCCATCGCGCGGCGCAGCAGGTCGGCGCCGCCCAGCGAGTAGCCGCCGACGATCTGCGCCATCTGCATCACCTGCTCCTGGTACACCATGATGCCGTAGGTGTCTTTCAGGATGGCTTCGGTGCGCGGATCGGGATAGATGATCTCTTCCTGGCCGTGCTTGCGCGCGTTGAAGGAGGGAATCAGGTCCATCGGGCCGGGGCGGTACAGCGACACCAGCGCGATCAGGTCTTCGAAGCGGTCAGGACGGGCGTCCTTGAGCAGGCGGCGCATGCCCGAGGATTCGAACTGGAACACCGCGCCGGTGTTGCCGTTGGCGAAGATGTCCTTGTAGGTCGGCGCGTCGTCCAGCGGAATCTGGGTGATGTCCACCGGCGGGATGCCGGCGCGCTCGTGGCGCTTGTTGATCGCCTTGACCGCCCAGTCGATGATGGTCAGCGTGCGCAGGCCGAGGAAGTCGAACTTCACCAGCCCGACTTCTTCCACGTCGTTCTTGTCGAACTGGGTGACCGGATTCTTGCCCTGGCCGTTCTCGTCGTGTTCGGCGTACAGCGGGCAGAACTCGCTCAGCGGCTCGGGGCCGATCACCACGCCGCCGGCGTGCTTGCCGGCGTTGCGGGTGAGGTCTTCCAGCTGCAATGCCAGATCGATCAGGTCGCGGACATCGTCCTCGCTCTCATAGCGGGCGATCAGCTCCGGCGAGGCCATTTCCGAATTGGCGCCTTCCTTGCCCATGCCCAGCGCATCTTTCAGATGGATGCCGAGGATGTTCGGAATCAGCTTGGAAACGCCGTCGACCAGCCCGTACGGGAAGCCGAGCACGCGGCCGGTGTCGCGCACCACCGCCTTGGCGGCCATGGTGCCGTAGGTGATGATCTGGCTGACGCGCTCGCGGCCGTACTTGCGCGCGACGTAGTCGATCACCTCGTCGCGGCGGTCCATGCAGAAGTCGATGTCGAAGTCGGGCATCGACACGCGTTCGGGGTTGAGGAAACGCTCGAACAGCAGGTTGTAGGGCAGCGGGTCCAGATCGGTGATCTTCAGTGCCCACGCGACCAGCGAACCGGCACCGGAACCGCGGCCCGGGCCGATCGGAATGCCCTGGTTCTTGCCCCACTGGATGAAGTCGGCCACGATCAGGAAGTAGCCGGGGAAGCCCATCTTGATGATGGTGTTGAGTTCGAACTCGAGCCGCTCGAAGTAGTCCTCGCGGCTCATGCCCGGCGCCAGCGGATTCTTCTGCAGGCGCTCTTCCAGACCGTCGCGCGACATCTTCTGGATCCAGGTGTCCAGGGTCTCGTCGTCGGGGACCGGGTAGTTGGGCAGGAAGTAGGTGCCCAGCCGCATCTCGAGATTGCAGCGCTGTGCCAGCGCCAGCGTGTTGTCGATCGCGTCGGGGATGTCGGCGAACAGCTCGGCCATCTGCTCGGGCGATTTCAGGTACTGCTCGCGGCTGTACTCGCGTGGACGCTTGGGGTCGTCCAGCACGCGGCCGGTGGAAATGCACACGCGCGCTTCGTGCGCGTCGAAATCCTCCGGCGACAGGAAACGCACGTCATTGCTGGCGATCACCGGCAGGCCGCGCTGGCCGGCGGCCATCAGCGCGAACTGGTTGAAGGCCTCTTCACCGTCGCGCTTGGTGCGGGTCAGCTCCAGGTGCAGGCCATCGCCGAACACGCGCTGCCAGTCGGCCAGCTGCTGCTCGGCCAAGTCGTGGCGGCCTTCGGCGGCCAGCCGTCCGGCCAGGCTCTCGCGGCCGGCCAGCGCGAACAGGTTCTGGCAGCCGTCCTTGAGCCATTGCGGATGCACCGCCACGCCGCCTTCGGGGCGATGGCCTTCCATCCAGGCGCGGGTGAGCAGGCGCGACAGGCTCAGGTAGCCTTCGCGGTCGCGGCACAGCAGCGTCATCCGCCACGGGTCCTGGCCTTCCTCGGCGATGAGCAGGTCGGCACCGGCAATCGGCTTGACCCCCACGCCTTCGGCGGCCTTGTAGAACTTCACCAGCGCGAACATGTTGTTCAGGTCGGTGACGGCCAGCGCGGGCGCCTGCATCTCTACCGAGCGGCTGAGCAGGTTGGCCTGTTTGGCTTTCTTGGGGTCGGCCTGATCGGGCTTCGCCGGGACACGGATGGTCGAATCCGCCAGCGAAAACTCGGTGTGGACGTGGAGATGGACGAAACGGGAAGTGGACATGCTGGGCCAGAATGATGCCCGGGCAGGGTAGCGGTGGGGGCCGGTGGGGACAAGGCTTGACATCACCGTGGGCGGTTGCCGGCTCGTGGTCCGGGAGCCGGACGCCCGTCCGGCGGGGCGCTGGCGACCGTGCCGGTGCGGGCGGGGACGGGCCTCCTGTACCGCGGCGTGGGGGCCGCAGGCGGTACAGGACCTTGTGCACGTGCCCGGGTGGCCGTCCGGGCAACGAAGACCGGGCCAGGCAACCGGGGCCAACCGACATCCCGGCAGGGTCAGTGGACGCGGAAGTAGCGCATCGGCTCGGGAGCGTAGCTGTTTTCGCGGACCCGACGCTGGTGCTCGTGCAGGCGCGCTTCGATCTCGCGCAGCTCCAGCCACAGGCTGCGGCTGAATGCGATTTCCGTGTAATCGCGCCCCTGGCGTTCGGCCTCGATGCGGCGCAGGCGCTGGTAGTCCAGGAAGTTGGCGACCTCACCGGCCAGCTGCGGCCATGCCGTGTCGATCACGATGGCCTGGTCGAGCTGGCCGACCCCGGGGACCGAGTCAGGAATCAGCTGGCGGTTCTCATGCAGATAGCCGAGCACGCAACGGGCGCAGCTCACCGCTTCGGCGACCGGTTCCCAGTCATCGTCCTGGAGCATCTGCTCCACGAGCCGGGCCTGCTGCAGCCGCTGCCGGATGCAGGCCGACGGAGCGGTGTTGCTGCTGGCATTGCTGCCCAGGCTGCGGGCGGCGGTGGCCAGCTGGTCGGCTTCCAGTGGCCGGGTGCGGCCCAGCCGGGCCAGCAGCTGGTTGAAGCGTTCGACTTCCCGCGGAAGCAGCACGAAGTCGTTCACATGGTTGCGGCGGTGGGGATTGCTGCCGGGGGACTGATCGAGCACCTGCGGAAGCGGAAGGCGGCCGTCGAAGGCGGTGGAGTCGAAGGTGGCGTACATGGTGGTGCTCCAGGCGGGGAAGGGGGGGCGCCCGTGAAGAACGGTGCAGCACCAGCATCCGCTTGGGCGTAGCATGGGTCATGATGGCAGGCGGAGCCTTCAGACAGTCATTGCGCTGGTTTCTGAGGTTTTGATGAGGGCTTGCCGATGGGGTCGACCGGAGACCCGGGTAACACTGGTCACGCGACCGAACGCTACCGTTTTGACGGCATCGTGGTCGACGCGGTCGCGCATACGCTCAGCCGCGACGGCCAGTTCCATTCCGTGGAGCCCAAGGCGTTTGCGGTATTGCTGCTGTTGCTGCGGCACGCCGATGAATTGCTGGAGCGCGACCAGTTGCTCGACGCCGTCTGGGGCCACCGGCACGTCACCCCGGGCGTGCTGACCCGCGCCATCGCCCAGCTGCGTGCGGCGCTGGATGACCACTCGCACGAGCCGCGCTATATCCAGACCCAGCACGGATTGGGATACCGGTTCATCGGCAAACTGTTGCCGGCCGAAGAGCCGTCAACCGCCACGCCGGCCCTGACCGAGCCGCTGCCACCCGGGACCGGGCTGTCCACGCTGGCTGAGAGCGCAGCTGCGGCGCAGTCGCCCCTGATGCTGGAGCCGGCGCCCAGGCCGGCATCGCGGCTGTCCGGGGGGCGTCAGGCCGCCAATGTGCCGCTGCCGTTGTGGCTGCGCTCGCGCGGGATGCTGATCGGGACCGGGCTGGCGCTGCTGGTGCTGGCTGCCGGCGGATGGTGGCGGAGCCATACCACCATCGGGCAACCGCCGGTGGCCGAGGCCTCCATCGCGGTGATGCCCTTCAGCAGCCTCAGCGACAACGCCGATGACCGCTATTTCGCCGATGGCCTGGCGGTGGAAATGCACGATGCACTGGCCGATGTGCCGGGCCTGAAGGTGGCGGCGCGGCAGCTGGCGGCGCCGGCCAATGCCGAGGACGAGGACGATGTACGGCGGATCGGACGCCGGTTGGGGGTGGCCACGTTGCTGGATGCCAGCGTACGCCGCGAGGGCGGCAAGGTGCGGATCAGTGCGCGGCTGTCGGACACCACGACCGGATTCACGCTGTGGACCGATACCTATGACCGCGAGATCCACGACGTGTTCGCCTTGCAGAGTGAGATTGCCGGCCAGGTGGTGCATGAACTGCTTGGGCACCTGCCCGGGGAAGTCCCGGGGCTGGCGCAGCGCTTGACGCCCACCAACGACGTCGACGCCTACGATGCCTATCTGCGCGGACTGGCATTGCTGCAGCGTCCGGTCGGTGAGACCGGCAATGAACGGGCGATCGCCAATTTCCGCCAGGCGCTGGCGGCCGATCCGCATTTCGCCCGCGCCCAGGCTGGCATCTGCCGGGCGGAAATCGCCCGGCTGGAGGGAGTCAGCGATGCGGTGGCGTTCGAGCGGGCGCGGCAGGCCTGCGCGCAGGCCCAGGCGATGGATCCGGGGCTGCGCGAGGTGAGCCTGGCGATGGCCGAGATCGCCCGGGTCAGCGGCCAGAGCGCGCGCGCGCTGACCCTGTACCGGCAGGCCACCGACGACCCGGCGCTGCGTGCCGACGGACTGGTCGGGTTGGCCCGCACCTATGGCGCGCTCGGGCAGGAGGCGCGGGCGCTGGACTACTTCCAGCAGGCGGTGGCGGCGCGGCCCAGCGACGCGCAGATCTACCGTCTGCTCGGCTATCACCACTGGCTGCGCGGCGAGCTGCCCCAGGCGATCGAGGCCTTTGTCACCGCCACCCTCCTGCAGCCGGAAGACAGTCGCCTGTGGAGCAGCCTGGGCGGTCTGTATCTGGCCCAGGGTGACAGCGCCCAGGCTGGCCGGGCGTTCAGCATGTCGTTGTCGATCGAACCCAATGCCGGGGCGCTGACCAATCTGGGCGCGATGAAATTTGACAGCGGCGAATACGCCGTCGCTGCAGGGTTGTTCCAGCAGGCCACGGTGCTGGAGCCGGACGACTATCTGCACTGGGGCAATCTGGCCGATGCGCTGGCCGCCTCACCGGACACCGCCGCCCAGGCGCAGGTGCCATACCGGCGCGCGGCGCAACTGGCGCAACGTTATGTCGACGTGCGCCGCGACGATGCGTACGCGCTGGCCTTGCTGTCCTGGTATCGCGCCAATCTGGGCGAGCGGGCACGCGCGCTGCAGGACCTGCAGCGCGCGCGCAAACTGGGCACCCAGCCGGCCGAGGTCGCGCTGTGGTGTGCGCAGACGCTGACCCTGCTCGATGATCGGCAAGGTGCCCGCAGTTGCGTCGCCAGCGCGCTGAAGGAGGGCGTTCCGCAACAGCGGATCGATGCACTGCTGTCGTTGCAGCGTTTCGCCGCGGCCGGCGGGGCCGCGCACCGGCAATAAGGGGGCTGCTTTTCCCCTGTCCGTGGCGGCGGACCCCATCCAGGAGTGGTCGTCATGCGTAGCAGAACGTGGGTGTACGGAGTGGTCATGGGCAGCGCCGCGGCCTGGGCCATGCAGCAGACATCGCCGGCGCAAACGCGCGAGCCGCCGCTGTGCACGGACCAGTTGCCGCCACGGGCGGTCAAGCTGGTCTATGTCGATGTGGCACCGGGCGTGGCCGGACCGGTCGTCACGCCGGAGCTGTGTGTGGTCCGCAGCGGCACCCAGGTGGTGTGGCGCAAATCGGCTGATGCGCAGGAGTCGTTCGAACTCACCTTCGCCGAAGCGCCAGGTGGTACCGCGGCGACGCAGTTCCTCTCCAGGCCCGTCGGCAACCGCCAGGAAGTGCTGATCACCGCCAAGCCGGTGACGAGCACCAGCGAGATCCCCTACGACGCGCGTATTGGCGTTTCCCGCATCGATCCGGGAATCAAGATCGTGCCGCGCTGAACGCTGCGGCCGGGTTCAGGCCGGCTGCAGGCAGGCGCGGACCGGGGCGAAACTGCGACGATGCTGCGGGCACGGGCCATGGGCCCGCAGTGCGGCCATGTGCGCGGGCGTGCCGTAGCCCTTGTGCTGCTCGAAGCCGTATTCGGGGAACTGCAGGTGCAGATCCCGCATGTAGCGGTCGCGGCTGACCTTGGCCAGGATCGAGGCGGCCATGATGCTGCGGTCGATGGCGTCGCCGCCGACCAGCGCCTCGGCCGGGCAGGGCAGGCCCTGGGGAATCTTGTTGCCGTCGATGCGCGCGAACTGGGCGACATGTGCCACGCCTTCCACCGCTTGGCGCATGCCCTGCATGGTGGCCTGGAAGATGTTCAGGCTGTCGATCTCGGCCACGTCGACCATGATGATGGCGTGGGCCAGGGCGCGTTCGATGATGCGATCAAACAGCTGCTCGCGGCGCAGCGCGGTCAGCGCCTTGGAATCATCCAGGCCGTTGATGCGTGGCAGATCCGGATCGAACACCACCGCTGCCACGGCCACCGGTCCGGCCAGCGGACCGC
The DNA here is from genome assembly GCF_056760355.1 of Stenotrophomonas sp. STEN013. Classification (NCBI taxonomy): domain Bacteria; kingdom Pseudomonadati; phylum Pseudomonadota; class Gammaproteobacteria; order Lysobacterales; family Lysobacteraceae; genus Stenotrophomonas; species Stenotrophomonas sp. STEN013. The sequence continues at coordinate 93,569 of NZ_JBRREO010000001.1, read as the reverse complement.
GCCCGGCTTCATCCACCCCGGCGATCAGGCGCGGGGCCGGATGTGCGCCCACTGCGGCATCGTCGAACAGCGACAGCGACATCTCTGCGGCGCGGATGCGGGTGCGGCGGGCGGTCATGGCCGGGCGGCCGCCGGCATGCGCAACAGTCCGGCGACCGCCTCGGCCGCGCGGGCCGAGGCGTCCTGGCGCAGTTCCTGGTGCAGGCGCAGGTAGTCGTCCTGCAGACCGCTCACGCCCTGCGGATGCTCGAACCACTGCGTCACCGCGGCAGCGAGCTTGTCCGGGGTGCAGTCGTGCTGCATCAGTTCCGGCGCCAGATCCTTGCCGGCCAGCACATTCGGCAGCGCATAACGGTTGACCTTGAGCAGCCCCAGTGCACTGACGATGCGGTAGGTGAGCTCCGCCACGCGGTAGCCGACCACCATTGGCCGCTTGACCAGCATGGTTTCCAGCGTTGCGGTGCCCGACGCCAGCATCACCACATCGGCGGCGGTCATCGCCTCGCGGGCGCGACCATCGAGCAGATGCACACGCGCACTGGGAAGGGCGGCGGCGCGGATCTGCTCGACCAGAAGCGCCTTGCAGTGGGCGTTGGCGGCCGGCACCACGATGTGCAGGTCGCGCATCTTCTCGCACAGCTGCCAGGCGGCCTCGAAGAACGGCGGACCGAGGCGACTGACTTCACCCAGCCGGCTGCCCGGCAGCACCGCCAGCACCGGCACCTGCGCGGGAATGGCCAGCGCCGCGCGGGCTTGCTCGCGGTCGCTTTCCAACGGTATCTCGTCGGCCATCGGGTGGCCGACGAAGCGCGCATCGATGCCATGGCGCGCGTAGATCGGTGGTTCCATCGGAAACAGGCACAACACCAGGTCGGCGCTGGCGCCGATCTTCTCGGCGCGTTTCTCACGCCAGGCCCAGACCGAGGGGCTGACGTAATGCACGGTAGGAATACCGCGCTGCTTGAGCCACTTTTCCACGCCCAGATTGAAATCCGGCGCATCAATGCCGATGAAGACATCCGGTTGCCAGTCGAGCACGCGCTGGCGGAACTGCCTGCGCAGCTTCAGCAGCCGCGGCAGATGTCGCAGGATCTCGGCCAGCCCCATCAGCGCCAGCTCACTGGCGTCAAACCAGGTCTGACAGCCGGCTTTGCGCATCGCATCGCCGCCGATGCCGGCAAATTCGGCATCGGGATAGCGCTGGCGCAGTTGATCGATCAAACCGGCACCGAGTCCGTCGCCGGACGCCTCACCGGCGACGAGCGCGATGCGAAGCGCGCGTCCGGCGGTGTCCGGCAAGCGGTCCAGGCGCCCGGTCATCGCAGCAGCGGACGGTCGGTGTGTTCGATGAAGTCCAGCAGGTCCTTCACGTCGGCATTGTCACGGGCCTGCTCGGCCAGCTGCTGCTTGGCTTCGGCCAGCGGCAACCCTGCCACGTACAGGGTGCGGTAGGCACGCTTGATCGCGGCGATACGCTCGGCATCGAAGCCGCGGCGCTTGAGGCCTTCGCTGTTGATGCCGCGGGGACGGCCGTGGGTGTCGGTGCCGACCATGGTGAAGGGCGGTACGTCGCCACCCACCAGGGCGCCCATGCCGAGAAACGCGTGATCGCCGATGCGGCAGAACTGGTGCGCGCCGGCGAAGCCGCTGATGATCACCCAGTTGCCGACGGTGACATGCCCGGCCAGCGTGGTGTTGTTGGAGAACACGCAGTGGTTGCCGACATGGCAGTCGTGGGCGACGTGCACATAGGCCAGCAGCCAGTTGTCGTTGCCGACCGTGGTGATGCCACCGCCGCCGCCGGTTCCGCGGTTGATGGTGACGAACTCGCGGATCACGTTGCGGTCGCCGATCACCAGTTCGGTGCGTTCGCCGCCGAACTTCTTGTCCTGCGGCTCGCCGCCGATGGCGGCATGGCCGATGAAGTGGTTGTCGCGGCCGATCCGGGTCGGACCGTGGATGCTGCAATGCGGGCCCACCACCGTGCCGGCGCCGATTTCAACCTCGGCCCCGATCAGGGTGAAAGCGCCCACGCGGACATCGGCGGCAAGCACCGCCGCCGGGTCGATAACTGCGGTCGGGTGGATCAGCGGGGCGCTGTTGTTCATACGTCGGCTCCGGGGATCAGTCGCGGGTGCCGGCGCACAGCACTTCGGCATGGGCGACGACTTCGCCGTCCACCTTGGCTTCGCCGTAGTACACGGCCATGTTGCGGATCACCCGCTTGACCTGCACGTGCAGCTCCAGCACATCGCCCGGCACCACCTGCTTCATGAAGCGCACATTGTCCACCTTGACCAGGTAGAACAGCTTGGACTGCGCATCACGGCCGAGGCTGAGCTGGGTCAGCACGCCGCCGGCCTGGGCCAGCGCCTCGATGATCAGCACGCCCGGCATGATCGGCTGGGTCGGGAAATGCCCCTGGAAGAACGGCTCGTTGATGGTGACGTTCTTGTGCGCGACGATGCGCTTGCCTTCGATATCGAGCTCGACGACTTTGTCGACCAGCAGGAATGGATAGCGGTGCGGGATCAACGTCTGGATCGTGGTGACGTCGATGGGCAGCTGCGGACTTGCGTTCATTCCTTCTCCTTGCTCACAGCCAGGATGCGCCTTGCCAGCGCATCGAGCTGCTTGAAGCGCGCGGCGTTTTTGCGCCACGTGCGGTTGTCGGTCAATGGGGTGCCGGATGAGTATTCACCCGGTTCGGTAATGGAGTTGCGCACCACCGATCGGCCGGTGATGGTGACGTGGTCGCAGATTTCCAGATGTCCGACCACGCCGACCGAGCCGCCCAGCAGGCAGTAGCGGCCGATCTTGGCGCTACCGGCGATGCCGGTGGAGCCGGCGATGGCGCTGTGCGCACCGATCTGCACGTTGTGGGCGATCTGCACCAGGTTGTCCACGCGCACGTCCTCGTCGAGCACGGTGTCTTCCAGCGCGCCACGGTCGATGCAGGTGTTGGCGCCGATCTCGCAGTCGTCGCCGATGCGCACGCCGCCCAGCTGCGGCACCTTGATCCAGTGGCCGCCGTCCATCGCCAGGCCGAAGCCTTCGGCACCGAGTACGGCACCCGGGTGGATACGCACGCGCTTGCCCAGCTTGACCCGGGCTACCAGGCTGACGCGGGCCAGCAGCTCGCAACCGGCCTCGAGCTGGCAGTCGTCACCGACCACGCTGCCGGGGCCGATGATGCAGCTTTCACCGATCACGCTGCGCGCGCCAATGTATACGTGCGGACCGATATGGGCGCTGGCCGCCACCTGGGCGCTGGGATCGATGACCGCACTGGGGTGGATGCCGGGCTCGCGCAGCGGCATGGTCTCGAACAACGCGCCGATCTTGGCGAAAGCGGTGTACGGGTCTTTGGCGATCAGGGTGGTGCCGGGCGCGGCTGCGGCATCGTCGGCACGGAGCACGACGATCGAAGCCTGGCTGTCGGCCAGCTGCGGCCGGTAGCGCGGATTGGCCAGAAAGGTGAGCTGGCCGGCGCCGGCATGGGCGAGGGTGGCGACGCCGTGGATGCTGGCGGTCGCATCGCCCTGCACCTGCAGACCAAAGCGTTCGGCAAGTTCCTGTGCGGTATAGGTAGGCATATTCACTGCGGCAGTTTAGCGCCAGAGGGGCCAGCGGTCATGACAAGGCCCGGTTGCCCGGGCCTTGTCTGATGCAGGTGGTGCATGGAATGGTCAGGCGGAAATCAGAACTGGCCACCGAAGGTGAACTGCAAACGCTCGATTTCGTCGCCTTCTTCCTTCTTCAGCGGGAACGCGTAGCTGATCGAGATCGGGCCGACCGGAGCGCGCCACAGCAGGGCGACACCGGCCGAAGCACGCAGCTCGTTGGCCTTGAAGTTGCTGGTGCCGGCGTAGACGTTGCCCACGTCCAGGAACGCGGAAACGCGCGCCGACGGGCTGTCGAACAGCTTCGGGAAATAGGCTTCGATCGAGCCGACCGTCTTCACCGAGCCACCCAGCGGCTGGCCGTTGTAGTAGCCGCCAATGGGTTCCGAGCGCGGGCCCAGGGTGTTGTCCTCGAAGCCACGCACCGAGTTGGTGCCGCCCGCGTAGAAGTTCTCGAAGAACGGCAGGCCGGATGCCTTGATCTGGCGGTAGTTGGCGGTGGGGTTGGTGGCGCAGTCCACCACCTGCGAATAGCCCGGGGTACCCGGCACGGCCGGCGTGTCGCCATTGGCGGGGGTGCCGGGGACCGCCGGGATATCGTTCCAGCAGATGTCGCGGACCTTGTCGCTGCCGTAGGAATCGCCGTAGCCCAGCTCCAGACGCGTATTGATGACCAGCGACGGCATGATCGGCCAGTACTTGGAGAACTGGTAGCTGAGCTTGTAGTACTCCACGGTCGAGCCCGGCAGCGTGGCCTCCAGGCCCAGACGCTGGTAGGTGCCGCGGGTCGGCATGAAATAGTCGTTGCGGGTATCACGGGCCCAGCCCAGCTCGCTGCGCCAGGAGTGGAAGGTGCGCGTGCCGACCGCATCGATGTAGTCGATGATCACCTGCGGGGTGTAGCCCTGGTAGGTGGTGATCTGGTTGCTGTCGATGCCGAACATCAGCGAGAACGCGTCGTTCTCGGTGATCGGCACGCCGAACACCACCTGCGCGGCACCGTTGGTGCTGTTGTACTGGGCGGTGTTGAAGTCCGAATAGTCCAGCTCGCGCCAGGACAGGTTGTAGCCCAGCGAGACGCCGTCATCGGTGAAGTACGGGTTGGTGTAGGAGAAGCCGTAGCGCTGCAGGTAGCTGCTGCGCGAGGCGTCGACCGACACACGGTTGCCGCCGCCCAGGAAGTTGTTCTGCGACAGCTGGATCGAGGTGGTCATGCCATAGGACTGCGAATAGCCCAGGCCGAATACGAAGCTGCCGGAAGTGGTTTCCTTGACGTTGTAGACCACGTCCACCTGGTCGTTGCTGCCGGTGACCGGGCTGGATTCGACATCGACCGACTCGAAGTAGCCCAGACGCTGCAGACGGATCTTGGAGCGGTCGATTGCCGCCTGCGAGTACCAGCTGTTCTCGAACTGGCGCATTTCGCGGCGCAACACTTCATCGGCGGTACGCGAATTGCCCTTGAACACGATACGGCGCACGGCCACGCGCGGGCCCGGCACCACCTGCATGTTCACCGCGACGGTGCGGTCGGCACGATTGCTGGTCGGGATCGGGTTCACCTTGGCGAAGGCGTAACCGATGTTGGACAGGCTGTTGGTGATTGCATCAGCGCTGATTTCCAGCAGGGCGCGCGAGAACGTGTCGCCGCTCTTCTGGATCACCATGCGTTCCACATCTTCCTGCGGAAGAATGGTGTCGCCGGTGACCTTGATTTCGGAAATCTTGTACTGCTCACCCTCGGTCACGCCGGCGGTGATGAACATGTCGCGCTTGTCGGGGCTGATCGAGACCTGGGTGGAATCGATGCTGAAATCGACATAGCCGCGGTCCAGATACCAGGAGTTGAGCTTCTCCAAGTCGCCGGACAGTTTTTCCTTGGAGTACTGGTCATCGCGGCGGTACCACGAGGCCCAGTTGTGCTCCTTCGATTCCCAGGTGTCGAGGATGTCCTCGGCGGGGAACTTCTCGGTGCCCACCAGGTTCACGTGCTGGATCTTGGCCGCCTTGCCTTCCTTGACGGCGATGGCGACATCGACGCGGTTGCGGTCCAGCGGGCTCACCGTCGGGGTGATCTCGACGTTGTATTTGCCACGGTCGTTGTACTGGCGGCGCAATTCCTGCGTCACCCGGTCCAGGCTCAAACGGTCAAAGGTGCCGCCTTCGCTCAGGCCGATGTCGCTCAGACCCTTGAGCAGCTGCTCGCTCTTGATGTCCTTGTTGCCGGTGACGGTCAACTTGTTGATCGCCGGGCGCTCCTTGACCGTGACCACCAGGATGTCGCCCTGGCGGTCCAGCTGCACATCCTCGAAGAAGCCGGTCTTGTACAGCGCGCGGATGGTGTCGCCGACCTTGGCGTCATCGACCGTGTCGCCACGCTCGATGGGCAGATAGGTGAATACCGTACCGGAGGAGATGCGCTGCAGGCCGTCCACGCGGATATCGCTGGCGGTGAAGGGCTCGGCCGCCAGCGCAAGCGCAGGCAGGGCCAGACCGGCAGCAAGGGCGAGGGCAAGCAGGCGGCGATTGGGAAGTCGCGTCATGTCACGTCCGGTTGGAGTCGATTTCAATGTTGCGTGGGTGCCGGCGTAAGACGACGACAGCAGGAAAAAGTTCATCGCGGGACCAGGCTGAGGATGTCGTTGTAGAACGCCAGACCCATCAGCCCGGCCAGCAGCGCCAGACCGATGTACTGGCCGGCGGCGATGGCGCGCTCGCTCAGCGGGCTGCCCTTGACCAACTCGATAAGGTAATACAGCAGGTGGCCGCCGTCCAAGATCGGGATCGGCAGCAGGTTGATGATGCACAGGCTCAGCGACAGCAGGGCCAGGAAATACAGGAACCAGTCCACGCCGCGCTCGGCCGAGGCATTGGCCACGCGGGCGATGGTGATCGGCCCGGAAATGTTCTTGACCGAGGCGTGGCCGGTCAGCATCCGCCGCATCATTCCCAGCGAATCGCTGGCGAGCTTGCCGGTTTCGCGCAGGGCCGCCGGGATTGCCGCCAACACGCCGTACTGCTGGCGGGCGTCGTAGGTGGGGGGCTGGCCGGTGACGAAGCCCACGCCGATCAGCCAGCGCGGCTTGCCGTCCTGGCCCTGGCCCGCGATCGGCGTCAGCTCCAGGGCTAGGCGCTCGCCGGCGCGCTCGATGTCGAGCATGCCGGCGCCGCCGCGCTCGCCCAGTTGTTGCACCAGAGGGGCAACCTGGTCGGCGCTCTCCACCCGCTGGCCGTCGATGGCCAGGATCAGGTCGCCGGGTTGCAGCACGCCACTGGCGGCCGAATCGGCGACGATCGACTCCACCAGGGCCGGTTGCAGCCAGAATTGCCAGATGAAGCCTGCCTGCACCGGGACGTTGCGCTCATCGAAATCCGCCGGCAGCTGCGACAGCGGCAGTACCCGGGTGCGCTCGTTGTCCAGGGCATCGCGGACCTTGGTGCGGACATCCTGGCGGTCCATCGCGGCGGTGGTGAAGGCCATGCTGGCTTCGGCCCAGGTGTCCACCGCGCGGCCATCCACTTCAACGATACGGTCGCCGGCGGCAAAGCCGGCCTGCTGGGCCATGCCGGTGCTGCGGCCGATGGTGGCCGAGTAGTCCTGCTTGCCGATCACGAACATCGCCCACAGCAGGGCGATGCACAGCAGCAGGTTGGCGGCCGGACCGGCAGCGACGATGGCGATGCGCTGCCACACACTCTTGTTGTTGAAGGCGACCGCGCGCTCGCCGGCAGGCACTTCGGCTTCGCGCTCGTCCAGCATCTTCACGTAGCCGCCCAGCGGGATGGCGGCGATGGCGAACTCGGTACCGTTGCGGTTGCGGCGGCTCCACAGCGGTTTGCCGAAGCCCACCGAGAAGCGCAGCACCTTCACCCCACAGCGGCGGGCTACCCAGTAATGACCGAACTCGTGGAACGTGACCAGCAGGCCCAGGCTGACGATCATCCACCACACGGAGCCGAGAAAATCACCCATGGGCAGAACTCGATTGGAAGGTGGGTTCAGACATGCGGCAGGCGGGCGATGGCGGCTTCGGTGATCTGGCGGGATTGCGCGTCCGCTGCCAGCAGGGCGTCCAGTGTATCGGCCGCCACGTACGGCAGGGTGGAGAGGGCGTGCTCCACCAGCGCGGGAATCGACAGGAAGCCTATACGGCCCTGAAGAAAGGCTGAAACCGCCACCTCGTTGGCCGCGTTCAGGATGGCCGGGGCGCTGCCGCCGGCGTCCATGGCCTGCCAGGCTAGGCGCAGGCAGGGGAAGGCGTCCAGGTCCGGCGCCTCGAAATCGAGCCGGCCCTGGCTGAGCAGGTCCAGCCCGGCGACGCCCGATTCGATGCGCTGCGGCCAACCCAGACCGACCGCCAGGGTGGTGCGCATATCCGGCAGCCCGAGCTGAGCAAGGGTGGAGCCGTCGATGAATTCCACCAGTGAATGCACCAGGCTTTGCGGGTGCACCAGCACATCGATGCGCGCGCCCGGGATGTTGAACAGGTGGTGCGCCTCGATGACTTCCAGGCCTTTGTTCATCAACGTCGCCGAATCGACCGAGATCTTCGGCCCCATCGACCACTTGGGATGGGCCACAGCCTGGGCCGGGGTCACGCCTTCCAGTTCGGCACGGCTGCGGCCACGGAACGGGCCACCGGAGGCGGTGAGGATGATCCGGCGCACACCGGCTTCCAGGCGTGCATCGCATGAGCGCAGGCACTGGAAGATCGCGTTGTGTTCGCTGTCGATCGGGATGATCTCGGCCCCGGCAGCGGCGGCTTCGCGGGTCAGCAGCTCGCCGGCCAGCACCAGCGACTCCTTGTTGGCCAGCAGCAGGCGCTTGCCGGCCCGGGCGGCGGCCAGGGTCGAGGACAGGCCGGCGGCCCCGACAATCGCCGCGACCACGGTGTCGCAGGTGTTGCCGGCCGCCAGTGCATCAATGGCGTCGTCGCCGGCGTGGGCCTCGGTGGTGAGGCCGGCGGCAGCCAGTCCGTCGCGCAGCCGCGCGTACAACGCCGGATCGGCGATGGCGGCGTGATCGGGGCGGTGCGTGCGGCACAGCGCGATCAGGGCGTCGACATTGCTGCCGGCGGCCAGCACGCTGGCGCGCAGCTGCCTTGGATGCCGGGCGATGACGTCCAGCGCGGAGCTGCCGATCGAGCCGGTGGCGCCGAGGATCGCGATCTGGCGCGGAAAAGAGGTCAAGGACATATCAGAAACCGAAGATTTCCTTGCCCAGCGCGAACACCGGCAAGGCAGCGAGGACGCCATCGATGCGGTCCAGCACGCCGCCGTGGCCGGGGATCACGTTGCCCGAGTCCTTGGCGCCGGCATGACGCTTTAGCAGGCTTTCGAACAGATCACCCAGCACCGATGCCAGTACGGCGATGGCGGCGACGAGCATCAGTCCGCCCAGCTGCGAAGCCTGCACGCCGGCGATCCAGCCGAATACGCCGGCCACCAGCAGGCCTGCCAGCAGGCCGCCGAGCAGACCCTCGATGGTCTTGTTCGGGCTGATGCGTGGGGCGAGCTTGTGCTTGCCGAACGTGCGGCCGGCGAAATAGGCGCCGGAATCGGCGGCCCAGACGGTTGCCAGTGCGGTCAGCAGCCAGCGGTTGCCATTGGGCTCGCTGGCATGGATCAGCACCAGTGCAGTCCAGGCCGGAATGATGGCCAGCGTCGCGGCGGCCAGCTTGAGGGTGCGCGAGCCGCTTTCCTCATGCGCGCCGAAGTTGAAAAACCGCAGCCACAGCAGTGCCAGCAGCCAGAAGCCGACGCCGACCAGCGTGGCCAGCTGGAACAGGACCGTGCTGCCGGCCGAGGCCCACACCAGCAGCACCATCAGCAGCAGGTTCAGCACCAGCAGGACCGTGCGCGGCAGGCCGTCGACATGGGTGAGCTTGAGCCATTCCCACAGCCCGGTCAGAAACACCAGTGCCGCGGCAGCTGCCAGCCATTGGGTGGGAAGCAGCAGGATCGCGCAGATGGCCACCGGGGCCATGATCAGCGCGGCGATGACTCGGGTCTTGGTCATGGGATTGCGGTCTCCATTGCCGCGGCGGTGATCTGCGCGCTGGTCAGGCCAAAGCGCCGTTCACGGCGGCAATAGTCGTCCATCGCCTGCTGGAGTACGTCAGCATCGAAGTCCGGCCACAGCACGTCGGTAAACCACAGTTCGGTATAGGCCAGCTGCCAGAGCAGGAAATTGCTGATGCGGGTGTCGCCGCCCGTGCGGATGAACAGATCCGGCGGCGGCAGGTCGGCCAGTGCGACATGCCGCGAAAGCGCCTGCTCGTCGATCTGGTCCAGGGTGAGGGTGCCGGCGACAACCTGTTCGGCCAGTGCGCGTGCGGCGTGGGCGATATCCTGGCGTCCGCCATAGCTGGCGGCGATGGTCAGGGTCATCGCGGTGTTGTCGAGCGTGCGCTGTTCCGAACGCGCCATGCGTTCGAGGATGCCCTTGCCAAAGCGGGTCCGGTCCCCGATGAAGCGCACGCGGACACCGCGACGATGGAGTTCATCCACCTCGCGATCCAGTGCACCGAGGAACAGCTTCATCAGGGCATCGACCTCTTCCTTCGGCCGGCCCCAGTTCTCGCTGGAAAACGCGAACAGGGTCAGGGCACCGATGCCGTTCTCAAGGCAGAAGTCGATGGTGCGGTTGACCGCGCGGGCGCCGGCGCGGTGGCCGATCATGCGCGGTCGCCGGCGTTGCTGCGCCCAGCGCCCATTGCCATCCATGATGATGGCAATGTGCCCGGGCAGACGCGCTGCGGGTGTGCCGCTGGGCAGGACGGATGGCACGGGTCAGACCGCCATCAGTTCCTGTTCTTTGAGTTTGACCACCTCGTCGATGTCCTTGATCGCCTTGTCGGTCAGCTTCTGGATGTCTTCCTGTGCACGACGGTCGTCATCTTCGGTGATGGTCTTGTCCTTGAGCAGCTTGGCCACTTCCTGGTTGGCATCGCGGCGGATGTTGCGGATGGCGACCTTGGTCTCCTCGCCTTCCTTGCCCACCGATTTGGCCAGCTCCCGGCGGCGCTCTTCGGTGAGCGGCGGCAGGTTCAGGCGGATCACCGTGCCCATGGTGGTGGGCGTGATGCCGATGTCGGAGGCGTAGATGGCTTTCTCCACGTCCTTGATCATGTTCTTGTCGAACAAGGTGATCACCAGCGAACGGCCTTCGGACACACTGATGCTGGCCACCTGGTTCAGTGGCGTATCGGTGCCGTAGGCTTTGACCTTGATGCCTTCAAGCAGGGCCGGTGATGCGCGGCCGGTGCGGATGGTGGTGAGGGTGTGGCGCAGAGCATCGATGCTCTTGGCCATGCGCGCCTGCGCATCTTGCTTGATTTCGTTGATCATCGCCGAATCCTTGATGTTTCTTGAACCGGTCGATTATAGGCGAAACCCCGCACCCACCGGACCGGAACCGGTTGTGAGAAGGTCAGTGGGCGTCGCGGCCGTGGACCAGTGTGCCGATGTTCTCGCCGTGCAGGATCTTCAGCAGTTCGCCCGGCTGGCTCATGTCGAACACCCGCATCGGCAGGTCGCTGTCGCGGGCCAGTGCGAACGCCGCCGTGTCCATCACTTCCAGGCCCTGGCTGATCACGCGGTCGTAGGTCAGGCTGTCGTAGCGCACGGCATCGGCGTGCTTGTTCGGGTCCTTGTCGTAGACGCCATCGACCTTGGTGGCCTTGAGCAGCAGGTCGGCACCGATCTCGATCGCGCGCAGTGCAGCGCCGGAGTCGGTGGTGAAGAACGGGTTGCCGGTGCCGGCGGCGAAGATCACCAGGCGGCCCTTTTCCAGGTGGCGGATCGCGCGGCGGCGGATGTAGTCCTCGCACACGTCGTTGATCTTGATCGCACTCATCACGCGCGCCTTGCCGCCGGCCTTTTCCAGCGCGTCCTGCATGGCCAGGGCGTTGATCACGGTGGCCAGCATGCCCATGTGATCGCCGGTGACGCGGTCCATGCCGCCAGCGGCAAGACCGGCGCCGCGGAAGATGTTGCCGCCGCCGACCACCAGTGCGATCTCCGCCCCGGCCTGCTGGGCCTCGATCACCTCATGTGCCAGGCGATTGATGACCTTGGGGTCGATGCCGTAGTCCTCATCTCCCATCAGCGCCTCCCCGGAAAGTTTCAGAAGGATGCGGTGGTAGGCGAGCTTGGACATGGCGGTCTCACAGGGCTGGAAAACGCGTGAATTCTAACGGAAGCGGCGGTTCCAAGTCAGAGGTGTTGTTGCAATGCGGCGTAAATTCCGGACATGGCCCCCTGCCGGTTCAGCAGGCGGTGGGGGAGGGCGCCGGTGCCCGCGCGTTGACGCGGTTGCGGCCCTGGGTCTTGGAGCGGTACAGCACGTCGTCGGCGGCCTTGAGCAGCTCCTGCACATCGACGAACCGTTCGTAGTCGCCATGGGCGGCCACGCCGGCGGAGAAGGTGACATGCACGGGAGCGCCTTCGACCTCGATCATCGGGATGTGCGCGATGTTGAGCAGCACCCGGCGGATCACTTCCACGGCCAGCTGCTCGCTGGTACCGGGGAAGATGACCACAAACTCCTCGCCGCCGAAGCGGGCGATCGTGTCGCTGCTGCGCAGTTGTGCCTGCAGTTGTCCGGCAAACACCTGCAGGACCTGGTCGCCAATCAAATGGCCGTGCAGGTCATTGATTTTCTTGAAGTCATCCAGGTCGATGAAGGCGATGGAGAGGGGGCGGTCGAGCTGTGCGGCGCGGGCGAACTCCTGTTCCAGTACGGTTTCAAGCTGGCGCCGGTTCAGGACCCCGGTCAGCGCATCCAGGTGGACCTGTTCGCCCAGACGGCGTGCCTGCGCTTCGAAGTCGTCGGCGCGTCGGCGTGCGGAGGAGGCGTCCTGCAGCTCGCGCAGGTTGCGCAGTTCCTTCAGTTCGCTGGCATGTTCCAGCAGCTGGGTCACGCGGGCGGAAGTCGGGGGCGGGGTGTCGAACAGGGCGCTCAGGTCCGGCAGCATCTGGCTGACCTGCTGTAGTACCTGCTCGAAGCGCGGGCTGTCCATCTGCAGCTCGGCATGCACCCGCTGCAGGGCATAGGTGCGCGCGGCATCGGCGTCATCACTCAGCCAGATCTCGGCGACGCATCCGGAAAGGGCGACGCAGCGTTCGAAAAGGTCGGTTGCGATGGCGGGCGGCTCGCTGTGGGCGATGGCCTCGACCAGGTAGCGTGGCAGGTGCCATTGCTCGCACAGCTGCGCGCCGATATCGGCGTGACTGCAGTCCAGTACCGCGCGCTCGCGGGCAAGTAGTTCGTCGTTGCTGCTGGCCGTGCCGAGCAGGTTGGGGTAGCTGTCGGGACGGGCCTGCAGCAGGGCAAGGATGCCGACGTCCTGCAGCAGGCCGGCCAGCATCAGTTCTTCGATCCGGCGCACGCCACAGCCCAGTCCGAGGAAGCGGGCGGCCAGGGCGCTGAGGATGCTGCGCCGCCAGGTTGCCTCCAGCAGTTGCGGTTCGCGGCTTTCCTCGCGCAATGCGCGGGACAGTGAAAAGCCCAGTGCAAGCTGCAAGGTGGCATTGAGTCCGAGCATGGTCAGTGCTTGGCCCAGATTCTCGATCCGGCGCCGGCTGGCATACAGCGGCGAGTTGGCGATGCGCATCATGCGCGCGCTCAGGGCAACGTCCAGGGCGATGACGTCTGCCGCCGTGGCGATATCGGTTTCCGGATCCTGCGCCAGCTCGATGATGCGCAGGGCAATGGCCGGCGGCGAGGGCAGGTTTCGGCAAAGAGATAGCGTGGTGGTCAGCTCGGGTGACATGTCATGAGGGCGGTCAGCAGATGCCCAAGAATACATGCGCCTCGCCAAGAAAGCAGATACATCACATTTTTGCCCGGTATTGCATGGATTTGCGGGCGTGGCGGCCGTTCGGGCCGGACAAAAAAGAAGCCGCGGAGGACCGCGGCTTCTTCTGGACATCAGGTGCGGGCCGGAATCAGACCTGCATCGCCTTGGCGACTTCGGCGGCGTAGTCTTCCACCACCTTCTCGATGCCTTCGCCGACCACCAGGCGCTGGAAGCCGATCACTTCGGCGCCAGCGGCCTTGAGCACCTGCTCGACGGACTGGTTGGTGTCCAGCACGTACGGCTGGCCGTACAGGGTCACTTCGTTGACGATCTTGTTGATCTTGCCGGAGATGATCTTTTCCAGGATGTCGGCCGGCTTGGCCTTTTCCTTGTCGGACATCTTGGCCAGCTCGATTTCCTTTTCCTTGGCAACGAACTCGGCCGGCACATCGCTAGCCTTGTTGTGCGGCGGATTCATGGCGGCCACGTGCATGGCCAGGCCACGGGCCAGCTCGTCGTTGCCGCCGGCCAGTTCGATCAGCACGCCGATGCGGCCGCCGTGGATGTAGGCGGCAACGGTGTTGCTGGTGTCGATGCGGGCCAGGCGACGGATCTGCATGTTCTCGCCGAGCTTGGCGATGGCGGCAGCGCGGGCTTCCTCGACGGTTTCGCCGGTGGCCATTTTGGCCGACTTCAGGGCTTCGGCGTCAGCAGCACCCGAGGTCAGGGCAGCCTGGGCAACGGCGTCGATGAAGGCGATGAAGTTGGCGTCCTTGGCGACGAAGTCGGTCTCGGAGTTGACTTCCACCAGCACGGCCTTGTTGCCGTCCTGTGCCGCCGCGATGCGGCCTTCGGCGGTGACGCGGTCAGCCTTCTTGTCGGCCTTGGCCAGGCCCGACTTGCGCAGCCATTCGGCGGCGGCGTCAATGTTGCCGTCGTTCTCGGTCAGAGCCTTCTTGCACTCCATCATGCCGGCGCCAGTGCGCTCGCGCAGTTCCTTGACCAGGGAGGCGGTGATTTCAGCCATGGGATTACCTCACGAATAGAAAGGGGAAGGCCGGCAATGATTGCCGGCCGTTGTTACGCGACCCTGTCAGTGCCGGGCGCAGCGGGTGCGCCGGTACAGGGAGGTGGGCGCGGCGGGCGCGCCCACGTGGGGATCAGGCCGAAGCCTCGTCGCCCTTGGTGGTCTTCTTGGCCGGAGCGCGGCGGGCCGGCTTGGCTTCTTCGGCAGCGGCGGCTTCGGCGAACTCTTCCTCGCGCACCGAGGCGGAGTTCGGAGCGGCGGCCTTGCCTTCCAGCACGGCGTCAGCGGCGGCGCGGGCGTACAGCTGCACGGCGCGGATGGCGTCGTCGTTGCCCGGGATGGCGTAATCGACCAGTTCCGGGTTGTAGTTGGTGTCAACCACGGCGATCACCGGGATGCCGAGCTTCTTGGCTTCCTTGATGGCGATGTCTTCGTGGCCGATGTCGATGACGAAGATGGCGTCGGGCAGACGGTTCATGTCCTTGATGCCGCCCAGCGAGGCTTCCAGCTTGTCGCGCTCGCGACGCAGGCCCAGCACTTCGTGCTTGACCAGCTTGTCGAAGGTGCCGTCGGTTTCGCCGGCTTCCAGTTCCTTCAGGCGGGCAACCGACTTCTTCACCGTGGCGAAGTTGGTCAGGGTGCCACCCAGCCAGCGCTGGTTCATGAACGGCATGCCGCAACGCTCGGCTTCTTCCTTGATCGAGTCGCGGGCGCTGCGCTTGGTGCCCAGGAACAGGATGGTGCCGCGCTTCTGGGCAACGGACGAGATGAAGTTCATCGCATCGTTGAACAGCGGAACGGTCTTTTCCAGGTTGATGATGTGGATCTTGCCGCGGGCGCCGAAGATGTACGGAGCCATCTTGGGGTTCCAGTAGCGGGTCTGGTGGCCGAAGTGGACGCCGGCTTCCAGCATCTGACGCATGGTGACCTGGGGCATTGCAAAACTCCTGGTAGGGAACCTGCCGCCAAGGAAAAGTGAGAAGGCGGCGCGCACTGCGCGATAGGTTCCGGGGTTGGGCTTCCCTGGCGCCTCCGTGGCCGAACCCTGACAGATCAGGGCACCCCGGCACGGATGGGGGCGACAGGTGTGGATTCACCGAATGGCGCTCGGTGTGGGCGTACTTTGCAGGCACCGGGCCTGACGCAGCTGCGGGAGTATAAGGGGCATGGCGGGCTTCCCGCAAATGACCGGGTCCGTGCCCGTGCGGTGCGCCGGGGGTTTGGGGCATTGCTGCACCGGCTGCGGTGCGGGGATGCTTTCCCCGCGTTCAGGGCGCCGGTATCGCCGTCGCGCGCCGGATTGCTGGCACGGCGGGGGTCGCGGTCAGTGTGCGACGGGGCAGCGTACCGCTGGTCCAGGCGCCGTTGCAGAAGTCAGGAATTCAGCGTTTGGCGTCAAATGGGCGATAATCGGCGGATGGCAATCCAACTGAAAACCCCCGAAGAAATCGAGAAGATGCGCATCGCCGGCCGTTTGGCGGCCGAGGTGCTGGACATCATCGGCCCCCACGTTAAGCCCGGTGTCACCACAGAGGAGCTGGACCGCATCTGCCACGAGCACATCGTGAACGTGCAGGGTGCGATTCCGGCCAATGTGGGTTACCGCGGGTTTCCCAAGACCGTGTGCACCTCGGTCAACAACGTCATCTGCCATGGCATTCCGAGCGAGGCCAAGGTTCTGAAGGACGGGGACATCATCAATATCGACGTGACCGTCATCAAGGATGGCTGGCACGGCGATACCAGCCGCATGTACTACGTCGGCACGCCGTCGGTGATGGCCAGGCGCCTGGTGGAAACCACCCGCGAAGCGATGTGGCGCGGTATCCGTGCGGTCAAGCCGGGCGCGACGCTGGGCGACGTGGGCCACGCGATCCAGGAATACGCCGAATCCGAGCGTTTCTCGGTGGTGCGCGAGTACTGCGGCCATGGCATCGGGCAGGTCTACCACGACGAGCCTCAGGTGCTGCATTACGGCCGGCCGGGCCAGGGGGTCGTGCTCAAGCCGGGCATGACCTTCACCATCGAGCCGATGATCAATGAAGGCGCGCGCCACACCAAGGTGCTGCCGGATGGCTGGACGGTGGTCACCAAGGACCGCAAGTTGTCGGCGCAGTGGGAACACACCATCGCGGTGACCGAGGACGGTGTCGAGGTGCTGACCTTGTCGCCGGCCGAGTCCGAACAAGCGCCAACCACGCAGGCATGAGCCAGCTGCCGACGGGCCCGAGTCTGGACGCGTCGGCAGAGACTGCCGGTGATGTGCAGTGGGCTGCCGATGCCCGGCAGTCGCTTGTCCACACCGATGCGCGTCTGTGCAAACGCTTCGAGCAGGCCGACAACGTCGAACGCCTGCTCGCGTTGCGCGCCCGCGCGGTTGACCAGCTGATCCGCGAGGCCTGGCTGCGCTGTGTTCCCGCCGGTGCCGGGCTGGCGCTGTTCGCGGTCGGCGGCTATGGCCGCGGCGAGCTGTTCCCGCGCTCGGATATCGATCTGCTGGTGCTGGGGGAAACCGCCGCGCAGCACGCCCACGAGGCCGATCTTGCCCGGCTGTTCGCCTTGCTGTGGGATGCCGGGCTGCCGGTCAGCCATGCGGTGCGCTCGGCTGCGCAGTGCGTGCAGGCCGCCGCTGACCAGACCGTCCTGACTGCGCTGATCGAGGCGCGGCCGCTGTGTGCCGACAGCGCCGCGCAACAGGCGCTGGCGCGGGCGATTTCGCCCAGCCTGATCTGGCCGGCACGGGAGTTCTTTCTTGCCAAGCGCGAGGAGCTGCTGCTGCGGCATCGCCGCTTTGGCGACACCGCCGACAACCTGGAGCCCGATCTCAAGGACGGCCCGGGCGGCCTGCGCGATCTCAATACGCTGGGCTGGATGGCGCTGCGCACGTTCGGTGTCAGCAATATCGATGCGCTGGTCGGGCTGGGGCATCTCGGTCTGGACGAGGCGGCCGCGCTCAAACGCGAGCGGCTGGTGCTGGCGCGGCTCCGGTTCGGCCTGCATCTGGTGGCGCAGCGTCCGGAAGAGCGCCTGCGCTTTGATTATCAGAAGACCCTGGCCGAGCGGATGGGCTATGCCGACGACGCGGAAAGCCTGGGGGTCGAGAAGATGATGCAGGGCTTCTACCGCAGCGCGGCGGTGGTACGCCGCATCAGCGACCGCCTGCTGCAGCGCTTCGAGGAGCAGTTCGATGGCGAGGCTGCGCCCGAGCCGGTCGGCGACGGCTTCTCGTTGCGCCGCGGTTATCTGTCGGCGGACGATCCGTTGTGGCCGCATGGCGATATCCGCTCCCTCTTCGCGCTGTTCGCCTGCTGGGCGCGTATCCCGGAAGTGCGGGGTCTGCATTCGATGACGGCGCGTGGGCTGGCCGAGATGCTGGATGAGATTCCGCCCTATACCCGGGTGGAGGCGGATGTCAGGGAGCGGTTCATGGCCCTGCTGCGTGGGCCGCGCGCGGTCGACACGCTTGCCCGCATGGCCCGGCTGGGCGTGCTCGGACAGTGGATTCCCGCCTTTGCGCAGGTGTCCGGGCGTATGCAGTTTGACCTGTTCCACGTCTACACCGTCGATCAGCACACCTTGATGGTGCTGCGGAATATCGGTCTGTTCGCTTCGGCGCGGGCGG
Source organism: Stenotrophomonas sp. STEN013 (assembly GCF_056760355.1). Taxonomy (NCBI): domain Bacteria; kingdom Pseudomonadati; phylum Pseudomonadota; class Gammaproteobacteria; order Lysobacterales; family Lysobacteraceae; genus Stenotrophomonas; species Stenotrophomonas sp. STEN013. Next base: position 75,494 of record NZ_JBRREO010000001.1, on the reverse strand, counting down.
ACGAGCGCTTTTCCATCGCCCATGAGGTGTGGCCGCGTCTGCGCAAGCCCGAGCTGCTGCTGCTGGCCGGCCTGTTCCATGACATCGCCAAGGGCCGTGGCGGTGACCATTCCGAACTGGGCGCGGCCGATGCCCGCCAGTTCTGCAGCGCGCACGGGCTGAGCAGCTCCGATACCGAACTGGTGGCCTGGCTGGTCGAACAGCACCTGCGCATGTCGGTGACAGCGCAGAAACAGGACATCACCGACCCGGACGTGATCCATCGATTTGCCACTCTGGTGGGTACGCGCGACCGCCTGGATTACCTGTACCTGCTGACCTGCGCCGACATCGCCGGCACCAGCCCCAAGCTCTGGAACGCGTGGAAGGACCGGTTGCTGGCGGACCTGTACTTCGCCGCGCGCCGCGCACTGCTCGAAGGCCTCGAGCATCCGTTGCCCGAGGCCGAGCGGGTGCAGGAAGCGCGTGACAGCGTGCGTCAGCAGATGCGGCTGCTGGGGCACCCGGATACGCTGATCGACCGCCAGTTCGCGGCGATGCCCGATGAGAGTTTCGTGCGCTTCCGGCCCGAACAGCTGGTGTGGCAGGCGGCGTCGCTGATTGAAATCCGCAAGGGCGGCACGCTGGTGAAGGTGCGCCGGATTATGCCGGAAAGCGACGCGCTGGAAGTATTCGTGCATTCGCCCGATCGCGATGGTCTGTTCGCGGCGATCGTGATGACCCTGGACCGTGCCGGCTACGGTATCCACCGGGCGCGTGTGCTGGACGGCCCGGACAGCACCATTTTCGATACCTTTGAAGTGATTCCGGTCGGCAGCTTCGCCGATGGCGATACCGCGCGTCTGGAGGCGGCACTGCGCAAGGCGCTGGCCGGCAATATCCAGATCCTGCGGCCTTCACGGCGGGTGATGCCGCGACAGCTCAGACATTTCCGCTTCGCGCCGCGGATCGAGTTCCTGGAGTCGCGCGACCACAACCGCACCGTGCTGAATCTGGTGGCGCCGGATCGTCCGGGTCTGCTGGCCGATGTGGCGCATGTGCTGCGCGACCAGTGCCTGCGTGTCCAGGACGCGCGTATCGCCACTTTCGGTGAGCGCGCCGAGGACCAGTTCCAGCTCACCGATCGGCATGATCAACCTCTTACCGAATCTTCCAGACAGTCATTGCATGATGCGTTGATGGCCTGTCTGGAGCCCGACAGAACGCCAGGAGACCCCCACTGATGGCTACCAGGAAACCCGCCGCCAAGAAGGCAGCATCCAAGCCCGCCGCCGCGGCCAGGACCGTGTCTGCCAAGCCGACAGTCAAGAAGACCGCGGCAAAGAAGGCGGTCAAGAAAGCCGCCGTGGCGGTGGAAAAAGTGATGCCGGCCAAACCCAAGGCGATCGAGTCGATGGGGCCGCGCAGCCTGCGCAAGCCGCCTGCACCGGGCGTGGCGGAAATGAAGTTCAGCATCGAGAGCGCTTTCGAGCGCCGCACCATGCTGACCGTCGATGAGATCGAAGGATCGACCCGTCCACTGGTCAACCGGGTGATCGACGGTCTGGAGTCGGGCGAGTTCCGCGTCGCCGAGCCCGATGGTCACGGTGGCTGGAAGGTCAACGAGTGGCTGAAGAAAGCGGTGCTGCTGTATTTCCGCGTCAATGAGATGGAAGTGATCGACGGCAGCCCGGCGCCGTTCTGGGACAAGGTGGAGTCGCGTTTCGAGGGCTATGGCGAGGCGGAGTTCCGCCAGGCCGGCGTACGTGTGGTGCCCGGCGCGATCGCCCGTCGCGGCACGCACTTCGGCAAGGACGTGGTGCTGATGCCGAGCTTCACCAATATCGGCGCGCACGTGGGCGAGGGCACCATGGTCGATACCTGGGCCACGGTGGGGTCGTGCGCGCAGATCGGCAAGCACTGCCACCTGTCCGGCGGTGCCGGCATCGGCGGCGTGCTGGAGCCGCTGCAGGCCAGCCCGACCATCATCGAGGACCACTGCTTCATCGGTGCCCGTTCGGAAGTGGTCGAAGGCGTGGTGGTTGGCCATCACAGCGTGATCGGCATGGGGGTGTTCCTGAGCCAGAGCACCCGCATCTACAACCGTGCCACCGGTGAGATCAGCTACGGTTACGTCCCGCCCTACAGTGTGGTCGTGTCCGGCTCGTTGCCGAGCAAGGATGGCACCCATTCGCTGTATTGCGCGGTGATCGTCAAACAGGTCGATGCCAGGACACGCAGCAAGACCAGCGTCAACGACCTGCTGCGCGGTCTGGCGGACTGAGACACTGCCGCGGTAGTGCCCGTACGTGGCGACGGGCGCTGTGTGCACCTGCCTGAATTTATGGAATCTGCAATGACCACGATCTACGGACTCAAGAACTGCGATACCTGCAAGAAGGCCACCAAATGGCTGGACCGCTTCGGCATCGCCTACACCTTCGTCGACTACCGCGACAACAAACCCGCGCCGGAAACGCTGCTGGAATGGGCCGGCAAGGCCGGCGGCTTCGCGGCGATGATCAACAAATCCTCGACCACCTGGCGGCAGCTGCCGGACAACCGCAAGTCCCCCGAATCCGATGCCGAGTGGAAGCTGCTGCTGCGCGAGTATCCGCAGCTGATCAAGCGTCCGCTGGTCATCACCGGGGACGGCGTGCTGAGCCAGGGTTTCAGCGACAACGGCTTCAAGGCGCGCTTCAACATCGCCTGATTCCCCATGGCCTGGCGACGGATACCGTCGTGACCACGGCAACCCAAACCACCGGGAAGCACCGCGGGTGCTTCCGCACGAGGTCCCATGAGCGACGTATTCGACCTGACCTGCGCGTTGATCGCGCGCCCTTCGGTAACGCCCGATGATGCCGGGTGCCAGCAACTGATCGCCGGGCGGCTGGGTGCTGCCGGTTTCACTTGCGAACACCTGCGGCTGGGCGAGGTCGACAACCTGTGGGCCATGCACGGCAGCGGCGCACCGGTGCTGGTGCTGCTGGGGCACACCGATGTGGTGCCCAGTGGCCCGGTCGAGACCTGGAGCAGCAATCCTTTCACGCCGGAAGTGCGCGACGGCGCGCTCTACGGGCGCGGTGCTGCGGACATGAAAGGCAGCGTCGCCGCCTTCGTGGTGGCGGCCGAACAGTTTGTCGCCGCATATCCGCAGCATCCGGGCACGCTGGCGGTGCTGCTGACCAGTGACGAGGAGGGGGACGCCATCGACGGCGTACGCCACGTCGCCAGGCTGTTTGTCGAACGCGGCCAGACCATCGACTGGTGCATCACCGGCGAGCCGTCCTCCACCGCGAAGCTCGGTGACCTGCTGCGTGTCGGCCGGCGCGGCAGCCTGTCGGCCAAGCTGCGTATCAAGGGCGTGCAGGGCCATGTGGCGTACCCGGACAAGGCGCGCAACCCGATCCATCTGGCTGCACCGGCGCTGGCTGAACTCACCGCGCGGCATTGGGACGATGGCTACGAAAGCTTCCCGCCGACCAGTCTGCAGCTGTCCAACATCAGTGCCGGCACGGGGGCCAGCAACGTGATTCCGGGCGAGCTGCAGGTGATGTTCAATCTGCGCTACAACCCGCACTGGAATGCCGACCGGTTGCAGGCGGAGATCACCGCGTTGCTGGATCGCCATGGGCTGGACTACGTGTTGGACTGGCATCGCAGCGGCGAGCCGTTCTATACCCCGGAAGGTACCCTGCGGCGGGCCGCGCGTGAGGTGCTGGCCGAATTCGCTGGCGCCGCGCCGGAAGAAAGCACCGGTGGTGGAACCTCGGACGCGCGCTTCATCGCACCGTTGGGCGCCCAGTGCATCGAAGTGGGGCCGGTCAATGCCAGCATCCACCAGGTGGATGAGAACGTGCAGGTGGCCGATCTGGAGGCGCTGCCGGAGCTGTATCGGCGGCTGATTGAGCGCCTGCTCGCCTAGGCGACGATCAGGCCGAACGCGGCAAGCGCCGCGGCGGCCTGACGCTGCGATATCACCGCTTTCTTGAAGTACTTGGCGTCCATCACGTTGAGCCCGCTGATGTCGGTATCGCGCAGGTCGGCGCCTTCAAACCGGGTCAGGCGGGTCTGTGCGTTGCGCAGGCTGCCGCCGCTGAACACGGCATCGCGGAAGTCGCAGCCGGACAGGTCGGCTTCGGAGAAATCCATGCCCTCCAGGCGTGCCTTGCGGAACGAAAGCCCGCGCAGATCGGCGCTCACCAGCAGGCAGTGGCGGAACTCCAATGCCCAGCCGGTCACTTCCTGCAGGTGGGCACCGGTCAACTTGCAGTCCTGGAACTGCACCGAGGACAGCGTTGCTCGCCGCCAGTGGCTGTTGTTGAGATCGCAATCGGCGAAGCGTGAATCGCTGAGCTGCGCCGAGCTGAAATCGCAGTGGCCGCCACGGCACTTCTGCCATTGGCTTTCTTCCAGCGATGCAGCCAGCCAGTGCGCACCGGCCAGCGAGCACTGGTTGAACTGGAAACCGTCCATATCCAGTCGCGAGAAATCGCCTTCGTCCAATGTGCAGGATTCGAACACCGCTGCACGCGGATGCGCGTGGATGATCTGCTGCATGCGCGCGCGGTCGATGGTTTCTTCACGGAAAACGGCGGTGTTCGTCATGTCCAGCTCTGCGGATGCCAGCGCGTCATTCTGCGCGATATCCGCCAGTTGATGCAGTCTTGTCGCACTGGTCCATGTGTGTACAGACCGCGGTTCTACTCGAAGATGAAGAACGGTGGTGCGATGGCTTTGCGCCAGTAGGATTCCTCGGCCAGGTAGAACTCCTGTGCATAGGCTCTGGCGAACCACGCCGCCGCTGCAACTTCATCCTTCTGCAGCCCCCTGCCGCCGCGCCCCAATGCCAGCCCTGCGAAGTACTGGCCGTAGACATTGCCTTGTTCGCCGGCGCGCTGATACCAGCGCAGTGCCTCGCTCTTGTCCTCGGGCATGCCAATGCCGGCTTCGTGCAAGGTGCCCAGGTCGACCTGCGCTTCGGCATCGCCACGGGCAGCCCGTCGCTGGATGTGGGCGATGGCGGCATTGGTTGATGGCTGCTTGCTGGCCAGACGTGCCGCTTCGGGTGAGGTGCGGGTTGCGTTGCGCAGTGCGTCCAGCTTGTACAGCTCGCGCATGTACACCGCGTGGCGCAGCCGCCAGCGCAATGCGCCAGCCATATCGCCGCGATCGGCATGCCAGCGCTCCAGATCGCGCATCGCGTAGGGTGAGCCGTGGTAGGCGGCGCTGCGGAACCAGTGCAATGCCTTGCGCGGGGAGGGCTTGAGCACCCTGGCTTCCGGTGTTTGCGGCGCATCGCTGCTGTCCAGGCGGCCGCGTTGCAGGATCGTTCCCAGCTGCTCCTCCACCCCGGTGCTGCGGTGCGTGCGGGGCGGAATCGCCGCGGCGCGTGCGTACCAGTCCAGCGCCCGCGGGTCGTTGCGGGCCCGGTAGAGATTTGCCACACGCAGTACCGAGTCGAACTGGCCGTCGCTGGCGGCAGCCAACGCCTCGCGCTCGGTGGTGTCGACGGGACGGTGTGGTGCGGTGGCGGTGCAGGCGGCCAGTGTGAACAGGCACAGGGCGTGCAGCACGCGGAAGGCAAACGGTTTCATCCATGAAGTCCAGACAGCGGTGCGCGGATTATCCGGGAACATGGCGGCCCGAGCACTGAATCAGTTGCCGCAGCAACAGTTGCGCGCTCCGGAAAACCGGGATACGGTCTGTCCCATGTCCTTGTTCCCGGCCAACGCTGTCAATAACAACAACCGCAACAATCTGCGCGCGAATAATCGTGCGCGGCCACTGCGGGACTGCGACCAGAGCTAGGACAGGCAACACGCTCAGGCCACCAGAAAACCCGCATCGGTCGATGCGGGTTTTTTTGTGGCCGAGCGGGAACACCGAGCGGCTGCACCTCTGCCAGCCGTTGCTTCGAATGCTTGTCCCCACACAACCCCAGGAGCTTTCCCATGTGTTCCATCTTCGGCATTTTCGGCCTGCAATCCGGTGACGACCTGCAGGCGCTGCGTCGGCAGGCGCTTGAACAATCCCAGCGCCAACGCCATCGCGGCCCGGACTGGAGCGGCGTCTACGTGGACGAAGGCGCCATCCTGGTGCACGAGCGCCTGGCCATCGTCGACCCGGCCGGCGGCTCGCAGCCGTTGCTGTCCGACGACGGCCAGTTGGCGTTGGCGGTGAATGGTGAGATCTACAACCACCAGGAGCTGAAGAAGGAACTCACCCAGCCGTATGCGTTCCAGACCGGTTCGGACTGCGAGGTGATCAACGCGCTGTATCGGGAGGATGAGCCGGCTTCGTATCTGAACCGCCTCAACGGGATCTTCGCCTTCGCGCTGTGGGACAAGGCCAAGGGCCGTGTGATCATCGCCCGCGATCCGATCGGCGTGGTGCCGCTGTACTGGGGGCACGACAAGCAGGGCCGGCTGTGCGTGGCCTCGGAAATGAAGTCGCTGTCCGACACCTGCGCCGATGTCGCGCAGTTTCCACCCGGGCACTGGTATGACAGCAGTACCGATACCCTGAGCAAATACTATGAACGCCCGTGGCGCGATTATGACGCGGTGGCGGGCGTGGACGTCTCCCTGGCCGAGCTGCGTGAAGCCTTCGAGCGCGCCGTGCACCGCCAGCTGATGACCGATGTGCCCTACGGCGTGCTGTTGTCCGGAGGGCTGGATTCGTCGCTGGTGGCCGCGGTCGCCGCGCGTTATGCGCGTCATCGCATCGAGGATGGCGACCAGAGCGAGGCGTGGTGGCCGCGCCTGCACAGTTTCGCCATCGGCCTGAAGGGCTCGCCGGATCTGGCTGCCGCCGAGGTGGCAGCCCAGGCGCTGGGCACCGTGCACCACGGTTTCGAGTACACCTTCGAGGAAGGTCTGGATGCGCTGCCGGAAGTCATCCGGCATATCGAAACCTACGATGTCACCACCATCCGCGCCTCTACGCCGATGTTCCTGCTGGCACGGCGGATCAAGGCGATGGGGGTGAAGATGGTGCTGTCCGGCGAGGGCAGCGACGAGATCTTCGGTGGCTACCTGTACTTCCACAAGGCGCCCAACGCGCGCGAGTTCCATGAGGAGCTGGTGCGCAAGCTCGACGCATTGAACAACTACGATTGCCTGCGTGCCAACAAGTCGATGATGGCCTGGGGCGTGGAACCGCGCGTGCCGTTCCTGGACCGCGAGTTTCTGGACGTGGCGATGAAGATGGATGCCCGCCACAAGATGATCGACAAGGCCAGCGGCCGCATCGAAAAGGCGGTGCTGCGCGAGGCGTTCGAGGGCTACCTGCCGAAGGAAATCCTGTGGCGGCAGAAGGAGCAGTTCAGCGATGGTGTCGGCTACGGCTGGATCGACGGTTTGAAGGTGCACGCCGAGGCACAGGTCAGCGACCGCGTGCTGGCCGCGGCCGACAAGCGCTTCCCGTACAACCCGCCGCAGACCAAGGAGGCGTACTACTACCGTCATCTGTTCGAGCAGTTCTACCCGAGCCGCGCGGCGTCGGAGACCGTGCCCGGCGGCAAGTCGATCGCCTGTTCCTCGCCGGCGGCGATTGCCTGGGATGCCAGCTTCGCCACCATGGCCGATCCTTCCGGGCGTGCCGTCGCCGGTGTGCATGACCAAGCACTGGCTGGCTGAGTGTCGATGCCTGGCCCGCAGCGATGCGGGCCATTCTTTTTCCGGTTGTCGCGGGCAATTGTCCGTGACCGCTTCCGCGTCCAGTCAATCAAGGAAAACCAATGCGCGTGCTTCCCATGATGGTGTTCGGCTTGCTGTGCAGTCCGCTGCTCCATGCGGCGGAGGGGCCGCTGGAGCGGCACGTGCTGGGGAGCTGGGAAACCGATATCGGCTATACCGGCGTGATCCGCGACGGCGACATGCTGTATGTGTCGGGCGTGCCCTGCAAAGGTGAAACCATGCAGGCTGCGGTGCAGAGCTGCTACAGCCAGTTGACCGGAATCCTGCAGCGTTTTGGCGCCAACAGCAGCCAGGTGGTCAAGGAAACCGTCTACACCACGGATATGGAGGGGCTGATCACGGCCATTCCCGAGCGCAAGACCTTCTTCGTCGATGGCAAGTATCCGGCCGCCAGCTGGGTGCAGGTCAGCCGGCTGTTCGACGTCGAGGCCCGGCTCGAGGTGGAGTGGACGGTTCGCCTGAAGTGACGCCGCTATGCAGGGGTTGCCAGGGCAGGCGCCGCGCGGTCGCTCAGCGCGGACTCAAACGCAGGCTGTGCGCGGTGCGACCCGGCAGGAACGGGGATGAGCGGCCTTCCACCCAGTCGTCGTGACCGGCGCCCCAGAAAGGTGACAGTGGATGGCCGCTCTGGCCGCCGGGCATGTGTACGATGCCCTCGGCCTCATGGCCGGGTGATACCACCATCCGCTGCGAAGCGCCGAACTTCGGGCCGGCCACGCGCGGCATGTCGCCGTCCCCTGCCAAGGGCTCGGCCGGCATGCACAGCCAGGAGTTGAGAAGGCGTGGCAACGCTGCCGAGACCGGATGGCAGATGGCGGCGGTGTTGTGTTCGCCCCAATTGCGTTGCGCCAGATCGGGACCCTGTTGGGCCAGATCCTTTTCCAGTTGGCGGGCGCTGGTGGCCAGCAGCGCCTCCCAGCTTTCATAGGGCGGTGGCAGCAGATGCGGCGGGCGCTGGTCGAGCAAGGGCCACAGCACGCCCTCGAACTGGGCAAGTCTAGGGGCGAGGTAACGATCGCCCAGCTGCTCTTTGGCCGGAGCCAGCAGCGCGCCCTGGAGGTTGTCCATCAAGATGCTGCGGAAACCGCGTGCCATCCGATAGCTGACCGAGTCCGTGGAGGCTCGACCCTGCCATTGGCGGCTGGCCGCTTCCAGTCGCTGCAGCGCAGGGTCATCACTGTGCCCGACGGTCTGCCGCAGCAGCTTCCACCAGTGCTCCATCAGCACGGCACGGTCATCGAGCTGGATGGCCAGCAGGTCCTGTTCGGTGAAGTGCTCGCGGGCGAACAGGCCGTCGCGGATCTGCTTGGCACGCGCGCCGAGGTCATAGCCGCCGTCACCGGCGTCGGCCAGCGCGACGCCATCAAGCACCCGGCCGTTGGCGGTCCACAGGCGGTGATCGGGCGGATCGACAAGTGCCGGCGCCTGGTCGCTGCGGATGGGCCACGGCGGGCAGCTGGCCTGCGCAGTCGCCGTGGCGTGACAGGCCGGATCACGCGCGGGGCGTGCACCGATCAGGCGCCAGGCGATACGGCCGCTGCGGTCGGCGACCAGCAGATTCTGTGCCGGAATGCCGGAGCGATTGGCGGTTGCGAACGCGGCGTCCAGATCTGCGGCTTTGGCCATGTCGGCGAATGCCAGCCGGACCGCGCCGGGCTGATGACCGACCCAGCGCAGGGCCAGAAGGTGTCCATCCGGTTCCTCATGCAGGATCGGTCCCCAATCGCTCTCGCGCACCCGCAGTACTTCGGTTTTGGCGCCGGCGACAGCAATGGCCTCGTCATGGATGCGCAGCGGTGCATTGGCGGACACGGCGGTGTAGTCGGCGGTGTCGACATAGCTGTTGGTGAAGCCCCACGCAATGCGGGTATTGCTGCCGACGATCACCGCCGGCAGGCCGGGCAGGGTGAAGCCGGTGACATCGACCTTGCGGTCTGGCGCGGTCGGATCGGCGTAACGCAGGCGTGCGCGGAACCAGATGTTGGGTGCCCGCAGGCCCAGGTGCATGTCGTCGGCGAGGATGGCGCGACCGTCGGCGGTCAGGGCGCCTGACACGGCGAAGTTGTTGCTGCCCAGGACCTCGGATGCCGCCGCGACCGGCGCAGGCGGCCCGATGCTGGCCGGACGGCGCAGGTCCAGGGTTGTCGCATCCGGCAACCGCGCGTCCCCCCGGGCGGCGCCGAACAGCGGGGCGTCCCAGCTGCTGCCATCGTGCGTGAGCAGCGTATACAGGGCCGGCGGCACCACCTTCTTGAGGCGCGCCAGCGCCAGTTCGCGGGTGTTGGCCGGGTCCTGCAGGTCGGCATACATCGCCAGCCCGGCCAGTACCGAATCTTCCAGTTGCCAGAGACGTGGTGGTTGGCGCAGCAGCAGATAGGGCCATGGCCGCACCGGCAACGCAGCCAGCCCGGCGTTGACGCCGTCGCGATAGGCTTCAAGCACGGCACGTTTTCCGTCCAGCGCGACGGCGAGGTTGTCATGGGTGCGGGCGCGCAGGCGATGCACGCGCATCTTGCGGTCCAGCGGCAGGGCGTCGGTGCCGAACAGCTCGGCCAGCTCGCCTGCGGCCGAGCGCCGCATCAGGTCCATCTCGAAGAAACGCTCCTGTGCATGCACATAACCGAGCGCACGGGCCATATCGACCTCATTGGCCGCATTGATCGTCACCACGCCCAGCGCATCGCGCTCGACGCTGACCGCAGCGCTCAGGCCGGGCAAGGCCCGCTGGCCATCCAGCGTTGGCAGGCTGCCGCGCAACAGCAGCCAGAGAATCAGCAGCAACAGCACCAGCAAGCCCAACAGCATCCCCAGCGAACGCAGCAGCCAACGCAGCACAGGCCTATCCCAGGTAGCGGTTCTGCCGCGATTGTAGACAGCTTGTGCAGCCGGCGTGGGGCGAAGCGCAACTGAAAGTGATTCCGATTAGATCATCGCCGCGCCAGATGGGGCAGGCTATGCCCATTGCGAACCATCAGGAGCACCCCATGAAGGGCAACCCCGACGTCATCGAATGCCTGAAAGAGCTGCTGCGCGGCGAACTGGCGGCGCGTGACCAGTATTTCATCCATTCCCGCCGTTACGAGGATCAGGGCCTGATGGCGTTGTATGAGCGTATCGGCCATGAGATGCAAGAGGAAACCGAACACGCCGACGCGCTGCTGCGCCGCATCCTGTTCCTCGGTGGCGATCCGGACATGCGTCCGCACGGCTTAGAGCCGGGCGTGACCGTGATGGAAATGCTGGAGAAGGACCTGCAGGTCGAATACCAGGTGCGCGCCAACCTCGCTGCAGGCGTAAAACTGTGCGAAACCCACGGCGACTACGTCAGTCGCGACATCCTGATCGCACAGCTGCGCGACACCGAAGAAGACCACGCCTGGTGGCTGGAGCAGCAGCTGGGTCTGATCAAGCGCATCGGCCTGGAGCTGTACCAGACCAGCAAGATGGACGCAAAGGGCGCGCCGGCCCATTGAGGCCGGCCGGGTTTTGATGAAACAGGGCGGCGCAGGCCGCCCTGCGTGTTTCAACGGTACTGCAGCCGGTATGCCGCGGTGGAGAGGGCGGTGACGCCCTGGTCCCGGAAGCCGGGTTGCTGCTCAAGGATGTCCTGGCGTTCCAGCAGCGCGGTCTGCCACGGCGCGCTGAACAGCTGCTCCACTTCAAGCTGCGGCACGCTGAACGGCGGGCCCTGTTTCTGGTCCTGGGGATACTCCAGCGTGATCAGCAGCCCGCGGCAGCCGTCGGGCAAGTGCGCGTACAGCGTGTCGCGATAGTGGCGGCGCAGCTCCGGCGGCAGCGCGATCAGCGCGGCGCGGTCGTAGACGCCAGCGATATCGGCCAGCAGTGTGCTGTCCAGCGCGAAGGCGTCGCCGCAGATAATCTCGATCGGCCCGGCGCGATAGTGTTCACCGTACTTGCTTTGATGGCGCGCCGGCGTCAGGCCCGCTTCGGCGAAGAACTGCTCCACCGCCAGCGACGACAGCTCCACGCCCAGCACGCGATGTCCCAGGGCGGCCAGCCAGTGCATGTCCAGGCTCTTGCCGCACATTGGCACCAGTACGCGGCTGCCGGGCGGCAGCTCCAGTGCGGGCCAGTGCCGCGTCAGCAGCGGCATGACATCCGTGCGATGGAAACCGATCTGGCCGTTGTGCCAGCGCTGCAGCCAGAAATCCGGTTGCATGGAGTTGCTCCTCTTCAGCGGGTTTTCCGCCAGCCGTTGTCTGGCGTGATCCGGGCGAGCGTTTCGCGGGTCGCATAGAAACGAATCAGGCCGCAGTCGCGACAGACGATGGTCTGCATCTTGGCGCTGCTGAAGACGCCACTGGTACCGGGCAGCAGGTCGGGGCCGTAGCCGCCACGGGCGTTGATGCCGCCATGGGCGTAGAGATTGTCGCCCTGACATTCCGGACAGATCGTCTGTGGGGGTGTGTCTTCAGCCGATGTCATGGGCGGTTCCTTGAGGACAGGTTTGCCGTCGCTGTTTCAGTCGGCGCGCAGCATGGGAGTGGCATGCCGCGCGCCAGCAAAGTGAATTACTGGACATCCAGCCCTTCGACCTTCTGCCAGCCCCTGGGCAACAGATGCCCACGCGTGGCCCGCGTGCCCATATAGGTCTCCAACTCCTTGAAGGACAGGCTCATGGTGCGCTGGCCGCTGCGGACCTGCAGGGTGTTGCCCGGTCCGACTGCGACCACCGCGACCACCCGTTCGGTGGAGAGCTTGGCCTTGGGGATCTCGATGATCTTGTTGCCCTTGCCCTTGTCCAGTTCGGGCAGGTCGCTGGCCGGAATGGCCAGCATGTTGCCGGCGCTGGTGACGGCAACAATACGGTCGGTTTCCGGGTTGGCGACCACCGCCGGCTGCAACACGCTGGATCCGGTGGACAGGTTGAGCATCGCCTTGCCGGCCTTGTTGCGGCCGGTGAGATTCTCGAAACGGGTGACGAAGCCGTAGCCGTGGGTGGAGGCCAGCACGAAGCGGGTGTTGTTCTCGCCGCTGGCCAGGGTCACGAACGCGCTGCCGGGTGCCGGCGAGAAGCGGCCGGTCAGCGGCTCGCCGTTACCGCGCGCCGAGGGCAGGGTGTGTACCGGGGTGGAGTAGGCCCGGCCCTCGCTGTCGATGAAGGCCACCTGCTGCGTGCTGCGGCTGCGGACGATGCCCAGCAGGCCGTCGCCTTCGCGGTAGGACAGGCTGCTGCCGTCGATGTCGTGGCCCTTGGCCGCGCGTACCCAGCCCTTTTCCGACAGCACCACGGTCATCGGCTCGCTGGCGACCAGTTCGGTCTCGTCGATGGCCTGGGCGGCGCCACGCTGCACCAGCGGCGAGCGGCGTTCGTCGCCGAACTTCTTGGCGTCGGCAATTAGCTCGTCCTTGACCAGCTTGCGCAGCTTGGCGGTGCTTTCCAGGATCGACTGGATGTAATCGCGCTCCTTGGCCAGCTCGTCCTGCTCGCCGCGGATCTTCATTTCCTCCAGGCGCGCCAGCTGCTTGAGCTTGGTCTCCAGGATGTAGTCGGCCTGGTCCTCGCTCAGTTCGAAGCGGGCGATCAGTGCGGCCTTGGCCTCATCCTCGGTACGGATGATGTGGATCACCTCATCCAGGTTGAGGAACGCCACCAGCAGGCCGTCCAACAGGTGCAGGCGGCGCTCGACCTTCTGCAGGCGATGGTTCAGGCGACGGGTGACCGTGTCATAGCGGAACCGCAGCCATTCGGACAGCAGCATCTTCAGGTTCTTGACCTGCGGCCGCCCGTCCAGGCCGATCACGTTGAGGTTGACGCGGTAGCTGCGTTCTAGGTCGGTCGTGGCGAACAGGTGGCCCATCAGCTGTTCGGCATCGACGCGGTTGGAGCGCGGGATCAGCACCACCCGTACCGGGTTGGCGTGGTCGGACTCGTCGCGGATGTCCTCCAGCCATGGCAGCTTCTTGGCCCGCATCTGCGCGGCGATCTGCTCGATCACCTTGGACGGCGAGACCTGGTGTGGCAGCGCGGTGACGACGATGTTGCTGCCTTCCTTGAGGAAGGTGGCGCGGGCGCGCACGCTGCCATTGCCGGTTTCATAGAGGTTCCGCAGATCCGCCGCCGGGGTGATGATCTCGGCGGTGGTCGGGTAGTCCGGGCCGCGCACGTGTTCGCACAGGTCGGCGACGGTGGCGTTGGGATCATCGATCAGGCGGATCACCGCACTGACGATCTCGTTGAGATTGTGCGGCGGCACGTCGGTGGCCATGCCCACGGCGATACCGGTGGTGCCGTTGAGCAGCAGGTGCGGCAGGCGTGCCGGCATCCACGAGGGCTCTTCCAGGGTGCCGTCGAAATTGGGCGTCCAGTCGGTGGTGCCCTGGGCCAGTTCGCCAAGCAGCACTTCGGCGATCGGGGTCAGCTTGGATTCGGTGTAGCGCATGGCCGCGAACGACTTGGGATCGTCGGTGGAGCCGAAGTTGCCCTGGCCCTCGATCAGCGGATACCGGTAGGAGAACGGCTGCGCCATCAGCACCAGCGCCTCGTAGCACGCGCTGTCGCCATGCGGGTGGTATTTGCCGATCACATCGCCCACGGTGCGCGCGGATTTCTTCGGCTTGGCCGAGGCGTTGAGCCCCAGTTCGCTCATCGAATAGATGATGCGCCGCTGCACCGGCTTGAGGCCGTCGCCGATGAACGGCAGGGCGCGGTCCAGCACCACGTACATGGAATAGTCGAGATAGGCGCGTTCGGCATATTCGCGCAGCGGCTGCTGTTCGTAGCCGTGGAAAACGGTGCGGGCAAGATCGGTCATTGCGGGTGGGAGCTACCTGTTGTGAGAAGCGCGGCGGGACCGCCGGTTTCCTGATCGGTCGATTATCCGGATGACGGCCGGGATGCCAAGCCGGTTGTCACGCCCGTGCCGCGGTGGGGCCGCCGTGGTGGTGTCCCATCCGGTTCCCGATGGAAATGTTCTAGACAGAATAATTCCATATGGAATAAAATTGTCGGCATGAACGATGACACCTCCCAACCGCCCAGCTTCGGATTGTTGCTGCGGCAGGTCTTTGACGAGCTTGTGCGCCGGCTGGATGCGTCGATGGCCGAAGAGAACCTCGGTATCGGCTTCACCCATTACCTGGGGCTGAAAAAGCTATCGGTGATGGCGCCGTGCACCGCGGTGGAACTGGCCAATGCGATCGACCAGGTGCCCAGTGCGGTGACCCGGCTGCTGGACCGGCTTGAAGCGCTGGGCTGCGTGCGTCGCGAGCCCCATGCCCTGGACCGCCGTGCGCTGCAGATCGTCATGACCGACGAAGGCCATGCGCTGTGGCAGCGGCTCAAGCGGCGTGGCGATCAGACCATCGATGTGGCCATGCGCGATCTGGATGCGGCCGAACGCGCCCAGCTGCTTTCCCTGTTGATCCGCGTACGCGACTCCCTCTGCCTGCCATGAACACATCCCGACGTTTCTCCCATGGCCTGCGCCGCTGTGCCCGGCCGGCGTTGTTGACCGGCTTGGCGCTGGCGCTGGCCGCCTGTGCCAGCAGTGGCGGGCTCAGTCCGCAAGGGCGGCTGCTGGATGCCGACAGCCTGCAAGCCGGCAGGACGCTGGCCGGCCACGACTTGAGCGCCCCGGGGTTCCCGGCTGCGGACTGGTGGCGGGCACTGGGTGATCCCCAACTGGATGCGCTCATTGCCGAAGGCCTGCGCAACAGTCCGACGCTGGAGGTGGCCGATGCCCGCCTGCGGCAGGCGCAGGCGCAGAGCGCCAGCACCAGCGCCGAACGCAAGCCGAGCCTGTCGCTGTCGCCGGGCTACACCGGCATCACCCTGCCCGAGTCGATGGTGGGCAATGAGCTGGGTGGCCATTACATGGGCAGCGTGCAGGCCGTGGCCAATTTCAGCTATGGCGTGGATCTGTGGGGCGGTAAACGCGCGGCGTGGGAGGCGGCGGTGGATGGCGCGCATGCGGCGGCGGTGGATGCGCAGGCCGCGCGGCTGGACCTGTCGGCGGCCATCGTGCAGGCCTATGTCCAGCTGGATCATGCCTGGCAGCTGCAGCAGGTGGCCGACGAGGAGCTGGCGCGTGCCGAAAAGATGCTGGCATTGACCCGGCAGCGACGCGGCGCCGGTATCGACAACGAGCTGCAGGTGCGCCAGGCGCAGGCACGCGTGCCGCTGGCACAGCAACAGCAGCAGGCGGCGCAGCAGCAGATCGATCTCGCCCGCAACGCGCTGGCCGCGCTGCTTGGCAGGGGGCCGGACCGCGGGCGTGAGATCGGCCGGCCCGCTGCACTGAACCGGTTGGCGTTGCAATTGCCCGGAGTACTTCCCAGTGATCTGCTGGGGCGGCGCCCGGATGTGGTGGCCGCGCGCTGGCGGGTGGAGGCCTCCGGCCAGCAGATCCATGCGGCCAAGGCGCGCTTCTATCCGAGCTTGAATCTGACCGCGCTCGGCGGGGTGGTTTCCAGCGATCTGGGCACGCTGCTGCAAAGCGGCTCGGGTTTCGGCTTGCTGGCACCGGCGCTGAGTCTGCCGGTTTTCGATGGCGGCCGTCTGCGCGCCCAGCTGGCCAAAGCCGATGCCGACTACGATCTGGCGGTGGCCCACTACAACCAGACGCTGGTGGCGGCACTGCGCGAGGTGGCCGACCAGGTCAACGCGGTGCGTTCGCTGGACGTGCAGGTGGAATCGCAGCAGCAGGCAGTGGATACGGCCGAGGCCGCATTCGCGCTGGCCGGGCAGCGCTACCGCGCCGGTATCGGCAATTACCTCGACGTGCTGGGCGCGCAGGACCTGCTGCTGCAGTCGCGGCTGCGGCTGAGCAGCCTGCAGTCGCAGCAGCTGGCGTCCTCCATCGGCCTGAGCGCGGCGCTGGGCGGCGGTTTTGCGCCCGCCAGTGCGGACCTGCCGGCGACCGCTGCGTCCAACAATTCGAATTCCTGAGAAACCTTTCTATGAGCCAGACTTCTTCCGACGCGGCTGCGGCCGCTCCCGGCCGTCGCCGCAAACTGCTGCGCGGCCTGCTGTTGATCGTGGTGCTGCTGATTGCGGCCTTTGCGCTGTGGTATTTCCTGTTCGGCCGTTGGGCCGAGGAGACCGATGACGCCTATGTGGTGGGCAACCAGGTGCAGATCACGCCGCTGGTCGGTGGCACGGTGGTCGCCATCGCCGCCGATGACGGCATGAAGGTGGAGCAGGGCCAGTTGCTGGTGCAGCTGGACCCGGCCGATACCGACGTGGCGATGCAGCAGGCGCAGGCCAATCTGGCGCGCACGGTGCGCCAGGTGCGCGGCCTGTACCGCAGCGTGGAAGGCGCGCAGGCCGAGCTCAATGCCCGCCAGATCAGCGTCAAACGTGCCCGCGAGGACTTCGCGCGGCGCAAGGATCTGGCCGCCAGCGGTGCGATTTCCAATGAGGAACTGGCCCACGCCCGTGACGAACTCGCTGCCGCCGAGGCGGCCGTGGCCGGGTCACGCGAGACCGTGGAGCGCAGTCGCGCGCTGGTCGATGACACCGTCATCGCCACCCAGCCCGATGTGCAGGCCGCCGCGGCGCAGTTGCGCCAGGCGTATCTGAACCATGCCCGTGCCGGCATCGTCGCGCCGGTGACCGGCTATGTCGCCCGTCGCTCGGTGCAGGTTGGCCAACGCGTGCAGCCCGGCGCGGTGCTGATGGCGGTGGTGCCGACCGAGCAGATGTGGGTCGAAGCCAATTTCAAGGAAACCCAGCTGCGCCACATGCGGCTGGGACAGCAGGTGGAGCTGCGCTCGGATCTGTACGGCGGCGATGTGCGCTATGCCGGCCGCATCACCAGCCTGGGCATGGGCACCGGCTCGGCGTTCTCGCTGCTGCCGGCGCAGAATGCCAGCGGCAACTGGATCAAGATCGTGCAGCGCGTGCCGGTGCGTATCGCCATCGATGAAAAGCAGCTGGCCGAGCATCCGTTGCGGATCGGGCTGTCGATGAAAGCCGAGGTCAACCTGCACGACCAGCAGGGCGGCGTGCTGCCGGCCCAGGCCGCCACGGGCACGGTGTATGGCACGCAGGTCTACGGCCAGCAGCTGCAGGCGGCCGATGCGCTGATCCACCGCATCATCCAGGACAACCTGCCGCCGTCCGCGCGCGCCAGCTGAGGTCGCCATGTCCGCTCAAGCTCCCGCGGCGCCGGCCGCCCACGCAGGTGCGGGGCCGGCCAACCTGGCGCTGTGCACCGCCGGACTGGCGCTTGCATCGTTCATGCAGGTGCTCGATACGACGATCGCCAATGTCTCGCTGCCGACCATCGCCGGCAACCTGGGCGCCAGCTCGCAGCAGGCCACCTGGGTCATCACCTCCTTCGCGGTCAGCACCGCTATCGCATTGCCGCTGACCGGCTGGGCCAGCCGCCGCTTTGGCGAGGTCAAGCTGTTTGTATGGGCAACGGTGGCCTTCTCCCTGGCCTCGCTGTTGTGCGGTATCGCGCAGAGCATGGGCATGCTGGTGGCGTCGCGCGCGCTGCAAGGCTTTGTCGCCGGGCCGATGTACCCGATCACCCAGTCGCTGCTGGTCTCGATCTACCCGCGTGAGAAACGCGGGCAAGCGCTGGCGCTGCTGGCGATGATCACGGTGGTGGCGCCCGTCGCCGGACCGATCCTCGGTGGCTGGATCACCGACAACTACAGCTGGGAATGGATCTTCCTGATCAACGTGCCGCTGGGGGTGATCGCCGCGGTGATCGTCGGCGGCCAGTTGCGGCACCGGGTCGAGCAGATCGAGAAGCCGAAGATGGACTATGTC
Organism: Stenotrophomonas sp. STEN013; assembly: GCF_056760355.1. Classification (NCBI taxonomy): domain Bacteria; kingdom Pseudomonadati; phylum Pseudomonadota; class Gammaproteobacteria; order Lysobacterales; family Lysobacteraceae; genus Stenotrophomonas; species Stenotrophomonas sp. STEN013. The sequence goes on along the minus strand of NZ_JBRREO010000001.1, from coordinate 57,068 downwards.
GGTCTGGTCACGCTGGTGATCGGCGTGGGCTGCCTGCAGTTGCTGCTGGATCTGGGCAACGAGGAGGACTGGTTCGCCTCGACCAAGATCGTGGTGCTGGCCTGTGTCGCGGTGGTGGCGCTGGCGGTGTTCCTGATCTGGGAGCTGACCGACAAGGATCCCATCGTCGATCTGCGCCTGCTGCGGCATCGCAATTTCCGCGCCGGCACGCTGGCGATGGTCGTCGGTTACGCCGCGTTCTTCAGCGTGGCGCTGATGATCCCGCTGTGGCTGCAGCGCGATCTGGGTTACACCTCGATCTGGGCCGGGCTGGCCACCGCGCCGTTGGGCATCCTGCCGATCATGCTGGCCCCGCTGCTGGGCAAGTACGGTGGCAAGCTCGATATGCGCATGCTCGCCTCCATGGCGTTTCTGGTGCTGTCGATCACCTGTTTCCTGCGCTCGGGCTTCAACCTGCAGGTGAACTTCGCGCACGTGGCCGGCATCCAGTTGCTGATGGGCGCAGGCGTGGCGCTGTTTTTCATGCCGGTGCTGCAGATCCTGCTGTCGGATCTGGACGGGCGTGAAGTGGCGGCCGGCTCAGGGCTGGCGACGTTCCTGCGCACGCTGGGCGGCAGCTTCGCCGCCTCGCTGACCACCTGGCTGTGGTCGCGGCGCACCCAGCAGCACCATGCCGATCTGACCGCGCACATTTCGGTCTACGAGCCCGGCATGCACGAGCGGATCACCGCGATGGGGCAGGGCGATCTGCAGCATGGCGCCGCGCTTCTGGACAACATGATCGGCCACCAGGCGTCGCAGATGGGCTTCAACGACATCTTCCTGCTGCTGGGCTGGGTGTTCCTGGCGATCATCGTGTTCGTGTGGCTGGCCAAGCCCCCCTTCGGTGCGGGGGCGGGCGCCGCTTCGGCCGGGGGGCATTGAGCGCGGCGGCATGCAGGAATGTCCGGCCATTAAAAAAGCGCGCTGGCGCGCTTTTTTTGCGGGGTGTCGGAGAAAGAATTTCAAACGGCAGAAACGAAAAAACCCGCTTTCGCGGGTTGTTTCATTTGAGTCATGGTGCCCAGGAGAGGACTCGAACCTCCACGGAGTTGCCCCCGCTAGCACCTGAAGCTAGTGCGTCTACCAATTCCGCCACCTGGGCGACTCAGGACCGGAATTGTGCCGGCCGCGACGCAGGCTGTCAACAAAAATGATGAAGATGTGACGCTGGAAGAACGGTCCGATCAGCGGGCACAAAAAAACCCGCTTTCGCGGGTTGTTTCGTTTGAGTCATGGTGCCCAGGAGAGGACTCGAACCTCCACGGAGTTGCCCCCGCTAGCACCTGAAGCTAGTGCGTCTACCAATTCCGCCACCTGGGCGACTCAGGAGCGAGATTATGCAGGCCGTTTTTCAAAGCGTCAACAACTTTGCAGTGCGATTCGACGATTTCGTCCCTCGCGGTTCGTCGTGGCAATCTGCGCAACAGGATGACGGCAATCGCACATACGAAAAGACCCGCTTGCGCGGGTCTGATCGTTGAACGTGGTGCCCAGGAGAGGACTCGAACCTCCACGGAGTTGCCCCCGCTAGCACCTGAAGCTAGTGCGTCTACCAATTCCGCCACCTGGGCACTTCAGGCCGGCGATTTTGAATAGGGCGCAGGTGTTTGTCAACGCTTTATTTCGTAACGACGGCGTGTGGCACGGTCTGCACTGCATACAGCAATCAGCGGGTACCATGGAGGCCAATGAAAAACAAAAAGACCACTGGGACCGACAAGGTCCACAAGTCCGCCCCCGGCAGCAAGCCGGGCAAAGCACCGGGTAAAGCGCCGGGTAAAGCGCCGGGCAAATCCTCCAAATCAGGCAAGCTGCCGCCCTGGATGCCAGACAGCCTGGCCGCGCCGGCCAAGCCAGGTCGCAGCAGATCCAAAGACAACGGCGCACCGCAGAGTTTTGTGCGTGGCCGTCGCAAACCGGCGCCGGTATCCACGATCGATGACCCCTACGCATCGCGCGAGGCCGAGCGTTACGAGCAGCCCATCGCCAGTCGCGAGGCGATCTTGCAGGTGCTCGAGCGCTGTGGCGGGCCGCAGAACGCCGAGGAGCTCGGGCGGCACTTGGGATTGACCGAGCCTGACCGGGCCGAGGCGCTGGGCAAACGCCTGGGCGCTATGGTGCGTGATGGCCAGCTGGTCCAGAACCGTCGCGGCGGCTTCGCCCCGGTGCAGCAGTTGAGCTTGATTCCCGGCGTGGTGATCGCCAACCCGGAAGGCTTCGGTTTCCTGCGCCCGGATGAGGGCGGCGATGACCTGTTCCTGCCGCCGTACGAGATGCGCAAGGTCATGCACGGTGATCGCGCGCTGGCCAATGTCACCGGCATCGATCGCCGAGGCCGCCGTGAAGGCACCATCGCGCGCGTGCTGGAGCGAGGCGTCAACCGTCTGATCGGGCGCTTTACCGTGGAAATGGGCATCAGCTATCTGGTGCCCGATGACAAGCGGATCCAGCGCAACGTGCAGATTCCGGCCGATGCCACCGGCGGCGCCAAAGACGGGCAGCTGGTGGTGTGTGAGCTGACGCAGGCGCCGGACACCCGGCGTCCGCCGATCGGTCGCATCATCGCCGTGCTGGGCGACAAGCTGACACCGTCGCTGGTGGTGGAGGCGACGATCCACGGCCATGAGCTGCCTCACGAATTCCCGCAGCAAGTGCTGGATGAAGCCGCCGCGGTGCCGCTGGTAGTGGAGCAGAAAATGATCGGCGGTCGTGTCGACCTCCGTGACATGCCGCTGGTCACCATCGACGGTGCTGACGCCAAGGATTTCGATGACGCGGTGTATTGCGAAAGCAATCGCCAGGGTTTCCGCATCCGCAACCGTCAGGGCTACCGCCTGGTGGTGGCGATCGCCGACGTGTCCAATTATGTGCGGCCCGGCACCCCGCTTGACGACGAGGCGCAGAAGCGCGCCACGTCGGTGTACTTCCCGGGCTTTGTTGTACCGATGCTGCCGGAGACGCTCTCCAACGGCATCTGCTCGCTGAACCCCAATGTCGACCGCCTGTGTTTCGTCTGCGATATGCAGGTGGACAGTGACGGCGAGGTCACCCAGTCCAAGTTCTACGAGGCGGTGATGCGCTCGCATGCGCGTCTGACCTACGACCAGGTGTGGAAGGCCGTTGGCGAGAATGACGCCGATGCACGCGCTTCAATCGGTCCCCAGCTGGGGCACATCGAACATCTCTACAACTTGTACAAGCTGCTGGAAAAAGCGCGCGAGAAGCGCGGCGCGATCGAGTTTGAAACCTCGGAAGTCCGCTTCGAGCTGGACAATCGCGGCGAGGTCACCCAGGCCGGCATGCTGGTGCGCAATGCAGCGCACAAGCTGATCGAGGAGTGCATGATCGCGGCCAATGTGCAGGCTGCCAAGTTCCTGCTGGCGTCGCATGTGCCGGCGCCGTACCGGGTGCACGAGCGGCCACCGGAATCCAAATATGCGGACCTGCTTGAATTCCTCAAGGAGTTCAAACTGAGTCTGCCGCCGTGGAGCAAAGTGCAGCCGGGCGATTACACCAAGCTGCTGAAGAAGGTGCGCGAGCGGCCGGATGCGGCGTTGCTGGAGTCGGTCTTGCTGCGCAGCCAGTCGCTGGCGGTGTATTCACCCGACAACAACGGTCACTTCGGTCTGGCGCTGGAGGCGTACGCGCATTTCACCTCGCCGATCCGCCGCTACGCGGATCTGCTGGTGCATCGGGCGATCAAGCATGCGCTGACTGGCGCCCGCCCGGAAAAATACCTTTACACCCCGCATCAGATGAGCGCGTTGTCGCTGCAGTGCTCCGAGCGTGCGCGTCGCGCCGACGAGGCCGAGCGTGAGGTGGATGAGCGTTATCGCGCCGCGTGGATGGAAAAACATGTCGGTGGCGAGTTTGAAGGCGTCATCAGTGGTGTCACCAGCTTCGGACTGTTCGTTGAACTGGACGACTCCAAGGTCAACGGTCTGGTCCACGTCACCCAGCTGCCGCACGACTATTACAAGTTCGATCCGATCCGCAAGATGCTCAGCGGCGAGCGCAACGGCAGCGAGTTCCGGCTCGGTGACCGGGTCCGCATTCTGGTGCTCAAGGCCAGCATGGAGGAGCGCAAGATCGACTTCCGCCTGGTCGAGCGCAAGGGCGGCCAGGCGGCGGACGTGCCGTCACTGCCTGAGCGTGGCAAACCGGCCAAACGCAGCAAAAAGAAGTACTGATGTCGATGGCGGCTGCCGGCAGGCGGCCGCCCGTCGCGCGGTCCGCAGGCCGGTGGCAGCTGCGGGCCGGACCGAATGGGCCTACCATTGCCACCCCCCGTTTTTCCCCATGTGACGCCCATGAGCAAGCAGAACCAGTGGATCGTCGGCGTCAATGCCGTGGCTTCCTCGATTGAAAAAGACCCGGAGAATGTCCGCGAAGTGCTGATCGAGGCCGGCGCCAAGAATCCGCGTCTGGTGGAAATCGAGGAAGAAGCCCTGCGCAAAGGCATCGACGTGCGCAAGGTCAACGCCCAGGCACTGGGCGGCGTGGCCGGACAGGTCCGCCATCAGGGCGTGGTCGCCCGTTACGCCGCGCCCAAGCTGTGGGCCGAGAACGAGCTGGAAGGTCTGATCGAGGCCGCTGGCGGCAAGGCGCTGGTGCTGGTGCTGGACGAGGTGCAGGACCCGCACAACCTCGGCGCCTGCCTGCGCAGCGCGGCCGCTGCCGGCGTCACCGCGGTGGTGATTCCCAAGGACAAGAGCGCGCCGGTCAACGCCACCGTGCGCAAGACCAGCGCCGGTGCCGCCGACCGTATCCCGGTGGTGGCGGTGACCAATCTGGTGCGCTGTATCAAGGACATGCAGAAGCTGGGCGTGTGGGTGTACGGCTTGGCCGGTGAAGTGGACCAGACCATCCATCAGCTCGACCTGCGTGGCAATGTGGCGCTGGTGATGGGCGGCGAGGGTGATGGCCTGCGCCGGTTGACCCGCGAAACCTGCGATGGGCTGGTGCGCATCCCGATGCCGGGTGATATCGAAAGCCTCAACGTGTCGGTGGCCACCGGCGTGGTGCTGTTCGAGGCGGTGCGCCAGCGCCTGGTCTGAACCGCTCCGTTGCCACCCAAAGCCCCGCCATCAGCGGGGCTTTTTTATGGCTGCGACCGCGGTGTGCCGGTGCGAAGCCGCCATGGGCGCATGCCGCGTCAACCCGCCAGTGCACCCCCGGGGCGGGTTTCTGCCGCTACCCGAAGGGGGGCGGGACGGGCAATCCGCGTGATCGCCTGGACAGGCGGCCTGCGCGATCACCGCCTGGGTTCTTACGTTTGCCGGTTAGCATCTGCCGCGCCGGCTTGGGGCTGCCGGCGGGTGGCCAGCCGCCGCGTCCGGATGGACGTGCCGCGAGGGACGCGGTGCCAGCCGGCAGGGTCGGGCGATGGGGCATTCGCCATGTCCGGACGCATTTTGATCTCTTCCCGAGCCGCCGTTCGCCACTGCTGTCACGGTGGCGGGATGTCCCGTGGCCCGCGCGGCAAATGGGAATGGTTGCCGCCGGCCGCGGGCAAGTGGTGTAGGTTGAAGCTGTCGGAGGATGGCGGCGTTGTCGTTGCAGGCGCGCCGTGGCTTCCTCGGGACCCGGTATTCAGGGGCGCGCCAGGCCGGGGGCGCATGCAAGAGCAGATCGTCCACGATGGAATGGGAAACCGGTCATAAGGCATACCTGGCAGAGAGCGCAGGTCGTATGCGCTTGCCCGCCGGGCTGCGGGTAAGCGGCGCGTTGTCGTTGTTTCTGCTGTTGTTGATGGCCGCTTGGCCCGCCTGGAGCCAGTCCAGCCGCACCGCACTGAACGATTACAGCCGCGACCTGTGGACCAGCCGCAACGGCCTGCCGCACAACACGTTGCGGGATATCGCGCAGACCCCTGACGGCCATCTGTGGTTCGCCACCTGGGAAGGCCTGGCCCGCTACAACGGGCTGGATTTCACCGTGTTCGATCGCAACAGCCGTCCTCCCGTGCCTGACAACGGCATCGGCACCCTGTACGTGGACCGGGAGCGCGCGTTGTGGATGGGGGATTCGCGCGGCAATGTCACCCGTTTCGACCAGAAGGGCCGTTGGCAGCAGTGGCGGCCGCCCCACGGCGATGCGCCGGCGGTCATGATCGAGGCCATGCACAAGGACAGCCGCGACCGGCTGTGGCTGCTGTATGAAGGCACCGGACTTGGCCGGCTGGATCCGGATGGCCGCTTCCATCATTTCCTTCCGCCGGCGGCGCTGCGTGATGCGGTCAATTTCACCCATATGGCGGTGGACGGGCGTGACCGGGTCTGGATAGGAACCTTCGACGGCCTGCTGTATCTGGATCTCGACGGCGTGATCAAGCGCGCGCCTGCCGCGTTCGATCTTCCGCCCGGTCTGGCCTGGCCCTATCTGGCGCCGGATCACTCGCTGTGGGTGGTGGCGGCCGACCATCTCTACCGGATGGAAGGCGAGCATCTGGTACTCAAACACCGGCTTCCCGGCGTGGGCCAGCTCACCGAGATGCTGCTGGACCGCCACGGGGAGGTCTGGGTGGGGACCGAAAACAACGGGCTGTGGCGGTTGGGCGAAAAGGGCGCCGAGCATCTGCGCTCGACCGGGGCGCTGCTCGACTCGCGGGTCATCAGCCTGCTGGAGGACCAGGAAGGCAGCATCTGGGTCGGCTTGAATGGCGGCCTGTTGCGCCTGCGCGAGGCCCTGTTCAACAGCTACACCCATAGCGATGGACTCAGTGGCGATTTCATCCGCACGCTCACCGAAGATGCCAACGGGGCGCTGTGGATAGGCAGCAGCAGTGGTCTGGACCGGATGCTGCCTGATGGCCGGATCGAGCCGGTCGCCCTGCGGCCCGGCGAACGCCAGCCCTCGATACTGGCGCTGGCTACCGGGACCCGGGATGACGTCTGGATCGGCACCCGTGGCGAGGGCGTCTTCCATATCGACGATCGTGGCCGTGTGCACCGGTACCGGCCCGGGGAGGAGGTGCCGCGTGGCAACTACCGGGCGATCGCGCTCGCGCCCGACGGCCGGGTGTGGCTGGGCTCGGCCCATGGGGTGCTGCAGCTGGAAAACGGGCGCGCTGTGCCGGTGGCGCTTCCGGGTATGCCGCGCACGGTGGTGCTGGCGTTGAGCTGGCTGGAAGACACCTTGTGGATCGGTACCACCGAAGGCGTGTGGCGCATGCAGGGCGGACGCGCCCAGAAGATCGATATCGCCAAACTTGGCGATGCGCGGGCCGTATACGGCTTCCGCCAGATTGATGATGCGGTGTGGATCACCAGCGACCGCGGTCTCTACCGCTACACCGGCAACGGCCTGGCGCACGTGGGGCTGCAACACGGGCTGCCGGTGGATACGGTGTTCGAGCTGGTGCCCGACGCGCTGGGCAATGTGTGGCTGAGCAGCAATCGCGGCATCTGGCGCACGGACGCGCAGCAGCTGCAGGCGGTGGCCGATGGCACGCGGCCCCGGCTGGAGGGGGTGATGTACCGCGAGATCGACGGGGTCGCCAGCGCGCAGGCCAATGGCAGCTCGGGGCCGGCGGCCGTCCGCAGGCGCGATGGCAGTATCTGGGTGGCTACCGCCGGTGGCGTCACCACGGTGCAACCGGCGGCATTGCAGCGCTTCCAGTCACGTCCGCCACCGACGGCGGTGATCGAAAACGTGCGGCTGGATGGCGAACCGCTGAACTGGCGCAGCGGCGAGGCGAAGATGATTCCCGGCGGGCTGCGGGTGGCGGTGAACTATGTCGGGCTCAGTTACCTGATGTCCGACCGGATCCGTTACCGCACCCGGCTGGAAGGACTGGAGCGGGACTGGGTCGAGCGCGGCAACCAGCGCGGCGTGGAGTATGTGGGCCTGCCGCCGGGCAACTACGCCCTGCACGTGTCGGCGGCGCATCCGGATGGCCGCTGGAGCGAGGGGACGGCCCTGTGGCAGTTCACCGTCCAGCCGCTGTGGTGGCAGCGGCTGGATGTCCATTTCGCGGCACTGCTGCTGGTGTTGTTGGCCTTGTATGCGCTGTTCCGCTACGTGATCCATCGTTACGAGGCCAACAACGCCCGTCTGGCGCGGCTGGTGGAGGAGCGCACCCACGATCTGAAATTGCAGGCCGACCACCTGCTGGCCGCCAACGAGGAAAAGAGCACGCTGGCCGAGCGTCTGCGCGAGCAGGCCGAGGCTTTCGAGCGGCAGGCGCGGGAGGATGCGCTGACCGGGCTGGCCAATCGCCGCGCGTTCGACCAGACCCTGGCGCGCGAGATGACCCGGTCCTCGCGCAATGGCCAGCCGCTGTCGCTGGTGGTGCTGGATATCGACCACTTCAAGAACGTCAATGACACCTGGTCCCACGGCGTCGGCGATGAAGTGTTGCGCAAGGTTGGCCGCCTGCTCCGCAGCGGCTGTCGCGAATCGGACCTGGCGGCGCGGCTGGGCGGCGAGGAATTCGCACTGATCCTCAGCGACACGCCGCTGGCGGAGGCTCTGCGCATCAGCGAGCGGCTGCGCGAGCTGTTCCACGCGCAGCAGGACTGGGCCGATATCGCCGGGCTGCACCTGACCTTCAGTGCCGGCGTGGTGCAGCTGGGCGCGGCCGATCAGGCCCCGGAACAGCTGTACGCACGCGCGGATCTGGCCCTCTACCGGGCCAAGAGTGAAGGCCGCGACCGCATCTGCGAGGGTTAACGGGAGAGGGCGCCCAGGGGCGACGACGGCCACGCATTGACGATCTTGCAGAACAGGCGCGCGGTCTGCTCGGTGTCGTAGACCGCGCTGTGGGCCTCGTTGGCGTCCCAGTCGAAGCCGGCGGCCTGCACCGAACGGGCCAATACCGTCTGGCCGTAGGCCACGCCGGCCAGGGTTACCGTATCGAACACGCTGAACGGATGGAACGGGTTGCGCTTGTGGCCGCTGCGGGCGACGGTGGCATTGACGAAGTTCAGATCGAAGTGGGCGTTGTGGCCGACCAGGATCGCGCGTTGGCAGTGGTATTTCTTCATTGCCGCGCGCACCGGTGCGAACACATGTTCCAGCGCCTCGCGTTCGGGCTTGGCCAGGCGGAACGGGTGATCGAGCACGATGCCGGTCACTTCCAGCGATTTGGGATCGATCTCGGTTCCTTCGGCCGGAATCACGTGCGCGCTGGCGGTCTGGCCGGGATAGAGCAGGCCGTTTTCGTCCATTTCCACCGGGACCGCGGCAATTTCCAGCAAGGCGTGCCGGGTGCAGTCGAAGCCGCCGGTTTCCACATCCACCACGACGGGCAGGAAACCGCGGAAGCGCTGCGCCATCGGCGTGAAAGCGGGTCGGGGGGCCGAGGGCTCAACGTGTTCATTCATCGCAATAGGGTAGCAGAGCACTTTGCCTGGCCGTGCGCTGGTGGCTGAAGCGCGCGCGGCTCAGGCCGGCGTGGTGGTGCCGACAATGCAGCCGCTGGTGGCCAGTTGCCGCAGCATCGCCGCGGCATTGTCCAGGAACGTCGCGTCCGCGTGGACCCCGGCCTCTGCCGCCAGCTCCTGCAGGTGCTGGCGGCCACACCGTCGCGGCAGCTGCTCCAGCCGTTCCAGCAGCCGGTACAGCAAGGGCGACAGTTGCGAAAAGACAACCGCGCCGTCGGGCTGGCGGCGTGCCAGCAGCAGCGTGGGCTGCGCCGGCGCTTGCAGCGGCTGGTAGCCCGGGGCGATGCGGTGCACCGGCCAGGTGTAGGCCAGCGCCCGGCACCACGGTGAAAGCACCGGCGCCTGCGCCAGCAGATCACCGGCCGGGTCATGCGCGGGCAGCGGCGCATCGCTGATCTTCAGCGCCAGCTCGATCCATTCGTAGTGGGCCAGCTCCAGCAGCCACGGCGCATCGGCGCGGACGGGCTGCTGGTCGAGGAAGTGGATGAACTCCTGGCCGATCTCGGGGAACAGCGGGGTGTGGGCACGATGCTCGCGGCAGAACGCACGCACCAGCGGCAGCCAGCGTTCCTCCCCCAGCGTGCTGGCGATGACCGGGAAATTGGCCGCCAGCAGGCTCTGGATGTTGTTGAAATACAGCTCGCGATAGACCTGCAGGCGGCGCGGATCGATCTGCGCCGGGGGCGGTTGCCGCTGCGGGTCACGCAGGTGCGCGGCAAAGCGGAACTGCAGCTCGCGCAGGGACTCAGCCATGGGCGTAAACCGCACCCGCATCGGCAGCCTGTTGCAGCTGGCGGATCTGGTCCACTTCGGCCAGCAGCGCGGCCAGCGGCGGAAAGTTGAAATCCCGCTCCAGCAGGGTCGGGCGCACCCCATGCAGCGCATAGGCGTGGCCCAGCAGCGCCCACACCTCGTCCTTCACCGGCATGCCGTGGGTGTCGATCTTCAGATCCTGCGCCTCATCGTGATGGCCGGCCACGTGATAACTGGCAATGCGTGCCGAGGGCAGCGTGGCCAGGAACGCATGCGCGTCATAGCCATGGTTGATGGCGTTGACGTAGACGTTGTTCACGTCCAGCAGCAGCTCGCAGTCGGCCTCGTCCAGCACCGCGTTGATGAAGCCGGCTTCATCCATCCCGGCGCCCGGCATGGCGTAGTAGGAGGCGTTCTCCACCGCGATGCGGCGACCGAGGATGTCCTGGGTCTGGCGGATGCGCGCGGCCACGTGCTGCACCGCCTCCTCAGTGAACGGCAGCGGCAGCAGTTCGTACAGATGGCCGTCATCGCTGCACCAGCTCAGGTGCTCGCTGTACAGGGTCACGCGGTGGCGGTCGAGAAACCGGCGGGTACGGGCGAGAAAGTCCACATCCAGCGGGGCCGGGCCCCCCAGCGACAGCGACAGGCCATGACAGCTCAGGGGATGTCGTTGCGACAGCTCGGCCAGCGCCTCGCCCAGCCGGCCGCCAACACCGATCCAGTTGTCCGGTGCGCATTCGAGGAAATCAAAAGAACCTGCCGGCGCACTCAGCAGCGCATCCAGCAACGCGCGTCGCAGGCCCAGTCCCGCACCGGCCGGCAACGGCCAGTGCGGGTGGGATGCGGATGACTCAGTGGCTGCCGCCACACTTGCCCTCGCCGCACTTGCCTTCGGCATGCGCCTTGGCGGCGCCGGCGGCCTTGTCCGCGGCCTTGGCGTCGGCGTCGGTGTTCTTGTCCTTGCTGGCGCCGCACTTGCCCTCACCACACTTGCCTTCGGCGCTGTGCTTGGCCTTTGCGTCTTCGGTCTTGGCGGTTTCGGCGGTGGCCTGCTGCCCGGCGGTCGGCGGGGTCTGCGCGGTGGCGCCCAGCGCGTAGCCCTGGGCCAGGTCGGTCATGGCGAAGGCGGGCGCGGCCCCCAGGCTGCCGAGCAGCGCGGCACCGAGGGCGAGTGAGGTGGACTTGCGGATGTCGATGGCCATGGTCGGGGTGTCTCCGGTATCGGCTTGGGCCGGGGGAGGCCGGAGCTTAGCAAGCGCCTGTCGAAAAAAGCGTTAGTTTTCCACGACGACAGGCGCATGACCGCCGATCAGACGTGGTCGACGGTGCTGGTCTCATCGCGCTTCTCGCGCGGGGGCAGCGGCTGCTCGCCCTTGACCAGGAACCACACGTTCTCGGCGATGTTGGTGGCATGGTCGCCGATGCGCTCCAGGTTCTTGGCCATGAACAGCAGGTGCGTGCACGGGGTGATGTTGCGCGGGTCTTCCATCATGTAGGTGAGCAGCTCGCGGAACAGCGCGGTGTACTGGGCGTCCAGGCGGGCGTCATCCTCGCGCAGCTTCAGCGCGGCCTCGGCGTCGTTGTCGCGGTAGGCGTCCATGGCGCGCCGTACCTGCTGCGCGGCCAGCCGGCCCAGGGCGCGCAGGCCCTGGATCTGCGGCAGCGGCGGCACCGCGACCAGCGCGATGGAACGCTTGGCGACGTTGGCGGCGTAATCGCCGATGCGCTCGATGTCGGCCGGAATACGCAGGCCGGCCAGGATCTCGCGCAGGTCGCGCGCCATCGGCCCACGCAGCGCCAGCCGCATCACGTCATGGCTGATCTGCTGCTCGAGCTGGTCGATGGCCTCGTCATTGGCGACCAGGTGCAGGGCGGCCTTCTCGTCGCGGCGTTCGATCACATCCAGCGCGGCTTCGAGCTGGGCCACGGACATTTCGCCCATGCGCAGGATTTCGGCCACCAGACGCTGCTGTTCCTCGTCGTAGCTCTTGACGATGTGGTCGTTGGGAAGATTCATGGAATGCTCGCTGGTTGCAGGTGCCGGGAGTGGCAGGGGCAGGGCGTTCGAGGTGCGGATGTCGCCGTTCACGGACGGGCGTCGGGCAGGCCGCGCGGCAGGGCCGCGCCGGTGGCCGGCCTCAGCCGAAGCGACCGGTGATGTAGTCCTCGGTCTGCTGCTTGGAGGGGTTGGAGAAGATCACTTCGGTGCGGTCGTGTTCGATCAGGTCGCCCAGGTACATGAAGGCGGTGTAGTCGGACACACGCGCGGCCTGCTGCATGTTGTGGGTGACGATGGCGATGGTGTAGTCGTTCTTCAGTTCCTCCACCAGCTGCTCGATGCGGCTGGTGGAGATCGGGTCCAGCGCCGAGGTCGGCTCGTCCAGCAGCAGCACGTCCGGGCGCAGCGCCACCGCGCGGGCGATACACAGGCGCTGCTGCTGGCCGCCGGACAGGCCCAGCGCGCTCTGGCCCAGCTTGTCTTTCACCTCGTCCCACAGCGCGCCTTGGCGCAGCGCCTGTTCCACGCGCACGGCCATCTCGGCCTTGGACAGCTTCTCGTGGTGGCGGATGCCGTAGGCCACGTTCTCGAAGATGGTCATCGGGAACGGCACCGGCTTCTGGAACACCATGCCGACCTTGGAGCGCAGGCGGTTCATCGGGTACTTGGGCGAGAGGATGTTCTCGCCGTCCAGCAGCACTTCCCCGCGCGCCTCGAGCTTGGGATACAGCGCGTAGATGCGGTTGAAGATGCGCAGCAGGGTGGACTTGCCGCAGCCGGAGGGACCGATCAGCGCGGTGACGCGCTTTTCCGGAATCTCCAGGTGGATGTTCTTCAACGCATGGAACTTGTCGTAGTAGAAGTCCAGGCCGCGCGCGGCGAGCTTGACCGGCGCCGGGGTGTGCAGCGACTGGTGGGCGGCGGGCACGGCGATGCGCTGCATCGGCACGGCGTTGGTGAGGTCGTTCATGGGAAGGTCCATGGGATCAGTCGTTTGAAATGCGGTTGCGCAGCAGCAGGCCGCGCGCGGAGAGGCTGACCAGCAGCACGAACACGGTCAGCACCAGGGCACCGGCCCAGGCCAGCACCTGCCAGGATTCATACGGGCTGCCGGCGAACTGGTTCATCACCACCGGCACCGAGGCCATCGGCTGGAACACGTTGGAATTCCAGTATTGGTTGCCGAAGGCGGTGAACAGCAGCGGCGCGGTCTCGCCGGAGATGCGGGCCAGGGCCAGCAGGATGCCGGTGACGATGCCGGCCATCGCGCTGCGGTAGAGCACCTGCATGATCACCTTCCACTGCGGCACGCCCAGCGCCAGCGCGGCCTCGCGCATCTGCACCGGCACCAGCCGCAGCATCTCGTCGGTGGTGCGGATCACCACCGGCAGCACGATGAAGGCCAGCGACAGTGCGCCGGCAAAGGCCGAGAACTGGCCGCCGGTCTGCATCACGTACAGCGTGTAGACGAACAGGCCCAGAACAATCGACGGTGCCGACAGCAGGATGTCGTTGACGAAACGCACCACCGTGCCGGCCTTGCGCGCATTGCCGTACTCGGCCAGCCAGGTGCCGGCGGCCACGCCCAGGGGGGTGCCGATGGCGATGGCCAGGGCGCACATCACCGCACTGCCGAAGAAGGCGTTGAGCAGACCGCCTTCCTGCATCGGCGGCGGTGTCATCTGGGTGAAGAGGTTGAGGTTGATGCCGGGCAGGCCCTTGGACAGCAGCGTCCACAGGATCCAGCCCAGGAAGAACAGGCCGAACACCGCCGTGGCACAGCCCAGGAACAGGGCCACGCCATTGGTGATGCGGCGGCGCAGGTACAGCGAATCGGACGAGGCGGTGGACATCAGTTGCCCTCCTTGCGGGACAGGCGCATCAGCATCAGGCGGGCGATGGCCAGCACCACGAAGGTGACGATGAACAGCACGAAGCCGAGCAGCAGCAGCGCCGAGCGGTAGGTTTCGGTGGCTTCACCGAAGTCGTTGGCGATCAGCGCGGCGATGGTGGTGCCCGGCTCCAGCAGCGAAGGGGTCAGGCGCACGCTGTTGCCGATCACGAAGGCCACCGCCATCGTCTCGCCCAGGGCGCGGCCCAGGCCCAGGAACACGCCGCCGATCACCGCCGAGCGGGTGTAGGGCAGGACGATGTCCCAGCTCACTTCCCACTTGGTCGAGCCCAGCGCGTAGGCCGATTCCTTCAGCCGGGTCGGCACGGTGAGGAACACCTCGCGCATCACCGAGGAGATGAAGGGGATGACCATGATCGCCAGCACGAAGCCGGCGGTGAGCATGCCGATGCCCAGCGGCGGACCCTGGAACAGCGGACCGATCAGCGGCAGGGTGCCGAGGTGGTCGTTGAGGAACGGGGTGACGTACTCGGTCATTACCGGCACCAGCACGAACAGGCCCCACATGCCGTAGATGATCGAGGGAATACCGGCCAGCAGTTCGATGGCGGTGCCGACCGGGCCGCGCAGCCAGCGCGGCGCCACTTCGGTCAGGAAGAAGGCGATGCCGAAGCTCACCGGCACCGCGATCAGCATCGCGATCAAGGCGGTGACGATGGTGCCGTAGATCGGCGCGAGCGCACCGAATTTGTTCTCAACCGGGTTCCAGTCGGCCGAATAGAAGAAGCTCAGGCCCTGCTCCTGCAGGGCATGACGGCCGCCCCACAGCATCGACAGCGCGGCGCTGGCCAAGGCGACCAGCACCAGGATCACCGTGGCGATCAGGAACCAGCGGAACAGCCGGTCGTTGCGGGCATCACGCAGATCGCGCGAGCTGGGCGGAACTAGGGTCGGTGCGATGGCATTCATGGCAGCGGCGGGGGCCCAAGAGGATGCGGTGGTGTTTCTGTCCCCGGGGGCGGGGAGTACATATCGTTGAGGACGTTGTCCCCGTCTGCGCGGGGACGACGCAATGACAAAGGCGGACGCACCGGTGGTGCGTCCGCGTCATTGCGTCACTTGAACTCGCTGGCCCAGTAACTTTCGATCTGCGTCACCAGCTCGGCCGGCAGCGGCACGTAATGCAGTTCGCTGGCCTGGGCCTGGCCGCTCTCGAAGGCCCACTTGAAGAACGCGCGGGTATCGGCGCTGCGCTTGGCATCCTTGGGCTGCTTGTGCATCAGCATGAAGTTGGTGGCGGTGATCGGCCACGCATTGGCGCCTGGGGCGTTGGTGATGACCAGGTTGAAATCCTTGGCGTTGGCCCAGTCGGCGCTGGCCGCGGCGGCGGCAAAGGTGTCGGCGGTCGGCTGCACCCAGTTGCCGGCGGCGTTCTGCATCGAGGCGTACGGCATGTTGTTCTGCAGCGCGTAGGCCAGCTCGACGTAGCCGACCGAACCCTTGATCTGCTTCACGTACGAGGCCACACCTTCATTGCCCTTGCCGCCGACACCGTCCGGCCACTGCACCGAGGTGCCTTCGCCGACGCTGTCCTTCCACTGGCCACTGACCTTGGACAGGTAGTTGGAGAAGTTGAAGGTGGTGCCCGAACCGTCGGAGCGGTGCACCAGGGTGATCTTGGTATCGGGCAGTGGCACGCCCGGGTTGGCTTCGGCGATGGCCTTGTCGTTCCAGGTCTTGATCTTGCCCAGGAAGATGTCCGCCAGCAGCGGGCCGGTCAGGCGCAGCTGGCCCGGCTGCAGGCCTTCCAGATTGACCACCGGCACCACGCCGCCGATCGCCGAGGGGAACTGGCCCAGACCAGCCTGCGCCAGCTCTTCGGTGGAAAGCGGCTTGTCGGAGGAACCGAAGTCCACGGTGCCGGCCTTGATCTGGGCGATGCCACCGCCCGAGCCGATGGACTGGTAGTTGATCTTGGCGCCGGTGGCGGCGTTGTAGTCGGCCGACCACTTGGACACCAGCGGGAAGATGAAGGAGGCGCCGGCGCCGGAGATTTCGACGGACACCTTGTCACCGGCGGCGGCAGCGCCGGTGGCGGCGTTGTCCGGGGTGGAAGCGGCCTGGTTGCCCGCGCCACCGCAGGCCGACAGGCCCAGCGCGATGGCCAGCGAGAGGGCGGCAAGACCGGTCGTGTGCAGCTTCATGGGTCACTCCATAGCGGGGCAGATGCCGGCAGGGCCAGCGGATGAGGCTATGAAATGATGTTTTTGTTACAGCCTGATTACACCGCCGAAAGAATCTGAAATCCCCTGTGCCGGCAAGGACTTGCCGGGAAGGAGCGCGGCGCTCGCCGGGGCGGGGCGCGGCCGGTGGTTGGTGTGCTGCCGGAGCGGGCGGAACGGGATGGGACCGGGTGGGGACCGGACGGATGGACGCCGCTGCTGTAACCGAGGGTGGGCGAGCGCCACCGCCGCCGCTGGAAGCCGGTGTCCCGCCATCGGGTGCGGCGGGTTTGCACCAAAAAGGGGCATCGATGGCACTTGAAACGGCATCGATGCCGCTTTTTTCGCCATCGATGCCACTTTGACCGGCAACGTTGCCCCTTTTTGGGGCATCACTGCCGCTTTTTTCGGCATCGATGAGACTTCTGTCTCAAAACAAGGCGCTTTTCGGCCCTTCAGCAGGGACAGGAACGCGACGCAGACAGCGCCGGGGCCACAAAAAACCGCTGGGAGCGGTTTTTGACATCGCCGGTCGATGGCCCGAAGAGTTGCCGCCATGGAGGGTGGCAACCAAAAAACGCCGGGGACTGCTTCTGGCATCGCCCGTCGATGCTCCGAAGGAATGCCGCTGCGGGCGGCGGAAACCAGAACCGCCCCGAAGGGCGGCCTGGTGGTGGATGCGGCGTCCGTGCCGGCCCGCCGGGGAAGGGAGAGGGCTTCCCTGGCGGGGCGGGTGGCGCAGGCGGCGAGGGAGAGGGTCTCGCCGCCGCACTCCTCAGTAGCGGACGTTCTGCTGCCAGTAGATTTCGATCTGGCGCACCAGCGAGTCCGGCAGCGGCACGTAGTCCAGCTGGCGGGCCTGCGCATCGCCGTTGGCGTAGATCCAGCGGAAGTACTCGACGGCGGCCTTGGCACCTTCGGCGCTCTTGGGCTGCTTGCGCATCAGGATGAAGTTGGTGGCGGTGATCGGCCAGGACTGCTCGCCCGGGGCGTTGGTCATCACCAGGTAGAAGTCACGGGCGTTGGCCCAGTCGGCGCTGGCGGCCGCGGCGGAGAACGTCTCGTCACGCGGCTGCACGAAGTTGCCGGCGGCATTCTTCATACGCGAGAAGGTCAGGCGGTTCTGCAGCGCGTAGGAGAACTCGACATAGCCGATCGAACCCTTGATCTGCTTGACGTAGGCGGCCACGCCCTCGTTGCCCTTGCCACCGATGCCGACCGGCCACTGCACCGAGGTGCCTTCGCCCACGGTGGTCTTCCAGTCGCCGTTGACCTTGGACAGGTAGTTTACGAAGTTGAAGGTGGTGCCCGAACCGTCGGAGCGGTGCACCACGGTGATCTTGCTGTCCGGCAGGGTCAGGCCCGCATTGAGCGCGACGATGGCCGGATCGTTCCACTTGGTGATCTTGCCCAGGAAGATGTTGGCCAGGGTCGGGCCGTCGAGCTTCATCGCACCGGCGTCCACACCCGGCACGTTCAGCACCGGCACCACGCCGCCGATCACCGAGGGGAACTGCACCAGGCCCGAGGCGGCCAGGTCTTCGGGCTTGAGCGGCGCATCGGAGGAGCCGAAGTCCACGGTGTTTGCCTTGATCTGGGCGATACCGCCGCCCGAGCCGATGGACTGGTAGTTCACGCGCTTGCCGGTGGCGGCGCTGTAGTCGGCCGACCACTTGGACATGACCGGATAGATGAAGGAGGCGCCGGCACCGGTGATATCGGCAGCATTGGCGGCGAACACGTAGGACGCAGCGAGGATGGCGACAGCGGCGCGCGATTTGATGGCGTGGATCACGAATGGCTCCTGGGAGGGTGAGGTGCGGGAGGTCCGCCCGGCGCCTATTCCATAACCATTGGATGACAGTGCCGCGTCTGTCATATGACGCGTCGGTGACAGCGGCGCGGATCGCTCAGGACGTGGCGTGCAGCGGTTCTGGCAGCGGGTAGGGCGGCTGTACTTATTAAGAATAAATTGGACGATTCGGCCAACTCATGAAGTCAATGAACCATAGTTGGCCGCTTGGAGAGGCGGCAGTCTTGGTGTTCGCTGCAGCGTCTGTGACCGCTCCTAGTGCAAGCACAACCCGTGCCGCGAGTACCAGCTTCCGACTCCAAACGGACCCTTTCCTCGGAGCTGCCGGGATAAATCAATCTCGATCCATTGCTCCTTCAATGAATTTGCTTTGCGAGCTAGGAAAATTAAGGATTAATGATGAGAATCCAAGATCCTGAACTTTAAGGCCTAATACGATGAGCAAAGATGGGATGGTGAACATCCAAGGGCAGTTCTCGTTACAGCCTGATAAGCCCATACCACTGCGCACTGCTGTTTCCATTCGTTACGAGAAGCACGATCCAACGTCACTCGAAGTCGAGATGCTGTTCCTAGGCGGCGAAGAAGAACGCGCCGAGGCATACCGTGCAATCCAAGCAATTGACATCAACCTCGTAAAGCTACATGCAACAAACGAAGGCGAGGAGTCGATCAGTTTGCTTGGAATAATCCGGTGGGAGTCGCGCTTAACGAGCATGAAGTTGGAGGTGGGAGCAATCGAGATTGGCATCGATTGTCACCCGGCTGCCGAGCCGCTGCTTGTCAGCTTTACAGTTGACCTCCAACCAAGCGGAATTCTCACGGGTTATGGCTTGACTGAACTGCACTACAACGGCGACATCACAACGCGTCGCGCCGAGGAGGGAAAGATTCTAGTGCAGACAAGTCTCGGTCTGATCGAAGCAATGGAAGCCTATGATTATTTAGAGGGGACGGCATTCGGCGACAAGGTCATGCATCGCATTCAGCGTGTCCGCCTGGCGGGCGAGTTCAAGCTTCAGCCCGGAGAGACTCTGAGGTCATTGCATGACCGACTGTTTGAGGAAATTTCCCCGATCTGCAGCGCACTCTCCCTCTGCTACAGGCAGCCAGTCGATGCATACCAGATCGAGTATCTATGGAAGGGACCTGATGAAGATCCACTCAAGCGAGCTACCTACAGGCACAAATGGCATGGGAGCCGAGAAAATACGAACAACAGCGAACTTGTCGATTCATCAAACCTGCGAGATGGTGGCCTCTCAGACCTTGTCCAAGCGTTGAGGATTCACCCACAATTCAATTCGCTTGACCGAGGTATACGATTTCTATCGTATTCCTATGTCAGTTTCCTCGAGACTGCGTACTTCACGGCCTTTTCTGCGATGGAAACTGTCGTCAATGCCATTTCTGATGCGGCAGAAGGTAGAGTGCTTGGCTCTTCATCGTGGAGGAGAGTGGAGGACGCACTAGGTGGTTCAATCGACAGTCTGGTTGACGAAGGGTCCATAACAGCTAATGTCGCCAGACTCATGAAGGAAAAGCTTCCGGAGCTTAAACGCGCATCGCTCGCATCAAAGATCGAAAAGGCTGTCGAGATGTATTCGATCAAGACATCGGACCTATGGACCGCTGAAGGATTCTCGGCTGGAATAAAGCAAGCATCCAATTTCAGGAATGGTCTCTTCCACGCCGCTGACACATCTGACATAGACGTGATGGGGATCGACCTGACAAGAATCAGGGCCTTCACTGAGCGACTTATTCTTGCAGTGCTCTCATGGCCGGAGGATCGTAGATGGGTCTGGCGCGACGACAAAGTTCGCTGGATCATCCAGCCCCCAGATCCAGAGGCTTTCGATAAAGATTAGGGCTGCAGACTGGTGTTGGCCGCACCAACCCACCCCCTTTGTGTATTTCGTGATGCTGGGTTGATGAAGCCAACCCAGCCTACGGAACTTGAGGTTCAACGAGCACTTTGATGCTGGATTCTGGAGCGATACGTCAGTTCGAGTGTTTCATGATACTTCGTGCAAGATTCGCCCGGGATTCGCTGTTGGCGGTACCTATTTGGTCTTCTTGGATCAGCCGTATCATACGAAAAGCTTTGAGATGATCCTTTTTACTGAAGGTTCTGCAGATAAGAAAGACAAATGGTTGCAGTACGTTGAGGCGCAAGTTGGGCGCTAATAATTCATTCAAGGGCCGTAGGCTGGGTTGGCCGCATCAACCCAGCCTACGGAACTGGGTTGAGGCCAACCCCTTGCGCATCACCCTGACCCAAGGAGCCACATAAGCTGTTTCTCCATTGTTTGAATCCTGATCTGATTGGAAGAGGTGTTCATGTCGTTCAAGGAAGAGGCTGTTCTTAACCACTTCAAGAGCCAGCCATCGTTTGTTTCGGTGATGGCACGTTGGAGCGATGCTGAGCGAACGGAGTTTGCTCGTTTGATGCATGGTGTCCACCTGTGTGGGATGGATGTCTGGCATTCGAGGAAGAATCCAGAAGTGGTCATCTTTGGTCGCCGGGGGCAAGGGAAACAGGCATGGAAGCGGGTTGCGATCATTCTTTGTCGAACGCCTTTCCTGGTGAGGATGAAGCGAAATGTCGGCAAGTACGAGGGGAAGAGCGACTACACGATGACTCCCGATTTCGTTGGAAGTTTCCTCGGTGTGATCGAAGCGTCCCGGAATATGACTGATTGGAGTTGGCTCTCTACTTCCCGCTCTGCTTTCTGGCCTGACCAGCTTGAGCCTGAAAATGAGGATCAGCCTACGGGTTCTGAATTTACGGCTGGGGGTTCTGAGGTGCAGGTTTCGACGAACAAGGAGGAGCCAGCGCTTGCCAGCAACATGATCTTCTATGGCCCTCCCGGCACCGGCAAAACGCACGGAACAGTGGATGCCGCGCTGGAACTGCTGGATCCATCCTTCCTTGCTGCCAATGCCGACAAGCGCGGAACCTTGAAGCAGCGCTTCGATGCGCTTGCCGAGAGTGGTCACATCCATTTTGTGACCTTCCACCAGAGCTTCAGCTACGAGGATTTCGTCGAAGGGATCCGTGCCAATACGGCCGAAGAGGGTGGCGGGCTGGAATACAGCGTGGAGCCGGGGGTGTTCAAGACGGTTTGCGAGGCGGCCCGCAGCCGTGTGGTGACCGAGGGCACCACTAGGCTTGATGTCAGTGACCGCAGGGTCTGGAAGTTGTCACTGGGCGATGCGCAGACTGAGGGTCATATCTTTGAGCAGTGCATGGCCAACGGCTGTGCCTTGCTGGGTTTCGGCGCCGATGTCGATATGACGGGGGTTGCTTCGCGTCAAGACATCGCTGACCGCTTGAAGGCTGCAGGAGAAGAGGGCAGTGGCTATCCGGCAATTGCCTTGAATGTGTTCGTGCGGCAGATGAAGCCGGGTGACTTGATTCTGGTAACCGAGGGGAACCTGAAGTTTCGTGCCATAGGCGAGATCACCGGTGACTACCAGTTCGTGGACAGTGAGGATCGTGAGTACACGCACAGCCGCCCGGTACGCTGGCTGCGCCAGTACTCGCCGGGGCGTCCGTACCAAGAACTGACAGACAAGCGCTTCAGCCAGATGACGGTGTATGAGCCAACGGCCATCAAGCGTGATCGTTTGGCTGCACTGCTCGACAGCGGGCAGGCTGAAATCCGTGAGCCGGGGGCGCGCGTGTTGATCATCGATGAGATCAACCGTGGCAATGTCTCGCGCATCTTCGGTGAGCTGATCACCCTGATCGAGCCGTCCAAGCGGGAAGGGCAGAAGGAAGCCTTGGCGGTTACGTTGCCGTATTCGAAGGAGCGTTTCAGCGTGCCTTCCAACCTGCACCTGATCGGCACGATGAACACGGCCGACCGTTCACTGGCCTCGCTGGATGTGGCGCTGCGCCGCCGCTTTGAGTTCATCGAGCTGCCGCCGAAGCCGGAATTGCTGGCTGGCCTGGTGGTTGATGGCGTGGATGTGGCAATGATGCTGACGGTCATGAACCAGCGCATCGCGGTGCTGCTGGGGCGTGACTACCAGATCGGCCATGCCTGGTTCATGGGTTTGACGGAAGACAGGTCGATGTCAGCCCTGGCCAAGGTGTTCCGCCGTCAGGTCATTCCGCTGTTGCAGGAATACTTCTACGAGGATTGGCAGAAGATTGCCTGGGTTCTCAACGACCATCGCAAGGGCAGCGCCCCGCGCTTCCTGGTCGAGCCGGGCGTTGACAGTGTGGCCTTGTTCGGTGAGGGCATGGATCTTCCAGGGCTTTCACGTCTTTGGCAGTTGGACGATGCGGCTTTCGATGATCCTGCCGCCTATATCGGCATTTACTGGGATGTGCCGGTAACGCAGGCGTGATCCTGGTCCACGAGCATGCACGCCTGACGACCGCACCCTTGCAGGAGGAGGGGATGCACCAGCGGTGCATTCCGCCTTCTGCCTTCGACTGGCTGTGCCGCCAGGGCAAGTTGCTGGGCAGTGGCGGGGTGTCGCTGGTACAGGTGGAAGGCCAGCGTTGGCTGCGCCTGGATGGTCATGTCGGCCTGATCGAAACGCCCTGCGGTACGCGCATCGAGATCCTGCCAAAAACGGTGGATGGCAGTGATGACCCGTTGCAGTCACGTACCACCTTGCTGGCCATGCTGCAGCGGTGCCTTGACCTCCCGGTGCGGGACGTGGGCGAGACATCACTGCAGGCGCTCACCATGCCGGTCAGCGAGTGGATCATCCAGCAGTTTCTGGTGGCGCTGGAAACGCTGGTACAGCGGGGCGTGCGTTGTGACTACCACACCGAGCAGGACCAGCTGCGTCATTTGCGTGGACGGTTGCTCATTGCACAGCAGCTTCGTCAGCCTGCCGGGCGAGCGCATCTGTTCCAGGTCGAGCACCAAGTTTTTGATGCTGATCGCCCGGAGAACCGTTTGATCCGCTCAGCGCTGGACAAGGTGCGAGGTCTGACCCGTGAGCTGCGCAACTGGCGTCTGAGCCATGAGCTGGCCCATGTGCTGCACGCAGTGCCGGCTTCTCACGACAACAGCCGTGATTTCCAGTGCTGGCGCGATGACCGCCTGATGGCCCATTACCGCGATATCCGACCGTGGGTGGCGATGATCCTGGGCGAGCGCAATCCGCTGGCTATGCTGGGGCAATGGCAGGGACGCAGTCTGTTGTTCCCGATGCAGCGGGTGTTCGAGCGTTTCGTGGGTTGGGCCTTGCGGCGGCATCTGCCTGCTGGCGTTCGTCTGCGAGAGCAGGCCGCCAGCCAGTTGCTTTGCCGCCATGAGGGCGATGGGATGTTCCAACTGCAGCCGGACTTTCTGATTGAACAGCCAGGCTTCAAGTGGGTGGGGGATGCGAAATGGAAGCGGCTGGATGCAGGCAACCGCCAGAACAAATACGGCATCAGCCAGAGCGATCTCTACCAGCTGTTTGCTTACGGGCATAAATATTTGGGTGGCAAGGGGCAGATGAGTTTGATCTACCCGGTCACCTCAAGGTTTCATGAGGCCTTGCCGCTGTTCCACTTTGATCCCGCACATGAGTTGAGTCTGGAGGTCATCCCAGTTGATTTGAGGACCGGCGCGTTGCTGGGTACCCGCTTGGGCACCTATGAAAACGGCTGAATGACCGCAGGCATGCCTTAGCCCTGATCCAGTGCGAGGTGGATCAACACCACGCACTGGGAGGCGAACAGCATCTTTTTGCCCAGTGACAGGTGCCGGGTCCCAAGGCGTTCCAGGCTGTCGAAGGTCTTTTTCGGCATCGGATATGGTCGGCGAGCAGGAAGCAGGGGGTATCGCCGAAGGCTTCCTCAGCAATCGGTGTGCCCTGGCTAGCGGTTCCAGATTCACTTCGGCCGTGGTCATATACCTCCGCACGAGCCGCTAGGGTGCAGTGGGCAGCGAATGGCCGGGCAGTTGCCTTCGTTGTTGTGGTTGCGAGGGCGGTGGCTGCGATTGAACGTCACCGAAGACCAAGGGAGGGGCGTCGCTCCCACGCAAGCCACCGGCCGGAAACAACGAACGCCCCTTGC
The DNA here is from genome assembly GCF_056760355.1 of Stenotrophomonas sp. STEN013. NCBI lineage: Bacteria > Pseudomonadati > Pseudomonadota > Gammaproteobacteria > Lysobacterales > Lysobacteraceae > Stenotrophomonas > Stenotrophomonas sp. STEN013. The sequence continues at coordinate 32,961 of NZ_JBRREO010000001.1, read as the reverse complement.
GGGGCGTTCGTCTCATATCACCGGTAGCGGAATCGGCTTACCAGAAGAACTGCAGGCGGGCTTCCAGGATGTTGGGCTTGTCGCTGACAAAGCTGCGTGCGCTGGCGCTGTACTTCTTGCTGTCCACCATCACGTAGTTCAGCGAGGCCTTGAAGTTGGAGCGCCAGTACCAGTTGGCGCCCACGGTCCAGACATCCATCTTGCCGCCGAGCACGCCATCCACCAGCGGTGCGCCGCCGACCATGGCCGGGGCACGCAGGCCACCGTCGTTCAGATCGATGTGATCGAAGCGGGCGCCGAGCTGCCACATGCCGCGGCCCGGGTCATTGGGCAGGCCCAGACCCGGGGTGCCACCCTTGTAGCTCCAGGTTTCGCCGGTGACGTTCCACACGCCGCTGAGGTAGTAACCGTCGCTGGTGTAGTTGTCGTGGTCATAGCGCTTGACCTTGGCGTTGAAGTACTCGGCCTGCGCCTTGAACGGGCCCTGCACGTACATGGCTTCGGCGCCGAGGGTGCTGATGCGGTCGCTGTCCTTCATGTCGCCGGTGTCGACCAGGCGCACGGTGGCCAGGTCGGCATTCGGGCGGGCGCGCAGGCGCAGGGTGTCGGCGTCGGTGTCGTAGTCGGCGTAGCTCAGGCCGAAGTGCAGGATGTTGCCCTTGTCGTTGATCGGGGCGAACGTGCCGCGCAGGCCGTAGCCGCTGCCGTGGGCCAGATCGCGGGTCAGCTCGCGGCCGAAGGCCGAGGCGGTGACCGACCAGTTGCTGTCACCGAGGCCATAGCCCACACCCAGGCGGCGGGCGACGGCGTAGGTGTTGGTGACGGTGGCCTTGGAGATGAAATCGTTGTTCTTGGTGCTGGAGAGTTCTTCCAGGCTGTTGGGCTGCTTGTACTGGCCCACCTGCAGGTAGTGGTTGCTGTTGCCGCCCAGCTTGTACTTGGCGTTGGTGTCCAGGAACTTGTCGGCCTTGGCGTCGTAACCGACCACCCACTCGATGTTGCCCGGGCCCTTGCCCTTGAGCACCAGCTCGGCGCGGCGCAGTTCGAACTCGCTGTCCTTGCCGTTCTTGGCGGTGCCGTTGAGGTCGGCGCGGTCGTTGTCGAACCAGTTGCCGTCGGCCTGCACCAGACCTTCGAAGGTGATTTCGGAACCGCCGATGACGTCGATGGCGACTTCCGCGTGGGCGACCGGTACAAACAGCGCCGCAGCAACGGCTGCAGTGAGGAGCTGGCGATGCAGTTTCATGGATGGATGGCCTTGCAGGCGGGTTGAGGATGCAGCGAAGGCTAGGGCGTAAAGATTGCGTAAATGTGACAGTTCGGCAACGCCGCGCGTCCCCGCCGGACAGGCGCCATGGTATTGGGACGCGCCGCTGTTACCGCGCCGTGTCGCGCAGATGGCAGTGATATCTGCGCATTCAGCGGGAAACAATGCTGTCACTGCGCGGGGAGCGCGGAAACGTCGGAGGGCGAGGCGGTGACCGTCCCTTCCGGTCGATAGCGGGACGGGGCGTGCCGTCCGGGCGGCCGCCGGGAAGGCTATGCGCCCCGCGTTGCGTGGCTCCACCCGCGGCGCTCCTGGCTGTTGCAGCCCTGCCATCCGGGCGGACCAGACGGCATCCAGTTACAGGGGGACGTAGCCCTCCCGGGCGTGCAAACAACCGCCGGGTTTCGCTGTTCGGCACCGGGCGGCTTCACGCACAGCTGATCAGGCCTGCAGTTAGTTTGTTGGCTTCCCACGTGGGACTGCCCCATGGCCAAACGCTGGAGCCGAAAACGCATGGTCTGGACGATCGTGACCACCGCCCTGATTACGCTGCTGTTGGCGGTGGTGGCGATGAATTTCAAAACCTCGGAGAAGAAGCTCGAGCGCAGGATCGAGCATCTGTACGCGGCCGACAGCCCGCAATTCCGCAGGGAAATGGGTGTGTTGCTCGGGCCCGGGCTGATACCGGGCAACCGGGTCACCGATCTGGAAAACGGTGACGAGATTTTCCCGGCGATGCTGGAGGCGATCCACTCGGCGCAGAAGACGATCACTTTCGAAACCTATATCTATTGGTCCGGGCAGATAGGCCAGGAGTTTGCAGATGCCCTGGCCGAGCGCGCCCGCGCAGGCGTGCAGGTCAAGGTGATGGTGGACTGGGTGGGCAGCCTGAAGATGGACACCCGTCTGCTGGATCAGATCCGCGACGCCGGCGCCGAGGTGCACCAGTACCGTCCGCTCAAGTGGTACAACCTGGGCCGTCTCAACAACCGCACCCATCGCAAGCTGCTGGTGATCGACGGCAAGCTGGGTTTCACCGGCGGGGTAGGCATTGCCGACCAGTGGAGCGGGCATGCCCAGGACGGCGAGCACTGGCGCGATATGCACTTCAGGATAGAGGGCCCGGCGGTCGCACAGATCCAGGCCGCCTTCAATGACAACTGGATCAAGACCACCGGCCAGGTGCTCAACGGAGCGGACTATTTTCCGCCGCTGGCGCCTGCCGGGGAGATGGATGCCCACATGTTCGTGGCATCGCCTGCCGGCGGTAGCGAGAGCATGCATCTGATGTACCTGATGGCCATTGCGGCGGCCGAACGCACCATCGACCTGCAGGCGGCGTATTTCGTACCCGATGAGTTGATCATCAAGGCGTTGATCACCGCCCGCCACCGGGGGGTACGGGTGCGCGTGACCTTGCCCGGCAAGCACATCGACTCCGAGACCGTCCGCCTGGCCTCGAAGGCGCATTGGGGCGAGCTGTTGCTGGCCGGCGTGGAAATCTACGAATACCAGCCCACGATGATGCACAACAAGCTGCTGATCGTGGATGGAGTGATGAGTTCGGTGGGGTCCACGAACTTCGATGTACGCAGCTTCCGGCTCAACGACGAAGCCAGCCTCAACGTGTACGACGCCGCCTTCGCCGCACGCATGACCCAGGTGTTTGATGCCGACCTGGCGCACACGGTGCGATACACCTACGCCATGTGGGAGCAGCGGCCCTTGAAGGAGAAGTTCATGGAGAAGTTCATCCTGCCGATCAAATCGCAGCTGTGATCCGGCGGCCGCTGTTGCGGCGCCGGTAGGCACCGGCGGGTGCCTGGCGCGCTTTGCCTGGGGGCGCCCGGGGGGATGTGCCGGTGGCTTCGACGGGAAGAGCTGCTGTCCGGCTGGGGATGAGGGGGCCGGGATGATCGGCAGGAGAGCGGCGCAGAGGGGGAGGCCGCGCCCGACCCACCGCAGACCTCCGGAATCTTCAGATTCTTGATCCGTTCCGATGCGGGTTCCGTCCCGTCACGGGGAAATGCCGGTGGTGGGTTCGCGCGGGAAGACGCTAGGGCGCCCGGCTTGTGCTGCACGGATGTGGCGGATTCAGGCAGATACCCGCTCGTTGCTGGCGAGCGGTCGGTTCAGACCGTTGGATCGGGCGGCGGGCAGGGGGGGCGCCTGCAAGGAGTGGATACCCTCCCGCCATGGCATTGGCCTTTACGGCACAATGGACTTGCCTGTGTGCCTGTCCACCTGCGACATGACCTGCAAGGCGGGTCGTAGAGTGATGGGGACGACGCAATCAAGCTTGCCGGGGAAATTCAGCGGATGAACGCAACGCGCCCACCCTCGAACCGGGATCTGCAAGGCCTCAGTGGCGAAGAGGCCGCGCGCCGGCTCGCCATGGACGGGCCCAATATGCTGCCCGGCACCCGTCCCAAGACGTTCATCGGCATTGTCCTGGGGATACTGCTCGAACCGATGTTCCTGATGCTGCTCGTCGCCGGCGTCCTCTATCTTCTACTGGGGGATACGGCCGAAGCGATCTTCCTGTTGAGCTCTGTATTTGTCGTCATTGGCATCACCGTGATCCAGGAGCGCAAGACCCAGCGTGCGCTTGAATCCTTGCGCGATCTGTCGGCGCCACGCGCCTTGGTCCTGCGTGATGGCCAGGAGTTGCGCATCCCCGGCCGGGAGGTCGTCGTCGGTGATCTGCTCATCCTGCATGAAGGCGACCGCATTTCTGCAGATGCGTTGTTGATCGATGGCCAGCTGGATGCCAACGAGTCGCTGATATCCGGTGAGGCGGTGCCCGTGGCCAAGTTGCCCGGGACCGCCAGCAACCAGTTGTTCGCCAGCACCCTGGTAACGCGTGGCGTGGGCCTGGCCGAGGTCACCGCGACGGCGGCGGCGACGGCGGTCGGGCGTATTGGTGAAGCGCTGGCGGCGACCGAGGAACCACGCTCCGGCCTGCAACTGGCTTCGCGCCGGCTGGTGCGCAATCTGGCTGTGGGGGGGCTGATCCTGGCAACGGTGTACTTCCTCGTGAACTGGCTGTGGGATGCGCACGGACTGGTGGAAAGCCTGCTCGCCAGCACCGCCCTGATAATGGCCATCCTGCCCGAGGAGATTCCGGTCATCCTGACCGTGTTCCTTGCGCTGGGCGCGTGGCGGATCTCGCAACGCAAGGTGCTGACCCGGCGGGTCCCGGCCGTCGAGGCGCTCGGTGCCATCTCGGTGCTGGCGGTGGACAAGACCGGCACGCTGACCGAAAACCGCATGCAGGTTGCCGAACTGCGGCGGGAAGATGCGACGTTTGTCAGCGCCGGCGCCGAGGCGCTCGCCGAGCCGTTCCACGAACTGGTGGAGTTCGCGATGCTGGCGACCCCGGTCGATCCCTTCGATCCGATGGAAAAGGCGATCCAGCAGTTCGGCATGCACTGGCTCAATGGCAGCGCGCATGTGCATGCGGAGTGGGAGCCTGATTTCGAGTACGGGTTGTCGCCCGAGATTCTCGCGATGACGCGTGTCTTCCCGGTCGGGGGGAACACGCAACACATGCTGGCGACCAAGGGCGCGCCCGAGGCGGTCGTGGATCTGTGCCATCTGGATGCCGCCGGCGCGAGGAGGATACTGGCCCAGGCCGAAGCGATGGCCGCGCGCGGCCTGCGGGTGCTGGGCGTTGCACGTGGACGCTGGCAGGGTGGGACGCCGCCGCACAGTCAGCATGATTTCGATTTCCAGTTCCTCGGCTTGCTCGGCTTTGTCGATCCACCGCGGCCTGAGGTGCCGGCGGCGATCGCCGAGTGCCGTGCGGCCGGCATCCGCATCATCATGCTGACCGGCGACCATCCGGCCACCGCCATGGCGATCGCTCGTGAAGTGGGTCTTAGTGAGCGTGCGGACGTCATCACCGGTGCCCAGATCGATACGCTGGATGATCCGGCGTTGCTGGCGCGCTTGCGCCACGTCGATGTGTGCGCGCGGCTGAAGCCGGTGCAGAAGCTGCGGCTGGTCCGTCTGCTGCGCGAGGATGGGGAGGTGGTTGCCATGACCGGCGACGGCGTCAACGATGCGCCGGCGCTGAAAGCGGCCGATGTCGGCATCGCCATGGGCAAACGCGGTACCGATGTCGCGCGCGAATCGGCATCGCTGGTCCTGCTGGATGACAGTTTCGCCAGCATCGTCGAGGCGATCCGCCAGGGACGACGCATCTACGACAACATCACCAAGGCGACCCGCTTCGTGTTTGCGGTGCATATGCCGATCATTGCGCTGACGCTGGTACCCTCGTTGCTGCACTGGCCGGTGATGCTGATGCCGGTGCACATCGTCCTGCTGGAACTGCTGATCGATCCCTCGTGTTCGATAGTGTTCGAAGCCGAGCCGGAAGCCGATGGCGTCATGCAGCGTCCGCCGCGTGCCTTGGCCGAATCACCGTTTGCCGCGGGAAATATTGCCGTTGCCATTGTGCAGGGTATCGGCGCTGCCATGGTCCTGCTGGCCGGCTATGGAAGCATACTCAGCGCGGGTATCGATGTGACGCACGGCCGCACGGCAGTCTTCATTGCGCTCATCTTTGGCCTGTTCGCTCTGGTCCTTGCCAACCGTCATCCGGATCATTCCCTGGTTGCGCGCGGCCACATGCGCAACCGCTGGCTCAGGCCGATGTTCCTCGGCGTCGTGCTGCTGCTGACATTGGCGATCAGCGTGCCGTATCTGCGCCACATCATGGGTCTTTCGATGCCGACCCCGGTGATTGTGGCCGGTGCGGCAATCATGCTCGCACTGACCTTCATCTGGCTGGAAGGATTGCGCCTTGCGCTGCGCCTGTCAGCCCGTCTCAAGGCAACTCCCCTTGCACGATAGATCCGGGGATCGTGCGCGTCGGCGGCACGCCGCTGTCCTTGAGCGGGCACAGCTCATGGGTCACTCACGGGACGTAGCCCGGTTCTCGTGCCTTGCACACGTAGCGGCCATGCAGGATCAACCGGCCCGCAGTGACCGACGGGCGCCATGACGAGGGGGCCGCGCCTGCGGCCGGCGGTCTCGCCGCGTCAGGCGGCGGTCTTGTCTTTGAACTGGCACAGATCGCGGATCACGCACTGGGCGCAGTCCGGCTTGCGTGCCTTGCAGACGTAGCGGCCATGCAGGATCAGCCAATGGTGCGCATCAATCAAAAACTCATCGGGAATGACCTTCATCAGCCCATCCTCCACGGCACGCACGTCCTTGCCGGGCGCCAGCCCGGTGCGGTTGGACACACGGAAGATATGCGTGTCCACCGCCATCGTCGGCTGGCCGAAGGCGGTGTTGAGCACCACGTTGGCGGTCTTGCGGCCGACACCGGGCAGGGCTTCCAATGCGGCGCGATCGGCTGGCACCTCGCCGTCATATTTCTCCACCAGCAGGGCGCAAGCGGCGATCACGTTCTTGGCCTTGGCGTTGAACAGGCCGATGGTGGCGATGTAACGCTTGAGCCCTTCCTCGCCCAGCGCGAGGATGGCCTGGGCGGTATTGGCGACCGGGAACAGTTTGCGCGTGGCTTTGTTCACGCCCACGTCGGTGGCCTGCGCGGACAGCGTGACCGCGACCAGCAGCTCGAACGGCGAGCTGTACTCCAGCTCGGTCCTGGGATGCGGATTGAGTTCGCGCAGACGCGTGAACATCTCGCGCACCTGCTCGCGGCTCATGCGCTTGCTGGCGCGGGGTGCAACAGGCGTCTTCGCCGTGGCCGTGGATTTTTTGGCCCCAGCCTTGTTTACCGCGATTTTCTTCGCCGGCGCTTTCTTGATGATCGCCGTGCTCATGCCGACGGGCTCCCGCCGGCACGGGCCTTGGCGCGGGCGAGGATGGCGGCGGCGGCCGAGGGCAGCGCCGGTTTGCTGTCGGCGGCCGGTGGCGGCGCACGCCGGGCCTCGCGTTCGGCGGCGCGTCGGGCCAGACGTGCCGTCCGGGCGCGATAGCGTTCACGGGCGGCCCAGGCGCGTTGCAGGCGCTGTTGCGCCTCGATAAGTACCTGCGACTGTGCGGGCGTGAGCGCGGCCTTGCCGGGTTCCGGAACGTAGTCCATCAAGCCGGCACGTACGGCGGCGTCCAGATCATCGGCCAGCACCAGATCCAGCAAGTGTTGCGGTGAAACGGGGGATGCGGACATCGAGGGCGGCTCAGCGATTCTGGAATTCCGGCTTGCGGCGTTCGAGGAAGGCGCGGGTGCCTTCGCGCATGTCCTCGGTGGAGAACACCAGACCGAACTGGGCGCTCTCGTACTCCAGCCCTTCGCCGATCGCGCATTCGCCACCGACATTGATCGTATCGAGAATGCCGCGCAGGGCCAGCGGTGCGGCATGGGCCAGCTGGGTGGCGAGCTTCAGGGTTTCCGCTTCCAGTTCCGCGGCCGGTACCACGCGGGTGAGCAGACCCAGCTGCTGCGCGCGCGCGGCATCGATCGGCGCGCCCAGCAGGCACAGTTCCAGTGCCGCGGCACGGCCGGCCAGACGCAACAGACGCTGGGTGCCGCCAAAGCCCGGGACCAGACCGAGGTTGATTTCCGGCTGGCCGAGTTTGGCGCTGTCGGCGGCAATCCGCAGATGGCAGGCCATCGCCAGCTCCATGCCGCCGCCCAGTGCGAAGCCGTTCACCATCGCGATGACCGGCTTGTTCAGACGCTCGATGCGGCGCATCAGCTGCTGCCCGACCAGCGAGAAGTCGCGGCCCTGCACCGGAGTGAGTCCATTCATCTCCGCGATGTCGGCGCCGGCGACGAACGCCTTGGAGCCGGCACCGGTGAGGATTACCACGCGTACCTCGTCCGCTGCCGCGGCCTCGGCGAATGCGGCGTCCAGTGCTTCCAGGGTCTGCCGGTTCAATGCGTTGAGCTTTTCCGGGCGCTGCACGGTGATCGTGCGGATCAGGCCCTGGGTGTGGATCGAAACCGGCGCCTCGGACATCGGCTAACTCCTGAGAAAAGTTAAAAAAATGTGATTGCGGAACTCTTTTTACCGCCGACTGTCTGAGCAACTGTGATCGGTGGCGGTCCGCGTTTGTGACCGCTATCCTAACCCGTCGCCTCAGGCGGCATGGTTGCCCTGAGACATCCTTCCTGGAGAACTGTTTGATGAAGTTGCGTTCTATCGCGGTGGCCGTGGCCGCCCTGGCCCTGACCGGCACTGCAATCGCCCAGGACGTTTCGTCCGAGAAGGGCAAGCTGAGCTATTACTTCGGCTACGACTACGGCAACAACCTGGCTGAGCTGACCGGCCGCGGTGAGCAGCTGGACATCGCTTCGGTGGTGAAGGGCCTGCAGGATGCCTACGCCAAGAAGCAGCCGGCCATCACCGCCGACCAGCTCAAGCCGGCCGTTGAAGCCTTCCAGAAGCGCGAGCAGGCCCGTGCCCAGGCCGCCAAGGCCGAGTACGAAAAGGCCGCCGCGGAAAACAAGACCCGCAGCGACCAGTTCATGGCCGCCAACAAGGCCAAGGCCGGCGTGCAGAGCCTGGCCAGTGGCGTGCAGTACCGTGTGATCGAAGCCGGCAACGGCGCCAAGCCGACCCAGGCCAGCACCGTGGCGCTGGAAGTGGCCGGTCCGTTCCCGTATGGCCAGCGTCCGACCGAAGCCCGCCCGGCGCAGTCGATCCCGTCGATCAAGGTCAGCGAAGTCGAAATGGCCGCCATGCGCGAAACCCTGCTGCAGATGCCGGCCGGCGCCAAGTGGGAAGTGACCCTGCCGCCGGAAAAGGCCTATGGTGCCGATCCGCGTACCCCGTTCCCGCCGAACGTGGCCGTGCAGTTTGAAATCAAACTGGTCAGCGTGAAGTAAGCGCACCGCCAGTGGAGCAACGTCAATTGCGCCGGTGCGAAAACACCGGCGCAATTTTTTTTGCGGAATCGGTAGCATCGGCCGGTCCCCAACCGCGATAGGCTTGGATGGTGCGTTTGTGATGGATGCTGTACGTCGTGTCGTACCCAGTCCCTGCATTGGAATCTGCGTTCTCGATCCCCACGGTCACTGCCGCGGATGCGCCCGGCGTGGCGATGAGATCGGTGCCTGGCTGCAGATGGATGACGCCATGCGCGAGCATCTGATGGAAGCCGTATTGCCGGGGCGGATGATTGCGCCCGGATCGCTCGCGGCGCGGCTTTCCGATCCGGCGCGGTTGTTGCGCGCACTCGAACCGCTGAGCTCGGCACCCGCCGGGGAAGGCTGGAACCACAGTGAACTGGCCGACATCCTGCCGCCCACACCGCCGGTGGAAGCGGCCGTGCTGGTCGGACTGATACCGCGGCCGCAGGGGGTGCAGCTGCTGTTGACGCGGCGGACCGAACACCTGCGCCACCACGGCGGCCAGGTGGGACTTCCCGGCGGCCGGATCGAGCCGACCGATCGCAATCCGGTCATGGCCGCGATCCGTGAATGCGAGGAGGAGATCGCTCTGGCGCGCCGGCAGGTGCAGGCGCTGGGCTATCTGGACCCGTTCCTCACCATTACCGGTTTCCGGGTAAGTCCGGTGGTGGCCGTGATCGATCCGGCGTTCGTGGCGGTGGCCGATCCTTCCGAGGTGGCCGAGGTGTTCGAAGTGCCGTTTGATTTCCTGATGGACCCGGCCAACCTGCGCCAGGTCCCGATGGAGTACCGCGGCCGCATGCGCCACGTGCTGGAATACACTTGGCCGGGGCAGCGTATCTGGGGGGCGACGGCCGCCATCCTCTACAACCTGCGTCGTCGACTGGAGCAAGTGCCATGAAGTTGAGCGATCCCCCCTGGACCACGCTGGTGGATGTCGATTCGCTGGCGGCGCGGCTGCGCGTTGACGGGCTGCAACTGGTTGACGCGCGGGCCACCGCAAGCACCGCGCTGCGTCTTGTGGATGCGCGCTTTTCGCTGGCCGATGCGCACGCAGGCGCTGCCAGCTATGCGGCCGGGCATCTTCCCGGAGCGGTGTACGCCGATCTCAACCGCGATCTTTCCGATCTGGCAAAAAAAGGCCATGGCCGCCATCCCTTGCCGGACAGCGCGGCGTTTGCCGCGACCCTGGGCCGCTGGGGTATCGGCCCGCAGACGCAGGTGGTGGTCTACGACGCGGCTGACGGCAGCATGGCCGCTGCCCGGTTGTGGTGGCTGTTGCGCCTGATCGGCCACCGCCATGTGGCGGTGCTCGATGGTGGTGTTGCGGCCTGGCAGGCTGCCGGTCTTGGACTGGAGCGTGAGGTGCCCGAGGTTGCACCGCTGGGGCCGTATCCGGGGCAGTTCGACAGCACGCAGATCGTCAGCGCCGAGGAGGTCGCCGCGCGGCTGGCGCAGACGCCGGGCTGGCTGATCGACGCGCGTGCGGGCGAGCGCTATCGCGGCGAGGTGGAGCCGCTGGATCGCGCCGCCGGGCACGTGCCCGGGGCGGTCAACCGTCCGTTCGGCCTGAACGTGGTTGATGGCCGGTTCCGGCCGGCGGCAGAATTGCGCGCCGAGCTCGAGCCGCTGCTGGCCGGCCATACGCCGGCCGAGCGGGTGGCGATGTGTGGTTCCGGGGTCACCGCCTGTCATCTCGTGCTGGCGTTCGAGATCGCCGGTCTGAGCGGCATGCGGGTGTTCAGCGATTCGTGGAGTGGCTGGTCCAGCGACGCGTCGCGACCGGTGGAAACCGGCTGAGCCAGCGCGCAGGAGGGCCGGTCCGCGGGGAGGTGGGCCGGCATGGCAAGGGGCGGGCAAGGGGCAGGGGAGCGGGATGCGTTTGCGGATGAGCACAGCGCTGATGGTGTTGGCACTGGCATGCAGCGGCTGCATGCGCGGTGGCTCGGCTGCGGCCGATGGTGACTCCCAGCGCTACGCGCGCGAAATCGAACAATGGCGGACGCAGCGGCTGGAAGCGTTGCGCGCGCCCGATGGCTGGCTCAGCTATGCCGGTTCCGGGCGGCTGCGACCGGGGCGCTATCGCATCGGCAGTGCGCCCGGCAGCGAGGTGCGGCTGTCGGCCGGGCCTTCCGTACTGGGAACGTTGACGCTGGGCGGTGATGACACGGCCCATATCCAGGCCAGCGCTGGCAGCACGGCGACGCTGGACGGAAAGCCCCTGCAGCACGCGAAACTGATCCCGGCGGTGGTGGGCGGGGCTGCGGCCAGCCGTATCCGCCTGGGAGAGACGGAGTTCTATCTGGTGCGCACCGGCAATGTCTGGGGCTGGCGCTATCGCGACCCCGGCTCGCCGTATCGACGCAACTTCGGGGGAATAGAGCACTTCCCCGTGGCGCCGCAGTGGCGCGTGCGCGCGCGCTGGCACCCGTACAAGACGCCGGAGGATGTGGTGCTGCTGACCTCCATCGGCACGCCGTTGCCGGCCCAGGTGCCGGGCGAGGCCCGTTTTGAAATCGACGGCCGTAGCTATCGCCTGCGCCCGGTGCTGCAATTGCAGGAAGCCGACGACAAGCGCCTGTTCTTCCTGTTCTCCGACCGCACCAGCGGCCGTGAAACCTATGGCGGCGCGCGCTATCTGTCCGCGGCGAGCCCGCACGATGGCACCGTGGTGCTGGATTTCAATCGCGCCGAGAATCCGCCCTGCGCGTTTACCCCGCATGTGGTGTGCCCGGTGGCACCGCCCGCAAACCGGCTGGATCTGGCTGTCACCGCGGGCGAAAAGGTCTATCAGGCGCGCGACTGAGCGGGCAGGGGCTGCAGCGCGACGGCCTGCAGCACCTGTGGCCAGGGAAACCGCGGGCCAGGATCACGCTTGCGGGCCACGGTCAGCGTGGCATCGTCGCTGGCCTCCACCTGTGCGGTATCCAGCTCCTCATGCCCGGCAATCCAGCGCAGCGAAGGCAGCGCCGTGGACAGCCAGTGCAGCAGTGCGATCAGGGCCTGGATCTGTGCCGGGGTATACGGCTCCTCCATGGCCTGGTGGCGCGAGTCGAACCAGTGCGGGTACCGCCCGGTATTGACCAGTTCGATGCCGACCGAGCGCGGATTCATGCCACGCACGTGGTGCGCCACCCGTTCCAGCGCCACGTATTGCACGATGCTGCCGTCGCGATCGATATAGAAGTGGCCGCTGTTGCCGCTGCCGTTCTCATACAGTGCCCGCTCGCCGTATTCGCGGGCCATCACCAGATCGGGCAGCTCGGTGCAGTGGATCACCACCAGGTCGACGTCGGACAGCGCCCGTCGCGCGAGGACGGACTCATACGGCAGTGGCGCGGAAACAATGGCGGGAGCAGGGAGCGCGGACATCGGTGGATGCTAGCATTTGCACCATGACTTACCTCGTATCCGGCAGGGCGCCATGAGTCGCGGCCACTGCATTCTTTCCCACGGTTTCGAGAGCGGCCCGGACGCGACCAAGGTCACCGCGCTGGCCGAGGTGGCCGAACGCCTGGGCTTCAGTCACGAACGCCCGGACTACACCGATCTGGATGGCCGCCAGGACATCAGCCGTGTCGGCGATGTGCCCGCGCGCCTGCAACGGCTGGTCCAGCTGGCCGGTGACGCGGCCACGCGCGGGCCGGTGGTGCTGGCCGGCTCCAGCCTGGGCGCCTATATCTCGGCGATCGCCTCGCTGCAGGTGCCCACGCGGGCACTGTTCCTGATGGTTCCCCCCACCACGATGTGGCCGATGCCCGCCCTGGACGCGGCCACGGTGCCGATCAGCGTGGTCCACGCCTGGCATGACGAGCTGATCCCGGCCGCACAGGTCATCGCCTGGGCGCAGCAGCGTTCGGCGCGGTTGCTGATGGTCGATGACGGCCACCGTCTGGCCCGCCATGTGCAGGCTTCGGCACAGGCCTTCGAGAGCCTGCTGCGCGGGCTGTGATGCCTGCCGCCACGGCCCGTGAGGGCGGCGGCGGCGACAGTTGCCTACAATGGCGGCCTTGGATTCCGGTTTCCGGGTGCGCAGATGGCGTGCCCGCCAGGTGTCCCTCCCTTTTCCGACAGTCGATCCGATCCCGTGAAATTCTTTGTTTCCTGCGCCAAGGGCCTGGAGTACCTCCTTGCCGACGAGCTGCTGGCGTTGGGCCTGCCCGTCGCCACCGCCACCATCGCCGGCGTCAATGCCGAAGGCCAATTGCGCGATGCGCAGCGCGTGGTCCTCTGGTCACGGCTGGCCAGCCGTGTGCTGTGGCCGCTGGCCGAGTTCGAATGTCCGGACGAGGGCTCGCTCTATCAGGGCGTGGTGGCGATGCCTTGGGAGGAACACCTGCATTCGGATCTGACCCTGTCGGTCGATGCCCACGTCTCCGGTACCGCCATCACCCATGCGCGCTTTGCCGCGCAGCGGATCAAGGATGCGGTAGTGGACCGTCTGCGCGGGCAGGGCCAGGAGCGCCCCTCGGTGAATACGGAATTCCCGGACGTACGCATCAACCTGTCCCTGCGCAAGGGCCGGGCGACGATCTCGATCGATCTGAGCGGCGGTCCGATGCACCGGCGTGGCTGGCGCAACGCGCAGAACGAAGCGCCGCTGAAGGAGAACCTGGCCGCGGCGGTGCTGCTGCGTGCCAACTGGCCGAAGATCCACGCCGAAGGGGGCGGCCTGCTCGATCCGATGTGCGGCAGTGGCACCTTGCTGATCGAAGGCGCGCTGATGGCCGCCGATGTGGCGCCGGGCCTGCAACGGCACGGCAGCCTGCCGCCGAGCCGCTGGCGGGGGTTCGATCAGGCGCAGTGGAAGGAATTGATGGCCGAGGCGCGTGAGCGTGAGCGCATCGGGCGCGCGGCACTGAAGCAGGTCATCCACGGCAGCGACAACGATCCGCACGCGATCCGCGCAGCCAAGGAGAACGCGGAAGTGGCCGGGGTCGCCGAGGCGATCTGGTTCGGTGTGCGTGATGTGGTCGATCTGCAGGTACCGCCGCAGGCGACCGGCTGCGTGGTCTGCAATCCCCCGTATGACGAGCGCCTGGCCGCGGACAACGCGCTGTACCGCCAGCTGGGTGATGCGCTCAAGCGCGCGGTGCCGCAGTGGCGGGCGAGCCTGCTGTGCGGCAGCACCGATCTGGCTTTCGCCACGGGCCTGCGCGCGCGCAAGACCTACCAGCTGTTCAACGGCGCGATCGAGTGCGCGCTGATTGTCTGCGATCCGATCGCGGTGCCCAGGCGCGAGAGCGACGGCCAGCCGCGCGAACTGAGCGAGGGCGCGCAGATGGTGGCCAACCGTCTGCGCAAGAACGTCAAAAAGTTCAAGAACTGGCTCAGCCGCGAGCAGATCAGCTGCTATCGCGTCTATGACGCGGACCTGCCCGAGTACGCGGCGGCGATCGACGTCTATCAGGAAGATGGCGGCCAGCGCCGCACGTTTCTGCATGTGCAGGAATACGCCGCGCCGGCGGAGATTCCCGATGTCGACGTGCGCCGCCGTCGCAACGAGCTGCTGGCGGCCGCGCGCGAGGTGTTCCAGGTGCCGGCCGACCAGGTCGCACTGAAGTCGCGCGAGCGTGGCAAGGGCGGCAGCAAGTACGGCCGTTTCGAGCAGCGCGGCGAGTTCGTGCTGGTGCGTGAGAACGATGCGCTGTTGCGGGTGAACTTGTTCGACTATCTGGACACCGGCCTGTTCCTGGACCATCGCCCGCTGCGCTGGCACATGGCCCAGGAAGCCACCAACAAACGCTTCCTCAACCTGTTCTGCTACACCGGCGCAGCCACGGTGCAGGCGGCGGTGGCCGGTGCGGCTACGACCACCAGTGTTGACCTGTCCGGAACCTACCTGCAGTGGTGTGCCGACAACCTGGCCTTGAACGGCAAGGGCGGCAGCCAGCACCAGTTGATCCAGGCCGACGCCTTGGCCTGGCTGGAAGCCGAACGGCACCGCTTCGATGTGATCTTCTGTGATCCGCCGACCTTCTCCAATTCCGCCCGCGCCGAGGACTTCGACGTGCAGCGCGAGCATGTGCGCCTGCTGCGTGCGGCGGTGGCACGTCTGAGCCCGGACGGCGTGCTGTATTTCTCCAACAACTTCCGTCGCTTCAAGCTCGATGAGAACGCGATCAGGGAATTTGCCGCGTGCACGGAGATTTCAGCCCAGACCATCGGGTTGGACTTCGAATGCAACGCGCGCATCCACCGGGCGTGGGAGCTGCGACGTCACGGCGCCTGAGCGGCCGCCCGGCCGGCAACCGCTGCCATCCACCCCAGAGGCCGGCGCGGCAATCAGCGCCGGCAGGCTTCTTCGATGGATTTTCCAAGCGCGTCGGCGTCGGCGCGGCCAAAGGTCTTGGCCAGCTCGTGGCGCCACTTGGCGTTCTCGCAGCGTTCCGGATCGGCCGCCGCATCGATGACGGTGCCGCGCACGCTGGCCGGCTGGCCACGGCCGGCGTCGGCCTGCATGCGCGCCCGGGCGCGGCGCAGCATTTCCTCGTTGCGGTAGCGTTCCTCGTACGTCAGGCGCGGATCGCCCACCACCTTGCGGCTGACGCCGGTGTCCTGCTCGATCGGGCAGGGCAGTGACTGGTAGATGGTTTCGCTGCCCTTGAGGCACTTGTAGACACGTTGTGCGCAGGCGTCGCCAGCCAGTGCGCAGATGGACAATGCCAGCAGTTTACGTTTCATCGATCCCCCCGGAGTGGGCGGAGCTTACTGCATGCCGGCAGATGCCGCAGCTGCCGGTCTCAGAAACGCAGCCAGCCGGTCAAGGCATGCAGCAGCAGGCCGATCAGGCCGCCAACCAGGGTGCCATTGAAGCGGATGTACTGCAGGTCGCGGCCGACGCTCAGTTCCAGCTGTTCGACCAGTTTTTCCTCATCCCAGCCTTTCACTGTCTGGGCGATATGGGTGGTGACGCCGGCGCGCAGGCGGTTGGTGAGTTTCCCGGCGCCGGCCAGCATGTGCTGGTTGAGCGCATCGCGCAGCGCCGGATCGCGACTGATGGCGGCGCCGAGCTGGCCGAGGCTGCGCTCCAGATGGCCGGCCAGCGCCGAATCCTCGCGCGCCAGATCCTCGCGCAGGAAGCCGTGCACGCGCTGCCACAGGCCCTGCACATAGTCCTGCAGCGCCGGGTGGTCGAGCATCTGCTGCTTGAGCGCGTCTACCCTGTTGGCCAGCGCGGGATCTTCGCGCAGCCGGCGCATGTAATCGCCCAGCCAGCGCGCATAGTCCTGCCGCAGCGGATGCTCCGGCTGCGACAGCACCGCCTGCAGTTCTTCCAGCGCCGCGCAGGCCAGGCGGTCGGCCAGCGAGTCGCCGATCTCGTCGACCGGTTTGACCCAGTCCACGGTGCTGGCCAACTTGGGCCACTCCTTGCGGATGTAACGCACGATCAGCGCCGAGGCCTGCTGGCGCACGCTGTCGTTGTCCAGCCAGCCGGCAACACGCCTGAGGCCTTCGTCGAGCACGCGCTGGTGGCGGTTGTCGGCGGTGAGCAGGCCCAGCAGATCGCCGGCGGTGGCCGCCGCGTTCCACTGCCGCAACTGCTGGACCACAAAGCCCTGGATGGAGCGACGCACGGCGGCCTCGTCCAGCAGATCCAGCGCCTGTACCGCCCAGCCGCGCGCCATCCCGGCCAGCATCCTGGCCTGCGCCGGTTGCGACAGCCACTCGCCCAGACGGGTGGCAGGATCGAATACTTTCAGCTTGGCGAGCAGGGCCTGCGGCTCGAGGAAATGGTCGCGCACGAATACCGCCAGGCTGTCGGCGATGCGCTCCTTGTTGCGCGGAATGATCGCCGTGTGCGGGATTGGCAGGTTCAACGGCCGCCGGAACAGCGCCACCACCGCGAACCAGTCGGCCAGTGCGCCGACCGTGGCCGCTTCGCAGAACGCCCCGACCCACGCCCAGATGCCACGCTCTTCATTGAGATGACTGACGATGAAGCCGGCCAGCATCGCCAGCAGCATCGCCAGCGCATAGCCCTTCAGGCGCCGCAGCTGCGCGCGGCGCGGATCGCACGGCGTGTTCACCGCCGCTCAGTCCTCATCTTGGAGCGAACGCCGGTAGCAGTGCTCACCGGACGGGTGGTTCCATGCATTGAAGGCGGTGCCACGGCGCAGGCCGACATTGCTGGCGGTGGCGAAGCGGGCACACAGTTCGAAGTGGCTCTCATCCAGGCGGCGGTAGCGGTAGTCCGGCCCGCCCTGCGGGTCGGACAGGTTCAGCGCCATACCCGGCTGTGCGGCAAGCGCCGCCAGGTCCGATGGCAGCTGGTCGTGGCTTTGCCGGTAGCTGCGGATGGCGCTGTCGAGATTGCGCAGATCCTGCACGCGGCTGTCATCGAGGCGTTGCAGGCGCTGTTGCGCGGGGGAGTCGATGATCCACACGCCGGCGGCCACGGCCAGCGCGGTGACGATGCCGGCGGCCCACAGCAGGCGGCTGCCCCAGTTGCCATGGCTCATGGTGTGGCCTCCTCGCGGCGCAGGTCCCACAGGTACCAGCCGAACACGGTACCGGCCAGCACGCCGACCACCAGCACCTTCAGGCCGAAACGCAGGCTCAGCTCGCCGCCGAGCACGTTGTAGACCAGCGTGGTGAGGTCACCGATCAATACGGTGGCGGCGATAAACAGGGTCAGGTAGGTCAGCCAGCGGCGGACCGGTGACAGCCGCTTGATCGGATGCCGGGTCACGTCACGGCTGATCCGCTGCGACAGAAAGGCAAATACCGGAAAGCTGATCACCAGCGCCGAGACCGACCAGCGGATCGCCGGGCCCAGTCGCAGCACTTCCCATTGGGCATCGGCCGGGTCGGGCAGAGCGTGTTCGATCAGCTTGAACAGCAGGCTGCCCAGGTTCCATGCGAAGAAATACAGCGTGCTGAACAGCAACAGATAGACGAAAGCCTCCCGTGCCGACAGCGAGGCACGGGGGCGCGGCACCGGCAGGGGAAAGTCCACCTCGGCCCAGCTGTCCAGTGCGCCACGGGCCTGTTCGCTGCTCCAGCCGGCCGCCAGCAGCGCCTGGCTGACCTGCTGGCGGGTATGCCCGCGGATCAGGGCGTCGCGGACGAACGATTCAAGTTCAGGGGAAGCCGATGCCATCGCGAGCTCCTTGCAGGGCGTGGCCGCAGCGTAGGGCGCGCGGGCGGGGTGATCAAGCGTCGGCGTCTTCGGCCGCTGCATCGCTACGCTGGGTTGCAACGCGGGCGCGCAGTGCGTCCAGCTCCATGCGCAGCGCCTGGTTCTCGGCGGTCAGCGAGGCCACCCGCTGACGCAGCGCCTGCACTTCCGCGCTGTCGAGGGTGTCATCCGGGCCATCAATCTCGGCGGCGCTCGGCGACGGGGCGTTGTCCTCGTCGCGCGCGGCCTTGGGCTTGCGCTTGGCTTCGCGCACGCGCTTGACCGCCTGCTTCAGTTCTTCCTTGCCGCCCTTGGCCGCCGCGCGCTGTTCCTCGGCCGGCAGGCTGGCCACGGTGGCCGCGGCACTGAGCGAGATCGCACCCACGCGCATGGCTTCGATCACTTCCGGTGTGGCGTGATCGTGAATCTTCTCGATCATCGTCACCTGGCTGGGGCTGAGCTTGGCTTCGCGCGCCAGATCGGCCTTGGACAGCTTCGGCGCCGGTTCCCACGGGGGGGTATCGGTATCGCCCTCGTTGCTCGCGCTGGCCGTGGCTTCGCCTTCACTCTCGCGGCGCAGCTGTTCCTGTTCGGCGCGGCGTCGGGCTTCGATGATGTCGCGCTTGCGCAGCGCCAGCACACCGCGCTGGTAGTCCGACACGCTGCGCCGGCCCAGGTGTTGCTCGATCATCCACAGGTGCACGTCGTCCATCGACTTGAACCGGGTGTTCTGCACCGTGTTGAACGGGATGTTGTGGCGGGTGCAGATGCCGTAGCGGTTGTGGCCGTCGATCAGCACGTTGCCCCACAGCACCAGCGCGTCGCGACAGCCCTCGGCCAGCAGGCTGCGCTCCAGCGCGTCGTGCTCGTCCTGCGTGAGCGGGTCGATGTAGGCCTTGAGTTCTTCGTTGACGATGATGTCCATGTGCACTGCCGGTAAAACATTGGGGGCGGCATTGTAGTGATCGCGGCGCGCGGGCGGGCAATCCGGTCCGGTTCAGGCCACGCGCGATTCATGACGGATGTGCACGGGCGCCGGCGTACCATGCAGGCGTGCGGCGCTGTGCCGCGTCCTGTACATCCGGAAACCGTCATGACCATTCCGCACCTGCGTGAACAGTGGCAAATGCTGGCCGATGGCCTGGCCTTGCGCACGCGCGCGTTCATCGATGGCCGCTATGTGGATGCGGCCTCCGGGGCCACGTTCGCCTGCATCAGCCCGATCGACGGCCGGGTGCTGGGGCAGGTGGCCGATGGCGGGCAGGTGGATATCGACCGTGCGGTGGCCGCGGCGCGGCGCAGTTTCACTGCCGGGCACTGGTCCGGACTCAAGCCTGTCAAGCGCAAGCAGGGGTTGCTGCGGCTGGCGGCGCTGGTCGAGCAGCACGCCGATGAGCTGGCGTTGCTGGAAGCCCTGGATATGGGCAAGCCGGTGGCCGAGGCGCGCCGGGTCGATATCGGTGGGGTGATCCGCTGCCTGCAGTGGACCGCCGAGGCGGTGGACAAGCTCTATGGCGAGATTGCGCCGACCGGCACTGACGAGCTGGGCCTGATCACCCGCGAGCCACTGGGGGTGATCGGCGCGATCGTGCCGTGGAATTTCCCGCTGCTGATGGCGGCATGGAAGATCGCCCCGGCGTTGGCGGCCGGCAACTCGGTGGTGCTCAAGCCTTCGGAGAAATCGCCACTGAGCGCGCTGCGCTTTGCCGAACTGGTGGCCGAAGCGGGCCTTCCCGAGGGCGTGTTTAACGTGGTGCCGGGCAGTGGCAAGGGCGCCGGCGAACCGCTGGCCCTGCATATGGACGTGGACGGACTGGTGTTCACCGGTTCCACCACGGTGGGCAAGCGCCTGCTGCAGTGTGCGGGGCTGTCGAACATGAAACGCGCCTACATGGAGTGCGGCGGCAAGAGTCCGAACATCGTGTTTGCCGATGCCCATGATCTGGACAAGGCGGCCGAGGCGGCGGCCCGCGGCATCTTCTACAACCAGGGCGAGGTCTGTACGGCCGCCTCACGGCTGCTGGTGGAGCGCCCGATCAAGGACGAGTTCGTTGCCCGGGTGGTCGAACATGGCCGGAAAATGCAGCCCATGCACCCGTTCGAGCCGGATGCGGCGATGGGCGCGATGGTGGACGAGGCACAGACCGCGCGGGTGCTGGGCTATGTGGAAGAGGGCATCGCCGAGGGCGGGCGTCTGCTGCTGGGCGGCAAACGTGCCCACGTGGTGGCCGGCGGCTGTTACATCGAACCGACCGTGTTCGACGAGGTAGCGCCGTCCAGCCGGATCGCCCGCGAGGAGATCTTCGGCCCGGTGTTGTCGGTCATCGCTTTCGACGGCGAGCCGCAGGCCCTGCAACTGGCCAACGACAGCGACTATGGCCTGGCGGCCGGTGTGTGGACGCGGGACATCTCGCGTGCCCACCGCGTCGCCCGCGGCCTGCGGGCGGGCAGCGTGTGGGTCAACTGCTGGGATGGCGGCGACATGACCGCGCCGTTCGGCGGCTACAAGCAGTCCGGCAACGGCCGCGACAAATCGCTGCATGCCTTCGACAAGTACACCGAAATGAAGGCGACCTGGATCAATCTGCGCAGCTGAGCGCCACGCGGCGCATTTGCGCTGGTGGCGGCTGCGTGCCGGCGCTACAGTCGCGTCCATCTGTCCTACTTCCGGCAATTCCCATGTCCTCCAAGTCTTCAGGTCCTGACCATGCCGCGCTGGATCGCATCGTGGCGCAGGCCCGGCGCGATGCCGAACAGCGCGAGAAGGGCTACCGCGAACGTGCATTGAAGATGTACCCCTGGGTCTGCGGCCGCTGCGCCCGCGAGTTCACCCGCGCCAACCTGACCGAACTGACGGTGCATCACCGCAACCACGACCACGATTTCAATCCGCCCGACGGCAGCAACTGGGAGCTGCTGTGCGTGTACTGCCATGACAATGAGCATTCGCGCTATGCCGATTACACCGGCGTGGCGGCCAACCAGGCCGAAGAACGTACCGCGGCGGCCACCGCCAACCCGTTCGCCAACCTGAAGGCATTGCTCAAGCGCGAATAGCACCGGACATCGGTGGCGCTTGCAACCGTTGCTTGCCGGCCGCGGCCGCCGTGGCAGAATCCTGCGGAAATTTCCGGTGATCCTCCGATGACGTCTTCTTTGCTGACCGCACCTGCCGCCAATTCTCCGCGCCGGGTGCTGGCGGCCAGCCTAGTCGGCACCACCATCGAATTTTTCGATTTCTACATCTACGCCACCGCCGCGGTGCTGGTGTTTCCGCAACTGTTCTTCCCGGAAAGCAGCCCCCAGGCGGCGCTGCTGCAATCACTGGCGACCTTTGCGGTGGCCTTCATCGCGCGCCCGGTGGGCTCGGCGGTGTTCGGCCACTATGGCGACCGCATCGGCCGCAAAGCCACCCTGGTGGCGGCGCTGCTGACGATGGGGCTGTCGACCGTGGCCATCGGCCTGCTGCCCACCTATGAGCGCATCGGCCTGATTGCGCCGTTGCTGCTGGCGCTGTGCCGTTTCGGCCAGGGTCTGGGACTGGGGGGCGAATGGGGGGGCGCGGTATTGCTGGCGACCGAGAACGCGCCGCCGGGCAAGCGCGCGTGGTACGGAATGTTTCCGCAGCTGGGTGCGCCGCTGGGGTTTCTGCTCTCGGCCGGCACGTTCCTGCTGCTGGGCAAGGTGATGGACGATGCCGCGTTCCTGGCCTGGGGCTGGCGGGTGCCGTTCGTGGCCAGTGCATTGCTGGTGATCGTCGGCCTGTGGGTGCGCCTGAACATCCACGAGACCCCGGATTTCCGCAAAGCACTGGAAAGCGGCCAGCCGGTGCGGTTGCCGTTGCGTGACGTGCTGGCCGGGCATGGCTTTGCGGTTGTCGCCGGCACCCTGGCGGCCTTTGCCACCTTCGTGCTGTTCTATCTGATGACGGTGTTCACCCTGGGCCATGGCACCTCGGCGCTGGGGTACGCGCGCGAGGATTTCCTGCTGCTGCAGATGGTGGGCATCCTGTTCTTCGCCGCGGGCATCCCGCTGTCCGCGCTGTATGGCGACCGGCGCGGCACCTTGAAGGCGATGTTATGGGCGACGGGGGCGATCTTCGTCTTCGGCCTGCTGTTCCAACCGCTGTTCCAGGCCGGGCATCCATGGCAGGTACTGCTGTTCCTGTCGCTGGGCCTGTTCCTGATGGGGCTGACCTACGGCCCCTGCGGCACCATGCTGGCCGGCCTGTATCCGGTGCAGCTGCGCTATACCGGCGCGTCATTGTCGTTCAACCTGGCCGGGATTCTTGGTGCGGCGCCGGCACCGTATGCGGCGACTTGGCTGGCCGGCCGCTTCGGGATTGCCGCTGTCGGCGGCTATCTGTGTGTGACCGCGCTGGTCACCGGGCTGGCGCTGTGGGTGCTGATCCGGCGCCCGCGCGCGCTGGCAGTGCCGTAGCCGGCGCCACCACGGCTGTCCGGGCGGGCAGTGGTGGCCGCTCAGCCCTGCCTGCGGATCGCGGCCATCCACCAGCGCAGCGCGGTGAACAGTTCGCGCGGTGAAGTATCAGCGCGGTCCATTTCAGTTGAACAGGCGCTTGAGCGTGCGTCCCAGCCAGCCACCCTGCTGGTGCTCGCGGGTGAACTGGTTGAGGTGGCGCTTGACCTGCTCGGCATAGGCCTTGTCGTCACCGCGGATATGGTTGAACAGCCAGCGCGAGAGCATGTTGCGCAGCTCGTCGGTGACATCTTCGCCGGCCTGGAAGCGCAGGCGGTATTCGGACACGCGCTTGCCGAACACCTCATGGACCCGCTTGTGGGCGGCACAGAACGGATAGCCGGCTTCTTCCATCAGCTCTTCCTCGAAGGCGAAGTGCGACATGGTGTAGTCCACCAGTTCGTCGATCACTTCGGCCACCGCCACGCGCTCCAGACTCTTCTGCGCGACGTGCAGGTGGTTGAGCATCTCCACGATACGCATGTGCTGGTGGTCGATGACTTCCACGCCCGTATTGAGATCGTCCTGCCATACCAGTAGTGCCACTGCGCGTTCTTCCTGTGAGAGCTGTGGGCGGCACTCTAGGCAGTGGCGGTCCGGCGCGCGTTGATCTGGATCAAGGCCCGCCGGCGACGCCAGTGGCGCTGGCCATCACGGCAGCTGCTGGCTGCAGACGCGGTTGCGCCCGCCGGCTTTGGCCAGATACAGCTGGCGGTCGGCCTCGGTGATCAGCTGGTGCAGGCTGCCGTGGTGGGTGGGCATGTGGCAAAGGCCGATGCTGACAGTCATGCGCAACGTGCTTTCGCCAAATTGCAGCTGCAACGCCGCCAGGGCCTGGCGCAGCTGCTCGAAGTACTCGATGCTGCGTGGCTCGTCCAGGTCGTTGACCAGCATGCAGAATTCCTCGCCGCCAAAACGCGCGCTGAGGTCGTGCGGCCGGGTGTGGGCCTGCAGCACCGCGGCGACCGCACGCAGCGCCTGGTCGCCGGCTTCGTGGCCGAGGCTGTCATTGATGTGCTTGAAGTGGTCGATGTCCAGCATCGCCACGGTGATGGCGCCGGTTCGGTTCTGGCCCAGTTGCCGCTGACTCTGCTCCAGGAAACTGCGCCGGTTGGGCAGGCCGGTAAGGAAATCGCGCGTGGCCAGATCCTGCAGGGTGCCGATCAGCTCCAGCTGGTCCACATTCTGCGAGATGCGGCAGAAAAACTCCTCGCGCGAGAATGGCTTGCGCAGGAAATCGTTGGCGCCGTTCTTCAGAAAACGCGGGATCAGGGACGGATCGGCGTTGCCGGAAATGCCGATCACCGCCACCTTGTCGCGCGCGCGCAGCGCACGCAGCCGGCGGGTCAGTTCCACGCCATCCATGCCCGGCATTTCCTGGTCGACAATTACCAGGCGGATCGCCGGATCGGTTTCTATCACCTGCAGCGCGCTGGCGCCGTCGGCCGCCTCGCTGACGTGATAGCCGTACATGCCCAGCAGCGAGGCCGCATACGCGCGCGCCGAGGGCGAGTCGTCCACCACCAGGGCCGAGATGCGCCGATTGCGTTCCAGACGCTGCACCAGCCACACCAGGTAGTCGATGCTGCCGGGGGTGTTCTTCAGCACGTAGTCGATGATCTGCTGCTGCAGCACGCGTTTGCGCAGGCCCTCGTCGTAGACGCCGCTGACCACGATGGTGGGCAGGCCGCGATCGACGAAATAGTCGACCACGCGGTCGCGGTGCCCGTCGGCCAGTACCAGCCCGGTCAACACCAGGAACCAGCCGCCTTCGCTGTCCAGCAGTTCGCCGGCCTCCTCCAGGGTGGAGGCGACGCTGACCGGCAGCTCCAGGCGCTGCTCGATGGCTGCGCGCAGCATGGAGGTGAACGTGCGCGAGTTCTCCACCAGCAGGATCCGCTGGGGCAGCTGCGTGATCGGGCGGCTGTCGAAAGTGGCCTGCGGCAGGGCAGGCATGGGGGCAAGGTGCTGGGGCATCACAACCGGTAGCGGCGGCTGCCGTAAGAACTTGAGCCGGTTGGCCTAGCCGAGCAGATCGCGCAGCTTGTACCAGGACATGGCCGCCACCAGCAGTGGCATGCGCAGTGCTTTGCCACCGGGGAACACGCCGTGTGGGATGCGCTCAAACACGTCCAGACGTTCGGCCTGGCCGGCAATGGCGGCGGCGATCACCTCGCCGGCCAGACCGGTGCTGGCCACGCCATGCCCGGAGAAACCCTGGGCGAAATAGATGTTTGGCGTCAGCCGCCCCCAGTGCGGGGCGCGGTTGCGGGTGATATCGATATAGCCGCCCCACAGGTACTCCAGCTCCACATCGGCCAGCTGCGGAAACACCCGGCGCATGCGCCGGGTCATGCTGGCGCGCAGGCCCGGCGGCGGCAGCGCCGAATAGTTGGCCTGGCCGCCGAACAGCAGGCGGTGGTCGCGGCTCAGGCGGAAGTAGTCCAGCGCCCAGTTCACGTCGGCCACGGCCATGTCGTTGCGGATCAATGCCCTGGCGCGCTCGGCGCCCAGCGGTTGGGTGGCGCCGATATAGGTGCCGACCGGCATCATCCTCGTTTCCAGTTCCGGCGCGATGCCCTGCAGCCAGGCGTTGCCGGCCAGCACCACAAAATCGGCGCTGAGCTGGCCCTGCGCGGTATGCAGCACCGCCCGTGGGCCACGCTGCAGCCGCACCACCGGCGAATGCTCGTGGAGCGTGACTCCGGCGGCTTCGGCCGCACGCGCCAGTCCCTGCGCGTACGCCAAGGGATGCAGGTGGCCGCTGGCCGGGTCATACAGCGCACCGAGGTAACGCTCGCTGGCCAGTTCCTGGCGCAGGCGCGCGCGATCCCACCATTCCAGCGGGTAGTCGTAGCGGGCGGCCATACGCTCGATGTCCAGCCGCAGGGCGCGTTCCTGGCGCGGCTGGATCGGTACGCTGGCATGGCCGTCGCGCCAGTCGCAATCGATGTTGTGGCGGGCGATGCGGTGTTTCAGCATCGCCATGCCGTCGCGCGAGAAATCGAACAGCCGCCGCGCGTCGGCCTCGCCGACCAGTGCTTCCAGGGTGTCCGGCGCGCAGCCGTAGCCGACGATGGCCTGGCCACCGTTGCGTCCGGAGGCACCCCAGCCGACCCGCTCGGCTTCGAGCACGCTGACGCGGTAGCCCTTTTCGGCCAGGGCCAGTGCGGCGGTCAACCCGGTATAACCGGCGCCCAAGACGGCCACGTCGGTCTGGGTCGGACCGCGCAAGGGCGGGCGGGCAGGCACTTCCGCCTGGCTGGCGGCATACCAGCTGGGGGGATAGCCGGACTGGGGGGTGTCCACGGACATCAGGCGGATTGATCGGTCGGGTCGGGGGCGGGGAGTGTAAAGCGCGCGGTGTGCAGGGCGCGCACCTGCCATGCCTGCAGGTGACCGGTGCGCCGGGCAGGGGTTGAACGGGGCCTGGTGTGTGGTTGCCTAATCGCAAGGGCGGCGGTAGCGTGCTCCGCATCTTTCCAGAGCATGACGCATGGCCAGCCTGCCGCTGGTCGGCTTGCCCACCGACCGCAAGCCGATCGGCTCGCATCCCTTTCTCGTGGTCGGTGAGAAGTACGTGCGCGCCGTGGCCGAGGCTGCGCAGGCGATGCCGGTCGTGCTTCCCCTGTTGCAGCCACCGCTGCTGGCCGATGCCTGGCTGGCACGGCTTGATGGCCTGCTGCTGACCGGGGCAACCAGCAATATCGAGCCGCACCATTACGCCGGCGGTTCGAGCTGGCCCGGCAATCCGCACGACCCGGCACGCGATACCAATGTGCTGGGCCTGATCCCGCAGGCCATGGCGATGGGCCTGCCGATCCTGGCGATCTGCCGCGGCTTCCAGGAGGTCAACGTGGCCTGTGGCGGCAGCCTGCATCCGCAGGTGCACAACGTGCCGGGCCTGGCCGATCACCGTGAAGATCCGGATTCACCGCTGGATGTGCAATATGGGCCGGCCCACCGGCTGACGTTGACCTCGGCGGGCCTGTTGGCCGCTATTGCCGGTACGGGCGAAGTGGAGGTCAACTCCGTGCACGGCCAGGGCGTGTCCCGGCTGGGCGAGGGCCTGCAGGTCGAGGCGCGTGCGCCCGATGGGCTGATCGAGGCCTTCCGTGGCCCCGGCTCATCGTTCCTGCTGGGCGTGCAGTTCCATCCGGAATGGCGTTTCAGCGAGAACCCGTTCTATTGCGGTATTTTCAAAGCCTTCGGCGAGGCCTGTCGCCGCTACCAGTCGCAGAAACAGAAAAGTTGATCCGTCATGACCTCGCGCCCCCGAACCCGCAAGACCGCTGCCAGCGTGCAGGAAGAAAGTTCCCTGCTGCGCTGGCTCAAGGAACGGCACATCACCGAGGTCGAATGCCTGGTGCCGGACATCACCGGCAACGCGCGCGGCAAGATCATCCCGGCGGACAAGTTCTCCCACGACTACGGCACGCGTCTGCCCGAAGGCATCTTCGCCACCACCGTCACCGGTGATTTTCCCGATGACTATTACGAACTGACCTCGCCGGCCGATGCGGACATGATCCTGCGCCCGGATCCGGACACGGTGCGCATGGTGCCCTGGGCCACCGACCCGACCGCACAGATCATCCATGACTGCTACACCAAGACCGGCGAACCGCACGAGCTGGCACCACGCAACGTGTTGCGGCGGGTGCTGGCCGCCTACGAGGAGCTGGGCCTGAAACCGGTGGTCGCGCCGGAGGTAGAGTTCTTCCTGGTGCAGAAGAACACCGATCCGGATTTCCCGCTGCTGCCGCCGGCCGGCCGTTCCGGACGTCCGGAAACCGCACGGCAGTCCTACTCGATCGACGCGGTCAACGAGTTCGACCCGATCCTCGATCTGATGTACGACTACTGCGACGCGATGAAACTGGACGTGGACACGCTGATCCATGAATCCGGCGCCGCGCAGCTGGAGGTGAATTTCACCCACGCCGATGCGATGTCACTGGCCGACCAGGTGTTCCTGTTCAAGCGCACCATGCGCGAGTCGGCCTTGCGCCACGGGGTGTATGCGACCTTCCTGGCCAAACCGATGGAAACCGAGCCGGGCAGCGCGATGCATATCCACCAGAGCCTGGTGCGCATCAGTGACGGCCGCAACGTGTTCGCCGGCAAGAAGGAGGGCGAGTACAGCGCGCTGTTCGAGAGCTATCTGGCCGGCCTGCAGAAATATGTGCCGATGGCGATGGGGTTTTTCGCGCCGAACGTGAACTCCTACCGGCGTCTGGTGTTCGGCGAGGTTTCGCCCAGCAACGTGGAGTGGGGCTTCGACAACCGTACCTGCGGCCTGCGCGTGCCGATGGACACCCAGGAAAATGCGCGGGTGGAAAGCCGCTTTGCCGGCTCTGACGCCAATCCGTATCTGGCGATGGCCGGCACCCTGGCCTGCGGCCTGCTCGGGATCCGCGAGAAGCTCAAACCGACCGCGCCGGTCACCGGCAACGCCAAGGGGCTGGGGTACGAGCTGCCGCGCTCGCTGGGCGAATCGCTGGACGGACTGGAAGGCTGCGATGCGCTGCAGGAGTTGCTGGGACGCCGTTTCTGTCGCGCCTACATCTCGGTCAAACGCAAGGAGTACGAGACCTTCTTCCGCGTGATCAGCTCCTGGGAACGTGAATTCCTGCTGCTAAATGTATGATTTCGCGGAAATTCACAGCGATGGATGGGCGCAAGTGCTGCGTGGCGAGGGTTCGCTAAGCGGCCCTCAGGTGGGACAATAAGCCACCACCGGTCCAACCGGTTCCCCCATTGCTCCCGGATCACCACTGGAGAATCCATGAAGCTGCGCATTTTGACCGCGGGTGTCGCCCTTTCCCTGCTTGCCGCCTGCGGTGGCAAGGACGAAGGCGCCAAGGCGCCCGAAGGCGGCGAGGCCAAGGTCCTCAACGTTTACAACTACTCGGACTACATCGCCGAGGACACCATCCCGAATTTCGAGAAGGCGACCGGCATCAAGGTCACCTATGACGTGTTCGACAGCGATGAGATGGTCGAGACCAAGCTGCTGACCGGTGACAGCGGCTATGACATCGTGGTGCCGACGCTGAACTTCTTCGGCCGCCAGATCCAGGCCGGCGTGTTCCTGCCGCTGGACAAGAGCAAGATCCCGAACCTGGCCAATCTCGACCCGGCGGTGATGGCGCGCATCGCCGGCCAGGACCCGGACAACAAGTACGGTGTGCCGTACATGATCGGCACCACCGGCATCGGCTACAACGTGGCCAAGCTCAAGGAACGTTTTGGTGGCAGCACCGAGATCGCCAACAGCTGGGACCTGGTATTCAAGCCGGAAAACATCGCCAAGATGAAAGATTGCGGCGTGACCATCCTGGACACCCCGGCCGACATGATTCCGATCGCGCTGCACTATCTGGGCGAAGATCCGCACAGTGCCGATCCGGTGGCGATCGAGAAGGCGGCCGAGCTGCTCAAGTCGATCCGCCCGTATGTGCAGAATTTCCACTCCAGCCAGTACGTGGGTTCGCTGGCCAATGGCAGCACCTGCCTTGTGGTGGGCTGGTCCGGTGACATCATCCAGGCCCGCGACCGTGCCGAGGAAGCCGGCAATGGCGTGGAAGTTGCGTACTCGATTCCGAAGGAAGGTGCGCCGCAGTGGTTCGACATGCTGGCGATCCCCAAGGATGCCAAGCATCCAGAAAACGCCTATGCGTTCATCAACTACCTGCTGGAACCGCAGGTGGCCGCCAACAACACCAACGTGACCCAGTACGCCAACCCGGTCACGGCGGCCACGCCGATGGTGGACGAGGCGATCCGCAACGATGCCACCGTCTATCCGCCGGCCGATGTGGCGGCCAAGATGTTCACCTATGGGATCAACACCCCGGAGACGGACAAGCTGTACACCCGTCTGTGGACCCAGATCAAAACCGGGCGCTGATCGCCAGCGCGGGGTCTGTCCCGGCCTGACCGGTCGTTGAACCCGCTGACCGGCAGGGGGACTGTGACGGCTCCCGTACTGCCCCAGGCAGCCTCCGTGCACCGCATGGAGGCTGTTTTGCTTTCTGCCCGGCCTGCCGGCAAGCGGATTCCCCCAGCTCCGGGGCCGGTAACCGGCCCGGCGCAGTCCTGTCCCCTGACCGTGAACGGCTCTGGCTGGAGGGCCATCCGCCAGATATAGCGGTGTCCCCTGCAAAACGCGGGGGCTAAACTACGTCCGTTTGTCCATCTGCCCGTGCCTGGAGCCTGAGCATGCCCGTTGAAGCCACGCCGGCGACCGTTGTCCTGAACAACGAGCCCGGCTACCTGTCCATCCGTGATCTGCGCAAGGAGTTCGACGGCTTTGTCGCCGTTGAAGACGTCAATCTTGACGTGCGCAAAGGGGAGATCTTCGCGCTGCTGGGCGGGTCGGGCAGTGGCAAATCCACGTTGCTGCGCTGTCTGGCCGGGTTCGAGACCCCGACCAAGGGCAAGATCCTGCTCGACGGCCAGCCGATCACCGCGCTGCCGCCCTACGAGCGGCCGATCAACATGATGTTCCAGTCCTATGCGCTGTTTCCGCACATGACCGTGGAGCAGAACATCGCCTTCGGCCTGAAACAGGACGGACTGGCCAAGGACGCGGTCGCGCGCCGTGTGGGTGAGATGCTGGAGCTGGTGCAACTGGGCAAGCTCGCCAAACGCAAGCCGCACCAGCTCTCCGGTGGCCAGCAGCAGCGCGTGGCGTTGGCGCGTTCGCTGGCCAAAGGGCCGAAACTGCTGCTGCTGGACGAGCCGATGGGCGCGCTGGACAAGAAGCTGCGCTCGAAGATGCAGCTGGAGCTGGTCAACATCATCGAGCAGCTGGGCGTGACCTGCGTGATGGTCACCCATGACCAGGAAGAGGCCATGACCATGGCCACCCGCATCGCGGTGATGGACCAGGGCTGGATCCAGCAGATCGGCAAGCCCGATGACATCTACGAGCAGCCGGCCAACCGCTTCGTGGCCGGTTTCATCGGTTCGGTCAACCTGATCGAGGGCGTGATCGATGAAGACCTGCCCGAATACGTCACCGTGCGTACCGCCGATTTCCCGGCGCCCATCTACGTCGGCCACGGCATCACCGGCTATGAAGGCCAGCCGGTGGCGTTCGCGCTGCGTCCGGAGAAGGTGCACATCGGCAAGGACGAGCCGGAAGGGCAGACCAACAAGGCGCACGGCGTGGTCGAGGACATCGCCTATTTCGGCAGTCACTCGGTCTACCACGTGCGGTTGCCCAGTGGCGCCAAGATCCTGTCCAACTTCGCCAACATGAAGCGTTGGGACAGCGACGGCATCACCTGGAGCGACGAGGTCTGGGTGTCCTGGGACGACAACGACGGCGTGGTGCTGACCTCATGAGCGCGATCCGTTCCCAGCGAAACGGCTGGCGGCGCTGGCTGCCCGACATCCGGGCTGCGGTGATCGGAGTGCCGTACCTGTGGCTGCTGCTGTTCTTCGCGATCCCGTTCCTGATCGTGCTGAAGATCTCCTTCGCCAAGATGGCGGTGGCGATGCCGCCGTACACCTCGATCGTGGAGTACGTGGACAGTGCTTTCACCATCAATCTCAATCTGGGCAACTACACGCAGCTGTTCACCGACAGCCAGTACGTCGTGGCCTACCTGAGCTCGATCAAGATCGCGCTGATCTCCACTCTGCTGACGCTGCTGATCGGTTACCCGATGGCGTATGTGATCGCGCGCATGTCGCCGTCGGCACGCAACATCGCGATGATGCTGGTGGTGCTGCCGTCGTGGACCTCGTTCCTGATCCGTGTATATGCGTGGATCGGCATCCTCGACAGCAATGGCCTGATCAACCGGACCCTGATGGGAATGGGGCTGATCGATGAACCGTTGCGCATCCTCTACACCCCGGTGGCAGCCTACATCGGCATCGTCTACTGCTACCTGCCGTTCATGGTGCTGCCGTTGTACGCCAACCTGGTCAAGCTTGACCATCGCCTGCTGGAGGCGGCCTACGACCTCGGCGCGCGGCCGTGGAAGGCGTTCTTGAAGATCACCCTGCCGCTGTCGCGCAACGGCATCATCGCCGGCTGCATGCTGGTGATGATCCCGGCGGTGGGCGAGTTCGTGATCCCGGAGATGCTTGGCGGCCCGGATACGCTGATGATCGGCCGTGTGCTGTGGGGCGAGTTCTTCAACAACCGCAATTGGCCGCTGGCGTCGGCGGTGGCGATCGTGATGCTGATCCTGCTGCTGATTCCGATCCTGATCTTCAACCGTGCGCAACAGCGCGAGCTGGAGGGGCGACTGGTATGAGCATGACCCGGCGTAATTCCTGGCTGGGCTGGAGCGTACTGCTGCTCGGCTTCGCGTTCCTGTACCTGCCGATCCTGCTGTTGATGTTGTATTCGTTCAATTCATCCAAGCTGGCGACGGTGTGGGCGGGTTTTTCCACCAAGTGGTACGGCGAACTGTTCCGCGACCGCCAGCTGCTGCAGGCGGCATGGGTGAGTCTGAAGATCGCATTCTGGACGGCTACCGCCTCGATGGTGATCGGCACGATGGCGGCGATGGCGATGACGCGTTTCAAGCGTTTTCCCAGCAAGACGCTGTTCGGGGCGCTGATGACCGCGCCGCTGGTGATGCCGGAAGTGATCATCGGCCTGTCGATCCTGCTGATGCTGGTGTCGATGGGGGGGCTGTTCGGGCTGCCCTCCAAGGGCGTGGTGGCGATCTGGATCGCGCATGTGACCTTCACCATTTCCTTCGTCACGGTGGTGGTCTCCTCGCGTCTGCAGGAGCTGGACCGTTCGCTGGAAGAGGCGGCGATGGACCTGGGCGCCAACCGGCTGAAGGTGTTCTTCCTGATCACCTTGCCGATCATCGCTCCGGCGCTGATGTCGGGCTGGCTGCTCGCGTTCACCCTGTCGCTGGATGACGTGGTGATCGCCAGTTTCGTCGCCGGCCCCAGTTCGACCACGCTGCCGATGAAGATCTTCGCCTCGGTGCGCATGGGCGTGAGCCCGAAGATCAACGCGCTGGCGACGTTGCTGGTGCTGGCGGTATCGGCGGTGGCGGTGATCGGCTGGTGGATTTCCGCACGTGCCGACAAGCTGCGCCAGCGCGACATGCAGCTGGCCCTGCAGGACAACGGCTGATCCGTCGCGCCTGCGGTATGCGCGCCGCGGCGCCGCGGCGCGGCGCCGCGGCGGGGCGGCCGGCGCCGCGATGTACTGACGCCGGCGGTCCCGTTGCCGCCGTTCCCATGACCGCCGCGTTGATTGAAGTTGGTGGCAAG